>CAXRBI010000055.1:0-7277 GCA_964229075.1 Alteromonadaceae bacterium | reverse complement strand
GCGGAAGGCGCATTAGCGTTGGTTGAAGCAGGTGTTGACGCTGTTAAAGTGGGTATTGGCCCAGGCTCAATTTGTACAACTCGTATCGTTACCGGTTGTGGTGTTCCACAAATCACGGCGATTGCAGATGCGGTTGAAGCGGTTGCAGGCAAAGACGTACCAGTGATTGCCGACGGTGGCATTCGCTTCTCTGGTGACATCGCTAAAGCGTTAGTGGCTGGTGCAAGTTGTGTCATGGTTGGTTCAATGTTAGCGGGTACCGAAGAAGCGCCAGGTGAAGTTGAACTTTATCAAGGTCGTTACTACAAGTCTTACCGCGGCATGGGTAGCTTAGGTGCGATGAACCAGAAAGACGGTTCATCTGACCGTTACTTCCAAAAGTCAGATAACAAAGAAAAATTGGTTCCAGAAGGCATCGAAGGTCGTGTTGCCTATAAAGGTCCAATTGAAAACATCATCCACCAACAATTGGGTGGTATCCGCAGCGCAATGGGTCTTACAGGCTCAGCGACAATCAAAGAGCTTAACACTAAGCCACAGTTTGTTCGAGTAACCGCGGCGGGTATGGGTGAGTCTCACGTCCACGACGTACAAATCACCAAAGAAGCGCCAAACTACCGTTTGGGCTAAATTTGAATTGGGGTTTTAACATGAGTTAAAACCCAGTCAAATTCGATTTATCTAAGTCGGGGTTTTCCCGGCTTTTTACTTTGAAAAGTGTTGGACTACATTTGTCTAACCCACATCAATAGAAGGCTAAAACATGTCCCAAGACATTCATCAGCATAAAATCTTAATCTTGGACTTCGGTTCACAATACACTCAACTTATCGCTCGCCGCGTTCGTGAAATCGGCGTTTACTGTGAGCTTTGGGCGTGGGACGTTACTGAAGAGCAAATTAAAGAGTTCAACCCGAACGGCATCATCCTAGCGGGTGGTCCAGAGTCAGTCACCGCAGATAACTCACCACGTGCACCAGAGTACGTGTTCAATGCAGGCGTGCCAGTACTAGGTATTTGTTACGGCATGCAAACCATGTCTGAGCAATTAGGCGGTAGCGTAGAAGTCTCTGACGAACGTGAATTTGGTTATGCCCAGGTTGAAGTGATTTCTGAGTCGGCGCTGATCAAGAACATTGAAGATTCAGTCGCAGCTGATGGCAACGCTTTATTAGACGTTTGGATGAGCCACGGCGACAAAGTTAATGCCATTCCAGCGGACTTTAAAACGGTAGCAAAAACCGAATCTTGCCCATTCGCTATTATGTCGAATGAAGAAAAACGTTTCTACGGCGTTCAGTTCCACCCAGAAGTGACACATACAAAACAAGGTTTACGTCTACTTGAAAACTTTGTTTGCACTATCTGTGAGTGTGAAAAATTATGGACGTCGGCTTCTATCATTGAAGATGCGATTGCAAAAATTAAAGAGCAAGTGGGCGACGATGAAGTGGTGCTTGGTCTTTCAGGTGGCGTTGATTCATCGGTCGTTGCGATGTTGATTCACCGTGCGATTGGCGACCGTTTGACTTGTGTATTTGTTGATAACGGCTTACTTCGTTTGAACGAAGGCCAACAGGTTATGGACATGTTTGGCGATCACTTTGGTCTCAATATTGTTCACGTCAATGCCGAGCAACGATTCTTAGATCGTCTTGGTGGCGAAAACGACCCAGAGAAGAAACGTAAGATCATCGGTAACGTGTTTGTTGAAGTATTCGATGAAGAAGCGGGTAAATTAGAAAATGCCAAGTGGTTAGCACAAGGCACTATCTATCCAGACGTTATCGAGTCGGCAGCGTCAAAAACTGGCAAAGCACACGTGATTAAGTCACACCACAATGTTGGCGGCTTGCCAGAAGATATGGAATTGGGCCTAGTTGAGCCACTGCGCGAGTTGTTTAAAGACGAAGTGCGTAAGATTGGTTTAGAGTTAGGTTTGCCATACGACATGTTATACCGTCACCCATTCCCGGGGCCTGGTTTAGGTGTTCGTATCTTAGGTGAAGTTAAGAAAGAGTACGCGGATTTGTTGCGTCGTGCTGATCATATCTTCATTGAAGAACTTCGTGCGGCAGAGCTTTATGACAAAGTGAGTCAAGCTTTCACTGTGTTCCTTCCAGTTCGCAGTGTCGGTGTTATGGGCGACGGTCGTAAATACGACTGGGTTGTCAGCTTACGTGCAGTTGAGACTATCGACTTCATGACGGCGCATTGGGCACACTTACCTTACGATTTCCTAGGTCGTGTTTCGAACCGAATCATCAATGAAATTGATGGTATTTCTCGCGTTGTATACGACATCAGTGGTAAGCCACCGGCAACCATTGAGTGGGAATAATTGCTGATACGCAATAAAAAAAGGTGCAGTTTATCTGCACCTTTTTTGTTTCTATTATCTACTGAGCTGGCCTTGGCTTATCCTAACAAAAGTCTGCATCCGCGGATTCACTCACTTTCTATCTGGCCAAATTAGAGTTTGTCGAACTCTTTCTTCAGGTCGTACTTTTCGTCGGTGACGATTTTTTCCAGTACCGCAAAACGTTCTTTTAGATCGCCCAGTTCGGCTCTGAGTTGGTCTAGTTCTTGGTCATCTTTCTTATTGCTGCCGTGTTTGTAGATCTTGTCAAAAATGGCATACAAGGTACCAAATACGATCGCGACGATGGCAACGATATGTACTCCAGTCATGGCGTTTCCTTAGCGTACGTTACTATTATTTAATTCGAGCTCGGCTTAACTGACTTTGTCCAAAGCATCGATTTCACTGCGAAGATTGTATTTTTCGTCAGTGACGATTTTTTCTAGTACTGCGACACGCTCGCGCAATTCATCGATTTGCTCTTGGCTCACATTGCTGTTGTTTTTCGACTTAAGCAGTTTGGTTTTGTAGTCCATATATTTTTCATAGGCTGAGTACAACAAGCCACCGACCACAGAGACGATTACGATCATTAAGATTTCAGCTGGCATGACGGTTCCTTTAAATTATTATTACTAGAAAAGTTTAGTAACAATTTAACAACATGCATGCCATATGTTAAGTCCTTGTTTTTAAAGTGTTTAGCTATTTCAAGGAATTTTAAATTTGTTAAATACGCTGATATTTAGTCTAATTGGCTAAAATATTACTTTTTGATTCAATATGTCCGATTCCCAATCCACCGAACTGACCCAAGAACAACTCGACCAAAAGTGGATGAGCTATGCTCAGAGTTTGGCTGAGCGCGCAGAAGCGATTGGTGAAATCCCGGTTGGCGCTGTGATTGTAAAAGGCGACGAGGTTCTGGCCGAAGGGTGGAACCAGTCAATTACCACTCATGATCCTTGCGCACACGCGGAAATTGTTGCTTTGCGTAGTGCCGGTCAGGCGGAGCAAAACTATCGAATTATCGACGCAACTATGTACGTGACGCTGGAGCCATGTCCAATGTGTGCCGGCGCCATTGTACACAGTCGCATTGGCCGTTTGGTGTACGGTGCAAAAGACTATAAAACCGGAGCGGTTGGTAGTGTTATGAATATATTGGAGCACGACAGCATGAATCATAAGGTGGAATACTTAGCAGGGGTTAATGAGTCAGAGTGCAGCCACCAAATATCGGCATTTTTCAAAAGACGCCGCGCTGAAAAGAAACAGCAAAAGGCGTTGCGACAAGCCGCCGAGAAGGACTAAGACGGCTCGTTATTTTCAGCTTCCTCTAAGCGCATGGGGGTTTGTTTTATTCGTCTCGATAACAGACGTTTAGCGCCCATCTTTCGTGCGATTCTGCGCCGCGTCGTGTCCATAAAGCGACTGGGCTTTTTCAGTTTTATATTTCTTCTTCGTCTTAACATGTAGGGTCCTTGCCGTTTATTTTTATAACCATTGTACTGTCAGCGCATGACAGTGGCGTTAACTCGACTTAGGTAACGATTATTACAATATGAGGGAGTAACGCCGGATCGGCAACTTATTCATTGCGTTGACCTGTATATGGGGACAAACACAAAAATTTAAAGCGCGAGCTGCTCTTCGGTTTGGTTAACTTGTTCTTTCTTTTCTTCAAGCTTTTGTTGTTGTTCGGATTTTTCATCAATCCAGATCAGGGTGTCGTAGTATCGACGGATGTTTGAGACGTACGTTACCGCTTCATCGCCGCGGGCGAAGCCGTAGCGGGTGTTTTTGTAGTAGCGCTTTTGTCGCAACAGCGGTAAATACTTTTTCACATCGACCCACTTATCCGGGTTGCCACCTTTTTGCTTAGTAAGTCTGCGGCCATCTTGCACGTGTCCCCAGCCGAGGTTATACGCCGCTAAGGCAAACCAAGGGCGGTCGTGCTCTGAGATTCGGGCTGGAATACGATTCAGTAATCGCTGCAAATATTTGGCGCCGCCGCGAATGTTTGATTCGGCATCAAGTCGGCTCTTAACGCCCATTTGTTTGGCGGTTGGCTGAGTTAACATCATGATCCCGCGCACACCCGTTGGGGATTTTGCTCGAGGGTCCCAGTGCGATTCTTGATAACTTTGCGCTGCAACGAGTCGCCAGTCCAGATCGCCAGCGTATTGCTCAAACCACTCTTTGTATGTCGGCAATACTTCATCAACCGCCTTCATAAACAGTCTGGTATCAACGTAGTTGAATTTTTCGACGTGGCCAAAATAACGGTCTTCAAGTGCAGTCAGCTCGCCACTCAAATGCAGGTTGCCAAAAAAGTCGATAAGCAGGGCATAGAGTGAGTCGTCGTTGTTTTTTTGCAACAACCAACTCAATGGTTCTCTTTCTTCAATGGTGAAGGCGACGCTGATGTCTGGATAGTAACGTCTGACGATGGACAGATTGTGCGAGTCGGCAATGGTGAAATCGACACTGCCTTCCATCAACAATTCCAATAACTCGTTCGGATCCGCTTGGTCGGAGACGATGATCTGTAATTCTGGGTAATCCGCTTTGATTTTTTCGATGGTTTCGTGATGGCTGGTGGCGGCCGCAACTGTGATTGGTGCGTCTACCTGGTCGAAATTGGTCGGACGCTCTCTGCCCTGTTTATACACTAACTTCTGGCTAACGTATTGATAGGGCGGGGCATAGCGGAACTTGTCGCTGCGAGATTCGGTCACGGTTAAACCGCCAACCAACATATCGACTTGGCCCGCTTCTAATTTATCGAGCAATTCTGCCACATGGTAGCTGGGGATCAGTTCTAGCTCGACTTCCATGTAATCGCTGAATGAACGAATTAAGTCGTATTCGAAACCGGTTGGTCCGTCTTGATCAACATAATAGCTGGTGGGGTTGAACAGAATGCCCACCTTTAGTACGCCGTCCTGTTTTATTTGCGTCAGTTTTGCTTGGTCCGGCGCAGGTTTACACGCCGTCAAACCCCAAGCCAACAGCAATGTGACAAAAAGACGGGTAATAGTTTGAATAGTTGAAAGTTTTTTATTAATTCTCGGTTCCATCGGCAACGTTATAACAAATGCACAATAGTTAGTCATTATTAAATCTTTTCACTCATTGTTGCTGGACCTACTTTAGGTCAATTTATCTAATGCAAACTTACCGGATGCTTCAACTCTATGTTGCTAAACTTTTGTGAAAATTTGCTGATTGAAAAAACAACGAACGATTGAAAAAACTAAACCGAATTATTTCGTCTAAAATGACAGCCTAATCTATATTCTAGGACAGTTTGCGTATATAATGCGCGCCTGATTTTTTCCGTGCAAGCAATCGAATTTAATTCGGTTCCAACTAACAGAAATGGTAATTGGCATATGTTAATCCTTCGTGGTGCTCCGGCCCTATCTGACTTCCGTGTTCAAAAATTCCTCTCGGCATTTGAAGCTAAAGGCTTAAATGTTAAAGAAATTTATGCGGAGTTTTCTCACTTTGCTGATGTGACAGCAGACCTAAATAACGACGAACTTGAGAAATTAAATGCGTTGTTGAAATATGGTCCATCCATCGCCCAGCACCAACCAGAAGGCGAATTGTTCCTAGTGACTCCTCGCCCGGGTACAATTTCTCCGTGGTCGACAAAAGCGACTAACATTGCCAACAACTGTGGCCTAGACAAGGTTAAACGAGTTGAGCGCGGTGTGGCGTATTACGTGGTTGCAGACAGTCTGTCTGAACAAGACAAAGCCGCGGTCAAAGCCGAATTACACGACCGTATGACGGAAGTGGTTTTTGACCAGCTTGAGCAAGCTTCTCAGTTGTTCATTGCCGAACAACCAAAAGAGTTCACGTCGGTTGATATCTTAGCTGGTGGTCGTGACGCGCTTGCAACCGCCAACGTTGAGATGGGTCTTGCCCTTGCAGACGACGAAATCGACTACTTAGTTGAGAACTTCAAAAACTTAGGTCGCAACCCGAACGACATCGAATTGTATATGTTTGCGCAAGCAAACTCAGAGCACTGTCGTCATAAGATATTTAACGCGGATTGGACCATCGATGGTCAAGAACAACCTAAGTCGTTGTTCAAAATGATCAAAAACACGTTTGAAAACAACAGTGAATTTGTTACTTCAGCGTACAAAGACAACGCTGCGGTTATGCACGGCAGTGAAGCTGGCCGTTTCTTCCCAGAGCCAACGACTGGTGAATACAAGTTCCACCACGAAAACATCGATATTTTGATGAAGGTTGAAACCCACAACCACCCAACGGCAATTTCACCATTCCCTGGTGCGGCAACCGGCAGTGGCGGTGAAATTCGTGACGAAGGTGCAACAGGCCGCGGCTCTAAGCCAAAAGCCGGTCTTGTTGGTTTCACTGTATCTAACTTGCGTATCCCTGGTTTCGAACAACCTTGGGAAATTAATTACGGCAAACCTTCTCGTATTGTTAACGCAATCGACATCATGCTTGAAGGCCCATTAGGTGGCGCGGCATTTAACAATGAGTTTGGTCGTCCGAACATTCTTGGTTATTTCCGTACTTACGAAGATAAAGTTAATAGCTTCAACGGCGAAGAAGTTCGTGGTTACCACAAGCCAATCATGCTTGCTGGTGGTCTAGGTAACATTCGTCGTGAACACACGCAGAAAGGTACTATCCCTGTTGGCGCTAAGTTGATTGCCTTAGGCGGCCCTGCAATGAACATCGGCCTTGGTGGCGGTGCGGCCTCTTCAATGGCGTCAGGTCAGTCGAACGAAGACTTAGACTTTGCATCGGTACAGCGTGAAAACCCAGAAATGGAGCGCCGTTGTCAGGAAGTGATCGACAAATGTTGGCAGTTGGGTGATGACAACCCAATCGCATTTATCCACGATGTGGGCGCAGGTGG
>CAXRBI010000054.1:0-88619 GCA_964229075.1 Alteromonadaceae bacterium | reverse complement strand
AGAGACACTCTTTCCCTACACGACGCTCTTCCGATCTGGTGAGCACCATGGTCACCACGCCTGCCAACACTGGCATTACCGCAATCAGTAGGAACGCAGTGATTAACCATGTCCAAACGAACAATGGCATTTTCATCAGTGTCATGCCTGGGGCACGCAGGTTGAAAATGGTCACAATGACGTTAATTGCACCCATAATCGATGAGATACCCATGATATGAACAGAGAATACAAAGAATGCTGTGCTGTCATTACTGTAGGTGGTAGAGAGCGGCGCGTAGAACGTCCAACCGAAGTTCGGACCGCCACCTTCCATAAACAGTGACATTAACAAAATCAAAAAGGCAAACGGTAGAATCCAGAAGCTCCAGTTATTCATCCGTGGCAGGGCCATATCTGGCGCCCCAATCATCATTGGCACCATCCAGTTAGCTAAACCAACAAACGCTGGCATAACCGCACCGAACACCATGATTAAGCCGTGGACCGTGGTCATCTGGTTGAAGAAATCAGGATCGACTATTTGCAGCCCAGGTTGAAACAGTTCGGCGCGAATAACCATTGCCATTGCACCGCCGATGAAGAACATCAACAGTGAAAACAGCAAGTACATAGTGCCGATATCTTTGTGGTTGGTGGTTAATACCCACCGCATGATCCCTTTGGCGGGACCATGATGATCGTCGTGATGGTCATCGAGCGACTTGTCGATGACAACTTTATCTGCAGAACTCATGCTCACCTCCCTAGTTCCCGTTCAAAAATTCATTAACTTGCGCCGCTTGAATTGCGTCGCCGGTGTTATTACCCCAAGCATTTCGCTCGTACGTAATAATTGCAGCTAAGTCTTTTAAACCGAGTTGTTTACCGTAGGCTTGCATTGCAGTTCCGGCTTTACCGTTCACCACAATATCTATATGTGCAGCAACATCCGTAGTTGCCATGACGCTGCCTTTCAGTGCCGGGAACACGCCCGGAATACCTTCACCGTTAATTTGGTGACATGCAGCACAATTTGCGTTGTATGATTTTTCACCCACTTCCATGAGTTCTTCATACGACATGTTCATAGCAAGAAGTTTTTGCTCTTCTTCTTTGGCTTGCTTTTGCAAAGCGACTTCGTTTGCGATCCAGGCATCATATTCAGCTTGCTCTTTAACAATTACGACGACTGGCATAAAGCCGTGGTCTTTACCGCAAAGTTCCGCACATTGACCACGATACGTCCCAGGGACGTTGACCCGTGTCCATGCTTCATTAATGAAACCAGGGTTAGCGTCTTTCTTAACCGCAAATTCCGGAACCCACCAAGAGTGAATAACGTCATCAGATGTAATCAAGAAACGTACTTTTTTGCCCGCAGGAATAACGAGTGGGCGGTCAACTTCTAACAAATAGTTTTCGGTTTTTTCGCGCTCGTTGTTAATCTCAGCCATCGGCGTGGCTAATAGACTGTAGAATTCCAGTTCGTGATCGAAGTACTTATAGTGCCACTTCCATTGTGAGCCTGTGACTTGAATGGTGACATCGGCATCGGTCGTGTCCTCCATCTCCATCAGCGTACTGGTCGCAGGAACGGCCATACCAATAAGAATCACAAATGGAATAACCGTCCAAATGATTTCCACTTTGGTACTTTCATGGAAATTGGCGGGTGTAACACCTTTTGATTTTCTGTGATGGAGCATGGACCAGAACATGGCCCCGAATACGATTACGCCGATAATGCAGCATATGTAAAAGATGATCATGTGTAAGTCATATACGCTATGGCTTATATCAGTCACACCTTTGGTGAGATTCAGCGGCATCTCTTCGGCTACAGCATTATTAGCAAATACTGCAGCGGCCAAAAGCCAGCTAGATTGCTTAGCAGTCACTAAGTGTCCTCCCATGTCAAAATGATCATTTGAGGAACCCAAGCGATTTTCTGCCCAGTACAACACCGCACGTCTTCTAACCCACTTCAAGACGCTAAGGCAACTTTCCCCTAAATGTATCTAATTTATATATTTTTTATTTTATTGAGTTCACGACTCCATGAACCCTGTTGATTGTTTTTTGTAGTTTTTTAGACGTTTTTTTATCCAACAATTTTTAACGTATACTCTTTGCTTACAATGTGCAAATGAATTTTGGGTAAAAAAAAACCAACCGCACAATTAATGAACGGTTGGTTTTTTACTCTATTTTTGGAGGTTTTTTACTCAGTAAACGCTATAAACTTTTCTTTGGAGGCAGTGCCGAGTTTGCAAAAATAAGGCCCGCCACTAGCGACATAAAGATAACCAGAGATTGCTGAACCGCTTGATCAGCCGAGTCAAATCCGCTGCCGGCGATGTAAGCATTTAGGCCAATGAAAGTCTTACTTCCGGGTACGAGCACAATCAGACCTTGCATACTGACAATTACCGCAGGTGCATTCGCGAACCGGGTAAACAGGTTGCCATAAACACCAACCACAAAGGCACCGATAAAGGCTCCAATGCCATAGTCAAAATATTCCGCGCCTGTCATTGACGTCGCGTACGCAACAAAACCCACCAGCAGAGACCAAAACACGTGTTTCTTTCGTGTTCTAAATGCAATGATCAGAGACGAACTTAAGGTCAAGATCGCCAACCAGGCGGTCCACTTTGGCAACCGTTCGACCATGACGTAATCGACTTCACCAAACATCCAGAAGCCCATCTCCATGCCAATCAAGGCGCCAAAATAGAGCTTGAATAACATCATTAACGCGTCCATCACCTTTGCTGTACCTGACACTAAGTGCCGGGACGATAACTCTGCAAGGCCAATGGTTAGGGCCAGACCCGGTATAAATACAATGATTGAGGACAACACCACGAGACGAATATTGATGCCCGGATCGTAATAACTGGCAATGGCCGTAGCCGTGAGCGCCGCCATCATTGCAACCAACGGCTCTAGCATATTAGTGATGCCTTTGGAGCGTTCCGACCACAGCACAAACACATACACAATCAGGCCAATCAAGCCCGCATAAATGACGTTGTTCAGGCTTGTTCCCATCAACATGGCAAATGCTGAGCTGGCCATAAAAAACGACAAGCCGGTTGCAAAACGGCCATAAGGGTTTGGCATTTCGTCTATTTCATCAAGACGGTCATTGGCCTCTTCAACCGTGATTTCGTGTTTCAACAGCTGATCAACTACCTCATCCGTCCGCGACAAAGAGCCCATATCGAGATCACCCGGCTCAACGCGAGCTGCATGAGTGTATTCATCTTCATGCCCTTCGGTCCAAAGCACAAACGTCATCGCCGTAGGCGAGACGATAAATGACGAACGCAGTTCTAAGGAATCGGCTAGCATCATCAGATGTGACTCTAAACGATACGCTGGGGTACCGTATTTATGCAGCATCTTGCCGATCTTTACGATGAACTTTCGTTTCTGTTTGAATGATTCAGTATGCACAAATGTTACTCATTGTGGTCGTAAGTTGAGAGCCTCTACCTAGTCTTGGTAACCCCAAGGCGCACTTGGCGGCGAGACAGGCTTAGTTAAATCGAAGTCTACTCGAAATTCTCGACCTTGGCGCACTAATCGATAAGAAAACTTTTCTGGATAGATATACATTTGCCAAGTGTTGCCCGCCGATTGTGGAATTCCGAGTTCTACAAACAATTCTTTTGAATATTGGTCAGCAGGAAACGACTGCACCTGATCCCAACCGGCATCTATTGTGTGACCACCGTACATTGTCGACTTGTCATTACTGCCATCGGCGTGACGATGGTCGTGTTTGAGACTCAAGCCAGATCCCGTTTTGGTGATGATCCATGTGCGAGATGCATCATCGCCAACGTGAAACGGAACCTGCAATTCTCTGTCCGTACATTTTCTCACATGCATCACTAAACGCTTGCCTTCAAATCCACCGCCGCCCGGGGTGTTCATTGTTATTTGGCCTTCAAATGCCTTGCCGCAATATTGCTTGATCGCACTAAAAAACGCGTCGTGAGTTTTGATTGACACCAAAGGCGCCGCTGAAATCTGGTTTTGCCCATGTGCGAGGAAGGTAACGAACGACAGCAGGGTAACTATTGTCTTTTTCATTTATGCTACTTTTTGTTTGTTATGCGCGAGCGGTTTGTGCTCGCCAATGTGTTGAATCAATGCGTCGGGATCATCTAGAGTAAGATACAGAGTTTCGACGTCTTCTTTAAAACTGGCCATCGCCGAGTAATATCGCTGCGGCGCGACAAATTCAATTTTAATATTGGCGTGACCTCGGCCAAAGTGGAAATCTTCGCCCACCTCTTCACTGCTCCACTCGCCTTTTTCAACCGCGGAAATATCGGTCAAATTCAATAGACTTACGCCCCACCACGAGTTATTCACAACCAACTTGTCTTGCCACGGATAAAGAGAGAAATGCCGACTGACTCGGAAGTTAGCGACAAACATGATCAAGCCGTAAAAAATTAACGTTGCCACCACGATTGCCACGGTTTCACTCCACCCTGCCAAGGCCAAATAACTGCCCGCAGTGACGCCCACCAGAGCAGTTAGCACCAAAATGTAGTGGAGCCAGTTCGCTGATAACAGCTGAATATGAGCGATTGCCGGAATGTGCTTGCGGCTGAACCTTGGAATCGCGTAATACCAACTCGCCGGTTCATGGGCAAACATCAGCGCTAGTTCTAATTGTTTTGCCTCTTTTGAATCTTTCTTTTCATCGCCCGCGACTTCGAACTTATCTATCATGTGTAGTCTCGGGTCTCCCGATAGCTTACGCGCTCCCCAAATCGCTTTGATGATAGTGACCATCAAATACAATTCGAGCGCAAGAAGGACGGCAATAAACGGGTACTTTAACCAACTGATAAATTCAAAATACTGAGCCAGTTGCTCGGGGTAATTGTAACGAGCAACTAAGCTGCTCAGCGACAGCACTATAAGGATTTTCCAAAGCGCTTGTTCACCGATTTTTATGATCCAAAAATAGTGCAAGGTGGGAATCACAACAAAGAACAGGAGACTTACTAACAGGGTGTTTTGCCAGTCCGGCTGCGCCCACATAGCTGAAAGTGACCACTCAACATCTGGCAGAGACTCTGGTAGGAACTGACTGCCCAAATAAAAACTAACAATCGCAACTAAATAAAATGCGATGCGAAACTTCACTGGTCGGCGCATAATTCGTCCTTGTTATTGATTAACTATCAGCCTTTATTTGGGGATCATTGACTCGTTCTGCAACCAATTCAAGGCGTTCATGCTCAACATCCGCGTGCATCGGTTCGAGTTGAGGCATGGTTTTGGAAACTTTATTGGACAAGCGAGCGAATCTATCGACCTTGCCTGCTAGCCCCTGTTTACCCGCTAAGCCTTTCACTGTGTCGTTATACTGATTGCTCACCGTATTTAGCGTGCGCCCCAGTTTGTGCAGTCGCTCCGCTACCGTACAGACTTGGTTATAAATATCGCCCGCTTTTTCCGCTATTTCTCGAGCTTCGCTATTGCCTTGCTCGATTCGCCACAAGTTGGCGACGGTTTTTAGAATTGGCATGAGCGTCGTATGCGATACCAAAATGACGTTGCGGTCGTAACCGTAGGTGAACAGGTCCTTTTTGTGTTTCAACGCTTCAATATAGGCCGGTTCGATTGGCATAAACATCAATACAAAACTCGGGCTTCGAACCCCAACCAAGTTTGAGTAGTCTTTTTTGTTTAAGTCATCGATATGATTTTTCACAGCCGCTACGTGCTCATCGAGGGCCAATGAGACTTCCGCCTCAGTTTCCGCAGCGATCGCTTTGTCGTAAGCCACCAAACTGACTTTAGAGTCGACAATAATATGTTTGTCATCCGGTAGCTTGATCACAAAATCCGGTGACTTACGGTTACCATCGTCGTCCAAGAATTTTTCTTGTGTCTCATAGTGATCGCCTTTAACTAACCCGGCCAACTGTAACGTGCGCTCAAGTTGAACTTCGCCCCAATTACCTGCGGTTTTCTTTTCACCCTTAAGGGCCGTTGCTAGGTTGTTTGCTTCATCGCTCATTTGCACGCCAACATCTAACACTTTTTTCAGTTCGGCGGCCAAACTGGCGTTGCCTTTAACAGACTCTGAATGAACTTCATTTACGCGCTTTTGAAATCCTTCCACTTGTTCCTTCAGTGGCTTAAGAATGGCATCCAATTCAACCTTATTAGAGTGGCTAAAGGTTTTTCCTTTTTCTTCTAAAATTTGATTGGCAATATTGGCGAACTCAGTTTTCAATTGTTGTTTTTGTTTTTCAACATCCGCTTTTTGTTGCTCAAAAGATTGTTGTTTTTCTTCCAGTGTGGTTTTGAGTTCGGTTAACTCATTGGACAGCTCTGTTTGAATCCCTTGCATTCGTTGGATTTGAGCGATTTGTTCCGAATTCGTCGCTTTTAGTTCCGCAATGTTTTGATCGCGATCCGCCAGTCGAGTTTCTGTGCCCTGTTTTTCTGCTTGAAGTTGAGATACTTGTTGCTGTGCTAGATGAACTTGCGTTTGAAAGTTAACGACAGCATCGGTTTTTTCCGCCAATTGCGACTGCAGCTCCTCAACTTGTAGGGTCAATGCATTTAATTGGGCACCTTTTTCGCCCTGCTCCACTCTTAACTGAGCGTTACTTTCGCGAGCTTTTAATAGCTGCACTACCAAAATCAAAATAACGACTACTGCGATGATTGTTGGCAAATAATGGACAAATTGTTCGGTCACAATAACTCACTCTTAAAACAAATTTTGGTTATTGTGCCCTGACCAATCAGAAATGAAAACTCAATACTGGATATTTATTTAGTATTAGATCACTCGTGAATATCGCTGCTTGTTAATCTGTTGCTTCATATAACTGTCAAATGTCATTGCAATGGTGCGCACCAATAAACGAGCATGTGGTAAAACGCGAATGGCCTGCTCCTCGCATTCGACCAACCCGTCTTGAATGAAGTCACTGAGGCTTGCCAACTCATCTGCAAAATAATGGGCGAAGTCAATTTTGAAGGTTTCATTAACGTGATTGATGTTGAGCTCAAAATTGCACATTAGGTTTTTGATAACGTAACCTCGGATTGCATCCTCTTCGCAAGTGATCACTCCTTTTTCGACAGAATTTCCGTTTTCGTCTATATTTTTATAGTACTCTCTCAGTTGTTTTTGATTCTGACTGAACGCCTTTCCAACACGACTTATTGACGAAACGCCGAGACCGAGAAGATCGCAGTCACCATTGGTCGTGTAGCCTTGGAAATTTCGGTGCAAAGTCCCTTGTTTTTGGGCAATTGCGAGCTCATCGCTTGGTTTGGCAAAGTGATCCATTCCAATTGCGACATAGTTTCTATCAGTTATATAATTTATGGCATCAAGCATTAAATTCAGCTTGTCTGGGCCCTGTGGTAGCCATTCATCGCGAATTTTGCGTTGTGCAGAAAATCGACTGGGGAGATGCGCATAACTAAAAAGGGAGATGCGATCTGGGTCCAGTGCAATCACATCCGCTAGAGTTTTTTGAAAGCTTTCTCGGTTTTGATGAGGTAAGCCATAGATTACATCCAGGTTCACAGAATCGTAATTGAGCGCTTTCGCTCGTTGAATCAATTGCGCCAAAAACTCAGTGCTTTGTACTCGATTTATCGCTTGTTGAACATCTAAATTAGTATCTTGTAATCCAAAACTGAGTCGGTTAAACCCTAAACTTTTTAGATGATCTAGCAGTGTCAGTTCGACTTCTCTAGGGTCAATTTCAATCGCAATTTCGACATTCGACGCTAAAGTAAAGTGCTGTTTTATTGCATCCATCACGCGGCTGAATTGGGCATCGGTGAGAAAGCTTGGGGTACCGCCACCAAAGTGAATTTGCTCAACCACGTGGTGCTTAAACAAATCCGCTCGATTTGCCATTTCTTTAACTAAATAGTCCAGATAAATATCGGCTTTGTGTTGATGCCTTGTAACTATCTTATTGCAGCCGCAGTAGTAACAAAGGCTGTGGCAAAATGGGATATGAATATAAAGGGACAGTGTATTGGAATCAGACTCTGCAACTGCAGCTTCAAACATGGTGTTATCAAAACCCGAATGAAACTCCAGCGCCGTTGGATACGACGTATACCTTGGTCCATTAATGTTGTACTTTTCCAACAAACTAAAATCAAACTCGCTCATAACCCACTCTCACTTTATTACCCGAAAGCGTATTGTAATTGGCGCATTACTACTGCGATTTGATCAAGCGCAATCAATCTGAATCAATCAGTAATTTCTCGCTTAATGGGTTGTGTAAACTAGGTTTGTCTATCTTCTCGACCCACAACGACTGAGGTAAGTGCGGAGCCAATAGATATTGAAATGCATCGATGTTCTGAAAGTTTGGATCGAGCCAAGCATCAAACAGATCTAAATCATGGGGTAAAATCAGCGGCATGGATTTGGAATGATACGCCGCTAACTTTGGATGCGGTGGCAAGGTTATGATTGAACACGACAACGCCACTTCGCCGGTTTGTTTGTGAATCCACTCTCGATACAAGCCACCAAACGCAATCGCTTCACCGTCCGCCGCGGTAAAGTCATGGTAGTGCAACGGTTTTTTATTCACAAACTCAGACTCGCCAAACCCTTTTGCCGGAATAATGCAACGACTGCTGCGAAATGGTATGTAACCCGCACTTCGCGGGACATTAAGCTTATCGTAGCGGGTGTTAAAGCTAGTATATCGTGACGGTTTAAAGCCTTGCTCCGTTGATTCCAATAACAACCACCATGTCGCGGTATCGAGCTGCCTTTGTCCGCCAACTTGACGCACAATAGAAACGGGATCGGTCGCTCGAGTAAAACGTTTATGTTGGCCTTGCTCAGACCACAGAGAGATCCGCAGTTGTTCACACAGCTGCTGAACACCATAGTCATCGATAATATTCAGGCGACCACACACGCTAAATCAGTCCAAGCCTAGCTTTAAGATTTCGCGACTGACATCAAGGGTAATTTGACCGTCTTCGCCCATCGCGTGCAATCCGTGCAGATTTAGCTGTTCAATGACGGCATCTACCGCTGTACTGTCTAAACCAACATCTGATAAACGAATCGGCACGCCCATTTCGACAAAAAACTCTTCGGTTTTGTGAATTGCGGCATCTAATCGTTCATCAACCGAGCCATCAACTACGCCCCAAACACGCTCCGCGTACTGCAGTAATTTCTCTGACTTCTCTTGTTTGCGCACTTTCCAAAGTGCCGGCAGAATAATGCTGAGACTGCGGGCATGATCGATGCCGAACAGTGCCGTCAATTCATGGCCGATCATGTGAGTCGCCCAATCTTGCGGCACGCCTGCACCAATTAAACCATTGAGCGCTTGGTTTGCGGCCCACATGATATTCTTCCTCGTTGCCATATCTTGGGGATGGTTTTTAACGTGCAAACCTTCTTCAATCAGAGTCATCAAAAGGCCTTCTGCGAACCTGTCTTGCACTTTGTTGGCGATCGGGTGTTTGGTCTCAAGTGTCTGTGTTACATATTGCTCAACAACATGAACAAACGCATCAACCACACCATTAGCGACTTGTTCAGTCGGCAACGTCAGAGTCGCAGCGGGATCCATCACCGCAAACTTGGGGCGTAAGGCATCATGTACAAACGCCATCTTATCTTTGCCCCGAGTGACCACCGTACCACCGTTGGACTCAGAACCCGTCGCAGGCAATGTCAGTACGCACCCCATTGGCACTACATCTTGAAGTTTGGCCTTGCCGGTAAACAGCCCCCACGGCTCGACATCAAGTTTAGCCGCAGCAGCGACAAACTTAGCGCCGTCGATAACAGAACCGCCACCTACCGCTAAGATGAAATCAATACTTCGGCTGCACACAACTTCCGCAGCTTCCATTAATTGCTCATATTTGGGATTTGGCGATACACCTGAATACTCGACAACGGTTTTGCCTTCCAACGCCTCGATGCATTGGTCATAAATGGTGTTTTTCTTTATCGATCCGCCGCCGTAAATAAACAGTACGTTTTGGTGGCTAGCAACTTCTTTGCGAATTTGTTTGATTTGGCCTTCACCGAAGTGAATCCTTGTAGGTTGAAACAGACTAAAGTTTTTCATAACGTCCTAATATTGAATGTGTCATCCACCGACTGTGGTCATTATAGGTCAGAAGCCGCAATAGCTTCCTCAATGGCTCGATTAAATCGCAAAGTATCGCTAAATGTTAGCCCTTTAGTATAAATCGAAACCAGTTTCTTTCGGCTTTCAACCGCCAATATTAATCGATTGATGGCGGCGGCGGCGCGCTCTCCCACTGCATTGTTTGTGCAGATGGTATAGGTATTTACTACGGTGCCTGGTGATTTGAGATCAAAGCTATCAAAATCTCGGTGATCGTCTTGTTCGGTCATAAAGCTTTTTAATGTGGTCGGAAATTCGACCAAGTAATCCACTCGATTTTGCTTGAGTAATTGATAACCTTTGAAGTTGTTTTGTCGGCGCACCGTTATTACGCGGTTTGGGTTAGCTCGCAAATAGCGCTGCAAATTTGGTTCAATCTCATCGTAACGACTGAAGTTTTCTGGCAAAGCGACCAATCCTTGTGGGTACTCGAGCAAAACTTTCGAAAGGTCAATATAGCCTTGAGTTTGATGTAATTGTTGCAGATAGTCCAAGGATGGAAGGGTTTTGTTAACAAACAACTTTAAACTTAGAAAAACCCGAGATGGAAGAGTAAATATCCCGACTTCACTGCGCTCTTCAGTCTTTCTGACGTTCAAGGCACACACATTTTCGCCCCGTCGCAACTTATCTAAGGTGGCGACGGAATTTGTGTCGACTAAATCGATGTCAAATTCTGGCAATTTTTGGCGCAACCATTCGCTCGCCTCAACTTCATCCGGCGAAGCCACTAGGCGCTGTTTTTCGGCGTCGAAAACCTTGGCAATTCGAATTAGGGTCAGTTTGTTGCTCTCGCTTTCGTTTGGATCGACAGCCTTAGTATCGGTGATGTTGGAGTACTGAAAAATAGTTGCATCGAACTTGTCGGCCAGAGCCTTAGAGCGAAAATCGACAAACAAATAGGCGGATTGACGCAATGATTCGACGTTTAGCTCTTGTGATTTTACTCGATAAAAAACTCATTGGAGCGGACGTCGATAACTGAGTCTAAGCGGCCATTTCGCAACATGGTCAGTGCGTTACTCACACTTTCCACTGGGTACAGACCTGGTTGTCGATATTGATATTGACCTTGCATTTGGCCAACTAAACCAGATTGCGCAGCATCTGGAAGCGAAACTGAGATGAATTCTGGTACGTGGTCTAAAGTGTATAACGCACGATGCCATCTTGGCTGTTCGTGCATGTCTAGTGACAATCGAATGTCGTGATCTGTCAGCACATTATCTGGACTTAACACCACATTAGCAGACAGAGCATTCGATAGCAGGCCTTGTAACTTTTGCCTTTGCGCCTTACTGATGTTGATTTCATACGAATCAAAATAAGCAGTTAATGTCTTAGGTGTCGTTGCAAAAACATGACCGCAGATGATGAAGACAAACACAACGAGCAATGTTTGTACGTATCTACCTATATTTACAAATATGCTATTCAAATTAATTGGCTCTCTAACGCGCATGAATACAAAGCGGAGTCCTCACGACATTACCTTGTTCGTTTTTTAACGCAAACAGGAGCGGGCTAAACAGCGGATATTGAGCTCTGAAATGACCTCATTGGCCGATTAAAGTTACCCGTTGTTTCTGAATTATAAACACAGTTTAAGGTTAGAATGATATAGATAAAGGTAGTCAATTTCCTAGCAGGCTGCGCAAGGTCAAACTAAAAAAGGCGGGTAATCCCGCCTCTTGATTATAAATTGTAGGTTATCGCTTGGGAGAGTAATTTTTTAGCGTCTATATCGCCGTCGGCGCAATCATCGATGTGTTTTTTCTCGAACACATAGATTCGATTGCTACGGCCAGTTAGGTTAAACGAAATATGTTCATCTTTCCCTAAAGAACGGAGCCCTCCGCCAAAGTCACAGACGGCCTGAGATATCGACATCTCCAACTTCGCTAACTTTTCCTTCGACTCTCTTTCGCGCTTCTCTTTCACTTCCGCTGCCTTTGCTCTTAGCTTCTCGGCTTTGCTGGTGATTTCTTTCGCGACCTTAGCCAACGACTTAGAATGTTTATCCAAAGAAGCCTCTAGTGCAGAAATCTTGTCTTGGTCTTTTTCTTTCTCTGACAACTCTTGTTCAAATTCTGCGTCTCGAATTTTGCGCTCAATGTCCCTAACTTCACGTTCCAAGCGACGAGCATGCTGTTCTAACTCACGCTTTTCTTTCTTCAGCTGACTCTGCTGAGCTTTATATTCATTGCGATCGGAGCGAGAAAAACTCGACCAATCCAAGTCAGAAATGACGTCCATTTGAACTTCCGCCATTTCCATTGCAGCTTCAACAGCGGCCATGGTTGACTCCTGAATCAGCTCGACATTCTCTTCGCTATAAACGGTATAACCGTTTTCTCTGACAATGACTGGTGCCACTGGCGCAACTGGCGCCACCGGCGCAACAGGAACAACAAGATCCGTTAAGTAGTGTGAAAAGCTATGACCGCTACTGACAGTGAACAGGAATCCTTGATTCGCAATATACGTTCCTTGAATCTGTGAACTTCGACGGCGCTGGCCTTCCGACAAGCTGCTGCGAACTATGTCAGTCATAATTTTAAGGTCTCGTTTTACCGATTTTAACTTTTTATCGGAGAGATCGGCCGCCATTGAACTGAAGCTCAATGAGCCCGCGACGACAAGTCCTAACAAAGGTGCAATTGATCTAATTTTTTTCATCTTTATTTCCTAACTTCAAAACTAAGGTACAAGCGATGGTTAACCTTAATTCGATCTACTCTTCCGCGACGCTCGAGTCTGAATCATCAGACTGTCGACTGTAAGCCTCTTTACTTCGCTGGCTGGCCAAACGTATGTTGTAATTAATGTCATTAAACTGTTGTCTCAAGAACTGCATGTCGTCATTGCGCTGGTTTTGCCACATTTGCACGACATCGGCGATGTCCTCTTTGCGTTCGTCACGACTGTTTTCCAAAATATAACTGACCAACTCCGCTGTCGTTTCTTTCTGCTCTTGCTCGAAACTCGTTAATTTTTCTTCGATGGCTTGGTTATTTATCCGAGCCAATTCAACAAACTGTTGATTTATTTGTTGCTGCTGTTGGGCTGACCAAGTTAACTGGGCACCTTGATCGGAATTCATGACTTTGATGTCAAACAACATAATTGCGCAGGCAAACAAACTAAAACATAGAGCCGCGGCAGAAATGCCTTGCTGTCGCCACCAACTGGGCTTCGCCAAATATTGCTCAAAGGCTGCATCGCGATTCCACTGCGGTGTAGCCACCGATTCATCAGCGCCAATGGACAATTCACTTAAGGCTTGATGAGCTAACATGCGTTCCGACCAAACCGGGTGCATTTTAAGTTCTAATAGCTCTGATTCATCCAACGTTTCTGCCATCAACCAACGTTCAAACAGTTGCTCTAGGCGCGTATCTTCATGCTGCGTCATAACTGCTCTCCAAAAGAATTTTTAACTTATCTAGGGATTTGTAAAACCTCGATTTCACCGTATTTCCCGAAATCCCCATCTGCTCAGCAATTTGCTCAAAAGTAAGTTGCTGGAATACTTTTAATTCCACGATTAACTTTTGTTCAAAAGGCAAGGTCGCCATAATCGACAATATTTGGTTCATCTTTTGATTTTCGACCAACTTCAGCTCAGGACACGCCTGTTCCGGCTCGGCATCAATATTGGCGAGTTCGTCTTCACCTGCAAAAAACTTCCGGCGTCGGTAATGTTCAATGCAGCGAAAATGAGCGATCTTGAGCAGCCAAGTCTTAAAGCCGCTGTCGCCTCGAAACTCCGCCAAACTGCGACAGACTGACACAAAGGTTTCTTGCATCAAATCCTTCGCATCCGCAGGGTTGCTCGTCATTCTTAAGGCGTACTGGTACACAACGTTTTCGTAACGCCCAACCAGTTTATTCCATGCCCTTTGGTTACCGCTGATGGCCTTTTTAATTAAGGTCTCATCGGTTTGTTGAAACAATGACAAAATGTCCTCTCAATCTAAAATTGTATTAATGAAAACCATCGCTTTTGGTTCGTTATTAATAGTCGAGGCGTGTTTAGAAAAAGTTCTAAATTATTTTGCATTTTATTGAAGCACACATCCTTGTGCATGTAAGTATTTATTTTTCCATATGTTTTATCGCACTACGATAGTAGGCGATAGGAATTACGAACAGCGTTAATGCCGATGACACCGCCATTCCGAAAATTAACGAGACCGCCAACCCTTTGAAAATAGGATCTGGCAAGATGAAGATAGCCCCGATCATTGCGGCAAGCGCGGTTAGAATAATAGGTCGGGCCCGCATCTTTGCAGATTCAACCACTGCAACTTGTAATGCAACGCCCGCTTCAAGTTGTTGTTCGATGAAATCCACCAGCAAGATCGAGTTACGCACAATGATTCCAGCGAGTGCAATCATGCCTATCATCGAAGGCGCGGTAAACTTAGCGTCCAACAAGAAGTGTCCCGGCAAAATGCCAATAACGGTCAGTGGTATTGGCGCCATAATAATGAGCGGCAATCGATAACTCTTGAACTGTCCCAAAATCAATAGATATATCAAAAGCAGTCCAACCGAATAGGCTATGCCCATATCACGGAAGGTCTCAAAGGTGATCTGCCATTCTCCATCCCATTTAACCGCTTCAGAAATCGGCAATTTAGGTGGCGCAGTGAATAGCCAAGTCTGCCCTGGATACTGCTTATCATAGTCACTTTGCGCCATGAACATGGCATAAAGTGGGCTGTCGGTTTGTCCCGCCATATCCGCAAAGACATAGTCAACCGGCCGCATATCTTTATGAAAGATAGGACCTGAGACTTCTGTCGAAATGATTTCCGAAAACTCCGATAACGCCACCATTTGGCCTTGGCGGTTTGCCACCTTAGTATTCAACCACTGATTTGGATCGGCTTTAAAAGTATCGCTGGCGTGAACGATTATTGGGGTCGGCGTGATTCGTCCTTGTTCTTGCAGATAAGCGCTTGGTTGCTCATTAAGCAGCATCGCCAATAACTGTTGCACTTGCTGCTTTGTGATCCCTAATTGCGCTGCCCTGACATGGTCAACTTTCCAGGTCCACCCAGGTTGCAGTGCGCTGATACTGCTATCGACGTCAACAACCTCTTCGGTTTGATTCAACACTTGTTCGAGTTGTCGCGCTATTTTAGCCCGTTGGCTCTGATCGGGACCGTAAACTTCAGCAACCAAAGGTGCTAGAGTTGGCGGGCCTGAGGGTTGTTCAACAATTTTAATCTTTGCCTCAAACCGATCTGCAATCGGTTTCAGTAGGTCTCGAATGTCTTTCGCCAATTGGTGGCTGCCAATATCACGGTCACTGTTATCGACAATATTGACATTGATCTGACCTTGATGGGCAGCGGCGCGCAAATAATATTGACGTACCAATCCGTTAAAGTCGATGGGGGCGTTAACACCTGCGTACAACTGAAAATCCGTAACCATGGCATGACTTGCCAACGGTTCCGATAAAGCTTGCAACGTGCTCAACGTAGTTTCAGCAGTGGTGCCCTCTGGCATATCAACAACCACTTCGAAGCTGGACTTATTGTCAAACGGCAACATTTTTAACAATACCAGTTTCGACACCGGTAACACCATTACTGCAACCATGACCAATACAATGGCAATAAACAATTTCCACTGATTAGCAATGGCATTTGGTACGGTAATAAACTTGGCTAAACCCCGAGCTGCCCATTCACCAATCCAATCGGGTTTTTCTTCACCGTGTACTTTTTCGTTTTGTAACAATCGTACGGCCAACCAAGGGGTGATTGTAAAAGCGATGATCAATGACAGTAACATTCCGGTACTCGCATTGACTGGAATTGGGCTCATGTATGGCCCCATCAACCCAGAAACAAAGGCCATTGGAACCAAAGCGGCAATGACCGTAAAGGTCGCTAGAATGGTTGAAGTTCCGACTTCGTCTACTGCTTTTGGGATCAGTTCGCTGAGCTTTTCATCTTTATGCATTTGTCGTCGGCGATGAATATTTTCCACCACAACAATTGCGTCGTCCACCAAGATACCAATTGAGAAGATAAGTGCGAACAAGGAGATTCGATTGAGGGTAAAGCCCCACGCCCAGGAAGAAAACAAAGTGATTAGGAGTGTAAGTCCAACCGCAATACCGACAATTACGGCGGCTCTTCGACCAAGGGCAAACAGTACCAACACGACCACTGCCAAAGTTGCAAACAACAGTTTCTGAATGAGGGTGTTAGCCTTCACTTGCGCGGTCAGGCCACTGTTTCTAGAGATTTCGTATTGAATGTGTTCCGGGATGATTCGGCCATCAAGCGACTCAGTAGTAGAAATAAGGTCGTTGGCGACATCAATTGCATTTTGACCTTCTTGTTTCGCAACGCTGATGGTCACAGCACTATACATTCCTTGTTGTGCCGATGCTTGTCCAAATCCATGTTGAACATAGCTTTTAGTTGGCATGGCACTCAGTTTGACCGAGGCGATATCCCGCAGATAAACAATTCGATTATCCACTGCCTTCAACACCAATCGCTCAACGTCCTCTACGCCGCTCAATGGTTGACCCAACGTCACCGAAAACTGAGTTTGCGCGCTACGAATGGGCAATTGTGGTTCGCTGCCAGCAAAACTCTGTAACGCCCTTTGCACCGCTAACACGTCGAGTTGGTATCCGGCCGCTTTAACTGGATCGACCTCGATAATTAATGTTTGCTCAGCGTATCCGGTTAATTCAATGTTTCGAGTACCTTTGACTTGCTGAAGGACCTGCGCAACGGACGCAGCAACTTGGCCAATCTCCGATTGGCTGTCGGTAACCCTCTCACTCCAAAGCGTCAGGGTGAAGATGGGCACATCGTTGATACCTCGAGCACGCACTGCGGGTTGTTGAATACCCATTTGCGCAGGCCAATGCAACTCAGTCATGACTTGGTTCCAAGCTTTAACTAAGGCCTCTTGGCGTTTTATGCCCACCTCGAACTGGATGGTGATGATGGCTCGGTCCATCATTGAGGTACTATACACATGTTCAACGCCAGCCACTTGAGCCAAGGCGTTCTCCGCTTTAGTCGCCACCAGTTGCTCGACTTCAGTCACAGAGTAACCCGGGGCGCTGACAAAGACATCGACCATAGTGACGTCAATTTGCGGATCTTCCTCTTTTGGCGTGATTAATATCGCAATCGCGCCCATTAAAATAATTAGGAACGCCACTATCGGCGTAATCGGGTTGTTTTGCGCTAACCCCGCAATTCGTCCGGAAATACCCATGATTATTCCTGCCCTTTACGATTAGCAGAGACTAACTGTGCGGGATTCAATGCGACTTTTTCACCTTCTTTAAGTCCGGAGATAACTTCAATTTCGCCATCAAGGACTTGTCCGACTCGTACTTGTCTCAGCGCATAATCTTGATTAAACGAGACATAAACCGCGGTCAGATCCCCTTGTCGGAATACTGCCGAGCTTGGCACAACCAGAGCATTTCTATCACCCGTCTTTATCGCAGCTTTAACAAAACTTCCCGGGCGTTGCGCAATCGTGCTGGCGTCAATATTCGCCCTGGCCATAACGGTACGCGTCACAGGATCAGCATTCGGGGACAAGGTAACCGGAGATATCGGCAACCAACGCTCAGCCACTTGCAAATACAGTGCGCTCTCAGCCAACTCAAGATGACGTACTAATCCATTTGGAATATGGCTAACAATTCGATTTTGATTTAATGCAAAACCAGTCAACAAAGGCTGTCCAACCAAGGCGGTTTCACCCACTTCAATATGGCGGGCGAGAACGACACCTGAGTATGGCGCTTCTATCCGACTAAACCCAATCAATTCAGAAATTCGTTGAATCTGAGCTTCACTGACTTGAACATTAGCCTTCGCTACGTCCATCGCACTTTGTGCTTGGGTGAGTTGAGTTTGTGAGACAAAGCTCTGTTGTCTGAGGTTATTAAGTCGCTCGAATTCGATTTTTGCCGCTTGAAATTGTGCTTCAGCGGCTTTTTTTGCCGCCGTAGCTTCAGCCAACTGGGCTTTTAAAACCGTATCGTCAATTTCTAGCAGTAACTGCCCAGCCGACACTTGATCGTCAACATCGACGTAAATCGCTTTAACCTTGCCCGACACCTGTGCGGTTACAGTAGATTCATTGATCGCTTCAATTTCAGCTTCAATGGCTTGATAGTTAGGCACGAACTTAGATGTTGTCTCTACCCAAGTCACTTCGTTTGCAATGACGTTTGCGGCGCATGTTGTCAAAGCAGCAACAGATAAAATACGAGCCAAAGGCTTAGAAAATAACGACAACATAATAAACTCCAATTGAATATGTACCGATTATTATATTAGATTAATCTAATATATCAATCGGAATAACCCTTATAAAACTCACCCAGTATGTTCGAGTTTTTCTCTCCTTGCCATCACAAGCACATGAAATCTTCGTAAATTTAAACGGTTAGTGGTTAAACTAACACGTTACATCTCTGCATTAGCCTTGCACACAACCTAGCCAACCATAGGTTTTTGCAATACCCTGTGCTTTCGATTTATCTCATGAGGCTCAGATTTGACCAATAATCCTTCTCTCTCCCGTGCCCTTGGAAAACTTGGATTAGCCGCGATTGCCATTAATGGTTTAATTGGCGCCGGAATTTTTGCCCTGCCCGCAGCAGCTGCCAATCAATTGGACTTTTTTAGTCCTTGGATGTTTGTGATCTGTGGCTTAGTGATGCTGCCTATCGTCGCCAGCTTTGCATTGTTATCTAAATACTTTAATCAAACCGGTGGACCGGTTGTTTATGCAAATCAAGCGTTTGGACCCTTTATCGGATTTCAAACTGGCTGGCTACTGTATGTCGGTCGTATGAGTGCCTTGGCTGCCAATGGTCACGCATTGATCTTATATCTTTCATTGTTCATTCCGGTACTTGGCGAGTCGGGAATAAAGCCTATTGCTGTCTGCACACTGATCGCACTGCTCGCGTTTTTAAACGTCATTGGGATTAAAACCGCGGCCAAATCAATGTTACTGGTCACGTTGTTAAAGCTTCTGCCCATCGTACTGTTTGTCTTGTTTGGTCTAACTTATTTGAACGCAGATATGCTGTTCACCGCTCAGCCGCCACAATTGGAACAATTCCCCGCCAGCATGCTATTGTTAGTGTATGCCTACATTGGGTTTGAAGGCGCTTTAGTACCAGCGGGCGAAGCAAAACAACCTAAGAAAGACATGCCCTCTGCGCTACTTATGACGCTATTTGCGGCCATTGTTTTGTACTTCTTTATCCAGTGGATTGTAGTTAGTACCTTACCCTTGCCAATTGAAAACAGAACGCCTTTGGCAGACAGCGCCAGTGTGATTAGTCAAGCGTTCAACTTCGAGTTTGGCGCTCAAATGATGCTGATTGCAGCGGTCATTTCAATCTTTGGTAACTTATTGGCATTAATGTTAGCAGCGCCGAGAATGACCTTCGCCTTATCTGAGCAACAACAATTGCCACAGTGGTTTGCGAAGATTGATCCGAGATACACAACGCCGACCCATTCGATTTATTTTCTGTCGCTCACGGCAATGGTTTTAGCGTTAACGGGCGGATTTGTTTGGCTAGCAATTTTTAGTTCATTATCACGATTACTGGGATACTTAATTTGCGTGTTGTCATTGCCAAAAATCGCGTTTTCCCAATCACAAGCACCTGCGAAATGGCTGGTTTGGTCGCTCGTAATCACTGCCTCTTCTGCATGTATGTGGCTAATGTCCCAAGCAAGTATGAAATCGTGGATGTTCACCGCGGGATTTATCGCATTGGGCAGTGCTTTTTATTTTTGGAGCAACCGAAAGTCGCACAGGCTAGACAGCCAAGGCTGAGACAAAGACGCCGACATATTCTTAGCCGGCATCTATCCCATTAGGGATTTTGTAAGAACAGCTTGAAGCTCGGGTTATCACTTTCATCACGCCAAGTGAATCCCACTTGGCCTAAGTGTTTCTGCAAACGCTCCGTGTCCTCTAAGTTGGCCTCAAATGCAGCAAGCACCTGACCAAAAGCGGCACCATGATTGCGATAATGGAACATAGTGATATTCCACTTTTGCCCCAACGTATTAAGGAACTTACCTAACGCACCAGGGTATTCCGGGAATTCGAAACTGTAGACTTTTTCTGCAAGGGATTTCATTGGCTTCCCTCCCACCATGTGGCGGATATGTAATTTTGCCAATTCGTTGTCGGTGAAATCTTGCACTTGATATCCAGCCTCTTGAAGTTGAGCAATCAAGCTCGGCAACTCTTCTTCAACATTGGCAAACTTAACACCAACGAATATTTGCGCTGAGGACGTGTCGTGATATCGATAGTTAAACTCAGTAATGCTGCGGCCACCCATAACATCACAAAATTCAATAAATGCGCCTTGCCGCTCGGGAATCGTCACAGCCAATACCGCTTCTTTTTTCTCGCCAAGCTCAGTTCGTTCAGCGACATAACGCAGTTTATCGAAGTTGAGATTTGCACCGGATAAGATGCAGCTCAGGTTTTGCCCTTTGAGCTGATTCTCAGACACATACTTTTTGAGGCCAGCAAGGCTCAATGCGCCGGCAGGCTCAGCCACCGCACGCACATCGTCAAACAAGTCTTTAATGGCGGCACAGATCTCATCGGAATTCACTGTGACCACTTCATCACAATACTGTTTTGCTAGCTCAAACGTATTGCGTCCTATTAACTTCACAGCGACGCCATCGGCAAATATATCCACTTGCCCCAAATCCACAGGCTTGCCCGCCGCCATGGCAGCTTTAAGGCAAGCGGCACCCTCAGGCTCCACCCCTATAACTTTGATTTCTGGCTTCAGTTGTTTAATGTAAACGGCCATGCCCGCTAATAAGCCACCGCCACCAACCGGAATAAATACCGCATCCAAATCTCGAACTTGCTGAAGCAGCTCTTTCGCCACCGTGCCTTGGCCAACAATAACAGCCCGGTCGTCAAATGGATGGATATAGCTCAATCCTTTTTCTTGAGCCAAACTCAAGGCGTACTCGTTTGCCTCGTCAAAGCTTTTTCCTTTCAGCACAACGTTAGCGCCATGCCCGCGAACGGCATTCACCTTGATATCAGGCGTCGTTTCGGGCATCACAATGGTTGCGACTACACCTAAAGTTTTTGCAGAAAGCGCTAAACCTTGTGCATGGTTGCCAGCTGATGCCGCAACAACACCCAAGTCCAATTGCTCCTGAGACAATGAGACCAACTTGTTAAACGCACCACGTAACTTGAATGAATGCACTGGTTGTTCGTCTTCACGTTTAACAAACACCTGGTTGCCAAGTCGTTCTGACAAACCTTTCAGTGGATCCACGCTGGTCTGAATCGCAATGTCGTAAATCGGCGCCAGCAAAATTTCATGCACGTAACTCTGAGCAAATTTAAGCTGTTCTAGTTGTGCCGTTGGCGACATAGCGATTCCCCTTTTGTTGTATATACAATTGATTAATAGTCTTCTAAAAGAGTCGTGTCGCGCACGGCCCCTTTGTCTGCACTGGTTGCCAGCAACGCATATGCTTTAAGTGCCGTTGAAACCGTGCGTTGACGATTCACCGGTCGATAAGCCTTTTTGCCTCTTGCTTCCATCGCTTCTTTACGAGTGGCCAATTCTTCGTCTGACACTGCAAGGACAATTGAACGTTTGACAATGTCGATTTCGATCGTGTCGCCATTTTCAATCAGCGCAATCAAGCCACCTGATGCGGCTTCTGGAGAAACATGACCAATTGATAAACCGGAAGTGCCCCCAGAGAATCGGCCATCGGTGATAAGAGCACAATCTTTGTCTAATCCCATTGATTTTAAGTAGGACGTTGGATAAAGCATTTCTTGCATGCCCGGGCCACCTTTTGGACCCTCATAGCGAATAACAACCGCTTCGCCCTTTTGAACTTCACCTTCTAAGATGCCTTTTACCGCATCGTCTTGGCTTTCATAAACACGCGCAGAACCGGTGAAAGTTAACTGATCGTCACTGACACCCGCGGTTTTCACGATGCAGCCGTCTAACGCCATATTACCGGAGAGTACTGCTAGACCGCCTTCCACACGAAACGCGTTTTCTACGCTGCGGATACAACCATTGGCACGGTCATCATCCAACGTATCCCAACGGCAATCTTGGCTGAAAGCTTGAGTCGTACGAATGCCAGCGGGGCCAGCACGGAACATGGTCTTAACGCTTTCATCTTCCGTTTGTTTGATGTCCCATTTCGCTAAAACGTCTGCCAGCTGTGTACCAGCAACATGACCAACACTGGTATCTAACAAGCCGCCTCTATCGAGTTCACCTAATATGCCCATCACACCTCCAGCGCGGTGGACATCTTCCATGTGGTATTTGTTAGTGGAAGGGGCAACTTTGCACAGATGGGGTACTTTGCGAGATAAACGGTCGATATCATCAACAGTAAAGTCCATTTCGGCTTCTTGTGCAGCTGCCAATAAATGAAGAATGGTGTTAGTCGAACCACCCATTGCAATGTCCAAACACATAGCATTTTCAAACGCAGCTTTTGAAGCGATAGAACGTGGAAGCACTGCGTTGTTGTCATTGCCATAGTATTCCTGACAAAGCTCAACGACGCGTTTGCCTGCCGTTTTAAACAAGGTTTCACGGTCGGCGTGAGTCGCTAGCAATGAGCCGTTGCCAGGCAGAGACAAACCAAGAGCCTCGGTTAAACAGTTCATCGAGTTTGCAGTGAACATGCCAGAGCAGGAACCACAAGTTGGACACGCAGAACGCTCCACCTGCTCGGCCTGTTCGTCTGAAACATTAGGATCGGCAGCTTGCACCATGGCATCAACGAGATCCAATTTGATGATTTGGTCGGAAAGCTTAGTTTTGCCTGCTTCCATCGGACCACCCGACACAAAAACCACTGGGATATTGACGCGCAACGCCGCCATTAACATCCCCGGCGTGATCTTATCGCAGTTGGAAATGCACACTAAAGCGTCAGCACAGTGTGCATTGACCATGTATTCGACCGCGTCTGCGATCACTTCTCGAGAGGGTAAACTGTAAAGCATACCTTCATGTCCCATCGCAATGCCGTCGTCGACAGCAATGGTGTTAAATTCTTTGGCAACGCCACCGGCCGCCTCAATTTCTCTCGCAACCAGTTGGCCCATGTCTTTCAGATGAACGTGGCCGGGAACAAACTGGGTAAATGAGTTAGCAACCGCGATTATTGGTTTGCCAAAGTCACCGTCTTTCATACCAGTTGCGCGCCAAAGGGCGCGAGCGCCTGCCATATTGCGGCCTTGAGTGGAGGTTGCTGATCGTAACTTAGGCATTACTCTTTCCTTTTTTACTTCTTTTAAACGCAAAAAAGCTTCTGTACTTTTTTGCACTGAATTATTCAATTACAAAAACAACAGAAGCTTTTTGTCGCCAACCAAGGCGCAAACAAATTGTAGTTATGGTCGCCGTATCATTCCGACAGCGACATATCACAACTTATTTTACTGGTGTTAACCAGCCCCATTTGTCTTCTGTTGTACCATTAAACAGGCCGAAGAACGCGTCTTGAACCTGCTTAGTGATTGGGCCACGTTTACCGTCGCCTACATTGATACCGTCGACGCTACGAACTGGCGTAACTTCCGCGGCAGTACCACACATTAATACTTCGTCTGCTAAATAAAGCGCTTCACGAGGGATATTCTGCTCGCGAACTTCATAACCCATGTCTTTCAATAACTTGATGATAGTGTCACGGGTAATACCCGGCAAAATGGCCGCAGTAACTGGCGTTGTCGTTACTACACCGTCGCGAATAACGAAAAGGTTTTCACCCGCACCTTCAGACACATAACCATTGACGTCTAATGCAATCCCTTCGCCATAACCGTGACGACGTGCTTCCATTGAAATTAGCTGAGATGACAAGTAGTTACCACCCGCTTTTGCGCCAGTCGGCATTGTGTTTGCTGCCAAACGATTCCAACTGGAGATTCCGGCATCAACACCGTTTTCTAACGCTTCCTCACCTAAGTACGCACCCCATTCCATCGCTGCTACAATCACGTCTGCTTCAGTATGAAATGGAACTGCTAAGCCAAGGCCAATCTCACCGTAGAACGCCGCTGGGCGCAGGTATGCCGATTTAAAATCATTTTGAACAACAACGTCTTTCTGTGCTTGGTTTAACTCTTCAAACGTATGTGGAATGGTCATTCGGTAAATCTTCGCAGAATCAAAAAGACGCTTGGTGTGGTCGTCAAGACGGAAGATACACGTGCCTTTGTCTGGAGTATCGTATGCGCGAACGCCTTCAAATACAGATGAGCCATAGTGAATTGCGTGACTCAATACGTGAACCTTTGCATCAGCAAATGGAATCAATTTACCGTTATACCAAATTTTTTCTGCAGATGATGACAATGCCATGTTGTGTTTCCTCTATGCGCTCTCAGCCACTGTCCTAGGCTGAGAAAGTTGCGTTGGGCTATAAATTGACGGTAGCCCAATTTCAATTAAAGTCGCCAATTTTGCCTGATCCTCGGTTAAATAGCACTGTTGCACCTCAATAAGAGCCTCTAGGCTTTTCTGCAAAGTTGTCAGCTTTGCTTGACCCTTAACCAACAAGTTAACCTCAGTTTCTTCGGAACTGAGTTCCATCGAATTCATATTAACGACAGTAAAACCGCGATAACGCATAGTTTGTAGAAGTCTTTCCAACAACAGACTTGATTGGCTGCAGATAAGGCTTATGTGAGCCAATCCCGCGTTTGCTTCTTGTGTACTCATGTTCTTTCTCCTTAACCTACTTTTTGATCTTGACCAATCATGTCTTGGTTAGCGGCGCCTGGCGGTACGAGCGGCCAGACGTTGTCATTTGCATCTATCTTAATGTGCAGAAAGTACGGACCATCATGGGCGATAAACTCATCTAAAGCAGCCTCCACTTCATTCGCCTGTGTGATGGTTTGACCTGGGATATCAAATGCTTTTGCCAGCGTTATGAATTCAGGATTATCGGACAAGTCGGTCTCGCTTAAACGTTTGTCAAAGAACAACTCTTGCCACTGCTTCACCATCCCCAACTTGGCGTTGTCGATCAGAAGCACTTTGACTCCTAAATTGAAGCGTTTGATGGTACCTAACTCCTGAATATTCATCATGATGGAGCCGTCGCCACATACCGCAATAACTTGATCATTGGGACGCGAAACCTTAGCACCGATAGCCGCAGGCAAGCCAAAACCCATAGTTCCCGCGCCGCCGCTGCTTAAGTGGTTTTTACTGCTTTCAAAACGCATATGTTGTGCCACCCACATCTGATGTTGGCCAACGTCACAAGTCACCACTGCAGTGTCGGGAAGCTTTTCGCTCAACTGATTGAGTAACTTTGGCGCATAAATACCCTCATGCGGAAAATCGTATCGCCAAGCGTTCTCTACCTTGAGTTGTGCGCACGCTTCGCGCCACGGTTGCCACTTCTCAGTTGCAAGGTCGCCAAAGCCGGTTAATTCATTTAAAAGCAAAGGCAACGCCGTAGATAAATCGCAGTTAATGGCCAGCTCAACTTGACGTAATTTATTGATTTCTGAATTATCGACATCGATATGCAGCACTCTTGCATTTGGCGCAAAGCTCGCCAACTTACCGGTTACCCTATCGTCGAATCGCGCGCCAAGTGCTATTAGCAAATCCGCTTCTTGCACCGCCAGATTTGCGCCTGCACCACCATGCATACCCAACATACCCATGCCATGAGGGTAACTTTTAGGCACCGCACCAATACCCTTTAATGTCGTTACTGCAGGAATTTGGGTTAAATTTAATAACTCTCGTAATTTGTCTGTGCCACCAGCTATATCAACACCACCACCGATGTAAAACATAGGTTTTTTGCTTTGGCTAATAAGATCTCTGGCCTGTTCGAACTGACTCGAGTTGGTCATAAACTCTGGACGCTTCGGCAAGGAAAGTGGCGACTGTTTTACCACCGTGTTCATTTGAACATCTTTTGGAATGTCGATGAGTACTGGGCCGGGACGACCATCGTTGGCAATAAAAAATGCTTGTCGAATGGTATCTTCTAGCTCTGCTTGATCCATGACTTGAAAACTGTGTTTACAACTGGCGACGGATAAACCAAAAACATCCACTTCTTGAAACGCATTGGTGCCCATCAAAGGTCTTGGTACTTGCCCTGTAATCGCAACAACAGGCACAGAGTCCAATTTTGCGTCTGCCAATGCAGTTATTAAATTGGTAGCGCCAGGGCCGGATGTTGCGAGACACACGCCAGTTTTGCCAGTAGCTCGGGCGAAACCGACAGCGGCAAATCCCGCGCCTTGTTCATGACGGGTTAAATAGTGTTTGACAGGGACACCGCGCTCTAGACTTCTAAATAGCGCGTCATAGACGGGCATAATGGTACCGCCTGGGTAACCGAACACCTCAGTCGCCCCTAAGTCATATAGGGTATCTATGATTAAATCTGCACCTGTTTTCATCTTGGTTCCTACCGTTCCTCAAATTGGAGTTTCCGGTTTTGTTCAAGGCTGTAATAACAAAAAACCCCGAACTTTTAGCCGGGGTCTTTTTCGTGAACTTTAACTTTCGCTCATCACAAACCCCGACGTGATACTAGAATCACGACGACGTTAATAATCAGTAGAGCAAAGTTAAATTTCATCTATTTATTCGTTTCTTTGTTATTTAAGCTGCCCGATTTTCGGGCAATGAAATAAGTGTTCTTTAATTAGTACGTTCTCACCGGCTATAAGTCAAACGTTAAATAAAAAACACTTAGTTCATTTTCTTATAACATTCCTAGTATTCGGTTATACTGTCTGGATTTGTTTCATATCCGTCATATAACCGCGTAATTTTTTACCTACAGTTTCAACTGGGTGATTACGTAACTCATCATTGATTGCAACAATCTCAACGTTATCTACTTTGTTGTCTGCAAAATTAAAGCCTTTACCCATGTATTCCAAACCTAACTTAGGAATGAATTTTTCGCGCAGTAAAGGGATTGCTGCATTGGCAAATAAGTAGTTACCGTATTCCGCAGTATCTGAGATAACAACGTTCATTTCGTATAAACGTTTACGCGCGATAGTGTTAGAAATTAACGGGGTTTCGTGCAGTGACTCGTAGTAAGCAGACTCTGGTAAGATGCCCGCCTCAACCATTACGTCAAACGCCAATTCAACACCTGACTTGATGCATGCAACTAAGAAAATACCCTTGTCGAAAAATTCTTGTTCCGTAATGGTGTTTTCAACTTTAGGCGCATTTTCAAACGCGGTTTGACCTGTCTCTTCACGCCACTTTAATAAGTTTGCGTCGCCATTCGCCCAATCTTCCATCATTGTGCGAGAGAACTCACCGCTGATGATGTCATCTTGGTGCTTTTCAAATAGCGGACGGAACTCTGCGGTCAGTTCTTTTGCTAACTCATAAGCTTTTACTTTATCTGGGTTAGACAAACGGTCCATCATGCCTGACACACCGCCAATCTTAAGTGCTTCAGTGATAACCTCTAATCCGAATTGGATTAAGTTAGCTGCGTAACCTTCGTCCATGCCTTCTGCAACCATCTTGTCGTAAGCAACAACCGCAGCAGCCTGTTGCATACCGCAAAGGATAGTTTGCTCACCCATTAAATCCGATTTAACTTCAGCAACAAATGAAGATTCAAGCACACCAGCTCTGTCACCACCGGTTGCAGATGCCAGTGCTTTTGCAATATCCCAGCCGTGACCTTGCGGATCGTTCGCTTTGTGAACCGCAATTAGCGTTGGTACACCGAAACCGCGTTTGTATTCTTCACGCACTTCAGTACCAGGACATTTAGGTGCACACATAACAACGGTTAAGTCTTCACGGATCTCTTTGCCTTCTTCAACAATATTGAAACCGTGTGAGTAACCCAAGGTTGCGCCTTGCTTCATAAGCGGCATAACTGCATCAACAACGGCACTGTGCTGTTTGTCAGGCGTTAAGTTATAAACTAAATCTGCGGTTGGAATTAACTCTTCGTATGTGCCTACGGTGAATGCGTTGTCAGATGCGCGTTTGAAGGAATCACGTTTTTCATCAATCGCCGCTTGGCGTAACGCATAAGAAACGTCCAAGCCAGAGTCGCGCATGTTTAAACCTTGGTTTAAACCTTGTGCACCACAACCAACGATGACGATCTTCTTACCTTTTAGAAAGTCGCAACCCGCATCAAATTCACTGCGGTCCATAAAACGACATACGCCTAGTTGAGCCAACTGCTCGCGCAAAGGTAAAGTATTAAAATAGTTAGCCATGGTTTTTCCTCAATTAGTCAGACCCACACTAAAGTGAGTTTTTTCATGGCTTGACTATAGGGGTTATTCAATATTGCGTAAATTGATATATACTCAACCTATTATTGCGATTAGTGAAACGAAACGGCATAAGATATATGGATTTAAAAGAACTAAAGGCCTTTTTGCACCTGTGTCAGAGCAAGCATTTTGCGACGACGGCAGACGCGATGTTTTTGAGTCCTTCCACCTTGAGTAGGATGATCCAAAGACTTGAACAAGAGGTTGGTGAGCCACTGTTTATCCGAGACAACCGTAAAGTCGAGCTGACCGAAGCGGGCAATAAAACACGCGAGTTTGCAGCTCTGACTATTGCAGAATGGCAAAACCTGCAGCAAAGCTTGAAAGAAAAGAGCGATGAGCTTACTGGCACGTTGCGAATCTTTTGTACCGTCACCGCAGCCTATGAATTCTTGCCGAAACTCATTGAAGTATTTTCTAGCTACCATCCCAGTGTCGACCTGAAAGTCATCACTGGCGATGCGGCTCAAGCCCTGCAAATGTTGGACGATGATGTTGTTGATGTTTCAATCGCAGCACTAAAAGACGGCCAATCAAGCAAGTACTTTTTCCTGCCAATTCAAGACATTCCACTACGAATTATTGGCCCAAATGACAATAGTGACCTAGCTATCAATAGCCAAAAAGCCAAGGTAAATTGGGGCGAGTTGCCATTTGTTATGCCGGAATCAGGCCCAATTCGTTATAAATTCGAAAAGTGGCTCAAGGCGATGAATATCAAACCGAATATATACGCCAATGTCTCAGGTCACGAGGCGCTCGTTAGCATGGTAGCCTTGGGTACCGGGATCAGCATTGCGCCACAATTGGTTATTGACGCCAGCCCGGTCAATAACAAAGTCGCCATTTTGCAACCCTCAGTGGAACCAGAACCCTTCGAGTTGGGCGTTTGTTGCCACAATAACAAGAAAACCGAAACCATAATCGCCGAATTCCTTTACTGCGCACTGAAGTAATATCAATGGCAAACACTTCGCGGCCGATCGATATCGGCCGCCTTTAACCCGAATAGTCTAATTAACAAGCAACAAATCTTTCGTCGCAACTGGTACTTTTTGTTTTAAAATTTACATCAACCTCGGCTAAATTAAATTTAATTGTTTCCAAAACTAGTCAAATACTTAACCTTTCAAGGTATTTCGAATTTAGCAACCAATCACTTGAAAGGCTTAAGAATAAAGGCTTAAAAGCTGAGAATACAGTCCCGAGTTCAATATGTACTCAGCAAACTTTCTCTGCTTTCACTTACATTTGAAACATTTGCTAACAGTCTAAAAAACATATTCACATTTATTTTATTAAAATTTGTTCATCGGTCATGTAATCCGGACCTTAGGTCAATGACGTATTACAGCTCACACGAAAGGGGAACAATTGTGAATAGAAATACTAGTGACAAGAAGACAAAATTTAGCGGTAAAACGAGCAAGCTCCTATTAGGCGCGGCTCTTTGTTTACCTATGTTATTTCAAACTGTGCAAGCACAATGCATCGAAGGAAAAACTGCATCTAAGCCGCTTGGCGTGACTAAAAGTTTGAAAAAGAAAGTTAAGCTGTCTGAAATGAAAGACAATTACAAATTGGTTTATTTTTGGAACTCTGAATATCAAAACAACATTGATCTTTTAGACAACCTGAGAGATCTGCAATCTGTCATTGATGAGAGTAAAGTCAACATGAAAATTGTTGCCGTTAACTCAGACATCGCGAAAACAGGCAGTCGCATGAACCTATTTTCAGATGCCAAAGGTTGGGTTGCTCCATACGACGACTCAAACATCAGTTTTACATTTGATAAAAAGCAGCGAGCCAAAAAAGCTTACTGTATCTCAGACTTCCCAACCGTGCTTACTCTGGACGAGAACGACGCGCTTGTTGGCAAGTTTGTTGGCGAGCCAAGAGCGAGAAGAGTTATCGCAAACTTGACAGAGACGTTCCAAGGTAAGTCTTAAACAAGTTAGTTGCCAAAAATAGAGAGTCGCCACCTTAATACGTGGCGACTTTTTGCTACGTTCATCACACATACTCAAATAGTTTGATATGAATTTATGCAAGTCCAGCTTGATCGATAAAGTCGACAGGCACTCTAGTTTAAGCCATATTGAATAGACATTTGAATGCCTATTAAATACTCCAAATCAGACTTAGTTTGAACACAAAAAAGCCCTGGTAAGTAGCCCCACAAGAAAGTAGCGATAACCGCGCTATTTACAACTAAGACCCTTCGACAACTGATCACGCTGACATAAAAAAACCACAACTGCGAAACCGACAGTCATGGCTTTACGTTTTTATCAAATGTAAACGCCTGTATAGAAGGCGTTCAATTCACAAGCTATGCTAGATTATCCAGCAGTAACTGCAGCACAGTCTGCATCTGTCGCAGGAACAGGAAGTGCGTTGACATCGTCATTGCTAATAATCCCGTTTATACTGGTCCAACTGACATTATCGCCACCATAGCTGAAGCTATACTTGTTCAATTGTTCCGCGTCTAAACCTTTACTTGATAAAACAACATCGTAGTTACCACCACCTAAGGTCAATGACAATACCATTGAATTGCTATCTATATTGAACCAACTGCCCGTTGAGTTGACATCTTCGATGTCATATTCAGATTGGTTTAGATCTGGGTCCGTTGACTCGTAGTTTAGACAAGTCACCAATGTACCAGAGGCAGAGCCATCTGTGCCACTGAAGAAGATATGAAACGCGCCAGTCGTTTCCTCATCAGAGTAGTTAATTGACAGTTGTTTATTCATAGGGTTAGTTAAATCTTGTGGGTCAACCACGACAATTTCACTAAAGTTGGTGTCTTCTGTGATTACGGTTTCCAACAAGCCTTGAAAATCCGCCGTTTCATCGGCAAGCAATGCATTTAAATCGGAATTAGGATCTTCAACCTGGCTAACGATTTCTGCGACTTCTTCATCACTGGCGTCTTCGTAAACGATTTTGCTTGTTACTAACTCGACACCCAGTAAATTTTGCTCTAATTCCTCAAATGTCGTTTCTTCATCAAGTGTCGCTTCAATTACACCTAAAAGAATGACGGCATCTTCTACCGCATTGAAACGATCAGTCGAGTTAACCGAAGGGATGTCAGAGATTTCGGATGCAGCGTACGCATCCGCTGCGGCTTGCTCGGCTGCATCAAACGCGGCTAGTAAGTCTGCAGTGCTCCACTCACCATCAGCAGGCTGATTCGCGACTAAACCTTGATAAACAAAGTTATAGCTGTTTGAAGGCAAGGTGAGTTCCTCACCAAATTCATCAAATACTTCGTCAATTAATTCAGAGAACACAGTGGCTACTTTATGCATCGCAAGTGCCTTACCTGTAAGCTCAGATGAGAACTCCTCTTCGCTCAAGAAATCCGTATCTAAATCTTCCTCCGTGATACCAAGCGCATCTAATACTTCCGCCGGGTTTTCCGACGCCGCAACAGCTGTCGTTAACGGCGTCACAACCGCATTATTTACTACACCCGAACTTCCAACAGTAACATTTCTCGCTAAACTGCCAGTGAATGGTTCGCCCGTTGTTATGTCAAAACCACCAAAGGTTCGAATCGTTGCCGAAGAGTCAGCAACCACTGTTCGCAAACAGTGACGAGCTTCAAAGTCTGGCGCTCCCTCACGACAGTAATCTACGCCGTCTTTCGACTGCGAGAAATAACCGTCTTGGTCTGTAATTGCATTGGGCTCACCAGCATTTAAGCGAGAGTTATTATTGAGGTCTAGATAAATAGTAGCGCCAGCTAAATAACCGTCGATCAACTTACCTTGAAACTCCGCTAACTCTTTGGGAGTTCCCATATCTGGATCATCAGCATCACAACCCTGTAAACCAAGTAGCGCGGCGCTAACACCTGTAGCAACCAATAATCTTTTCATTGTAATTACGTTCTTTTTCATGACACTGCTCCTAGAACTTTTCTTCCAAACCTAAACTAAAGCCGAACACTCGAGGCACCTCAGTACCATCAACTTCAACGCGCTCTAAGCTCAGATTTAAATCGAAATTCAACATACCAAAGAAGGTTGCACCGGCACTTACCGTCGTTAGCTCACTACCAACCAAATTTTTGCTGGCGCCAAAGCGGATACTTGGCAAGATATAACCGTCTGAAGAATAACTGGCCGAAACGTTTACATACTGTGATTCACGCCCTACCAAGTCGTAGGTTGAATTAACATCCGCCGACGCAGCAATCGCCCAGGCTTTATCTTCGGTATAAAACGCACCTTCAACCACTGTTTTTGCGGTCAAAACAGCGGTTTCCGTTAACGCAATTCGATCAGAAAACGTTTGCTGCGCAATAATACAGTTAGACTGACGAGCCGCATTATCGCTAAATTGCATACAGTCAACGCCAATGGTGCCGTAATCGGCTTCTGGCTCATTGGCATTTAAAACTGAAATACCAATTTGGGCGTTTGGTGTGGTGTACAACAAGCCGAGGTCAATTCCAACTGCAGATGTTGTTTCAGAGTTTTGATCAAATTCGTCTTCGATGGCGCCTTCAATGTCTTCGCCATCAATCAAATTTTGCAGGGCCAACAATTGTTTGTTCAAACCGATCGTATGAAAGTTTACTGACGCACCTGCATATAACTTGTTATCAGATTCTGATGACTGCCAAACCTCGCGGCTATATCCGATGCTCGCTGTTGCAATTGCTGCACTCTTTACGTAAATGGAGCTAGAAGTAATAAGATTAACTTGTTCGTTTATCACACGAATATCGAGCGGATCATCTAAGAATCTTGCGTCCAATTGGCCATTGAAACCCAAGTCCATAGTGATCACACCACCAAGCGTTTCACTGCGAAATGCAACTGGTAATAATTGAAAGGAACCTTGTTGAGTTAGACGACCATCTTGTCCAAGTTGAGGTAACAGTGCATCAAAGTCTTCTTTTAGATCGAGAGCTTGACCCAAATCTAAGTCATCATCCTCCATTGCGTCGGCTAAATCTTCAGCGTCCTCAAGGAAATTATCAATGGCACCAAACTCAGCTTGGTAACCGATGGCGGCGAAGCCGAGTCTGACACTTTCATCCAATCCTATCAACAACTCACCCGAAGCAGGGTTGTTTTTAAGCGATAAGATGGTGCCGGGATGACTAACCTGACCTAATGTAGATAGAGCGCCTTGAGTTTGTGTAAACCCAGCCCCCATTGCTTGAGTGGACATTGCCAAAGCACAGCCGATGAACAAGCGACTGAGGTGAGGATGCTTTTTCATGTAAACTTCCTTAGAGGTTGTTTTGTTGTATTATTTTTTACGTACTAGAATGGAACACCAAAAAACGGCAACGACGGGATGCTTCGAGCGGAGATAATTAATACTGCCATGTTTTCACACCTAGTACTGCTTCAATCGCTCTCATCCTATTTGCGTTTAAAACTAGTGTTCTTTCCTCTTGTCAATTTCTGACCGATACGGCAAGTATAGATCAAGTTGTTTTTTGTGCATGACGCTTTTGTTAACGTCTTATTATTATCTGTCTTTTTTACCCAAAGGTGCTTGTATTTAATAGTCTTTTCTTACTGTTCAGTCCAGGCCACTAAGCAAATTTGTCGAGTGCATGAGCAAAGTCCGCGAGTAAATCATCGGTGTCTTCAATTCCCACAGACATCCGTATCATATTTTCACTGATCCCGGCTTTCTGCCGGTTCTCTAACCCCATCTCCCAGAAAATCGTTTGTGCGACTGGCAACGCCAACGTTCTAGTATCTCCTAAATGCGTGGCGGCAATCACTAATTCCAATTCAGATAAAAGTGCAACAGGGTCAATTTCCGCAATCGGATCAAAACTAATAATCGCGCCAAAATGGCGAAACAGCTGACCGGCTCGACCATATTGTGGGTGTTGCTCTAAACCCGGATAGTAGACTTTATTAATTTTGGGGTGACTCGCCAAATATTGCGCTAGGGAATGTGCATTTGAACACGCCCGTTCCATTCTCAATGCCATTGTTTCAGCCCCCATCGCAATTTGTTGTGCGCTATCAGAGGACAAACAGCCGCCCATATCTCTGAGACCTTTTTTCTTGATCTGTGTTAAAACTTGTGCGGACCCCTCCAAGTGGCGGAAGCTATCTAAAATATTCTCATACCCAAGCCAATCAAAATTTCCCGTTTCTACCACGGCGCCCGCAGTCACATTTCCATGACCGCCGACATATTTGGTCAGAGAAGTCGTAATTAAACTCGCCCCGACTTCTGTTGCCCGAAACAAATAGGCAGGCGTCATTGTATTGTCAACGATAAATGGAATTTTTAGATCTTCACACAGTTTGCCAATACCCTGTAAATCAGCAACTTGTGTAACTGGGTTGGCGATGGTCTCGGTAAACACCATCTTAGTGTTACTTTGGATGGCGTCGGCGACATTGCGAGAATCAGTCACATCAACCTGCGTGAACTCGATACCAAGGCGATTCAAAGTACCAAGCACGCTCGGGGTATTACCAAACAAAAATTGGCTTGCCACAATATGGTCGCCGGCTTTGAGCAATGTCAAAAATACCGCACAAATAGCTGCCATCCCCGACGAGAACACCAGACTGCCTGTCCCACCTTCCATTTGCGTAATTAGAGATGCCAACGCATCGGTTGTCGGTGTTGATTGTCGAGCATAGGCATGCCCGGCCTGTTTACCTTGAAATATATCGACCAAATCTTGCGGGTTTTGATAACCGAACAAAACCGAATTCACCACCGGGTAATGCACAGCACCACTGTCCGGGTTCAACCCTCTATCATGATGGACAATTTCGGTAGTAAATTTTTTAGTCATATGATTTTTCGCTATTTTTTAAATTTTTTGTTCAAGGCCTGTTCGACGACTGGATGGACAAAATGGCTAACATCACCGTAGTGAGCGGCAACATCTCTTACTATCGTCGAGGAAATATGACCGTGTTCAGAGCTCGGCGTCAATAATACGCTTTCGAGCTCAGGATTAAGCTTGCGATTAACATCAGCCAATTGATATTCGTATTCAAAATCTGCAACGATCCGAACACCTCGGATAAGAACGGTCGCATTTTCTTTTTTAGCGTAGTCTGCGAGCAAACCTGAAAAGCCTTGAACACTGACGTTTTCGATATCTTTTAGCGCCTCTTCGGCAAGTGCTACCCGCTCTTTCAGATCAAACAGCGGCTGTTTGCGTTCGCTATGTGCAACCGCCACTACCACATGACTAAACAGTTTGGCCGCACGCTTTACTAAATCGATATGACCATTGGTAATCGGGTCGAAGGTTCCTGGGTAAATCGCTCGAATTTGTTTCTCAGACACTGACTTTTGCTCGTTAACAAGTTGCTTAACTTTGAACTATAACAGAAATGCTCTGCTAGGCCATATTGCTTGATAAAGCTAAGGCCTTATCGGTAAAGAACAAAATGACGTTTTTGTGATGACTCTGTTAAAACTTGAATACATTCTTATTAAATTCGGTTATAAATAAACTTTTATAGAGCTATTGATCTAAAATTCGCTTAGGTAGACAATGATTGTTTATGCATTATTTTTGGTCAATTATGTCACCAAAAGTGCCTTAGGACTTATGGCTAAGCTTGTGAATCTTATAGATTTGAAGTCAGTCGGATGTGGTAAACGGCTAGTTATAGAGATTGGATATGAAGACAAAAGAACGAATTATTGAAGCAAGTATTGAGTTATTTAACTCGCAAGGTGAAAGAAACGTTACCACCAACCATATCGCGTCTCACCTGAATATCAGTCCAGGTAACCTGTATTACCACTTCCGTAATAAAGAAGAGATTATTCGACATATTTTCACCAAATATGCCGATCATATGCAGGTCTCGTTTGAGCCAGTCAAACCGAGTCAAGATGCGATGAAAATCCTTACCAATTATCTTGATGCCGTATTTAGCGCTCTTTACCACTTCAACTTTTTATACGATAACCTTCCAGTCATTTTAGCTCGCGACCCAGAATTAAGAACTCAATACCTACAAATTCACAATAAAATGATGGAAAAAATCCACCACTTGATCGTGAGTCTACAAGTTGCTGGCGTGATCAATATGGATCACAACGATATTGACGACTTTGCCAATATCATCAAACAGCAAGTAACCTTCTGGATCAGCTACTGTAAAACAAGTGAAGAAGAAGCTAATGTTGATGACCAACTTCTTTATCAAGGCCTAACAAAGGTACTATTATTGTTTAAACCTTATGTCACTGAGCAATATCGTGAAGCGGTTACTGACATCACTCAGAAATACAAAAAGCTTGCGGCCGGTGAAACAGTAGAAGTTCAGGAAGCCAGTTAATGTTCGACCTAAAACAGAGTTACTTAGCAAACGTCGAGCAACACCTAGCCTTATTCAAGACTATTGAGTCCTATCTTCCACAGGCAGAAACGCTCGCATTAGAGTGTTTTGAAGCGCTTGGGAAAGGTGGAAAAATCGTGTTCTTTGGTAATGGTGGAAGTGCAGCCGACAGCCAACACCTTGCGGCTGAGTTCGTAGTTCGTTTCAAAAAAGAACGTCAAGCGTTGGCATCAATCGCGCTGACCACTGATACATCAATCTTGACTGCGCATACCAACGACTACGAGTTTGACACGGTATTTGCTCGCCAAGTTGAAGCCTTAGTAAAACCGGAAGATGTGGTCATTGGACTGACAACCTCTGGCACAAGCCCCAATATTAACTTAGGTTTAGAAGCCGCAAACAAAATCGGCGCTTACACAGTCGCTTTAACCGGCCGAGACGGTGGGAAAGTGAAAGATATCGCTGACTTGCCAATTATCATTAAAAATGACATCACAGCGCGGATTCAGGAAGCACATATGTTCATTGGTCATTGGCTCTGTGAAGCGATTGACGAATTGGTCACGCAAAACTAAAAAAGGAGCATTCGCTCCTTTTTTTGTGTCTGGACTGCCTTCAACTGCTCTGACCTAACGCCGATATCAACAGATCAGAGTTGTTACTCTAAACAACCTCTTTAAACTGCTCATTTCTTAACCATCTTGTTTAACTGACTTATGGTTGAGTATCTCTCCCAATCCGCCACTTGTTGGCAAGGATTGAATTGCATTGTTAGCGATGACAGTGCTTTTCGTTTTATTTAAAGCGATTACATCAATGGATGTTTAGTTCAAACGAACTTTAACGACTCCGTATTCCGCGGAGTCGTATTTTTATTTGCTGTTAGCTCTGTTCTGAAGCTTCTTTTAACTTGTTTTTACGACGTCCCCAGGCACCCTTTAACATGGCCCCCAAGACAATCACGATAACAACTCCGAACTTCTTGAAAAATGCGATCGCTATCGCCAAAAACCCAGTTTTCGCCAACACTTTTCCTGCCACTAAAGCGCCGACGCCATAGGCTGCAACTTCATCAATTTCTGGATCGAAGTCACTGTACGCGGCACCACGCTCAAACTCCGCAAGCGCTAACACTGAGTCCATACTGCGTTGAACCTCAGCCAATTGGTCAATGCCAGCGATAAAGTTCATCACCAAAACCCCCTGACGGCCCAACATTCGAATATTGTAGTTCAAAACATTTTGCTCGTGCTCTGCAAATGCAAGCTCCTTTGCCCAGTGCAGCTTATTGGTTTCACGATCATAAAACGGCGCCGCAGCCCAACCAACCAGGTCTAACGCAGGGTAACCGGCCGCCACTCTGTCTGGATTTGCATTCAGAGTATCCTCCTGCATTTGCCTTAACATTAAGTCGTAGTCGAGGTTGTCGGCATCTTCATCGGATACGTAACCGTCTTGTTCATATTCGATGGTCACAGCCCATGAATCACCGTCAAATGGCGTGTATTCATCCGGGATCAGTAATCCTAAGATGCCGGGGCTTGGAGGGTTATTCCATACATCAACCAACACTTTCTGGGCATCTTGAGCCCCAAGAAAGTAAAACTGGTCGGGAACATTTAGAAGAACAGGCGCACCTTCAATTCGAATTTCGCCTTTCTGTCTGTCGAGGTTTTGCCAAATGCTACGAGCCCACTCTTCATATGATTGTTGTTCGATTTCCATTTCTTCATATATTTCTGGTTCAGGAAGCGTTTGTATCTCTACGCCTTCCTTAACTGGAGCGGGCTCTGACGCCCACGAAGAGGCTGACATCATTGCCAGCATGAGGGCAAATTGCCGAATATTCATGAATGGTTCCTATTGTTTTTATTTTTGAGTGCACACGGAGTACTGTTGGCAAAATTCGTTTAACGCCACTTTACCCGCGGATACTGGATGTTGCGCTGCTTGAGTAAACCAGTAGTAAGCTTGCTCAAGGCTCGCATCGACATGTTCACCATCGCGATGCATCTGTGCGAGATTAATTTGAGCCCACATATCGCCCTGCTCTGCAGCTTGGGTGAATAGCGAAAACGCCGTTTCAAAATCGCCAGCTTGGTAGGCATAAAGCGCATCTTGATTTAGCGGATTCTGGCCTTTAGGTCGGAAAATCTTTGGTCTTTCGGGCCTCATCACGATACCGCCAAACAAAGACAAATTATCTGGACGATGCAACTCCAAGAGCGTGCCATTTTGATACCAACGTTGTAATTCAGCCGTCGAAACAATAACGCGTTTTTCAGAAAAGTACTTATCTAACATTAAGTTATCAAGCCGAATGGCTTTCACCAGCTGGCTGCGTTTCAGATACGTATATAAACTCAATACCAGAGTTATTTGGTCGTCATTTACATCAACAATCTGACCAATCTGATACCTGGGTTGATGAGTCACTTCGCCGCGATAAACACTTTCATCGATAAACAACACATCGTGTTTTAACGGGTTAGCAATATACCCTTGTTGCAATGACAGCGCTTCTCGCGACTGCTGAGCATAAAACAGCGCCAAAACGAGCACTAACACGAGTCCTGAAAACTTAGCGAAAACATCATAAAGAGGGAATTTCACCTGCGTATTCGGCAAAATCGTTTCCCGACAGCAACGATAACAATACAAGCTGTTTGACGATTTCAATGGTGCAAAGGGTAAGAACAACCAGCGCAAAAACTCTAATTTAGCGCGGATAACAGGGGACTTGTGACCACACTTTGGGCACACATGTTCATGGCTTTTTGTCTCAAAAACTTGTTCGTCCCTATCCAAAAAAATCATCGTCCTTGCTCCTACCTATAAACGGTTGAATTATCACATAGATAGCACAGTTCACTGTTAGTAAAAAGCGATTTGAGCTATCCTACTGTCAATTATTGATTCTAGTAGACTTCTCAATGTTTGATTTATCCTTATTTAACAAACTTTCCCAAGCCAAAATTTTAGTCGTTGGCGATGTGATGTTAGATCGATATTGGACCGGGGATTCCTCGCGAATTTCCCCAGAAGCCCCTGTGCCAGTGGTTAAAATTGGTGATCTAGACGACAAGGTAGGTGGTGCGGCCAACGTGGCTCGAAACATCGCCCACCTTGACGGTAATGTCACCTTGTTGGGCATCATTGGTGACGATGAAAACGGCCAAAGACTGGAAGCCCTATTAGAGCAAGAGAACATCCAATCGGCGTTGGTTAAACAAAACAATCAACCCACTATTACCAAACTGAGAGTGATCAGTCGTCAGCAACAAGTGGTTCGTTTGGATTTTGAAGAATCTTTTGCAGAACAACATGCCGATGCACTTGAAAAGGCCTTTGAACAGCAACTCAACAACTTTGAATTGATTGTTTTTTCTGACTACAACAAGGGATCGTTGCGAAACATTCGTCGTCTGATCAAAACGGCTAAAGATGCTGGAAAAATGGTTCTCGTCGACCCTAAATCAAAAGACTTGGCCGACTACAGTGGCGCCAATGTCATTACCCCAAATAAGAGCGAATTTATCGCTGCTGGCGGAGTGGTCGACTCAGAACAGGCTATTTGGCAATCGGCAAAAGATGTCATGTCATCATGTGACATTGAGTCAATTTTATTAACCCGAAGTGAACAAGGTATGTCCGCCATAACTGCCGCAGAAAAGGTTGATATGCCTGCGCAAGTTCTCGAAGTGTCTGACGTCACAGGTGCCGGCGATACGGTTATCGCTACCCTGAGTATGATGATGGCATTGGGTCTGCCACTGGCTGATGCTGCAAAAATTGCCAACTTAGCAGCGGGCATCGTTGTGGCAAAGCTGGGCGCAGCAACGGTATCTCCAGAAGAATTGTATCGAGTGGTTAACGACAGTCTGTTTGCCTCCAAGCAAGCGCACTACCAAACGCCATTTGAAGAAGTACTTCGGCACATAGAGTTTGCTCGCCAAAGCGGTGAAAAAATCGTCTTTACCAATGGCTGTTTCGACATTCTTCATGCCGGTCATGTGCATTATTTAGAACAAGCAAAAGCGTTAGGTGATCGTCTTGTTGTAGGACTGAACAATGATGCCTCCATCGCCCGCCTGAAAGGCCCAGAACGGCCGATAAACCCTTTGAAAGAACGCGCAACCGTAATCACAGGTTTAGCTTCGGTTGATTGGGTCATCCCATTTGGCGAACAAAACGGTGATGCCTTCGACGACACGCCATACGAATTGATCAAACGAGTGATGCCAGACGTGCTTGTTAAAGGCGGAGATTACACAATCGACACCATTGTTGGTGCAGATATCGTCCAGAATAACGGCGGTGATGTCGCTGTAATCGAGTTTGTCGATGGCTGTTCAACCACCAAAATCATTGAAAAAATAAAGGCCTAGTGACAACTAACAGGTTAAATAAAAGTCAATTGGCGGCTGCACTTCACCATTGATCTGCAGCGCTACTTGATGCTCACCGGTGTAATATTTCCGCGTCGTGATGGCTTTGATAGGGTGGCTTTTTTCCAACTGAACGGTTGCGTTTGCTGCTAAAGTAAGCTCCTTCCACTTAAACACTTTTGGCGCGAGCTTGCCATTCGCCTTTTTGTGATAAACGACAAAATCCAGCAATAATTTGCTTTCTTGCGACGTTGTATTCGTCAATACAGCACCTATTGCCAGTGAATCGCCCAAGGTAATTGAAGGTTCCAACACCGAAATTTCGCTTTCAATGGCACTAGCAGGGGTAAAGCCGAATAACCTCAACACTTTTGGTTGGCCTTGTTTTACCAGCGTGCGGCAGCCGTGTTTAATCAGTTTCACTCGGTGCTTATCTGCACCAACCATCCATTGTTCAACCAAATCAGCCACCCACTGTGGATGGTTCTTCGCGATGTCATTTAGGTTATTAGCAACACTTCGTCTGACATATTCCGACGGATCATCCTTCAAGGCCTCAAGCAAAGGCAAAATGTGAGTCGGATCCTGTTTGAAATCGGGCAACTGCATTGCCCAAGGTAACAACGGTCGACACCCCTCGCTGACGAGCCTTCGAACATGGTGACAAGGATCCTGCGTCCACCTAGCAACTATCTCTAATGTTACTTTAGGATGCTCTAAGAAAAAATACCGAATGCCAAACTCGCTGCTAAACCGCTTTGTCATCAACTTTAGTGCGTCCAGCGACGTTTCAACCGAATGTTGGCCATGCTCACCTATGAACTGGGAGTACGGCAGAATCATCCAACCTGCAACACCTTCTTCATCAGTGGTGACGTCGGACAACTCCTGATTATCCTCTACCGGGCGTAACGACGCCAAGAGGATGTCTTTCGCAGCAGCAAAGTCCTTAGGTAACGTAGCAGAGAGCGCCTTACAGATTTGATTTGCTCTGTCTTTGAGCTCTCGATTTTCTAGCTCATTCGTTGCGACTTCATTAAATTTTTTGCTATCAAATCCAGTATGATGAGCTGCAATATGTCGGCCACAAAGCGCAATATTGTCGCGGTTGAATACGTCTTTCATATTCTATTGAATGACCGTATTGATGCGAGTGACGATATCTTCTATGAGGCCATCGTGGGCCAAAATAGTTTCTTTTCCTGCTTTTCCGGCTTGGTTTCTGACCCGTTTTTTAGTTAACCACTCTGACATTTGTTGTTCAAATTCCGCTTCAGAATGACAAATCACCAAACCGCCACGTTCGCTCAAAAGTCCGCAGATTTCTGGGTTGTTCTGTATATTGGGTCCCATCAAAATCGGTTTGCCATAAGACGCAGGTTCTATCGGATTATGTCCGCCGCGGTCGGCCACGGAACCACCTACAAAACAAAAGTCAGAAACGCCATATAGCGTGCTTAGAATGCCCATTGAATCGACCAACAGAACATCAGTATGCGGCGCAAAAACCTCGCCTTTGCTCTGTTGATTCACTTTCAAGTCTTGCACCAACAAGTACTCTAAGACTTCGCCAAATCGGTGGGGGTGCCGAGGCGCAATGATAAGTGCAAGATCTTTGTGTTTTTGCTTAAAGCGCTGGTACATTTTGACCACAAGCTCTTCTTCGCCAAAGTGGGTACTGCCTGCAAGAAAAACGTTGCGCTCTTTGAGTCCCATTTCTTCTCTTAGTGTTTTGGCCAGTTTCCCATCCGGCAATTCAAGATCAAACTTGATGTTTCCAAGCAATTCAACGCGATTTGGGTTCAATCCAAAAGACAGATAATTGGCTTCATCAATATCGTTTCGAACAAACACTTGGGTAAGCCCCTGTAACATTGGCAGGGTTATCCAAGAGAATTTTCGGTAGCCACGGGCCGTTTTATCGGTCAAGCGGGCGTTTATTACAAACGTTGGTACGTTGAATCGCCGGCACTGCTTCAATAAGTTTGGCCATAACTCGACCTCCATGATAAGCAACGCCTTAGGCTTTATCCGACGTATCAATTTGGCCATCAACCATGGTAAATCAATCGGCAAATACAGATGGTGAATATTGGACAACTCATGCTGCTGAATTAGCCTTAACAGCTGCTCTTTGCCGGTTTTAGTATTTGTAGTAACGACCACATTAAAACCGGGGTTTTTCTTGAGGAAAACTTGGATAAGCGGAAATATCGCAACGATTTCACCCACTGAGGCACAGTGGACGAGAATTGAATTCTGAGTTGCCAGGTCTGCGGGCAAGCGCCATGGCAACAACCCATATTTTTGCCCCCAGCGCACTTCACGTTTTTCATGGTTCGATATCACTTGCCCCAAAAGCCCTTTGAAAGACGCCTTAACAAGAAATAACAACCACTTAACAACATCCACTAGAGCGACTATTAACAACAAAAAGTTGTAAAAAGTCAGCGCTAAAAATTGTTTCATTGTCCGTACCCAGTCAGTAGAGTTTGCCAATTTTCGTCACTAAAGTTGAACTTTGGAAGTAACGACTTTTCCTTATCCAATGAACGTCTAAGTCGCAAAATGTTGTTTTGTGACCACTTGTCTGGATTAGGGCGAAATTGGCAGTTATCAAAATCAATCAAAAACACCTTGCCATTGGTATCTATGAGTATGTTGTGGATATTCAAGTCCGAGTGATACACACCCGCTTGGTGGAACTGCTTTATCGTTGTTCCAATCCGCACCCAAACTTCATCAGATAATGGACTACTTTTCAAATGGTTATAGCCATCTTTTGCATCTGGAATAGTCTCAATCAGAATATCACTACTGCAACAAAGCCCAGATTTCACCACGCGAGCTGCAACGGGTTTTGGAACGGGAAGACCTTGCTGACACATAGCGGCCAACATATTAAGCTCTCGAACACTGCGCGTTTGCTGCCAGCCTGTATATACAAATTTATCATCACTGAATTTGCGCACCAAACCGCCGCGATAATAATGGCGCAGAACCATGTTAAGCGTGCTGTTTTCTGCACGTTTATGAGCAATAAAATAGGTAGTATTACGCCCTTTTGATTCACCAACCACCGCTTTATGCCGTTGCCAGTGCCCTGGTTCAAACCAGGCTTCATCAACTTCAGTGATTAAATCCGATCGTGCATATATACGAACATTAGGATTAGCCGATTTAACCCAATCCAAAGGTAGCCTGTCTTCCTGCAAGGGGGTATCTTTTCATAATTAAGTTGGAATAGACTAAATCATACATTAGCATTGCGCCCTTAGGCCAATTCAATTGTTATAAATGGATGAAAAGTGACTGTTAAATCAATATGCATCTTACGTTTGTCTGCCATTGGTGATGTATGTCATGCCGTCGCTGCAGTGCAGGCAATACAACGCCATAACCCAGGCGTAACAATCACTTGGATCATCGGCAAAATAGAGCGAGCTTTACTCGAAGGGCTGCCGGGGGTCGAGTTCGTCGTCTTTGACAAATCAAAAGGCAAAGCCGCATTTCAACAATTGAAACAAGATATAGCGAACAAGTCCTTTGATGTCTTGTTACACATGCAAGTCGCGCTTCGAGCCAACTGGGCGGCCCAGTACATTAATGCCAAACGTAAGATTGGATTTGATTGGCACCGAGCCAAGGAATTGCACGCACTTTTCACAAGAGAGCGTATTGCCCCACAAAAACAGCCACATGTGCTCGAAGGATTTTTTGCCTTTGCTGAAAAAGTTGGCGTCCCAGCAACGGAGTTGGATCATTTGCAATGGGACATTCCCGTCTCCGAACAAGACGTCGCCTTCGCTAACAAATACATTGAGCCAAACCAGAAAAACCTCGTAATCGCCCCTGCCGCCAGTAAAAAAGAACGAAACTGGCTACCGGAGCGTTATGCATTGGTCGCTGATTACGCGGCGTCAAAGGGCTTTAAGGTTATTTTGTGCGGAGGCCCAGGGCCAGTTGATCGTGAGTTGGGTGATGATATTAAAGCCAACGCTCAGTGCGATGTAGAAGACCTTATTGGCCAAACGTCGCTAAAGCAAATGCTGGCTTGCTTAAACAATGCCAGTGTCGTAATCGCACCAGATACTGGCCCTGCACACATGGCGGTCACTCAAAGAACGCCCGTTATTGGATTGTACGCACACTCAAATCCGACGCGTACAGGCCCATATTTATACAAGCAGTATGTGGCAGAGGTTTACCATCATAATTTGCAAGAACAGACGGGCAAGACCGCTGATCAAGTAAAATGGGGGACTCGAGTGAAAGGCGCCGATTTGATGGCACAAATTACCGTTGATATGGCGATTGATCGTTTTAACCGTCTAATTGAGGATTTCAATCTTGATCACGAATAAAACGCTGTTTTTAGATAGAGATGGCGTAATAAACATAGACCACGGCTATTTATATCGTTCAGAGGATTTTGAATTTATACCTGGCGTGTTTGATGCGTGTCGGAAATTTCAACAATCAGGCTATCGCATTGTTGTGGTCACAAACCAATCCGGTATTGGTCGGGGTTATTACACAGAAAACGACTTTCATGTTCTGACCCAATGGATGCTGAAACAGTTCGCAGAAAATCAAATTGAAGTCCTAGACGTGTTTTTTTGCCCGCATCATCCAACTAAAGCGCTACCTAAGTACTTAAAGGATTGCGACTGCAGAAAACCTGCGCCGGGAATGTTGTTGCAGGCTATCGAGAAACACGGACTGGATCCTAACAACGCCATTATGGTCGGGGATAAAGTAGGTGATATGCAAGCGGCCGAAAATGCTGGCGTAGGCCAGAAGTTTTTAGTCACCTCTGGCCAAAGCTTATCGGCACAAGACAAACAAGCTGCCGATGGCGTTTACCCAAGCTTGTTGTCACTCGCGGAGAGCATTTTAGCTTAATGCAAATTCAACCGCTGCCTTGACGTGCTCTGACACAGTATCAATTAAAGGCAAACGAGTATCTTGTTGAGCCACCAGCAAGCCAATTTCAGTGCAGCCCAAAATAATGGCCTGCGCCCCTTGCTGCTCCAGTTTTTCAATGACAGCCAAATACGCTTGTTTTGATTCCGGCTTTATTTGCCCTAAACACAACTCCTGATAAATTACATCGTGAACGAGCTGCCGTTCCGCTTCGTCAGGAACAATAACGTCAATACCAAAATTTTGCTGTAGCCGGGCTTTATAAAATGGCTTTTCCATAGTGAATGCTGTGCCAAGTAAACCAACACGGTTAAATCGGTTTTCGACCAAACGATTCGCCGTGGCATCGGCAATGTGCAGTAGTGGCACTTTTATCTCTCGTTGAACCTGATCTGCGACTATATGCATAGTGTTTGTAGCAATCACTACGCATTCTGCGCCGGCTTTTTCCAAAGCAACCGCATGTTTTGCCAGAATATCCCCTGCCACTTGCCATTGCCCAGCTCGTTGCAAGGTCTCAATCTGCTGAAAATCGACGCTCCACATGACAATTTGAGCACTGTGTAAAGCACCGAGTTGCAGACTTATCTGTTGGTTCAACTGTTGGTAGTAGCTTTGTGTCGACTCCCAACTCATCCCGCCTAAAACCCCAATCGTTCGCATCAATCTTCCATAATTAACTTTAGTTTTTTGCCCGTATGAATGAAGCCTTGGTCTTCGTAAAAATCGACACTGCGTTGCCACTTTTCCATTGGCGGCGCGGTAACATCAAGCCGCAACCAATCGCGCTGCTGAGCAAACTGGCGAATCTGAGAAATGATGTATTCCCCTATGCCATTACTGCGGTGCTCTGGGGCGACCCAGAGCTCATTCAAAATACCGTAGTGGCCATGAGCAAAGATAGAAAACGACTCCGCCAAAGTGAAGTAACCAACGTCTTGGTCTTCATGTTTCACCAAAAACGCCCAATGTTTGGTTTCAGTAGAATCATGCGACGCTCGTATCCGCTCTAATGTGCTGTCACTGGGTATTGCCTCAGCGCCAAATAGCTCACCAAACAGCGCACGAGTGTATTTCGCTATTAGCTCAAAGTCCTTTTGAAAACACAATGGAATTAATTGCATCAAAACTCCAGCTCTAACTGATAATCAGCGACACCACCAGCCCCAGCAGCGAAACTGCCTTTGCCAGATACGCCGGCAAAGTCACCTTCTCCCGCATTGGCAAGCACTGTAAAGTCGCTTTGAGCCTTGCCCTCAGCAAACTGGCCATCATGGCTTAAAACGATTACGCCAGTCTTTTCACCGACAGTTAACTGCAATCGTTCATACCCTGAAAAATAGGCCAACATTGGAGACATGTAACACATACTGTAATTCACTGCAGATGTACCGCTAATGTCTCCAGAATACGATTGTTTTATGGCCGCCAACGACATTTTGTGGCCATCCTCAGACTCAAACGTATTATTTTCATCCCATTGACTGATTTGAAATTGCCCTGTCATCTTCATTCGATATTTCCTTCTGTTCTGCTAACACGTTTGGTTTTAATTTTAGTCACTACTTGGGCTCGTACAATGTGTGACGCAACAAAGACGTCAAAGGATAGACACAAAACCGCATACCAATTCGGCGCGACATCACTTGCAGGCCCTATGAGGTGTACATAGATATCCCAGACCGGGTGTAAGCCCCATCCCATGGCCAGCCAATAGGGTGAATATTTTGTTCCGAGCAATGCAAAGAGGATGCAGGCAGATAAACCAATAAGCTCATATTTCAACCAGTCATAATGGCCACCAACAACTGCAAAAATTATGTAAACAAACCCGGCGACAACCAACCCTTGCGCCCATATTGTCGGGCGAGACTTTTCAGGGTAACGGCACGCATAGATGACAAATCCCCACCCTGTTACCAGCCCAAGAAGCAACCAAACCATTGTTATCATGTATAGAACTACTCAAGTAACGCCTTACCCGAGCCCTTGTTCGTTGTTTTCGGCAAAACTGTACTGTCGCTTTATCTCCGCTATTTCAACAGTATAGGATTGATACCAGGATTCACGGCCCTTTTGCTGGGCAATTTGATGAAAGCCATCCTGTTTCCAGGCCAAAATATGCTCTTCGGTCGGCCAATAAGATAGTGCAATCTCTTGCTCTCCTTCGGTCACGGCAATAAACTCTAGGCAACCATATTGCTCAAACGCTAACTTTCTTAGCTGCGCTACGGTATCAGAATAGGTATCGTCCTGGACTCCGGCTTTGGCCTTAAATACGACTAAATACACTAATTACTCTCCCTATGCCGATTATCCAATATCACAGGTCCCGGCCCCTTGACCTCTAGTTCGTCGTTGGGATTATAGATTGGACAAGATTTGAGCGATAAACAGCCACAACCAATGCAACCGTCAAGTGAATCACGTAATCGCTCAAGCTGACGAATTCGTTGATTTAACTCAGCTTGCCACATTGTTGACAATTTCGCCCAATCTTTTTTAGTCGGTGTGCGCTCCTCTGGTAATGTCGCAAATGCCGCTTTTATCGAATCTAGAGCAATACCCATTTTTTGGGCGGCCTTTATTACCGACACTCGACGCAATACGTCCGCTTTGTATCGCCGTTGATTACCTTGATTTCGCCAACTTCGAATCAGTCCTTTTTGTTCGTAAAAGTGCAGCGTTGATATTTTTACTCCACACCTTTTCGCGACTTTCCCCGGCGGCCAGATAGCTTCTTCAGTCACTTTTCTACTCCTTGCAAAATTAAATTAAAAAATACTCAAAAAAGCCCTTTACCTCAAGTTAAGTTGAGGTTTTATGATGCATTCAAGTTAATCAAGGAGGTCACAATATGAAACCTAAACAATCTGTTTTTAAACAACTTTTAGACCTGTTCAACCAAACCATGCAAAACAAATAAGGAGCGCGTTATGGCAAGACTCGAACACTTGAACATCAAAGTAAAAAACATTGAAGACTCCGTACGTTTTTACCAAACCGCCTTCCCACACTGGGCGATTCGTGGCCAAGGTAAATGGCAGGTCAATGATAAACCAGGGCGGTGGTTACACATCGGGGATGATCACCAATATTTGACTCTAAACGATAATGGCGACAACAACCTAAGCGATTTTGAAAAACACCCTGTGGGACTGTCTCACTTCGCTTTTGAAGTAACAGGGTTAGAGCATCTGATAAACCGCCTTACCGAAGCCGGATTCATAAAGTCTGGTGACGGCAATCCAACTCAGTTTCGGAGCAACATCTATTTTTTTGACCCGTCGGGGTTTGAAATTGAGTTCGTAGAATATTTTTCAGACGATCCCAGCCTGAGAAATCAATATTTTTAGATCCAGATCAACCCCGGTACAGTTTGGCAAAAAATTGTATAAAAAATGACGGTTTCGACTTGATATTCTATGGTCCATCCCTAGATAGAGGGGGCAATTATTTTGTATTAAAATCGTTGTCTTAACTCTGACTAGCAGGATCGGACCTAGTCCATTCCAACAGAGTATAACAAGCGCCGCTGGTCACACCTGCTAGAGGTATTTTTGACGCCTGTGTGTGTGATATAAACAGCATGTATCTAAATCTCATAGCTACAATATTTTTGGAAGTAGAGAGGTAAAAATGAGACGAGCTTCATCCATTCTTAGAAAACACCGTGCAGGTGATCGTGTTTATATCCCAAGCGACGCCCGAGACAATCAGTACATCTTGGCGGAAATTCCATTAACAGACAAACTCATTGAGTTGGTCGGTGCGGACGTAGACACAAACGCCGAAAAGCCTTATCAAAAGTTTTATCAGTCGCTCGCTCATCGTATCTTCCAAGTAGTTGAGGAGCACGGCCTGCAACACGTCAATTTCGTTGCCAACAACAAACTTGTGCGTGTTCGCTACAGTGGAGAACAACAGGTCCTTCACACCAACCAGCAATCATTTTTCTTCTACTGCCCAGAACATAACAGTACATTTAAGAGTTACTTTGACGGCGCAATTCGCGCACGTAAGGTAAAACTTCTGTTTTTAGCAACGGGTCAAGAGTTGCGCCTGGAATCAGGAAAATTCCACGCAGCGGTACAAAAAGCAGTCGCAGACATCTCAAAAACCATCGGTTTAGACCAAGATGAAGTCAAACTTCGCGACCACCAGCACTTGACCTTTGAAGTGTTCGCGCAAGAGAAAGGCCATAAAGAGACAATTACTCACAGCTTCCGTGAAATTTCAGACCGCTATAAAAGCCAGGGCCAACCAATTACCGACGAACACACTTCGATTACCTATGCAATCGCAAGTTTGCCATTGGCACGTCGACTGCTAAAAGGCACCGAAGTTGATTACAACGCCGATGCACCATTTACAAAAGTGTATGAGAAAATTGAAGAGGCATTTAAAAAGGCCTGTGCCGACAATGGCATTGACCAATCCGCCATGTTAGCTAACGGTGTATCGCCATTTGTTCGTTACGACGAGTCAGAAGCAGCAACCGTCGAAGGTGAACTCATTTCAATTGGTGTTAACCCAGCCAACGATAAAGGTCGCTTCTGTGTTCATTGGGACGGCGAAAAGCTTGTCGATACCGTACGATTTGTGTTCTTTGCAGACCAAAAAGATGAGCAACATAACAACTACGGTAAATTCGTGAATCAAGTCATTGATACGGTTAAATCATTTGCCGACGAAGTGGATTGGAAAAAAGACGCCGACGATGCCATCGTTCGCGTTCACCAGCACATAATGCAAAAAGTGTAATCGCAGAAAAAGCCAGCCAAGCGCTGGCTTTTTTATTAGCCAAAATCAACCAACAGCAACTGATAAAACCGGTGATTTTCTTGCTGTGTAGAGGTCAATTCAAAACCCAACTTTTCCAACAACTTAATTGATCCTATGTTCTCCGCTTCAACGCCCGCAATTATGCGTTCAAATGTACCTTGATCTTGCAACCGAGTTAATAGAGCCTACAACAGTTCAAAAGCGAACCCTTGCCGCCAATCTTGCTCTGCCAACAAATATCCGAGATGCGCAGAGTTCGCGCTTTTTGTCTGCTCCGGCGCTAAAAAAACCAGTCCAATTGGGCAATTAGGAAGGCTCCGCAAAGAAAATTGGAAGACCATCGCTTCCGACATTAACCCTGTTAGCAAGGAAACAACTGACTCTGCGTCTGTGGCACTGTGGAAAGCGTTTGGCAAGGAATGGGTGACTGCTGGCGTTAGTAACTTTGTAATCGACTCAATTAGCGTTTGTTCTTGCAGATCCGAGGGATTCAGTTGTCGAATAATCAAACGCTCAGAAAAAATTGATTGCTCTGACATCAAAGACATACTCCCACAATTAGACAAACGCTTTACTTGAAAACTAATGCTTGGCTTTCAAAACGTTTTTATCATTAATCAAAGCATCAATCACCTGATCCGGAAAGTCGGTAAAATAGCCGTCAACTCCAACCGAGTCATTGTAAAAACGTACATATTCGGCAAACGTTTCGAATGAACTAGGCACTTGGCCTGAATCGCTGCGAAATGTGTAAGCATGAACTAATAGCCCTATGTTTTTCGCTGATCTCATCCAATTCGAGACACGCATTTGGCTATCTGTACTTTCTTGAGTTACAAGCATTGGATACCAAGGCCCTATTCCGTCCGCGTAAGACTTAATCAGTCTGAGACCGGATTCACTGAACATCCATTCATAGTCGTAGTTCACCCACTCGCCATTTTCAAACGTTTTGGTCTCTTGCCAATCGGTATAGGCCACTAGCTGAATTAACTGGATATCCATCTTTAATTTTGGCAGTAATTCGAAACGAATTCGTCTGAGCTCATTGGCATCAAACGATTGTAGAAGAACTTTGCTGTGTTTATCGGTGTAACCGTATTTTTTGAGCACCATTAACACCGCGGAGCTAATATCCTGTCCCTCTTTTTGATGAAACCAAGGACTTTTGATTTCTGGATATATGCCTACGGTTTTCTTCATCGAATGGTTTAAACCTTGGATCAATTCAATCTCTTCTGACAAGGTGTGAATAGAAAAACTTGAACGCTGCTGTGGGAATCGTTCTGGATATATCTGGGTCGAGGTTTCACCGTCCAGTTTGCGCCCTTCCGTCACTCGCAACTGACGTAACTCAGAAAGTGAAAAATCGATAACATAAAAACGGCCGTCTTTGCGATGACGATTGGGAAAGACCTCTGCTACATTCGTCACTCGATCTAACACCAAATCGTGAAACACAATAAGCTCACCGTCTTTGCTCATAACTACATCTTGCTCTACGTAATCAGATCCCATGGCTACGGCCATCGCCTTTGCCTCCAGAGTATGCTCTGGTAAGTACCCACTAGCACCACGATGCGCAATAACTAAAGGCTTGGCAAAGGTCTCAAAGGTAAGAAAGAGAATCAAAAAAACAAGGGGTAACTTCATATTCGTTCCAAGTGAATCGTCAGCTTCACATAACTCAAAGTTTTCACTCTACAATGGCAGTGTGACATCTAGATTTCACGCTTAGTTGCTTTGATAGAGTAGACAACGGGTACCGCTTGATTTTGGTGAAATCGCTGAAATTTGTCGCGCTCAGTTTCAACCATATGCTCAAAACATTGATAAGGACTGTGATCGTACTCTTGAAAAGATTCAATCATTAAACCGGCATTGAGCAATGCGGTTAGGACGTCCGCCAAACTGTAACTCCAAGTCACGATGTTTTGGTTTTGATTACCATGATTCTCTGTGTACGTAGGTTCCAGTTCACGCATACCAGCAGACTGGTGAAAATATGAGTAACCCATTAAAACATCGTTAAACGGATGAAATTCAACTAAATAGAAGGCGCCGCCAGGTTTTAACGCTTGTGCGATGCCTCGTGCCCAACACTCTAAATCAGGCAGCCAGCACAACACCCCATAAGATGTATATACAAGATCGTACTCCAACTCACATGAAGCTAAATAATCATAAACGTCTGCACATACGAAGCGTGCGTTTAAATCCGTTTTAACCGCGAACTGACGAGCAAGTTCAATCGCATGATCGGAAATATCAACCCCTGTGACTTGCGCTCCGAGGCGTTGCCAACCAAGAGATTCTGAGCCCATATGACACTGCAGATGCAGCATAGATTGGCCGGCTACGTCGCCAATCAAGTTCAGCTCTAGTGACTTAAGGCTTTGTTTACCTTCAACAAAACCATCCAAATCATAAAAAGTTGAGTCTTTGTGAATGTCAGCTCGTTGATTCCACGCCAGTTTGTTTATCTGTTTATAGTCCATATTGTCACCAAACGATGTCCGTTCACCATTATCGATGTTTAAATGCTCGATATCTGGTGGTTTATTTGTCGGTTTGACCGAGTTTTGACCAGGTTTTGATGCGTTCAATTTCAACCGCTTCAATACCCAAAGATTGCAGAAAGTCGGTGTGCATTTCAGGGAGTTGACGCTCAAATTCAATATGCCAACATCGCATGTCTTCGTCGCTCATTCCAGCCGCTCGAAGGACATCAACCCACTGCTGTTTGGTCATGGTTTTACTCTCTCTTAATAGAGAGTTTTTGTCGAGCAACTGCAATAAGCTTTGTTGTTGTGCACGCAAGTCGGACATTTGCTGATTAATCGACATCAACCGCTGCTCCAGCAAAAAAACACTGCGCTCTTTTTTACCTTCAAGCAACTCGATGATCTCTTTTAGCTGAACACCCGCTTCGCGGTATCGGCATATTTGCTCAAGTCGCTTAATATCAGCATCTGTATACAAGCGATAATTCGCTTCACTGCGTCCAGAGGGCTGCAATAGACCCAATTTGTCATAATAAATCAAAGTGGACCGAGCTAACCTAAAGCGTTTACATAACTGGCCAATTGTAAGCATTTATTCCCCTAACGACTTCAAATTAGGTGCGATGAAAGCCCGCTTTGCCACGGCACTGAACAAAACATCTTTATCGTAATATTGCGATAAAACCTGTAAACAATCCAAGTTCAGATCAGAATTTCGCGCCAAAAATGTCTGCCAACTTGAACAGTACGCTTGAGTTTGCCTTGAAGACACTAACCTTATCAAAAACTCTGTTACTGTGGCATGGTACTTATCTGATGCGCCGAGCGACGTTGCATATCGAGCGATGAGTTCACTCGCCTTTGATACCGCAAAATCCATAGGCTCGCTCTCAACCAACAGCCATGCCAACCGCAAGTGCCCCGCGTGATCAAAAAACTCGAGCGGTAAACTGCCGTCTTCAATTTGCTGTAAAAAGCGCGCATCTGAAATCGTTTTATTCATCACTGTCTCCAAGTTGCCAAAAAACCAAGTATCAACTGTGAAGCCGTAGTCAGGTCAAATCCATACTTTTTGTGCAGATAAGTTAACAAAACTAATTGTTGTTATTAGTAATTTCAGGGCAACCAAAAGCCTATAAGGCTGTTTGTTGTAGTGAAAGCCGTTACAATTCAGCACAATTTTCAATCGTAAACTATGCTGATTGATTGAACCTTCTGGTCAGTATTCACCGCGGAGTAAAAACATGCGAGCAGCTGGATTTTTCAAACGACTTCAAAATGACATCGAACAGGTTAAACAAGACGGCCTGTATAAAGCCGAGCGAGTCATCACTTCACAACAACAAGCCAATATTGATGTTAATGGCGAAGAAGTTATTAATTTTTGTGCGAATAACTACTTAGGTTTGGCCAACAACCCAGAGCTGATTGCCGCAGCGCAATCGGGTTTAGATCAGCACGGTTTTGGTGTGGCGTCGGTTCGCTTTATTTGTGGTACGCAAGACATCCACAAACAATTAGAGTCTAAAATCTCAGGCTTCTTGAAAACCGAAGACACCATTTTGTATTCATCGTGTTTTGATGCCAACGGCGGCTTGTTTGAAACGATTTTGGGCCCAGAAGATGCCATCATCTCAGATTCATTAAATCATGCATCGATTATCGACGGTGTGCGTCTGTCTAAATGTAAGCGATATCGCTACGCCAACAATGACATGGCCGATCTAGAAGAAAAACTGAAGCAAGCGGACGCTGACGGCGCAACAACCAAACTGATCGCAACCGATGGCGTGTTCTCGATGGACGGCGTTATTTGTGACCTTAAATCCGTTTGTGATTTAGCAGACAAATACGACGCACTAGTGATGGTAGACGACTCTCACGCCGTTGGTTTTGTTGGCGATAATGGTCGCGGTACTCACGAATACTGTGATGTTTTAGACCGTGTCGACATTATCACTGGTACTTTAGGTAAAGCACTCGGTGGTGCATCAGGTGGCTACACTTCAGGTAAAAAAGAAATCGTTGAATGGCTACGTCAGCGCTCACGTCCATACCTATTCTCAAACTCACTGGCACCATCAATCGTCACTGCTTCTATCAAAGTTTTAGACATGTTGGAGCAAGGCTCGGAGCTACGTGACAAGCTTTGGTCAAATGCCGACTACTTCCGCGAGCAAATGACCGCGGCAGGCTTTACCCTTGCAGGAAAAGATCACGCCATCATACCTGTCATGTTAGGTGACGCGAAACTCGCCTCTGAATTTGCTGATAAGATGTTAGAACATGGCATTTATGTCATCGGCTTTAGCTTCCCTGTCGTGCCAAAAGGTCAAGCGCGTATTCGTACTCAAATTTCTGCGGCCCACAGCAAAGAGCAATTAGATAAAGCTATCGCGGCTTTCATTACTGTCGGTAAAGAGCTTGGAGTGATTTAATCATGAAAGCTCTATCGAAACTTAAGGCTGAAAAAGGCATCTGGATGACCGATGCCGACAAGCCGGAAATGGGTCACAACGATCTTTTAATCAAGATCAGAAAAACCGCAATTTGCGGCACCGACATGCACATCTACAATTGGGATGATTGGGCGCAGGCAACAATTCCTGTGCCTATGGTCGTTGGTCACGAATATGTGGGCGAAGTCGTCGACATGGGCGTGGAAGTTCGCGGATTCGAAGTAGGTGACCGCGTATCAGGTGAAGGGCATATTACCTGCGGGCATTGCCGTAACTGCCGCGCCGGTCGAGTTCACCTGTGTCGCAACACCATTGGTGTTGGCGTCAACAGAGAAGGTTCGTTCGCGGAGTACCTAGTTATTCCGGCGTACAACGCATTTAAGATCCCAGCCAACATTTCAGATGAATTGGCGTCTATCTTTGACCCATTTGGAAATGCAGTCCATACCGCCCTATCATTTGACCTAGTCGGCGAAGACGTATTGATCACCGGCGCCGGTCCAATCGGAATTATGGCCGCGGCCGTAGCAAAGCACGTAGGTGCTCGTCATGTCGTCATCACAGACGTTAACCCATATCGATTGGAGTTAGCGGAAAAGATGGGCGCAACCCGCGCAGTGAATGTTGCGGAGCAGAAGTTAACCGAAGTGATGTCTGAACTGGGCATGACAGAGGGCTTTGATGTCGGTTTAGAGATGTCTGGTGTTCCCGTTGCATTTAACGACATGTTAAACAACATGAACCACGGCGGAAAAATCGCCATGTTAGGTATTCCACCATCGGATATGGCTGTAGATTGGAATCAGGTTATCTTCAAAGGCTTAGTGATCAAAGGTATCTACGGTCGTGAAATGTTTGAAACCTGGTACAAGATGGCAAGCTTAATTCAATCTGGATTGGATATATCACCAATCATTACCCATCAATTCCCTATTGATGAATTCCAGCAAGGCTTTGATGTGATGGGCTCTGGCCAGTCAGGCAAAGTCATACTCAATTGGGATTAATCCTTCACAAGGCGCCAATCAGGCGCCTTTTTTGTCTACTTAATCCTTGTTTGAAAAGCGATTTTTCGTGTTAAGCTAAACGCAACGCCCATTAATTCGAACCGTGCATGAGTATTTGGAAAGACCTTTACAGTATCTTTAATCAAGAACGCAGTCGATGGCAAAAGCAAGCGGCCGACTCCCAAGCGCTGCAGGTTGAGTTGAAAACAAACTTAACTTTTCTCGCCGATGCACTTGCCAATAATCTTGAACAAACCAAAACGATTGCAGGGTTGGGCAGTAAGTACTTTGAGATATTTATTAAAGACAATAGTAATTTTAATTCCCTGCAAAAACGCGCTTTGCAAAAGCGTACCATTGCAGAATTTTCTGAATTTGAAAAATACCTTGGGAAAGACACTCAGTATTTAGTAAGAAACCTCTATTCGAAAATTTTTGCGATTCGAAAGCTACATAAACAAGATCCCAAACAAGATTGCTCGCTTCGCCTAAAAGCACTGTTTCGCTTTATGATGTTAACTCTCGCGCACATCGACGGCAAAAACCTGAAAGCGAAAGCTAAGTCATAGGATAGTGGGATGAGCAGTGCTGAATTTGAATTGCCATCGCATCTTATCATCTACGATGGCATTTGTTTGTTGTGCGACCACTCGGTGCAGTTCATTCTAAAACGAGATACCTCGGAGCATTACTTTTTTACCCCCTTGCAGTCGGATTATGCAAAGTCTGTAATTGCGTCTCTAGGAGTAACCGTTGATATCCAACAAACCTTTTTGCTTATTAAACACGGGAAAATATACCAACGCTCTGATGCGGCATTAGAAATTTGTCGAGACTTATCTGGGTTATGGCCAATGTTTTACGGTTGCCGCTGGCTGCCAAAGCGTATCCGTGATTGGTGTTACAGCAAAATAGCTCGACGTCGCTATAAACTGTTTGGAAAGAAGTCGGCCTGTTCAATTCCTGATGGGAAAACGAGAACAAGATTTATACAATAATTCAATTATTTAGGCGCAAAGCCTAAGTCATCCAGCCGCATCAGTATTTGTTCTTTCATGTCACGCTTGATGTCTTGCCAATGCCTACCTTGCTGTGCACCGATAATGGCATATATGGAATTGAGTCCGGTACCTTTAACGTTAAGCTTCAACTGGATATAAAGTTGATACGGATCGGCGGCCATGAACTGCTCAACACTTTCAATCCCAACCTGGGCGAGAATAGACTCGCTCTTAGGGCCAAAGCCCTTCAAATCAGATAAGCGCGAAGGCGACTTTGCCACGTTAACTGCGCCAAAATGCTGGAGTGAATAACACCAACAAGGTGAATACCTCTAAGCGACCAAATACCATTGCAACCATCAAGACCCACTTTGCACTGTCACTGACGCTGGCATAGTTAGACGCTACTTCGCCTAATCCTGGTCCCAAATTGTTTAGGCAGGCTGCGGTTGCGGTAAATGCTGTAATATCATCCAACCCTGTGCCAATCAGAGCTAACATAATCACTACAAAGACCAGCGTATATGCTGAGAAGAATCCCCAAACCGCTTCAACCACTCGGTCAGGCAGCGCTTTGCGGCCTAACTTGATGGAAAAGATGGCTTTGGGGTGAACAAGGCGATTGAGTTCGCGAACCCCTTGCTTGAAGAGCAATAACACTCTAACGACCTTCAACCCACCGCCGGTTGAACTGGCGCAACCGCCAATGAATGAACTAAAGATAAGAAGAATAGGTAAAAACAGCGGCCAAGACGAAAAGTCCGTTGTAGCAAAGCCGGCGGTTGTTGAAATGGAAACGGCCTGGAATAAGGCTTGATCAAACGCTTCTAATTTGCCATCAAACACCTGTTCTTGTACTAAAACAAACCAACAAAGTAAGACCAAGGCTAATTGTATATACAGGAACGTTTTAAATTCAGGATCGTGAATATATTGCCGAATCGAGCGATTAGTTACCGCCGCGTAATGCAGTGAAAAGTTTGCAGCGGCAATTAGCAAGAACACCACGCAGACCAGGTTTATTGCCGCACTGTCAAAGTAGCCAATACTTTCATCATGGGTCGAGAAACCGCCAATGGCAATGGTTGAGAATGAATGGCTAATGGCGTCAAACACGTCCATTCCCGCTAACCAATAACTAATCGCGCACAATGCCGTCAGCGATACATAGATGTACCATAGGTGTTTTGCTGTATCGGCGATCCTTGGCGTCATCTTACTGTCTTTCATCGGACCGGGCGTTTCAGCGCGATACAGCTGCATGCCACCAACCCCTAATATTGGCAAGATTGCGACCGCCAATACAATGATCCCCATACCGCCAAGCCACTGCAGTTGCTGACGATAGAACTGCAATGCCTTTGGCAAGTTATCTAGCCCGGTCAGTACCGTGGCCCCAGTCGTCGTGAGTCCTGAGAACGACTCAAAAAACGCATCTGTCAGGGCAATATTCGGGTTGGTCGAGAAGATAAACGGTAAGGCACCAAACGAGCCGAGTACCAACCAAAAGAAAACAACGATCAAAAAGCCTTCTCGAGCCCGTAAATCAGCACGAAATTTTCGATTGGGATACCAGATCAAAAGACCGGCAATAAGGTTAAAAACAAATGCAATCACAAACGGCAAACCGCCGCCATCACGATAAATCAAAGAAACAGCCGCAGGTGGCAACATAGCGACACTAAACAGCGCCACCAGCAAGCCCAAAATTCGAATTATCGTGCGATATTGCATACAGGTATTTTTATTATTGTTTGATTAGTCTAGTTTGAGCTCTCGCGTCATATTTTCATTGCGTTCTCGGTGAACGATAATGTTGTCTTCAATTCGAATACCACCAAATGGTCTGAATTCAGCCACTTTTTCCCAATTGACCATGGCTTCTTTGTCAGTACCTTTAAGATCCGACAATAACGAGTCAATGAAGTACAAACCCGGCTCAATGGTAAATACCATATCAGATTCAATTCCTCGCGTCGTCCGCAAGAACGGGTGCGACTCTGGTGAGGCTATGTGTGTTCCGCGGCTATCCGCCATAAAACCACCCACATCATGAACCTGAAGACCAAGGTGGTGGCCAAGACCGTGTGGGAAGAAAGTGCGAGTTAATTCGCTTTCTACCGCTTGCTCCGGTGTCACTTTGATAATGTTAAATTGAGACAAAGTTTCAGCAATCATCTGGTGAGTTTGCAAGTGTAAGTCGACGTAAGAGCCACCAGGTTTCAAACCATCAACCATCGCCAAGGTAATACGGTCAACACTTTTGATCAGTTGATTAAACTCTGTCGCCTTATCAAATGCGTAGGTTCGGGTGATATCAGCAGCATATCCATGAAAAGATGCACCAGCGTCAATTAAAAAGCTGTTGTGTTGAGACGGCTTCGTACGAAGAAAATGAGTGTAATGAAGAATCGCACAATTCTCATTCAAAGCCACAATATTACCGTAAGGCGTTTCACTTTCACTGTGTTCACACGCGGCTAAATAGGCTTGTTGAATACCGTATTCTGATTCGCCAGCATAAAACGCATCGCTTGCCGCTTTATGGGCTTTAACAGCAAGTCGATTGGCCTCACGCATGCACAATTTTTCATAGTCCGTTTTGTATGCGCGATGGTAATGGATGAAGTTCGTCACCGGTACAGGATTAATATGGCCAAAGTTCAATGCTTTAGCTACATCCACGTTTTCACCCATATAAGCTATGTTACTTCTGTCATAAGGCAGCAACTGGCCTACTTCTGCCGGGCTTTTCAAATAGACGATGTCAAACTGTTCGGTCCAAAAGTCTGTTGGTTCGTCGGGCACTTTATGCCAAAAATCAACAGGACGATAAAAAATCAATTTTGGTTTGTTTTCACCGTCAACAAGCAGCCAACAATGAGGATTGTCTACGACCGGCAACCAAGCTTTAAACTGCGGGTTGGGCTTAAACGGGTAATCCATGTCATCCAAAAATTGACGAATCGGTTGGCCGCTATGAATCACCATTGCATCCAGTCGCTCGGTCTTGAGAATCTCAGCAGTTAATTGCTGTAAACGTGCAATATGCTGCGGATAGGTAGCAGCAAGTTGGCTAGTTAATGACATGGGGGTACTCCGTAATTATTATGCCCGAAGTGTAGCACTGAAAAGCCTTGTTATTAAAGCGTTTACGCCGGATAAGCCAGTCTAGCCGTTAAAATCCTCATTTTATAAACTTGGCGCAATTTCGATGCTGGAAATATCTTTAAAAGTGCCCTCTTGCTGGCTTAATAGCTTTTGGTAAACCTTACTGTAAGCCACCACAGCTTTCACATAATTTCGGGTCTCTTTGTACGGTATCGTTTCGATCCACGCATCGGCTGGCATCGATTCATCTGGTAACCACTTTTTGACTTTGGCAAACCCGGCATTATAGGCCGCCGTGGTTAAAACTGGATTGCCTTTGGTTTGCTTCATCAAGTAGGTCCAGTAATTGGTTGCCAAGTTGACGTTCTTTTGCGGTTCAAACAACTGTCGCTTACGAACTTTAGTTTTAGCAATATAGCTGGCAGTACTGGGTTTAATCTGCATTAAACCAGCCGCCCCAGCAGTCGAATAAGCGTCGGACATAAACGAACTTTCTCGACGGGTGATAGCGAACAGCAATGCAGGATCAACATTGTTGGTTTTCGCAGCCGAAGATAAAAGGTTTTTGTAAGCTAAAGGAAAGCGCATGTTCACATCATTTAAATGGCCTACCTCCGCTAACAAAAATATCGGTCTATCATACCAGCCCCAATCATAAGCCAGTTTTGCTGCCACTAGCTTCTCTTGGTCAGTCAAATCTTCCAACAACAAATTCCATTCCCTGCGAGCGTCATTCATCCGACTAATTTTAAATAACTCAAAAGCTCTCCGTAGGTTGGGATGTTTACCCACTCGCAATAACTCAGGGTAATCAACCCTCAGAGGCTCATGTCGTAACTGAACTTGCTCGCCCAGTTTATTTGCCGCCAGAAAACCGTAATAGTCACGCCGCTCAGCTAACTCTTTGAACGTTTTGTTTGCCCAGTCGGTCTGCCCCAAGCCTTCCAATGCCCGTGCTTTCCAATACACCACTGAAATATCCGATTGCATTTGTTCAGGCAAGGTTGCGAGCACATTAAGAGTTTGCTGCCAATCCATGTCATCCAAAGTGTAAGCTAAGCGCCATTGTTTAATGCTCTCATCGACCACCTCATCTGGCAGCTGTTGCAAATAATCTAAGCCTTTCTCGTGGTTCGCCACAGCAAACGACAAAGCCAGTCGTTTAGAAAAATACTGCTGCTCTTGGTCACTGAATTTAAACTTCTTCGCTTTTTGTTGCCAAATTTTGGCCACTTTCTGAGGCCTTGAAAAAACCTGCCGATGAACTCCGTACAAGAACACTTCTTTCTCTTTTTCATTGTGAAGCAAAAAGAAGTTACGTTTAAAAATATTGTTGGGTCGACGAACAACAGTTCGCCACATTGAGGCTAGGTGCTTATCGCCATCGTCAATAAGCGTTTTCAAATAGGGAATCAGGCCCCAATTGCGTTTTTGGGCGGCAAGTTTGAGGCGCTCCAAGGCAACGTCGGACGTCAAATAACCAGAGCTAATCCACTGCCGAAAGATAGGGTCGCACGCTCTTGGTTGAGACTTAGGTGCAAGCCACAAAGGTGTGACCTGAGTTAAGATTGCATCGGCCTCAGCGCCCTTTTGCAATTGCCAACGCAGATTCAAACACGCCAGTTTGGCATCGCCAATATCTTCATAATGCTCAACAAACGTATTTTTGTAGCTGCGGTCGGCTAAGTAATTCAGCCACTTTTTGCGCAATGGCGCACTAAATGGTGCATCCGGATACTTGTCCAAAAACGCCTTGATGTATTCTCGATTTCGGTAGGAAACGCGTTTCTGCAGATAGGCTGAGTGGGCATAGGGAGCCAACGGGTAATCGCCAAGTTGCTGTTGCAAGCTTTTATACACGGCCCGCTTGCCGTGTTTCGCTTCGTGTTCAGTTTGTAAAAACAATTCTCTCTGTTTTTCAATGCTTTGCGCGTTAGCACTTAGGCTGAACACAATAGCAAAGAGCACAAACACTGATTTCATTCTATTCCCCAAATAAGCGAAAAATGACAAACAAATAAATACGCCGCTTATTCATTTAAGTTTAATTTACCTGCACAAATTCGCCATCCTCAATACGACGAATTTAGCCCTCGGCAAGCTAAAGTCTTGAACTATACTTAGTTAAATTTTGTCTTACGCATGGAATTTAGCAATGTACGTACCAATGTACCGGTTGTCCTTTTGGAAACAAAATTTAAACGATCGTTTAAAAACGGTTGATTTTTCCAACAACTAAGGCCACACTCAAGCACACAACATCAACTGGTCGTACCTTTACCCTATTTAGGAGAATAATAATGATTTTTGAAGGTCAAACTCTAACAGTGACGTTAGACGATAATGGCATTGGCCATTTTGTCTTTGACGCACCAGGGTCTGTAAATAAATTTGATCAACAAACCATTCAAGATTGCCGTGACGCTGTCATCGCTATCAATGCGCACCCAGACATCAAAGGTGTTTTGTTTAAGTCGGCGAAGTCGGCTTTTATTGTAGGTGCCGACATTACTGAGTTCCTAGGCTCGTTCCAAGCCGACGAAGCGTCTTTAGTTGAATGGGTCAAAGCCAGCTCAGACATGTTTGACTCAGTCGAAGATATTAAAGTACCGACCATTACAGCAATAAACGGTTTCGCACTCGGTGGTGGTTTCGAATTATGCTTAGCCACAGACATGCGTATTGCTGATGAAACTGCTCAGGTGGGATTACCGGAAAACAACCTAGGTCTGATTCCAGGTTTTGGCGGCACCATCCGTTTACCACGTGTTATCGGTCCAGATAATGCACTTGAATGGATTACAACAGCACGTCCTAAAAAACCACAAGAAGCATTAAAAACACGTGCAATCGATGCCGTCACAAAGAGTGAATTTTTAGAGCAGGCAGCCCTTGCTATGTTACAACGCGCTATTGACGGTACGATCGATTGGCAAGCTCGTCGCCAGAAAAAAATCGACCCAATTCAGTTCAACGAAACAGAGCTGGAAAATGCCGTTACAGTGGCCAAAACCATGGTTATGGCGAAAGCAGGAAAACACTACCCTGCGCCAGTAGCAGCTGTAGATGCGGTATATGAAGCTGCATCGCTGTCTCGTGATGACGCCATGAGAATCGAGAACAAATATTTTGCCAAACTTGCGAAAACAGACGCAGCAACGGCGATGATTGGCACCTTCTTAAACGATCAGTACGTCAAGGGCATTGCCAAGAAAGCGGCGAAAGGCGTGACTAAACCATTGAACAAAGCGGCAGTACTCGGCGCTGGTATCATGGGTGGTGGCATCGCCTATCAAAGCGCCTCAAAAGGCACACCTATTGTGATGAAAGACATCAATCAGGGTGCGCTAGATCAGGGTTTAGCTGAAGCAACCAAGATCCTTAACAAAAAGTTGGAAAAAGGCCGTACAACTGGCAAAAAAATGGCGGCAACGCTTAACAATATAATTCCTACTTTGGATAACGGTGCACTTGCAGACACCAACTTTATCATCGAAGCGGTTGTTGAAAATCCTAACGTTAAAGCTGCAGTGTTAGCAGAAACCGAATCGTTGGTTGCAGAAGACACTATCATCACTTCAAATACTTCAACGATTTCTATCAACCGATTAGCAGAGAGTTTAAAACGTCCAGAAAACTTCTGTGGTATGCACTTCTTCAACCCGGTACCAAGAATGCCGTTGGTTGAAATTATTCGCGGTGAAAAAACCTCAGACGAAACCATTGCAGCGACGGTTGCGTATGCGAGCAAGATGGGTAAAACACCAATTGTTGTCAACGATTGCCCTGGGTTCTTCGTAAACCGCGTTTTATTCCCGTACTTTGCAGGTTTTAGCTTACTACTAAATGATGGCGCAGACTTCCAAGCAGTTGATAAGGTTATGGAGCGAGAGTTTGGTTGGCCAATGGGTCCAGCGTTCTTGCTTGACGTTGTCGGTATCGATACTGCCGATCACTGTACGGATGTAATGTCAGAGGGCTTCCCAACTCGTATGCCGAAGTTAGGAAATGATCCGGTGACAGCCCTTTACAAAAATGAACACTACGGCCAGAAAAACGGCAAAGGTTTCTATACGCATACTTTAGACAAGCGCGGTCGTCCGAAGAAGGCTGTCGAAGAATCGACTTTGGCTCTGATCAAAGAGCAAGCTCCGGGTGATAAAGCGTTCGACAAGGGCGAAATTATTGACCGCATGATGATTCCAATGATCAACGAAACCATCCGTTGTTTAGAAGAAGGCATCGTAGCATCACCTGCAGAAGCTGATATGGCGTTGTTATACGGCGTAGGTTTCCCTCCATTCCGCGGCGGTATTTTCCGTTACGTTGATACTATCGGCCTTGCCAACTTTGTCGCAGAAGCTGATAAATATGCTGACTTGGGTGAAATCTATCAAGTAACAGAGAAAACTCGAGCTATGGCTGAAGCTGGCCAGTCTTTTTACCAAACTTACGGCGCATAATGGAGGCCACTGAAATGAGTAATGTAGTTATTATCGATTGCGTTCGTACTGCGATGGCTAAAGCCCGTAATGGTATGTTCGATCACGTACGTGCAGAAGATTTATCCGCTGCCGTCATGAAATCTTTGTTGGAAAGAAATCCAGCGCTTAACCCTGCAGACCTTGATGATGTTATCTGGGGTTGTGTCATGCAGACATTGGAGCAAGGCTTCAACGTTGGCCGCCAAGCTGCGCTATTAGCCGGTATCCCAACGTCTGTGCCAGCTGTTACGGTAAACCGTTTATGTGGTTCTTCAATGCAAGCCCTGCACGATGCCGCCGCTAAAATCATGGCTGGACAAGGCGATGCCTTCATCATTGGTGGTGTTGAGCATATGACTCATGTCCCAATGACTCACGGCTTGGACTTTCACCCAGGTCTGAATTTAACCACAGCACAAGCTGCCGGTTCTATGGGTTTAACCGCTGAAGCATTGGCACGTAAACACAACATCAGCCGAGAGCAACAAGATGAGTTTGGTGCGCGTTCGCACCAACTGGCGCACAAGGCGTCTCTAGAAGGTCACTTCAAGAATGAAATCATAGCCGTAGAAGGTCATGATGAGTTTGGCGCACTTACGATGTGTGACTATGACGAGGTTATTCGACCTGAGACCACCGTTGAGTCGGTTTCAGGGTTACGTCCGGTATTCAACCCTGTTAATGGTACAGTTACGGCTGCGACTTCTTCCGCTTTGTCTAATGGTGCTTCTGGTATGTTGGTCATGAGTGAAGAAAAAGCCAACGAGCTTGGCCTTCCAATCAGAGCTCGTATTCGGGCTATGGGTGTATCCGGTTGTGAACCATCAACCATGGGTTGGGGTCCAGTCCCGGCTACAGAAATGGCGCTAAAACGCGCAGGACTGTCTATTGAAGATATCGATACTTTTGAACTTAACGAAGCGTTTGCAGCACAAGCACTGTCGGTCGTCAAAGGTTTAGGCATCGAAGATAAAATGGACAGCATCAACATGAACGGTGGCGCGATTGCGTTAGGTCACCCATTAGGCTGTTCGGGTGCTCGCATTTCAACAACCTTAATCAACAACATGGAGCGCAGTGAAGGCAAGTTAGGTCTAGCAACCATGTGTATCGGTTTTGGTCAGGGCATCGCGACGATATTCGAACGCGCGTAAGTTTCCTTAAATGAAAAAAGGTACAAGAGCCATTTAGGTTCTTGTACTTTTTTTTTGCCTGATTAAAATTAGGCACCCCTTAACGAATGAGATTACTATGGCTTCTATTCCTGCAAATCTTGTCACAGACGAAAAGTTGGATGCCCTTGGGTTACGCTGTCCCGAGCCCGTGATGATGGTTCGAAAAAGCATTAGAAACATGGGTTTAGAGCAAACTTTGTTGATAAAAGCAGATGACCCGGCTACGGTTAGGGATATCCCATCTTTTTGCAGATTCATGGGACATGAGTTAGTTGCTCAATATACAGATTCAAAACCCTTTTATTTCGTTGTAAAAAAACTAAGCTAATAACAATAATCAAGTGGACGAGTTCAAAGTAGTGCCAAAAGACGGATGGCAAAATCTTTTAGAAAGCCGTAAATCAAAAAGTATTGAGTTTCGACGACGCGAGGCGTCACTATTAGCGATGGCCTTCTTGGGCATTGCGTTCTTGAGTGTACTGGTTTCAATAAATTATCAGGACTATCCGCAGCTGTTGGTTCAAATTTTGTTGGCCAATGACATCGGCTTACTTGCCACGGTTATTTACTACCTCAAAACTAGGAATTTAAAGCTCTGTGGTTTCATCACCACAGGCATTGCGCTGGTGCTTAACGTGTTATTGATATACTCAGGAGGCAAAGACGACACTGCGCTTTACTGGGTTATGTTTTTTCCATTGGTCGCATTTTCTATATTGGGCGTAAAGTGGGGCTCTATCTACACTTTGTTGCTTTTCGCTATTTCAAATTTCTTGTTGTATGTCCCAGGTTATATTCTCGCTGAATACAACAGTGTCGAAATGAGCCGTTTTTTGATGGCATTTGTTTGTGTTTGTACATTTAGTTTTATCAATGAGTACTTCCGTTCGCGTGAATATTCAGAAGCCAAATCGGTGACCCTGCGTTACCAAATGGACGCAAACACAGATGCGCTAACCGGCTTACCCAATCGACGCTTTTTGGATTCAAACTACTTAAAGAACATCGTAAAAGAGCAAGAGCATTTTTGCATTGTGTTAGCCGACATCGACAAGTTTAAGCGCGTTAACGATACCTATGGCCACGATATTGGGGACGAGGCGTTGATACATACCGCAAGCGTATTTGTGGATAACATTCGCAGTTCGGATCTTTTGTGCCGTTATGGCGGTGAAGAGTTTTTGTTTTGTTTGCCAAATACAGAACTTCATCAAGCGACTAGAATCGCGGAAAAGTTACGAGCCGACTTGGAACAAACCCCTTTGAACGCCTCAAATGGCGAAGTGCTTCACCTGACAAGCAGTTTTGGTGTCGCCAGTTTGTCTAAACAAACATTTGAAGATGCTTTGGTTCAAGCTGACAAACACCTCTATAAATCAAAGGCCGAAGGTAGGAACCGAGTTACAAGCTAATCGCTGTTACTAACATAGAAACCGGCCGTCCTTTGGCAAATTTAACCTGCATTTGGTAGCGACCTTTTTGTGGCGGATAAAAATGATATGCGTTGTATAACGGGGTCAGATCGTCTTTGTCGTAGTCGCAAGTCAACGGATACCAAACATCCAATCGGATTTCATCGTTGCTCGGGTGGACCATGCCGCAGTTCTTGTCTCGTTGCCATTGACTGTCCGCAACTTTCAAATGAAAAACAGTGCCATCAGGCGCCACACTGAAATCAGTCTGCATGTATTGACCTTCGGCTACATGTCGAAGTTTGTACTCTGGTTTGGCTTCCCACCAAGTAAATTCACTGCGTAAATACCAATCCGTGTCTGTTTCAATACCTGAACGAGAGCTACAGGAAGCGAGTGTGGCCAAGATTAATAGAGCAATGATTACTTTCATGGTGTTATATCCCAAATGCGCTGATATTAGATTCTACGCGGTATTTTAAGCAATAAAAAAGCCAGCTTACCGCTGGCTTTTTGACTTTCGAATTAAAGTACCGAGATATCTGCGGTAAACATAAACAAACCTTGTAGCTTGCCGAGTACCGCTAAACGATTATTTTTGACCGCTTCATCATCTGCCATAACCATGACGTTGTCGAAGAAGTTATCGATTGGCTCTCTTAGCGCCGCCAATTGATTCAAGCCGGCAGCGTAATCACCGTTGGCAAAAGCCGCTGTTACATCAGTATCAAGCTTGTCAATTTCTGCGACTAAGACTTTTTCTGCATCGTCAGTTAACAATGCATTGTCGATGCTCGAAAAACTGCTTTGGCCATTTTTGCTCAAAATGTTATTAACGCGTTTATTTGCCGCTGCCAGTGCAACCGCGGCTTCAAGTTTTGCGAAATTAACAACCGCTTTCAATCGACGTTCAAAGTCCAAGGCAGAAGTTGGACGTTTGATCTCTACTGCACGGATCATTTCTACCTTGATATTTTGCTCTTGATAATAAGCTTGGAAGCGTCCCAACATAAAATCAATTACGTCAGTAATTACCGCCTCATTAGTAAGCTTGTCACCAAATAGCTCTGCTGAAAAGTTTGCAACTTCTTCAAAGTCGATATCGAGTTCTTTTTCAATCAAGATACGAATAATACCAATGGCCGCTCGACGCAATGCAAATGGGTATTTATCGCCTTTTGGATGTTGGCCGATACCAAAGATACCAACTAAAGTATCAAACTTGTCAGCAAGAGCGACACTGCATGCTTCGATCGAAGACGGTAACTCATCGCCAGCAAATCGAGGCATATACTGTTGATACAAAGCATCCGCGACGATCGGATCTTCACCGTCGTTTAAGGCATAGTATTTGCCCATCACACCCTGAATATCAGTAAACTCCATGACCACTTCGGTCATTAAGTCAGTTTTGGATAAAAGCCCTGCTCTTTCTGCTAATGCTTTGTTTGCATTAGACTTTTCAGCGATAAAGCCAGCAAGTTTAGAAATTCTACCTGACTTGTCCTTTAGCGTACCAAGTTGTTTTTGGAACAATACCGATTCAAGGCTTGACAATCTTGACTCAAGTGTTTGTTTTTTATCAGTATTATAGAAGAACTCTGCATCCGCGAGACGTGGGCGAACCACTTTTTCGTTACCTGAGATCACTTGCTGAGGGTCTTTACTTTCGATGTTTGAGATAAACACAAATTTCGGTAAAAGTTCATCTTTATCATTTAGTAACGGAAAGTACTTTTGGTCGTCTTTCATCGTGTAGATAAGAGCTTCAGGTGGGACATCCAAAAAGCGCTCTTCAAAGGTGCCAACCAAAGCAACCGGCCACTCAACTAAAGAGGTAACTTCATCGAGTAGGTCGGGATCTTCAATCGTCTTAGCTGAGTTTTCTGAAGCAATGGCAGCCATTTGTTCAACTATCATTTGCTGGCGACTATCGTAGTTTACGATCACGTTTGCCGCTTCAAGTTCCGCTTCGTAAGAATCCGCGGAAGAAACCTCAACCAATCCTCTGTGATGGAAGCGGTGACCTTGTGATTGGTTCGAAGAACTCAAACCAAGCACGCTCGCTGGTAGAACTTTGTCACCATACATAGCAATCAATGTATGAACAGGACGAATGAATTCTTCGCGACCACTTCCCCAACGCATCGGTTTTGGGATTGGTAACTGTTTAATAGCCTTTACAATGAAGTCTTCTACAAGCGATTCTAGAGATTTGCCGGCGACAGTCGCTGTATGTAAAAGCCACTCACCTTTGTCCGTCTTTAAGCGAGATGCTTCTGAAACATCAATACCACAGCCTCTGGCCCAACCCATTGCAGCTTTGGTCGCGTTACCGTCTCCATCAAAAGCTGCTTTTACGGCAGGACCGCGCTTTTCGACTTCTTTGTCCGCCTGTTGTGATTGGAGGCCGTTTACACGTACTGCCAAGCGACGAGGCGCGGCAAACCATTCAACGTCAGAAAAAGATAATTCCGCCGCATCAATCTGAGCCACTAGACCGTCTTTAAATGCTAAAGCCAGTTTCTTAAGTGCTTTTGGTGGTAACTCTTCAGTACCTAACTCAATTAAAAGATTTTCTGTAGTCATCTTGTTAAATACCTTATTTTCCGTCCGTAGATTCACACATTGGGAAGCCTAGCGCTTCACGTGCGTCGTAGTATGCTTGCGCACAAGCTTTCGCAAGGGTGCGGACTCTTAGGATGTAGCGTTGACGTTCAGTAACGGAAATCGCATGACGAGCATCTAACATATTAAATGCGTGAGACGCTTTCATAACTTGTTCGTATGCCGGTAACGCAAGACCAGCTTCGATAAGTTTTTGGCTTTCTTTTTCAGCTTGATCAAACTCAGCAAATAGCGCATCAACGTCAGCATGTTCAAAGTTATACGTGGATTGCTCTACTTCATTTTGATGGAACACATCGCCGTACGTGACTTTGCCCATTGGGCCATCAGTCCAAACGAGATCGTAGATGCTATCAACGCCTTGCAAGTACATAGCTAAACGCTCAAGACCATAGGTGATTTCACCGGTCACTGGTGAGCATTCTAAGCCACCAACTTGTTGGAAATAGGTAAACTGAGTGACTTCCATTCCGTTCAACCACACTTCCCAACCAAGACCCCATGCACCTAACGTAGGAGACTCCCAGTTGTCTTCTACGAAGCGGATGTCATGTACTAGTGTGTCGATACCCAATTCTTCTAAAGAGCCGAGGTACAGCTCTTGAATGTTCTTTGGCGACGGCTTCAACATCACCTGGAATTGATAATAGTGCTGCAGACGATTTGGGTTTTCGCCATATCGACCGTCTGTTGGACGACGACACGGTTGTACATAGGCACTACTGATTGGCTCAGGGCCTAAAGAACGTAGAAACGTCATAGGGTGGAACGTACCTGCTCCCACTTGCATATCCAGAGGTTGGATGATCACGCACCCTTGTCTAGCCCAATAATCCTGAAGCGCTAAAATTAGCCCTTGGAATGTTTTGATATCGTATTTGCTGCTCATAATTTTTTCGTTAACTAATTCAGTAGTTAAAATTTAAGTATATTCTCGCCGGTTTAAAGACGAGAAAAGCGCAAATCAAATTTGCGCTTTTTGTTTTCTCAGTAGCGGACGGATTATACGTCTAAGTTCGCTACCTTCAATGCGTTTTGATCGATAAAGTCTCGTCGAGGTTCAACTTGGTCACCCATCAAGGTAGTGAATAGTTGGTCACAACCGATTGCATCTTCAATTGTTACTTGTAACATGCGACGCGTTTCTGGGTCCATTGTCGTTTCCCACAGTTGGTCTGGGTTCATCTCACCCAAACCTTTATAGCGTTGAATGTACAAGCCACGCTTAGATTCTTTCATCAACCACTCAACTGCTTGGTTAAAGTTGGCGATTGGATAACGTTTCTCACCACGGCTAATGTAAGCACCTTCTTCCAACAAGTTTAAGTTGATGTCAGAAATATTAGCAATGTGCTGAACTTCAGACGAGGCTAAGAAGTCTTTGGTAAACAAGTAGTCCCTATCCACACCGTGCTGTCTAACACGGAACAGTGGCAAGTATAAATCACGTTCATCGTCATGATGTATCAATCCTGTATATTGCACGCCTTCTGTTTCTTTATCGTTAAGATAACTAACAAAAGAGTCCAACCAAGCTTTAACATCAAATTCATTACTCAGCTTTGAAGTATCCAAAGCAGGTTGGAACAACATACCTCGTAAAATCTTCGGATTAATCTTCTTACCTAGTCTCGCGATACTGGATTCTGCATCGTGGAATTGGTTGATCAGCTTCTCCAGTTCTGCACCATTGATTGCAGGCGCTTCTTCGTTGACATGTAATAAGCTGTTTTCAATAGCGAGCGTTGTTAAGTATTCAGTTAAGACTTCATCGTCTTTAATGTAACGCTCTTGCTTACCTTTTTTCACCTTGTACAGTGGAGGCTGTGCAATGTAGATATAACCGCGTTCAACTAGCTCTGGCATCTGACGATAGAAGAACGTCAGTAACAAAGTACAAATGTGAGAGCCGTCGACGTCGGCATCGGTCATGATAATAATATTGTGGTAACGTAGCTTCTCAGGATCGTATTCATCGCGACCAATGCCACAGCCTAACGCCGTAATTAATGTGCCAACTTCCTGTGAAGAAATCATCTTATCGAAACGTGCTTTCTCAACGTTTAGGATCTTACCTTTCAGAGGAAGAATCGCTTGATTCTTACGGTTACGGCCCTGTTTCGCTGAACCACCCGCAGAGTCACCCTCCACTATGTACAGTTCAGATTTACCAGGATCTTTTTCCTGACAATCCGCTAACTTGCCAGGCAATCCGGCAATGTCTAACACACTCTTACGACGAGTCATTTCACGGGCCTTTCGAGCTGCTTCACGAGCTCTTGCCGCATCAATGATCTTCATTACAATATTTTTTGCAGTGCTTGGGTTTTCTAATAAGTACTCTTGTAACTTTTCACCCATCGCTTGTTCTACAGCACCTTTAACTTCAGACGAAACAAGTTTGTCTTTGGTTTGAGACGAGAATTTAGGATCAGGTACTTTAACAGATATAACAGACGTCAAACCTTCACGAGCGTCGTCGCCAGATGCTGAAACATCGACCGCATTTTTGCCCTTGCCTTTGTTTAAGCCTTCCGCTTGCATATAGTTATTTAGCGTTCGAGTAAGCGCTGAACGGAAACCACTTAAGTGAGTACCACCGTCACGCTGCGGAATGTTATTGGTAAAACAAAGAATGTTTTCTTGGAATGAGTCGTTCCACTGCATTGCAATTTCAACCACAATGCCATCGTCTTTTTCAAGGCTGAAGTAGAATACTTCTTCATTAACTGCGTTTTTATTGACATTTAGATAGTCAACAAACGCTTTGATACCACCTTCAAAATAGAAGTGCTCTTTCTTATCTTCATCTCTCTCGTCTTCAATTCGAATTGAAACACCGGAGTTAAGGAATGATAACTCACGAATACGCTTAACTAAGATGTCGAAGTGGAAAGTGATGTCAGAGAAAATTTCAGCGCTTGGCCAAAAACGAACTTCTGTACCATTCTCGGTCGCATCACCAATGACAGCCAACGGTGCCTTTGGCTCACCCAAGTGGTATTCTTGCTCGTGCAGTTTGCCGTCACGACGAATTGTTAGTACCAGTTTATCTGATAACGCGTTCACAACTGAAACACCTACCCCGTGTAGACCACCAGATACTTTATAGCCGGAGTCCTCACCACCAAACTTACCACCGGCGTGAAGAACAGTCATGATAACTTCAGCAGCCGATACACCTTCTTCTGGGTGGATTTCTGTTGGAATACCACGGCCATTATCTCTAACTGATACTGAGCCATCTAAGTGAATTTTTACGACAATGTCAGAACAGTGTCCTGCTAATGCTTCGTCAATTGAGTTATCCAAAATCTCAAACACCATGTGGTGCAAGCCAGAACCGTCATCGGTATCACCGATGTACATGCCTGGACGTTTACGTACAGCATCTAAGCCTTTTAAAACTTTGATACTCGACGAATCATATTCATTTTCTACGGACATAACTGCTCCATACTTACGGGTGTCACGGCCCCATGTTCCACGTGGAACACATTGACCGACTCTGTGTGTTTCATAAATTCCATTGCGATCTTATTTTCTATCCCTGTCACAAAAATTTGTGCATCGCTACTCATTAGCAAAGACAACATAGTATCTCGGCTATCTTCATCTACCTCAGACGGTAAATCATCGATAAGTAACAACATATTTTTATTTGTTGCGGACTTTACTACTCTCATCATTGCTACTTCTAATAAGTAGAAGAGCATTTTTGATTGGCCGCGAGACAACATATTTCCAACGTCATTTCCTGACTTAACAAACTGAATGTCTGCCCTGTTTGGACCGAAACCAAGCTGTTTGTATTTGCTGTCTTTATTAATCTGGATCTCAATCTTTCGAGAAAGTTCTTCATCATCTCCATAATCAAGAACCTTCTTCTTGTATTTAATTTCTAACTCCGAAACCAAATGTTTAGACGACGAGTCATCCAGCCCTCTAACCAAATCGTTAATGGCTTGAGAAAAATATTTTTCGAAAAATAGCTCTCTGAAGCCTTCAACCCTCTCACTGGATTTTACAAATGCACGATACCAATAGCGCAATTCCCGTTTATCTCCGTTACCTATCTTCAGTAACGCGTTAATCTGTTTTTGGATTTTACTACACTCTACCCATGCAGATTGGAACTCATGTTCCACGTGGAACAAACCAAAATCAAAAAAACTTCTTCTCGCTTTTGGTGACGAAAAGAAAACGTCAAAACTTTCTGGCGTAATCACCTGAACAGGAAACAACGAAGATGCCAAAGACAATTTGTTTACCATCTCGCCATCAAGTTTTAATGTTGAATTCCCTGATGTATCAAATCCAATTCCGAGCTTGTGATTTTTTTCTTGTTGTTGAATGGTTGCGTTCACCGCCAACATAGGTTGTTCGTTTTTCACCACAAACTGACGCTTACTGGTTCGAAACGACTTTCCTCGCGCTAAGAAAAAAACACTCTCCAAAACACTTGTTTTACCACTGCCGTTTTGTCCAAAAAAGACATTAACTCGACTTTGCGTTTGTAATGATGCTTGCGAAATATTTCTAAACGCAAAAATATTAAGGTTTTCTACAAGCATCTATACAAAAGTTAAAGTTTCATAGGCATAACAACGTACAAACTTGAAGCGTCATCAAAACCTTCAATTAATGCACTGCTGTTCGAGTCAGCCAACATGATCTTTACAGTATCAGTCTTAATATTGTTTAAGACGTCAATAATATAAGAGACGTTAAATCCAATCTCTAAACTCTCGCCCGCGTATTCTACTAACGCAGATTCTTCAGCCTGTTCTTGCTCTGGATTATTTGCAGAGACTAGAAGTTCTCCGTTGCTAAGGTTCAACCTAACACCCTTGAACTTTTCGTTGGACAAGATAGAAACACGTTGAAATACGTCTTTCAACATATGCTTGTCTGCAACGATGGTCTTATCGCCACCCTGCGGTAACACACGACGATAATCAGGAAAACGACCATCCACTAGCTTGGTTGTAAAAATAAAGCCTTGTTCTACGATACGGATGTGATTTGCACCAAGGTGCAGTTCTATTGATGCATCGTCATCTTCCAACAGACGCAGAATCTCAAGTACAGCTTTGCGAGGGACAATAACTTGGCGCAGTTCACTGACACCATTATCAACGCCCTGCTGAGCTAACGCTAAGCGATGACCGTCAGTTGCAACAGTGCGAATTAAATTCGTTTCAAACTCAAAACTCATACCGTTCAGGTAATAGCGCACGTCTTGGTTTGCCATTGAGAAATTGGTACTTTCGATCAGCGCTCTTAATGTGTGCCTAGATAACGAAATGGTTTCGTCACTGGCCCACTCTTCAAGATTCGGATAGTCGCTAGCCGGCAAGGTCGACAAACTAAATCGCGACTTACCACTCTTAACGACCGCGGAATGACCTTCCACTTTAAATTCGATCTCCGCGTTGTCCGGTAATGAACGGCAAATATCAAACAACTTTTTTGCCGGCACTGTAATTGCGCCAGCTTGAATAACATTATCTGGTACGGTGGAAGCGACAAGTTCCACTTCCATATCGGTGCCTGTCAATTTAACAGACTCCAAAGACGTCTCGATTAATACGTTAGATAAAATAGGTAAGGTGTGCTTACGCTCAATCGCCCCGGATACAAGGGTTAAGGGCTTCAACAACGAGTCTTTACTTATAATAATATGCATAGCTTCATTCCCACTAAGACGACAGAATTCGGATTAGATTCTGTACGTCCTCTTTTATCTCGTGATTTTCTTCTTTTAATTCTTTTATTTTTCTACAGGCGTGCAACACGGTGGTGTGATCCCTGCCACCGAAAGCGTCGCCAATTTCCGGCAAACTGTGGTTGGTTAATTCTTTTGCCAACGACATCGCTATTTGTCGCGGTCTTGCTACAGAACGACTGCGTCTTTTAGATAATATGTCCGCAACACGGATCTTAAAGTATTCAGCAACCGTTTTTTGAATGTTATCAATGGTAACGAGTTTGTCTTGCAACGCTAACAAATCTCTCAACGCGTCTTTAACAAAATCGATAGTAATTGGTCTACCCGTAAAGTTCGCATTGGCTATGACTCGGTTTAGTGCACCTTCTAGCTCGCGAACATTTGAACGTAACCGTTTCGCGATAAAAAACGCGACCTCTTCAGGCAATTTAACTTTGCTCTGATATGCTTTCTTCATCAAGATGGCCACTCGAGTTTCCAACTCTGGAGGCTCGATAGGAACATTAAGTCCCCAACCAAATCGACTCTTAAGACGATCTTCCACTCCGTCAATCTCTTTAGGATAACGATCTGATGTTAGGATGATCTGCTTGTTACCTTCTAGTAAAGCATTGAAAGTATGGAAAAATTCTTCTTGTGAACGATCTTTCTTAGCAAAAAACTGAATGTCATCGATCAAGAGCGCATCAAGGCTGCGATAATAGCGTTTGAATTCCTCTATCGCATTGTTTTGTAACGCTTTTACCATATCTTGGACAAAACGTTCAGAATGCATGTATACGACCTTGGCATCTTTCTTCTGTTCCATAATGCCGTTACCCACTGCATGCAATAAGTGGGTTTTACCTAAACCGGTTCCGCCATACAAAAACAAAGGATTGTATGCACCGCCAGGATTGTCCGCGACCTGCATTGCAGCTGCACGGGCCAACTGGTTACTGTTACCTTCAACAAAACTGTCAAAAGTATAAGAATCATTAATGTTTGATTTGTAACTAGCTTGTTTAGGCGCTGCGGCTGGTTTATGGATTGCGCTCATAGGATTGTTCACAGGTGCAGGGGCACTGTTACTGGTTTCTGCTGCGTGATTCACTGGCATTTGTTGAACCGGCATTTTCGAACCGACATCAAAGCTTAACGTTGGCGCTTGTTGTTCACTGAATTGTGACAACAACTCAGAGATGCGATTCATGTATTTGTCTCTAACCCAATCCAATACAAATCGATTTGGTGCATACAAGGTAACGCTTTGTTCATCCCCTTGGATCTGTAACGGACGGATCCACATATTGAATTGTTGTTGGGGGAGTTCCTGCTCTAATACTTCGAGGCAGCTCTGCCAAAGAGACTGATACACTGACGTTCCTAAATCGAATTCGTTTTTTGTTATTGTTTGGGAGTCGGACATTATGCCCTATGTTTATCCACAAACTCAACTGAGATTTACAATTAATTTAAGAAAAAAATGGCACCACTAAACCTGCTAAAAACCTAATAAATACGCGGCTTTCGCTGATAGAGTCTTTGGTTTTTAAGGGACTACTTTTTAGCATGAAAATATCTAAATAAAGATAGATTTATACACAGTTTTAGCTAGCAATAACCCCCACCATGTGCATAACCTGTAAATATCTGTATTTTTGCAAGGATCTGGTTGACTTCCAGAAGATCAATCTATATTATTCGCCGTCCTTTTTTGGGGCCCTGCGGGGGTCGCGACCTGCGGGTAAAAAGTTCTCAAGGTCGTAATCTTGAGAATATATATAGTAGTAAATAACCGATCGGATGGATTAGAACTATGAAACGTACATTTCAACCTAGCGTATTAAAGCGCAAGCGTACACACGGTTTCCGTGCACGTATGGCAACTAAAAACGGCCGCAAAGTATTAGCGCGTCGTCGTGCAAAAGGACGTGCTGTTCTTTCTGCATAATTGTGAAGAGTAATACTTTTCCAAGGGAGTTAAGACTTTTAACTCCCTCGCAATTTTCCCGCATATTTGATCAACCGGTTAAAGCGGTTTCTGATCACTTCACTTTTCTAGCTAAATTTAACGATCTCGACCACCCTCGACTTGGTTTAACCATTGCCAAGAAAAAAGAAAAAACAGCCGTTGGCCGTAATCGCATCAAACGCAATATTCGCGAAACTTTTCGTTTAAATCAGCAGAATTTGCCCAATATAGATATTGTGGTGTTGGCCAGAGATAACATTGGTACAGCAGACAATCGTCAATTACAAAGGCAGTTGAACAAGCTATGGAAAAAAATAAGTCTCCGTTGCGAGCAATCCTTAAATCGTTAGTCCGGTTTTACCAAATAGCTATCAGCCCTTGGTTTGGCGCAAAATGTCGGTTTCATCCGACCTGTTCTCACTATGCCATTGAGTCAATAGAAACCCACGGTTCGTTAAAAGGTGCTTGGTTAAGTATCAAACGTATTCTAAAATGCCACCCTTTAAGTAAAGGTGGTTTCGATCCAGTACCGGAATCGACCCAATCAAACGACAAAATAAAGAGTAATTAGCGCTATGGAATCGCAACGTTCATTTTTATTCTTCGGTTTAGCCTTGGTTAGCTTTTTGCTTTACCAACAGTGGCAAATCGATTACAACACGCCAGTGCAAGAACAGCAGGTGCCGCAAACAGTTGCTGTTGGAGATGAGTCTCCAACCGAGATCGCTAGCACATCTGATGATTTGCCAAGTTCTGACACAGCGCAATTAGTGCCAAGTGCAGCGTCGCAAAACCTTGTAAAGGTTGTGACTGATACTTTGGAAGTCCTTATCGACACCAAAGGTGGTGACATTGTGTCTGCAACCTTATTGCAACACGACTTGACGCACCAATCGGAGCAAAAGTTCCAACTATTAAGCCAATCACCTAACTATGTTGCTCAGTCAGGCCTTATTGGTCGACACGGTCCAGACGCAAGTCGTGAAGGCCGCCCGGTTTACGCGATTGACCAACTTGAGTGGAACATGACCGACAATGCGTTAACTGTTCCTATGACAACGGTTACAAAAGACGGTCTAAAAATTACTAAAACATTCTATTTCGAGCGCGGCAAACACTCTATCGACGTTAATTTTGAAGTTGAGAACAGTTCACCTAACTCATTAGAAGTTCAGCCGTTTTATCAGTTAAAACAACAGATTGCTGGTGAAGAAGCGAGCATGATGATGCCAACGTATCGCGGTGCTGTATTCTCAACAAACGACGAAGCCTACGAAAAGTATGACTTTGACGATATGTTAGATGCCAATTTAAACAAAGCAACGGTTGGCGGCTATGTTGGTATGATCCAGCACTATTTCGTGAGTGCCTGGGTGCCTGCTCAGGATAAACAAAACGCAATATACAGCCGTGTAACCGGCAATAATGCGTTTGCGATTGTCGGTGTTAAATCACCAGCAGAAATCGTCAATGCCGGCGAAACATTGAACTTGAAATCTACCCTATTCGCTGGTCCAAAAAATCAAGCAGAATTAGACGCTATTCACAAGAACTTGGGTCTAACAGTGGATTATGGATTCCTTTGGTTCATAAGTATTCTGCTATTCGACCTGTTAGTTATTATTAACGATGTTGTTGGTAACTGGGGTATTGCGATTATCCTAATCACTATCGTTGTGAAGACCCTTCTTTACCCACTGACGAAAAAGCAATACACATCAATGGCAAAGATGCGTGCACTGCAGCCTAAAATGGAGCAGCTTAAATCTCGTTTTGGTGATGACCGTCAAAAAATGGGTCAAGCCATGATGGAGCTTTACAAGAAAGAAAAAGTAAACCCTATGGGTGGCTGTTTACCATTATTGCTACAAATGCCTATATTCCTGGCACTTTACTGGGTATTCCTAGAGAGTGTTGAATTACGTCACGCACCATTTGGCCTTTGGATCACGGACTTATCGGCAAAAGACCCGTACTTCATCCTACCGATTTTATTTGGTGCGTCGATGTGGTTGATGCAGAAGTTAAGCCCAACACCGGCGGCGGATCCAATGCAGCAGAAAATGATGATGTGGATGCCAGTTATCTTCTCGGTATTCTTCGTTATGTTCCCTGCAGGTTTGGTACTTTACTGGTTGGTTTCAAACTTAATCTCGATTGCACAGATGTTATATATCTACCGACAGATCGATAACCAAAACGCTAAAAAAGCGAAATAACCAACTAAATTGGTTTAAACTAAAGGCGGCGTCAGTCGCCTTTTTTGTTTCAAAGAGTTAAGAGTTTTTCATGTCCGAATTAATCGCCGTAAACGACACAATTGCCGCACAAGCTACTGCCCCAGGAAAAGGCGGCGTCGGTATCATTCGAATTTCAGGCCCAGCAGCAAAACAGGTAGCTGAATCAATTCTAGGCAAAGTACCAAAGACCCGTTACGCCGATTATCTGCCGTTTCGCGCATTAAGCGGTGAGGTTTTAGATCAGGGGATAGCTTTGTATTTTGAAGGCCCCAACTCTTTTACCGGCGAAGACGTTTTGGAATTACAAGGACATGGTGGGCCGGTGATCCTAGATTTACTGTTACAAGAAATCTGCCAAATCGATAACGTTCGTTTGGCGAAGGCCGGCGAATTCTCAGAACGTGCATTCTTAAACGACAAAATAGATCTTACTCAAGCAGAGGCAATAGCCGATTTAATCGAAAGTACCAGCGTCCAAGCAGCAAAATCGGCGTTGCAAAGCTTACAAGGCGAGTTCTCTGACAAAATCCACGCCTTAGTAGAACAGATGATCCATCTTCGAATATATGTCGAAGCGGCAATTGACTTCCCAGACGAGGAAATCGACTTTCTATCGGACGGCAAAGTCGCAGGTGACTTACAGTCCATCATTGATTTTTTGGACGAAGTTAAAGCGCAAGCGAAACAAGGCGCTATTATGCGCGAAGGCATGAAAGTCGTCATTGCCGGCCGCCCGAATGCCGGTAAGTCATCTCTTTTAAATGCTCTCTCAGGCAAGGAATCAGCGATAGTCACTGACATCGCCGGAACCACTCGCGATGTCTTAAAAGAGCACATTCATATCGACGGTATGCCTCTGCACATAATCGATACAGCTGGGCTTCGTGAATCACCTGACAAAGTAGAGCAAATCGGTATAGAGCGCGCTTGGCAAGAGATTGAGCAAGCTGACAAGGTTTTGTTGATGGTCGATGCCAGCGAAAATAGCAGCATTGATCCACAACAGATTTGGCCGGAGTTTATCGCCAAATTACCGGACAATATGCCAGTCACTATTGTGCGAAACAAAATCGACTTGCTAGACAGCGCACACCAAGACGTAAAAGTTGACGGTGACTTACCTATCATTTCGATATCGGCGCAAAGCAATCAAGGCGTGGAAGCGTTAAAAACCCATCTCAAAAAAGCAATGGGCTATCAAGGCACTACTGAGGGTACGTTTATGGCTCGTAGGCGTCATTTAGATGCGCTCGATCGCGCTGCGCTTAACCTACAAACAGGCCAAGAACAATTACATTCATACATCGCTGGTGAGATTCTTGCGGAAGAATTGCGTTTGGCACAACAACATTTGAATGAAATAACCGGCGAGTTTAGCTCAGACGATTTACTTGGACGTATCTTCAGTTCTTTCTGTATCGGCAAATAATTGTTTTTTATCGCGCTTTTCCTAAATTTCAAATCATAAAGACTAGGAAAATAGCGGAAATGGACTAAAATTTATCCATAAATTTATGGATAAATCAGGTTTGTTTCTTCGCAATGAGCAGTATCTCAAGGACAACTAAATTAATTAGTTGGTTGTGTATTTTTGTAACTCAGTCGGCAATTGCTGATCTATTACCTATCGGCGTTAGCCTGAATATGTCCGGTAAAGATGCGCAGTACGCGTTAGAGTTCAAAAATGGCATTGATGCCTATCTCAAGGCCGCTAACAAATCCAAACGCTTCGACGGGTACAAAATTAAACTCATCGCAATGGACGACTTTGGTAAAGCACACCGCTCTATGTCAAACGTCAAGCGGCTAGTTAAGCAAAAGAAAGTGCTAGCCATTCTATCAAATCATCCGCAAAGCCTAGTCGAGCAAACCTTACCTTTGGCGACTAAACATAAAACTCTGTTTTTAAGTAGTGGCTTCGCTATAGATGGGCTGTCTCGCAAAGAGTCAGACTATTCCGCGTTTTTGGCGTCAACCCCGAGTGAACTTCGCGGTGATTTAGGTCTCGTGTTTGAGGACGCCAGTAATGTTTTTATATTATCCGAAGGTCAAGCTCTTGCCTCTCAGTGGCGAACATTCTTTCAAGCCCGCAGCCCAAAATCGATTAAAGAGTTTAACTCCGTTGAAGCACTCGAACAGGCATTAACTAAAAACGCAGTCGTGATCTCAAATGAACAGTTTTTGACAAGCGCCAACCATGTAAGCGAATTATTAACCCACCCCAGCTCTCCAAAATTTTTAATCTTACCTGAAAGTGGTGCAACCCTGTTTAATCGAGCTATCGCATGGCAAGTAGCAGAACAACACAAACAACGGATTTTTTATCTAAACACCGTACCTTTGCACAAAACAGGCTTAAAACTGATTAGACAATTTAAGCGAGATATGACAGCCCTAAATCCTAAAGCATTAACCAGTCACCAAGCTCTCAAGGGTTATGTACTGACAATGCTCACCGTCGAATCGATTTATCACAGCGTCAAAGGCATACAGACAGACTCCCTGATTGATGTGGCAACCTTGCCCTTCCAAGTATTGGATCAGGTCGTAGGTTGGGTCTCAAGAGCGGGCGGAGATGTATCCGGAGAGATAGTCGCGGCTGCGTTCGCCCGAATGAAAAATCATAATATTGGAGCCAACCAGCTTATATCAGTTGATAAATCTCGAGAACTTTTTAACTACTTATGGCTGACGCAGACGAATCAACAGAATCAATTTGTTGAGCTTTCGCAACTGGAGCGCAAACTATGAACATCGCGAAAGTTGGAAACAGATTAAGATCACAAGGCAAACTTCGAATGCCTATTCTAGTAGCCCTAGCGGTTGCATTTACTGCCTTGTGGTTAATTTTCACCTTTATTCTAAATTATTGGGCAACCAATAAACGTCAGGACGATTTACTTGCCTTAGTCGGTCAGATTGACGACCAAGTATTCACAAAAACCGAGGACATTCGCTATCAGTTGTTAAGCTCTGCCAGTCTGCTATCCACACGGACCGACACTATTGAAGCGATTAAGTCAGGCAACGCACTGAAACTTAAGCAAAATGTAATCAATTTTTATCGAACCTATTCGAGTCAGTCATTGATAACTCAAGTCCAGGTATTCGATCACAACGGCAATGCTCTCACCAGTATTGGCCTGAATGGCTATGCCCAGAGCGCGAAAAACAATACTCGAGGTTTAATCCAATTTTCCGACTCATTAACCGGCATTCAAATGTCAGATAATGGTGATTTTAGTATTTACGCAATCGTCAGTATTGCCGAAGGAGAGGAGCCTCTCGGCTACGTTCAAATTACTAAGCCCCTCTCCGAGCTAATAAATGAGCTCGCAAATTTGAACAACGTCAGCCTTTATTTATTGGCTGAGAAAAGCAAGCTAAACGCACAAAACATGCAAAACTACCAATCCAGTCTTGGTTTGGTTAACCCGTGGGATACGTTTGAACACTTGGCAATATGTTCAAGTCCACAACAAAGCTTAAACTTAGAGAGCTTAGCTAGTGTGGTTGATTTTGCTTACGCGAAACACAACGCCGACGATAGATTCATGCGCGATAAATTAAAGCTTGATGATAGTCGGATGAACTTAAGCTTATTTCCGGTTCACGATACCGAAGGCAACAATATTGGACGAATTTTGCTGTTAAAGGATATCAGCGAAGCCTATGCCGCCTATCAAATATCACTCACCGTTACGTCTGTATCTTTTGGCATCATCATCAGCCTTATTTTTGTTTCCTTTTGGTTTTTCTTGGGGCGGATAGAAAACGATATTGCTGAAGCGGAAAACAACATTATCTCCTCCAAAATAGCGGCGGAAGATGCCCGTGATGAAGCCGAAAAAGCAAAACAGCAAGCAGAAGATGCCAATACAATTAAATCTGAGTTTTTGGCGAAAATGAGCCACGAGCTCAGGACTCCTCTAAATGCGATCATCGGTATTACCGAAATGATGTGTGAAGACGCACAAGAATTTGGTGATGACGATTACGTCGAGCCTCTGGGTCGAGTTCTGCGCTCTGGTAAGCATTTACTGGCGTTAATAAATGACATTCTAGATCTGTCTAAAATAGAAGCTGGCAAAATGGAACTCAATCCAGAGAGCTTCGATTTGGCGCTGTTTATAGCCGATATAAACCGAACATGTGATCCGCTAGCAAACAAAAACAACAACCGACTAGAGTTTGATGTAAAACCAGATATTGGCGAAATGTATGCAGACAGTACCAGGTTAAAACAAATCTTACTCAACTTGCTCAGCAATGCTTGTAAGTTTACTAATGACGGCGACGTCAGACTGTCGGTTGCCAAAACTCAATACAACAATGCTGCGGCCGTTCAATTTACAATCGAAGACACAGGGATCGGAATGACACCGGAACAAGTATCGATGTTGTTTCAAGACTTTCAGCAAGTAGATTCATCCGCCACGCGAAAATACGAAGGAACGGGATTAGGCCTCTCCATAAGTAAAAAGCTCGCCAATATGATGGGCGGACATATTGTGGTCAATAGCGCCGTCGGCAAAGGCTCTGAGTTTATCGTGACCTTGCCAGTGCGAACCGAAAAAGTACAACAAAGTCCTGCGGCCGGCAACTTAGATAACGATGATCTAGATCCAAATAATGTTCACAAAGGTCATGTTCTTGTCGTCGAAGACGACGACAATATGATCCAGCTGTTGCGCTACCATTTTGATAAAGCTGGATTAGCTATAGACGTAGCACGCGATGGCAGCGAAGCGCTAAACAAAGCGCGTAAACAGCCGCCGCTACTGATCACGTTAGATATAAACATGCCGACATTAAGTGGATGGGATACTTTGGCGGTGTTAAAAGCGGATGAACAGCTAAAGGGCATACCTGTGATCGTAATAACTGTGCAAGATGAGAGGAAAAAAGGCATCGAACTTGGCGCCGACGATTACCTAATTAAACCCATTAACAAAACCGACGTGTCTGAACTGATCGGTCGATATGTGAGTTAACGGTATGATCAGAATCTTGTACGTGGAAGACAATGAAGACAACATTTACATGCTGTCACGGCGGTTAAAGCGTAAATCATTTGAGGTGTTCATTGCGAAAGACGGTCGTTCAGGAGTTGATATGGCCATCAGTGAAAAACCGGACATCATTTTGATGGATCTGAGCCTACCGATCATGGACGGCTGGCAAGCAACCCATTTAATTAAACAAAACCCCGACACCCAACACATTCCCATCATTGCGCTCAGCGCACACGCTATGGATCAACACAAATCCGATGCCTTAGCAGCCGGCGCGGAAGACTTTGATTCGAAACCGGTGGATCTAGCTAGACTTCTCAACAAGATGGAGTCATTACTGCCGCAACTAATATTGTCAAAACAAGGAGACTGCAAATGAGTTTTGATGCAAATGTCTTAATTGTCGATGACAATGAAAATAACCGTTACACATTAAAGAGAAGACTGGCAAGACTCGGCTATAGAGACATAGCCGAATCGGAAGACGGTGTTAATGCCCTTAGCGTCCTAGAACAAGGTGACTTTGATATTGTCTTGCTTGACGTGATGATGCCAATCATGGACGGTTTTAAAGTCTTGGAGAAAATCAAAGACACACCAAAGCTGGCGAATGTCTCGGTCATAATGATCTCGGCGATCGACGACATTGAAAGTGTGGTTAAAGCGATCGAAATGGGTGCAGACGACTATCTGCCAAAACCATTTAATCCAATACTGTTAGACGCCCGAATGAAGGCCGCTATCCGTAAACGACGTCTGGTAAATATCGAAACCAACTATTACAAAGACTTCGACAAAGATACCGATTTTGCTAAGTCCGAGCTTTTTACCGGTTCACTCGATAACGAAATGAACAAAAACTTAGACACCAGTTACGCCGTTATCTACATTCGTTTTGCGCATTACAACTTTATCAATCAAACCTTAAGCTCTGAATTAGCTAGGGATTACATTCAGCAGCAAGCCATCAGACTGTGTCAAATTTGTACCGATCCAAATACCACCATTGGCCGAATCGCTGACGATGTTTTTGCGATATACAACAGTGCCAAGAGCATTTCAAAACTGGCTGATGAAGCGAGTATGATCGAAAGTTTCTTATCACCACTATGCCGTCCAATATTGCTAGATGAAGAACAATTCGAGGGCAATGTTGGTATCGGTATAAGCATGGCTAAAGGCAGAGAGAAGAAACCCAAAGCACTGATCTCTAATGCTGCTTTTGCCTCTCAAACGGCATTAGATAACGATACAGGACTGGCGTTCTACGATCCTGAGTTACACCAATCTAACCTTGATAAATTTCACTTGGAACCAAAACTCAGAGAAGCGATTAAATCAAATAGATTAATGCTCTATTATCAGCCAATCGTAAATAGCCAAACAGGTGCAATAGAAACGTTTGAAGCTCTCATACGCTGGCAAGATACCGATGGCCAATTTATTTCTCCTTTCAAATTCATAACCTTGGCGGAAGAAACCGGTCTGATCTATGACATCGACGCGTTTGTTATTGATGAAACTTGTCGGCAGATTTCCGCTTGGCGTCAAAAATACGGTGAAGACAGGTACTTTTCTATTGGCGTGAATATATCCGCAAAACACTGGGTTAATCCGATTCTCATTCAAGAAGTTCGCAATGCACTTAATAAATATCAGATACCGCCTCAATTCTTGAAGTTGGAAATGACCGAAAGTGCTATGGTCGATGATGCTAAAACCGTAAAAAACATTGTAATGGCACTCAAAGCCATGGGCGTACAAATAGCATTGGATGATTTCGGAACAGGCTACAGCTCTCTCGGCTATTTAATTGAATTTCCAGTCGATATTTTAAAAGTAGATCGAGTATTTGTTGTCGACTTAAACGCTCAACCCAGACGGCAACAATTAATGAATCACATTTTATCTATTGCAAAGTCCTTGGGCATGCGCTCTATTGTTGAAGGCGTTGAAACCAAAGAACAAGTCGATATCTTAAAACAATTTTGTTGTGATCAAATCCAAGGATACCACTTTTATAAGCCAATGCCGGTTGAAGAAATTGAAAAGATCTTTATATAGACAACAAATAAAATAGCAGTGATTAAAAAAATGATTAGCGTGATTGTAGGAACTGAAACAGGAACCGCTGAGTTTGTTTCAGACGATATAGTAAGTCTCCTTGAAAACCATGATTTGACGGCAGAAGCAACTCTAGAGCCGAATACCGACATATTAGAGTCGAGTAAAACGTGGATAGTATGCACATCCACCCACGGCGCAGGTGACATACCTAATAATCTACAGCAGTTCTATACCTGGCTTGAGTCAACAAAACCCGACCTAAGTGAGTTAAAGTTTATGGTGATCGGTTTGGGAGACTCGAATTACGACCGCTATTGTGGCGCAGCTGATACCTTATTTAACACCTTAAAAGATCTTAATGCCCAACCACTAACGGATGTTTTTAAAGTGGATGCGATGTCTGAAGAATTGCCTGAAGACCTTATTATTCCCTATTTGGAACAACAAATACCTCTGTTCAAATAACAAATAGGCCACTAGATACCGCGATCTTAATAAAAAAAGATCGCGAATATTCAGATCACAACAAAAGCAATTAGATCCAATCTATTCAATTCCAAAGCGTCTAAACAGCACATTTATTCACCTCATAACAACTAGTCATCATGTTATTCACAACCTGATCACAAATATACTCTTGTAAGGATCCACCTGTGCATAAGATCCTTAAGATCTTTTGATCTAACTGAATATATCCTCAGAACAACTATTTTCGATATATTGCATGTGGATAACACGGCTACTTTTCTACAGCATAGTACAAGGTTGATCCAAATTAGATCACAATATTTGATCTCTATAACTGCCTAACAATAATAGAAAAAATTGAGTTACTAA
>CAXRBI010000053.1:0-26814 GCA_964229075.1 Alteromonadaceae bacterium | reverse complement strand
ATAGCTTCCCACATGCGGGTCACTTTACCTTCCGGTTCAACACGTGCCAAAGAGCCTTGTTTCACTTCGCCATTTTCTTGAACCATTTCGTTCAACAGTTTTGGATTCGCAAACGTGGCACGCTGCGCCGTTAAATGGTCTCCGCGATGGGTTGCGTAAGAGTTAAAGTCTTCTTCTGGCAAACCCATTTTTGCAAGGTATTCACCTGCAGCTGAGCTCGCGAGAATCGCGTTTGATGGAGATAGGTGATCAGTAGTGATGTTATCGCCTAAAATCGCCAGTGGACGCATACCTTTCATCGTGCGTTCACCTGCCAACGCACCTTCCCAATATGGAGGACGGCGAATGTAGGTACTCATCTCGCGCCACTGATACAGCGGATCGTTGTCTTCACCGTAATCTACGGTCAAGTCAAACATTGGCTCATACACTTGGCGGAACTGCTCAGGCTTTACGCTTTGTGCTACAACCGCATCGATTTCTTCGTCACTTGGCCAAACGTCTTTAAGTGTCACAGGTTGACCGTCTTGGTCATAACCCAATACATCTTTTTCAATATCAAATCGGATCGTACCGGCAATTGCGTAAGCCACAACCAATGGCGGCGACGCTAGGAACGCTTGTTTCGCATATGGATGAATACGACCGTCAAAGTTGCGGTTGCCCGATAACACGGCGGTCGCATAGAGATCGCGGTCGATAACTTCCTGTTGAATCTTCGGATCCAATGCTCCGCTCATTCCGTTACATGTCGTACATGCAAACGCGACAATACCGAAACCGAGCTGCTCTAATTCAGGTAGCAGTGCCGAATCTTCCAAGTAAGATTGCACCACCTTCGAACCTGGCGCTAAAGAAGTTTTAACCCAAGGTTTACGGCTAAGGCCTTTTTCGTTCGCTTTTTTCGCTAATAGACCCGCTGCAATTACATTGCGTGGGTTACTCGTGTTAGTACACGAAGTGATAGCGGCGATAATACATGCACCATCAGGCATTAAACCTTCTTCGTTCTCAACCTTGCCAGTAATGCCTTCTGCCGCTAAATCCGACGTTGCCACTCTGCGATGTGGGTTTGAAGGACCTGCGATATTGCGGCCAACAGCAGACAAATCAAACTTAAGAACACGCTCATATTGAGCTTCGACTAAATCGTCCGCCCAAAGGCCAGTCTCTTTAGCATACGCTTCAACCAATCGCACTTGTTCAGCGTCGCGACCGGTTAACTTCAAGTAATCAATGGTTTTGTCGTCGATGTAGAACATAGCCGCAGTTGCGCCAAACTCAGGCGTCATGTTTGAGATTGTCGCACGGTCACCTAAAGTTAGGTCAGACGCACCTTCGCCATAAAACTCGAGATATGAGGAGACCACTTTCTCTTTGCGCAAGAACTCTGTGATTGCAAGTACGATATCAGTTGCCGTGATGCCAGGTTGACGTTTGCCCACCAACTCCACACCAATGATATCTGGCAGTCGCATGTAAGAAGCGCGACCTAACATCACACTCTCAGCTTCAAGACCGCCAACACCAATTGCAATGACACCTAAAGCGTCAACATGGGGCGTGTGACTGTCGGTACCAACCAATGTGTCTGGAAACGCAACGCCATCTCGGGCGTGCACAACTGGCGACATTTTTTCCAAGTTGATTTGGTGCATGATGCCATTGCCCGGAGGGATCACATCCACGTTCTTGAACGCCGTCTTGGTCCAATTGATAAAGTGGAAACGGTCGTCGTTACGACGATCTTCAATCGCGCGGTTTTTCTCAAACGCGTCTTTTTCGAAACCTGCATGTTCAACCGCAAGAGAGTGGTCGACAATCAGTTGGGTTGGAACAACCGGATTTACCTTAGATGGGTCGCCGCCCTGTTCTGCGATTGCATCACGCAAACCAGCTAAATCAACGAGTGCGGTTTGACCCAAAATGTCGTGACAAACAACACGTGCTGGAAACCACGGGAAGTCGAGTTCACGTTTACGTTCAATAATCTGCTTCAAGCTGTCGGTTAGTTTTTCAGGTTCGCAGCGGCGCACTAAGTTTTCCGCCAACACCTTGGAAGTGTATGGAAGTTTGGCATACGAGCCTGGCTCGATGGCTTCAATCGCCTCGCGCGTGTCATAAAAGTCTAAGTTAAAGCCAGATAGGGCTTTACGATATAAAGTATTCATTTGTATTCCACCAGAATGTTGGAAGGCCTTGGTATCACTGGCAGAAAGCGACACCAAATTTGATATGACCAAGAGTCAAAACACCATGTGACCCCTGGTCAATAAAGTATTAACCGCGTTCAGACATTGCTGGCACTGGGCGTAATTCCTCACCAGTGTACTCAGCCGAAGGTCTGATGATTCGGTTATCAGCACGTTGCTCCATCACGTGTGCCGCCCAACCAGTTAAGCGGGACATCACGAAAATTGGTGTAAACAACTTAGTTGGAATGCCCATAAAGTTGTATGCCGATGCGTGGAAGAAGTCCGCATTACAGAACAATTTCTTCTCGCGCCACATAACTTCTTCACAACGTACTGAAACAGGATATAGCACTTCGTCACCAACATCCGCCGCCAATTTTTCTGACCACTGTTTAATGATTTCGTTGCGAGGGTCTGATTCAGAGTAAATCGCATGACCAAAGCCCATAATTTTTTCTTTGCGCTCTAACATGCCCATCATTTCTTGCTCAGCGTGATCCGCAGACGTGAATCGCTCAATCATCTCCATTGCGGCTTCGTTTGCACCACCGTGCAATGGACCACGAAGGGAACCAATTGCGCCTGTAACACATGAGTGCATATCAGATAATGTAGAAGCACACACACGGGCAGTAAAAGTAGATGCATTAAACTCATGCTCTGCATAAAGAATAAGTGATACATGCATAACTTGCTCATGCAGTTCTTTAGCTTTTTCGTCCGTTAGCATGTGAAGGAAATGACCACCGATTGAGTCGTCGTCCGTTTCAACATCAACACGCACACCGTCGTGTGAGAAACGATACCAATAACAAATGATGCTTGGGAATGCCGCTAACATGCGATCAGTGACGTCTTGTTGTTGGTCGAACGATAACTCACCTTCAACGTTGCCTAACATTGAACAACCTGTGCGCAATACGTCCATTGGGTGAGCGTCAGCAGGAATGCGCTCTAACACATCTTTGAGCGCTTGTGGTAAACCACGCATGCCTTTAAGTTTGGTCTTATATGCATCTAATTCTGCTTGGTTAGGCAAGTTACCTTTCAAAATTAGGTAAGCCACTTCTTCGAACTGGCAGTTCTGCGCTAAATCTTTAACGTCGTATCCACGATACGTCAGTCCTGAACCTGATTTACCCACGGTCGATAATGCAGTTTTACCTGCGACTTGGCCACGTAAGCCAGCGCCACTTAATACCTTAGCCATAAGATGTTCTCCTGATTTGTAGGGTCTTATTTTAATTTTAATTCTGTTTATTTAGATTATTTGTTTTTGCCTTCGGCAAACAACGCGTCAAGCTTTTGCTCATACTCGTGATAACCAAGGTAATCATACAAGTCCATTCGCGTTTGCATCGTACCAACCACCGCTTTTTGGTCGCCGTTTTCTAGAATCGAGCGATAAACGTTTTCAGCCGCTTTGTTCATTGCGCGGAACGCACTTAACGGATAAAGCACCATGTCAGCGCCCCACTCGCCCAACTCTTTTTTGTTCCAAAGCTCTGTTTTACCGAACTCAGTAATATTGGCCAAAATTGGAACATCTAACGCTTCTGAGAACGCACGGTAGTGCTCTTCCGTTTGAACAGCTTCGGCAAAAATGCCATCTGCACCAGCGGCAACATAAGCTTTGGCACGTTCAATCGCTTTTTCAATACCCTCTTGCGCGAATGAATCGGTGCGCGCCATAATAAAGAAGTCAGGGTCAGTACGAGCGTCAACAGCAGCTTTGATACGATCGACCATTTCTTCAGTTGAAACGATTTCTTTATTTGGACGATGGCCACAACGTTTTTGTGCAACTTGATCTTCCATATGTACCGCCGCAGCACCTGCTTTTTCCATATCGCGAATAGTTTTGGCAATGTTAAACGCACCACCCCAACCCGTATCGATGTCTACCATTAATGGTAAATCACACGCAGAAGTAATACGTTGAACATCAACAATAACGTCATTTAGTGACGTCATACCTAAATCCGGTAAACCGTATGATGCATTGGCAACGCCGCCACCAGAAAGATAGATAGCCTGATGACCAATTTGTTTTGCCATCATCGCACTGTACGCGTTAATCGTACCAACGATCTGTAATGGTTTATTGTCGGCTAACGCCTGACGAAATTTTTTACCTGCACTCATTTCAAGACCTTCGTTTTTTTCAGTTGTAATCGTTCTATGTGTAAAATTTATTAAGGGTAGATGACGAAAATCATCCTTCCACTAATTTGCTTTCTATGTTCCGGCGCGAATACATGATATGACGGCGCATTAACATTTCAGCCAGCTCCTCGTCTCTATTCGCAATCGCCATTGCAATGTTTTTGTGTTCATCAAATGCGGTGCTGACTCTTGGCCCCGCCATACCAAATTGAACTCGATACATTCGAATTAAGTGGTATAAACCGTTTACGAGAAGGGAGATCAGCTGTTGATTTTTGCTGCCCAAGATAATGCGGTAATGGAAATCAACATCACCCGCTTCTTGGTAATATGACTCACCACCTTCAACCGTTTGTTTGTGATTATCTAACAGCGCTTTCAAGTCGCTGACATCTTGATCAGACATATTGCTTGCCGCCAGCCTGGCTGCCATGCCCTCCAACGATTCTCGAACTTGATAAATCTGCAATAGCCCTTGTTTTGTTAATTGCACGACACGAGCACCAACATTGGGCTTGCGTTCTACCAAATGACACGTCTCTAATCGGTTGATGGCTTCACGCACAACAGCGCGACTCACTTCATAGGTTGTCGACAATTCCGCTTCATTTAGCTTCGCACCTGCCGCAATTCTTCCCTCAACAATCGCGTTGCGCATGTCCATAAAAGTTTTGTCGGCAGAAGTTACGGGATTTTCGTCAAACACAAGAATTATCACTGGTTAGCAGAAAGTGTCGACAATATAGACCCATATTAACCAGTTCACAAGCTAAAACAGCCAAATTGTCGACAAAAGTAGTATATGAGAGTGTAAACTTATTGTTCTGTTACAAATTGTGAATAACCTGGGAGTAAGTAATGTATATCCGGTGCAAAGCCTGTATTATAGGGCTGTAAGGTACTGATTTTTATTTGTATAAAAAATATTCAAATTACACTTTATTTTCACATTTTGTTGGTCTAGACTAAATTCACTTGTCACAGGAAGTTTGACAAATGTCGAACTTTAGGTGCCGCACCTCATTGAAGGTGTTAACAGTTAGCGCACGGCTCTCAATGAGCCATTCCCCTAGCCCAGATCAGGAATCGTTCTGGGCTTTTTTTATGCCCACAAAAAAAGGAGCCATTGGCTCCTTGTTTGCTTTGCTATTCAACAGTTACAGCTTTGCAGTAGAAAAAAGCTGTTTGAAGTTATTGGTGGTAAGCTCCGCTACTTCCTCAACCGAAGTGCCTTTGAGTTCGGCAATAAATTCTGCAACGTGTTTTACGTAAGCCGGTTGGTTCTGCTTACCACGAAATGGTACTGGCGCAAGGTAAGGTGAATCCGTCTCAATCAACAAACGGTCCATCGGTAACTTTCGCACCACGTCTTGCAGCTCTACCGCATTTTTGAATGTGACAATGCCCGAGATAGAAATGTAGAAACCAATATCCATCGCCGCTTTGGCCATTTCCCAGCTCTCAGTAAAGCAGTGTAAAACACCGCGGCACTTGTCCGCTTGGTTCTCTTTTAGGATAGCAATCGTGTCTTCTCTGGCATCACGGGTATGAACTATTAGAGGTTTATTCAATTTATTCGCCACCTCGATGTGGTGAGCAAACGCAGCTTGTTGCGCCGCAATAGACTCTTTCGAATAGTAATAATCTAAGCCAGTTTCACCAATGGCCACAACACGGTCGGTATCTGCCAAGGTCAACAAGTCATCCAAGCTATGCTCTTTATCTTCGCCAACATGCAACGGGTGAACACCGCAGGAAAAAGACACATTGTCATAAGTCTCAGCGGTTTTTACCATGTGTGGGTATTGATCCAGTGAGATCGACACACACAACATATGACTGACTTGATTCTGCTGTGCATTTTCAAATAACTGTGGAAATTCAATTTTACTTTTCGCCAAATCAATACGATCTAGATGGCAATGTGAGTCTACAAACTGCATGAACATACCCGAATAAATAAAGTCGCGGAATTATCGCAAATCCAAAAAAAGAAACAACGATTAAAATCATATTCCACAAATAAATATAATATTCCATCCGATTACACGTCATATGGAAATAATGCTTTTCCACTAAAATGGCGACATTAGACTTTACAGACCGAGCGGTCGGTTTTAAACTTACCTCAAGTTGGAACAAGACGTATCTTTGTTCAAAATTTTTGAGGTATCACATGTATAGATTATTTTTAGCCGCGATGACATTAGCTCTCGCCAACCCAGTATCAGCAGTTTCTCTTGCTGCAGATTTCCAATTAAAAGAAGCGTTAGTTGAAAAGTACGCAACCACACCAACCGACATTGACAGCAAGGGCTCACCATATTCACTGGTTCAAAGCCTTGGGGAACAAGTATTTGCTGCGGTTGCTTCTGCTAAAGGCGAAGACGCTGAAATTGAAGCCTTGATGCAAGTCATCGTTGAGCGCCAATTAATGCCATTTATTGATGTTAAATTTGCCTCTTACAAGATTTTAGGGACGCAACTGAAAAAATCGCAAAAAGATGAACGCGCTTTGTTTGTGGACGCGATGAAGCAAAACTTAATCTCAACGTATTCGTCTGCTTTGTCTCAGTATGACAACCAAAGCATTATATATGAGCCAGCTCGTGAAGTCGGTAACAAGAAAACCGTGACGGTTAAAGCTGAATTGGTTGCCACTGGCGCTCCAACTATAGATATGATTTTTAAACTACGTAAGAACAAGAAAACCGGCGAATGGAAGGCATATGACCTCGTTGTTGAGGGCATCAGTTTAGTCGACGCAAAACGCGCAGAGTTAAGCAAACCGCTTCGTCAAAACGGCATCCGCTACGTTGCAGAAAACCTTTTAAACTAGTTCCTTTAGTGATACCTCTTGGGCGCCGAAAGGCGCCTTTTTTTCTAGTGGAAACCCTTACCTAACACTTTTGCCCGCTTGTCTTGATTTGGTTTACAGGACAAGTCCCCTGTCCTGCTAAGCAATGTTTAACGACATAAAATAAAACCGCTCGTCTTCCTCAGTCACCTTGAAACCGAGTCGACGATACAATCGACCTGCAGGGCTAACTTTAAAGACTTTCAAAACAAGGGTCTCGCAGTGGTTTTGAAGTGCGAGTTCAATTACAAATTTTATCGCTTCCGCACCAATACCTTTATTTTGTTTAGTTGAGTTCACTTGAAGGTCACGAAGAAAACATGTGTGTTCATCAAACTCTAAACGAATTGCACCAACCACCTCTTCGCCATCGATAATGTCCCAGTTATCCAAACTCACGATTTGCTGATGGATTTTGTCACTGTCCCAATCGGGAGCAAATTGAGCGTAATAAATGCACATATTGTTGTATGTCATTTGCGCAGATGCCTGCAGATCCATGCAGTGCCGATATATCATCTAAGAAGTACCTTATTTATTTTGTTAGCGTTGAACAACCTTTATGCAGCTTGCTTTTCCTTGCTAAGCCAGGCGTTTCGCCCAATTACCTTGATTGAATTGATTGCAATTTTCTTCAGTATCAAACACCAACTGTTGATTGAAATTGCTTAGCTTTACATTAAGCCCTTGAAGCAAACTTTTTAGGCTTGATTCAACCGCTTGTTTGTCACTAGATGACATAAACCGCTGCAACTGGTCGTTGGTTTCAAATACGCAAACAATGTTTAACGACGAGGATACGTTTGGGTATTTAACCGAATGAGTTAACCACTGAAACCCATTCAAGTTTTTAAGCTCATGCTCACAAAAGTCAGTTAAAGATTTACGCAGTTGATTATCTAGTTTTTTGTCTGATTTTCGCATCGACGAATAAGGCCAAAACAAGCTCTCAAAAATTAACGTTACTTTAACGGCTAACCGATTCAACACCAACGATTTAATGACAATTTCATCGTTTGATCAATTAGGTCGGATTGAAACTACCTCCGCCATTTCGATGTTGACGGCTAGAGTTATTTTTTGTCACGTTCCACAACCCAGAAGAACTCCACTTCCTCATACAAAATCAAATTAGTAGTGAGCGGCTTACACCGAAAACCGTACTTTTATGACTAAAAAAAGAGACGCATTTGCGTCTCTTTTAGGTTCTTTAAATTGCCGCACTAACTCAATTGTCGAATCAGTTGGTTTGGCGTCATTTTGAGTAAGCTCCGCGTACTCAAAGCCCCAACCAAAGCAACAAACACCGCTCCCGTAACAGGACCAATCACGAACAGCTCCCAATGGAACACCCAGTCCATTTCAAAAATCAGCCATTGCAAGAAATACAAACTGACTTCGGCGACGGCAGCTGCAATCAAACCGGCAATGGCGCCAAGAGATAAAAACTCTAAAGTGATAGCGTTTTGAATCATCTTGCCTTTTGCTCCAAGTGTTCGATATATAACCGTTTCCTTACGGCGCTCATCCAACGAACTTTGCACTTGCGCTAAGAGAACCAAGGTAGCCGCAGCAACCACCACGATTAACACGAACCTAATCGCAACGCTGACTTGACCAATCACAGTCTGAATCTGCTTAATCATGGCTTCGACGTCAATCACACTTAATGTCGGGAATTGCTTTAATAAGCCGTTCACCCAGAGTTTGTCTTCGCTCGGTAAATGGAACGAAGTAATGTAAGTGGCCGGGAAATCTGCAAGCACATCATTCGAGAAGATCATAAAGAAATTAGGTTGGAAACTGTTCCAATCCACTTCTCGGATGCTCGTTACTTCAACAAATACTTCCCGCGCTCCGATCAAAAACCAGAGTTTATCTCCCAGCTTTATCTCTAAGCGTTCTGCAACGCCCTGCTCAACAGACACCTGATTGGTAACACCTTGAGGCATCCATTCGCCATCGATTAAGGTATTGTTGTCTGGCCATTCCTCGGTAAATGTTAAATTGAGCTCTCGGCCAATTCCAACCCGACCTTGTTGCTCTTGCTCGGCCTTTTCTTCTGAGTCAGCGCCCTCTTTGGTTTGCTGTTCAGACTCATCTTCTTCACCGCGCAATTTTGCCCCTGAAGATTCTTCTTGATCACGGCGCTGCAACAACTTTTCTTCATTAATGTGAGTTAAGCGGCCGCGAATGATTGGGTAGTACTGCTCAGGTTGCAAACCTTGTTTGCTAAACTCGTCTTTTACATCTTCTAGTTCATGTTGGGCTATGTTAATTACAAAATGATTTGGAGTGCCTTCCGGCATTTGCTCCTGCCACTCTTGAATAATGGTGTTTTCCAACGAATAGAGTACCAAGATCAACATGATGGCAAGTGTAAAGCCAATCAGCTGTGAACTGTTTTCTTTTGCTCTGCGTTTGAGTGACGCGAGTGCAATTTTTAGCGCACTCCCACCCACGCTTGCACCGACTTTACGACTCAATCGAATCATTAGATTGGCGACAAACAATATCAGTGCAGTGAGGGTCAAACCGGCAACTAAGATGATCCCTGTTAACTGCAAGTTCTGACTGTAAATTAGGACCAACAATATGGTGGTAATACCCATCAGCAAACGAGCCATCATCGACGTTGCGATTTCATCGCCCAGATTGCGACGCAAAACCCTAAGGGGCGGCACATTAAACAAACGTAAAAGCGATGGAACTGAGAACATCAAAGCACACATAAACCCGGTGACAATCGCCATCACGACCGGCTTGAATCCAACCGGAGGCAATTCATCTGGTAGGTAGTTGGCCATAGCTTCAACTGCCACCATTTGCATTATCGAACCAACCATTATGCCTACAATCACACTGAATGTGGCTATCAGTACTAGCTGGAACAAGTAGACGACTTTGACCTGAGCGAGACTCGCCCCCAAGGTCTTAAAAATAGCAATCGAATCAAGATGACGTTGACTGTACAAACGGGTGGCGACCGCAACCGCAGTTGCCGCCAACAACACACCCAGAACTCCGGCGAGCATCAAAAAGCTCTCTGCTCGTTCCAAGGATGCGGTAATACCTGAAGCCCCTTCTTTCACGCCTCGAAAACGTTGATTGTCTTTTAGGATCGGTTTAATCCATTGCTCAAATGCCTCTAAATCTTGCTCTTTACCAGCGTACAAATGGGCGTAAGTCAATCGGCTTCCGGGCTGAATTACATTGGTAGCAGGTACGTCCTCAATGTTCATAATCACTCGAGTGCCAGAACCAAAGACCTCAAATGGCGCGTCCGGCTCTGTGTCGATCATCGCTGTGACTTTCAACTGCAACTCACCTACTTCGACGTACTGATGCTCAGAACCAGGAGCGAGTTTGGACTCATCCAGCTTTAGTGCGTAGAACAGTCGCTGACTTAACCAAGCTTCTCCCCTCGGCGGCCCATTACTTTCAAACTTTGTACTGCCGCCAGGATCGCACGAAATAAACAACGTGCCGCGAAGTGGATAGGTCGGTGAAACTGCCTTGATCACCGCAATGTTCATTTCATCGCCGGCAAACGCCATTGAACTAAAATATATGTGTTCATCGGTGGCGATGTTCATTTCCTTAGCTTTGTCCAAGTACTCTTGATCAATTGGGTGGGCACTGATGAGATCTCTGTCTGCGCCTAAAAACGCAGCACTTTTGCTCATAATTGCCTTTTCAACGCGATCCGTCACACTGCTTAAGGCCATGACCGAAGACACAGCCAATATGATGGACAATGCGATAATGGTTAGTTCGCCGCGGCCCAGCTCGCGAACAAACAATCGCCAGGCGATCTTAAGCCAGCTTGAAAGCGGCTTGTTTTGACTTTTTGATTGATTAACGACATCAGAATGCATTGGCAATGGCCTCTGAAACCTTTAAATCTAAGTCGTTTCCGTCCGCTTCTACCTTGGGTTCTTGATGCTCTTCTAACACTCCACCGTGTAAAATAACGGTTCGTTGGCAACGTTTCGCCAACTCCGGATCATGTGTAACAAGAACCAAGGTAGTTTTAGCGTTTTGGTTGAGTTCAAAAAGCAAATCTTCAACCAAACGACCGTTCTCGGTATCTAAATTGGCAGATGGCTCGTCTGCAAACAACAACTTTGGCTGGGTAATGAAGGCTCTGGCGATGGCAACACGCTGTTGCTCGCCACCAGACAGCTGATTGGGGAAATGGGTCAATCGATGGGATAGACCTACCTTTTCTAACCAGGTCTCCGCCAATTTTTGGGCATTTTTTCTAAGCTCTGGATTGTCGGATAGCTCTGCTGGCAACATAACGTTTTCCAGTGCAGTAAGGCTAGGCACTAACAAAAACTGTTGAAAGATAAAACCCACCTCACTGCGACGAATTTGCGCTCGGCTTTCTTCATCTAAGGTATGGATTTTTTTGTCGTAAAATTCAATTTCTCCTTGGCTTGGTAAGTCTAAACCCGCCAACAGCCCCAACAAAGTCGATTTACCAGAACCTGATGCACCAACAATAGCGATCGATTCTCCGTCTTTGATCGTTAAATTAATGTCTGACAGAATTTGTAACTTTTTATGATTTTCTGTTGCAGACGGCCCAGCGGGCAAGGATACTTGTTTAAACACGCTTTTTGCGGTTAACGCGTTCTGAATATTTTCGCTCATATGATTAGGTTCTCAATATGATTAGTAGTAAAAATCAAAATAGTTTTGGCGTAATTGGCCTAATTAGTCCATTTAAGACACGTTTTAGCAACCAAAAATTCCCCAATTCAAAACCTTGTAACATTTTCATGCTACTGGTTTTGTTGTTACTCGCGCCTGTTGCGGCTGCGAAACAAGTTAAAATCATCATGTACGGCGACAGCATAAGTGCCGGCTACGGGATGACGACTCAGGAAAGCTGGCCATATCTATTAAATGAAACGTTTAAAGCAGAAAATAGTTCATTACAGATCATAAATGAAAGTATAAGCGGCGAAACCACAGGTGGAGGCCTTGCACGACTGGAAAATGTGTTAAAACGGCACAAACCAGGTAAAAGCGACTGGCTTTTGATCGAACTCGGTGGCAACGACGGCTTACGAGGCTTCCCAGTCAAAACTTCTAAGAGCAATTTGAATCGTATGATTGAAATTGCCAAATCATTTGGCGTTAAAGTCGCTATCATGCAGGTGCGTATACCACCCAACTATGGCGCTCGTTATACTCGCATGTTTGAAGGTATGTATCCTGATTTAGCGGAGCAACACCAACTGCCACTGTTGCCTTTTTTCATGGAGCAAGTGGCAACCAATCCAAACTACATGCTGCCGGACGGTATTCACCCAAATGTCAGCGCTCAGATCATCATTCGGGATTTTATGAAACCCGAACTCGAAAAACTCGCAGCGATGTAAGGAAAACTCCACGTGATACGATTTTTTGGTGCCAAACTAGGTTTTATCTTCGCCTCTATCTTGATGTTCAGTTCAAGCGCGATCGCCAAACCTTTGTTGGTTGTCACTGAGTTTTCACCGCCGTACCAAACCCTGATAAACGATAAAGTCGGCGGTCAGGCGACAGACGTCGTCCGTAAAATACTGGACGCCGCCAATCTTGATTACAAAATTGAAATGTATCCATGGGCCAGGGCCTATAACTTTGCTTCTAACCGCAACGACGTATTGATTTATTCCATTGCCAAAACACCTGAGCGCTTGGCTCATTTCCATTGGATTGCCCCAGTCTATGAGTTTAAGCCTTACTTAGTTGGACTCAAATCCAGAAGTGAGCTGAGTTTGCGCAACATGGAAGACGCCAAAAGTTATATTGTCGCGGTTCAAAGGTTGGACTTTGCCCATAAATACTTAGAAAGTGTCGGTTTTGAAGAAGGAAAAAACCTCGTCCTCACACGGTCCATCGTCGACTCATGGCATTTGCTCAAAAACGGTAAAGTTGACTTTGTCGTCGACGACTTAACCTACGAATTACAAGCAAATGGCGAGACATTAGAGACAAATAAATACCGCAAATTTGTACCAATAAAAGCGTTACACCAAACCACGTATCTAGCCGCCAATATCGATATGCCAGAAGACGTGATTAGGCGGCTACAAAAAGCCGCGAAAAATGTAAAAAGCTTCTGAGCTAAGCCTTTAGTAACTTTTGGTTTAACGTCGCCAATAGTGCTAGCAAGCTCAATAAAACTAGGGCTGGAACTGCTGTACTTAAGGACTGTCCCGCCAGTACGTGTGAACCACTTGCCCCTATTAGTGCAATTGCAAAACCCGCATACCCCCACTGTTTTATCACCTCCGACTTTCGCTGAACAATTGCGATAACACCTATGACATAGGCAACACTAAGTATTTTCAACAGGTAAAGTGGGTAACCAAGCGCCGCAGTGGCTTGCACTAACGCTTCTTGTTCTGACAGTTTTGCAAGCCCCGATGCCAACATGATAAGCGCGAAAAGAATTGAAGTTAGGTTAAATACCATCGATGTTTTGTTCATTTAGTTCGTCCTATTCGAATTAATTACGCCGACATTGTTAACCAAGCACCCTTGCAATAAAACAAGCAAAGTTGAAAATAAATATTGCAAAATTGCAACATAGGAATTTCTGTGGATTGGAATGATATGAAGGTCTTTATAGCGTTAGCAGATAAAGGCACATTGAAGGCGGCCTCGCAACACATGGGGGTAAACTCATCGACTATATGGCGGCGGATCCAACAACTCGAACAGCAATTATCAACTCAACTTTTTATTGTCGGTCGCCGCGGTTATACGCTAACTGAAGCTGGTGTAAGCGTGCTTGAGAAGGACAAACACATGGAATCACTCGCAGACAATATCTTAGTCACTAGCGCAGAAAGCCATCAACATATTAGAGGGCTAGTTCGACTTACAGCGCCTGCAAGCATGGCCCCACAAACCTTACCTTTGTGGATCAGTGAATTTCGTCGGACCTACCCGGACGTAGAATTTGAAATCATTGAAAGTGAACAAACCCTGGACATTGAATTCAGAGAAGCCGACATCGCTATTCGAGCGAGCCACACTGCTCCAGATAACCTTATCGCTCGAAAGATTCGTGATATCCATTTGAGTATCTGCGCGTCTGAAACATATTTACAAAGTAGAGGCTATGATCCGAGGCTAGGCCTGAAAGAGTTAAACCGCCTGGCTGCAATTGATTACATCCAATTAGATAACCCAGCAGTTCGTTGGTATCAAAAAAGATAAAACACAGTCCTCGTTCAATTGCCTGTAACTCGCTCTCCACTGCGTTAAATGCTGCTCTCAATGCTCTGGGAGTTGCCCTTTTGCCGTCAGATGCATGCCAAGATCTCATTGAATTGCATAAACTTGACGAAAAATACAGTTCCGAGATGTGGCTCATGGCGAACAAAGATTTGCGAAATACTGCTCGAATTAAAGTTTTTTGGGAATTCTTAATGACGAAAATTGAAAACTGTGAGTTACAAGATTTGCTCAGTGAAAAGTAGTTCTCAACAAGTTCCTTGAACCCAACTACGGGGTTCTCATCCCCGTTTTGCGGAAACAAAAAAGCCAGCTCGAAAGCTGGCTTTTTGTGTTTGGTACTCCCAAGGGGATTCGAACCCCTGTTACCGCCGTGAAAGGGCGGTGTCCTAGGCCTCTAGACGATGGGAGCACTAAGAACTTATCGTTTTGAAAATGGTGGAGCCAAGCGGGATCGAACCGCTGACCTCAACACTGCCAGTGTTGCGCTCTCCCAGCTGAGCTATGGCCCCTTTCCAAAACACGGTTTGAGCGATTGCCTCTCCTCAAACTCGGGGCGCATTCTATGCATTCACTTTAAGGCCGTCAACCTTTATTTAAATAAAACTTACATAAAGTCGCGCAAGTGATTAATTTTTTTACAAGTTGCTCAAAAATCAATTATTTCACTTAAAACACAGTGCTCTGAAGGTATAAAAAAAGCCGGTTTAACCGGCCTTTTTTAAACTGGAGTGCCCTGCTCTATTGAGCTGCTTCGCGCGCTTCAACAAATGCAATAGCGTCGTTGATGCGAGACAATACTTTATCTTTATCCATTAAGACTAGGGTTACGTCTAAAGATGGTGAATTACCGCCGCCCGTTGCTGCAATACGCAGTGGCATACCAACTTTACCCATGCCCACTTCCAACTCTTCTGCTGTAGCATTAATTGCAGCTTGAATATTTTCTGCAGTCCAATCAGTCACTTCTGCAAGTTTAGTAGCAACAGTTTGCAACGGTTGTTTAGCCACAGGACGTAGATGTTTCTTCGCTGCTTTTTCATCCAATGACTCAAAGTCTTGGTAGAAATAGGCACTTATTTCAGCCATTTCTTTTAGGGTTTTAACCCTTTCAGCTTGAATTTCAACGATAGCGCTCAGTTCTGGACCATTTGTTGTGTCAACGCCTTGGTTTTCAAAGTGCCATTTAAGATGTTCTGCCACTTCTTCTGCCGGTAACAACTTCATATATTGCTGGTTCATCCAGTTTAATTTTTCAGTATTAAATGCGGAAGCAGAATTGTTAATTGCCTTAATATCGAAGTGCTCAAATAGCTCTTCAAGCGTGAACACTTCCTGATCACCGTGTGACCAGCCTAAACGAACCAAATAGTTAATGAGCGCTTGTGGCAGGTAGCCATCATCACGGTACTGCATGACGCCAACCGCACCGTGGCGTTTTGATAACTTTTTACCGTCATCGCCCAAAATCATCGAGCAATGTGCATAGGTTGGAACTGCAGCGCCAAATGCTTCAAAGATGTTGATCTGCTTTGCGGTATTAATAAGGTGGTCTTCTCCACGGATTACGTGAGTCATCCCCATTTGCCAATCATCAATCACCACACAGAAGTTATAAGTTGGACTGCCATCTGAACGCAAGATGATCATATCGTCCATTTCTTCGTTAGAGATTTCCATTTCGCCACGAACCGTGTCAACCCACTTCACAGACCCAGTCTTAGGGTTGCGGAAACGGACAACAAACGGTGTATCTTCGTTCTTTTCAATCGAAGCGTTTTCAGCTTCGTAATCAATGCGTTCGCCAGATGCTTCTGACTGTTCACGCAACGCCTCTAAGCGCTCTTTACTAATGTAACATTTATACGCTTTTTCTTGGTCTAGTAACTTTTGCACGTATTCTTTGTATAAATCAAAACGTTTGGTTTGGTAGAAGATCTCACCGTCGCCTTCCATACCTAACCAAGACATGCCGTCCAAGATTGCTTGAACCGCTTCTGGCGTAGAACGCTCTAAATCCGTGTCTTCAATACGAAGAATGAATTTGCCGTTGTTCTTTTTGGCATATAACCAAGAATAAAGTGCAGTACGAGCACCACCAACATGAAGATAGCCTGTAGGGCTAGGTGCGAAACGAGTGACTGTGGACATTGAATCTTCCAAATCTATGTTACTAACTAAAATTGCGCGCTATTCTATAGAAAACTGAGGCTATAAAACAGCGCAAAAAACACAATGGAGCACAAAATGGCATACTGGCTTTTTAAATCTGAACCCGACGAATATTCTTTGGAAGACTTAAAAGCAGAAAAAAACAGTATAGGCCGATGGGATGGGATACGAAATTATCAAGCGAGAAACATTATCCGCGACCAAATAAAACAAGGAGATGGCGTTCTGTTTTATTATTCGAGTTGCAAAAACGTTGGCGTAGCTGGCACCGCCGAAGTTGTCTCTGCCCCTTACCCTGACCCACTGCAATTTGATCCAGAGTCTAAGTATTGTGATCCAAAATCCCCGACCGACAACCCCAGATGGCTATGCGTAGACATTCAATATTGTCAAACCAACAAAAACTTTATTCCCCTTAAGGAAATTAAACAGAACGAAGCGCTCAGCGAAATGGTTTTGGTTAAACAAGGTCGGCTATCTATTCAGCCCGTCACTAAAGACGAATGGGAAACGATTATGATGTTGGCAAACGATGATTAAAACATCATCAAACACTCGAATTTTTGACAGTTTTGTTTAAGAATTCGGCGAAGTGTCAAAAACTTTAAAATTTCTGGTTGACTATGAAAGGCCGCTACTTATAATACGCCCCACTTGAGCGACACTGGTCGTTAAGAGTAAAGCTGGGCGGTTAGCTCAGTTGGGAGAGCATCGCCCTTACAAGGCGAGGGTCACTGGTTCGAGCCCAGTACCGCCCACCAATTTTTTTGGTCAGCTTTACGAATTTAGATTGGGCGGTTAGCTCAGTTGGGAGAGCATCGCCCTTACAAGGCGAGGGTCACTGGTTCGAGCCCAGTACCGCCCACCAATCTAAACTCTTTTAGAATCACTTCTAAAATTAAAACTCGATATTGGGCGGTTAGCTCAGTTGGGAGAGCATCGCCCTTACAAGGCGAGGGTCACTGGTTCGAGCCCAGTACCGCCCACCAATATCTTAGTTTTAGCATCTCTTTGAAAGTGGGCGGTTAGCTCAGTTGGGAGAGCATCGCCCTTACAAGGCGAGGGTCACTGGTTCGAGCCCAGTACCGCCCACCACTTTCAACCTCATGAAAATATCAAGCACAAATCTAAATCGTTCGCTGTCTAAGTGCGATGAGCATCGCCCGCTTTCCATGGCCCAGACCTATGTCACCGAGCCCAGTACCGCCCACCACTTTCAACCTCATGAAAATATCAAGCACAAATCTAAATCGTTCGCTGTATAAGTGCGATGAGCATCGCACGCTTTCCATGGCCCACACCTATGTCACCGAGCCCAGCTTTTTAATGAATGGTGCCCACCACTTTCAAACACCCAAGAGAATTTTGAATCAAAGGTTTGAATTGTCTTTTTCTGTCGTTTCGCTAGCCTGTTGCGAAATTTGGGCTTGATTCAAAAATAAATTTAAATTGCTGTATAGCTGATTCATTTCAATCGGTTTCGCCATATAAGCATCGAATCCTACCTCTTGATACTTGGTGATGTCTTCTTTCATTACATTGGCTGTGAGGGCTATGACTGGCGCTCTATCGGGATCCATTGAGATCTCCGAGAATGCGGCTAAGCCATCCATAACTGGCATTTGAATATCCATAAATACCAACGATGGACGGAACTTACGATAGAGATTAATCGCCTCTAAACCATCGTTTGCCACGATGACTTTGACATTTGTTGCTTTAACCATGGCTAAGAAAATCGATTGATTTATGCGATTGTCCTCAGCCAAAAGAATGGTGAAATCTTTAAGATTGGGGGCCGATACGATTTGCTCCTTAGTTTCGAGCAGCTCATTGATGCTGGATTCTTCACATGGGATTCGCACCGTAAATTCAGATCCTTTGTTCACCTCACTTTGAACCGAGATGGTCCCCCCCATCAATTCTGCCAGTTGTTTGGTTATTGCTAGACCTAATCCGGTTCCGCCGAATTTTCTCGTAATACTCTTATCTGCCTGTTCAAACCTACCAAACAAGTTTTTGAGGGCAAATTCGTTCATGCCAATGCCAGTATCTGTTACGACAAATTTCACCATTTCCTCTGTTCCGGTAAGGTACACGTCTATTTTGCCCACTTTAGTAAACTTGATTGCATTGCCAACGAGGTTGATCAGGACCTGTTTCACTCTGACTGGGTCGACCAACCTGGTTAAATGGGTGTTGTTCTCGATTCTGAGTTCCAAGCTCAACCCTTTACTTTCCGCCATCGGCCTGAGTTCGGCAAAGACGGCTTTTACCAGTTGATGTAAATCGCTTGAAATGTATTCGAGTTTTAATTTACCGGATTCAATCTTTGAAAAATCGAGTATATCGTTAATGATGGATAACAAGGACTGACAGCTCACCACTGCCTTCTCGATGAGGTCTATGGTTTCATTGTCGAGTTCCTTTCGCTGCAATACCTGCAATGAGCCTAAAATACCATTCATTGGTGTGCGTATTTCATGACTCATATTGGCTAGGAAGGCGCTCTTGGCAACATTTGCGGCCTCAGCTTCATCCCTAGCTAATTCGAGCTGTTCCTGTTTACTTTTGAGCTCAGTGACATCCGTCAGTGAACCAGCCATTCGAATGGCCTCTCCGGCGTCATTTTTTAGAGCGACGCCTTTCGCCCTGAAATATCTATACGCGTCTCCGTTTTGTCGCAACCTAAAGGTCGTATCAAATGGCGCGTCACCTTTCAAATGTTGATCAAGAAGCGATAACTCCTGCTCCTTATCATCAGGATGTAACGTGTTATAGAAAGAGCCGATCAGGTCAGGAAAATTAAGTGTGTCATCCCCGCTATACCCCATCATCTCGCGATAACGCGGCGAGTAATACGCAACATCGCTACTCACATCCCAGTCCCAAATTCCATCGTTACTGCCGGCTATCGCCAATTCAAAACGTTCTTTGTGTCGACGACTTTCCTCTTCTGAGCGAGCGAGTTTTTTGTAAGGATTTACCAAAAGTGAATGGAAAAACAGTGCCAAAATAGAAAATGAGATTAATAAGCTGCTCAATATCGCAAGTCCTATTGAGTTGGAATATTCTTTGCGTTCTATCTCAGCCCTTAGTCGTGAACCAAGATAATCCATCGTCAGTCCCGATTCGGTTATCTCGTAATTTTGCAGTACCTTGGCCATGTTCGACTCTTTGACGTCGGCGTATTCGCCGGTTAATCCCCTCAGTACAACTGCGTCTCTTTGGTCAAATGCAAACCCCGCTAAGATATCCTCAATCGATTCACTCATCAGCATGAAAATAATGCCTTCAGTAGAACCTGTGTAAGTCACTGCACGGCCGATCAAGAAGTAGTGCCGTCCTTGTTCAGAAATAATACTTATGCCTTGTTGCATCTCCCCGTCTAACAAGCGCTCTGACCAGGTTGGTACCTCAAACGGTTTGGCTGAATTGGTAAAGACAACATCGCCCAAAATATCGACAAAGAACAACGGCTCTTCTTGTCCTAAGACTTGGTAACTGGAAATAAAATCGTTGAGATTTGCCAGCGATACTTCAACCCCCATTACACTCGAGGTTACGAGTGGTAACTTCGAAAGGTCGGATAGCACCTTGATCCTATTTTCAACATATTGACTGACATTGCTGGCAGTGAGCGCCGCTTTTAATTGGCGATGTTCTTTTTGCAAAGCTTCTACTGATTTGTCGGCTCTATCTCCGACGAGCAATACACTGCTCACTACGGACAGCACTAGGCCGACCGCGAGCAGTATGTAAAACAATTGTCCTTTAAATTTGTTTTCCGGCATACAGTTCCAGCTAAATGTTGGGCTTTACGATAATATGATTTTCTGCATCAAGTTTGGCCATACAAAAGTCCTCAAGGCCAAGCGCTTCATGAGCATCAGTATTGTCCTTGGCCCAAGGACTAAACGGCATTGTGTAGTCTTTGATTAACCCTTGTGCGTACAAATTTTTTGACTCTAAAGCATTACGTAATGCGCGGCGATCCAGTTTGATGTCACCGGAAAATTTCAGTTTTTTGAGTGCTGAAAATACAACTTTGCCGAGGTCATAGGCGTGGATAAACCCGGCTGGAGCTTCGATGTGTTCATCACTAAACTCCGCTTCAGGAAACAGTGATTTGGCCCTTGCTAATACATCTTTGCCGCGATTTGACTGGTCTGTACTAAAGTTATAGCAGCTTTGCAGAAACGACAATTCAACAGCGCCTTTAACCCGCTCAGTCATGAGCGCATTAAGATCACCGCCGGTAAACCCCCAGTGACTCACAAATGGGATGCGCTCATGTTCAGGAAATTCAGCCATCGCATCAAAAAACGCACTGGTTTCAGCGTAATTGCCCACAAAAATCAAGCATTTTGCATTACTCTCAATGGCCTCTCGAAGTTTGATTTTGGCCACGTTCGATTTTGTATTCCAGTCAAACCAAGTGACACCTAATGAAGTGTTTGCCCCAAAATAATTAGTCACTGTATTAAAATTTGATTTGCCCCAAGGTGTGCTTTCCAACAGCAAATGAGGGGCATCACAGCCCAAGCTTTGTTTGGCGTATTGCCCCAATCGAATACCGGCCTTAGTGTCATCAATAGATAGACGAAACACCCAGTTTTCTTTGCTTGGATAGCGTGTAATTGGCCCGCCAGCGGCCCAGGGCACCAATAGTGGAATTTCACTTTTATTGATAAACTCGCGATTTTTGATGTAAGGCGGTGAATGCAAACCGCCCAACACAAACAATGCTTTATCGCTTTTCAAAAATTGTTGCATGTGGCGAAACGAACGTTTCAAGTTGCCCCGATGATTTTTTTGCATAAATCGCAATTGATAGCCAGAAAAATCATTACCGACCTCGTCCAAAGCCGTGAGAAAACCCATTTTCATGGCATGTGCCGACACCGAATTTATCGAATAATCAGCGTCGTGATATACATGCAGTTCCTTAGCGGAAAGCACAGAAACATTGAAACAAAAGATGAGCAGAAAACAGAATCTTGTGTGCTTAATGATATTTAACATCCGAGTCCTAAATCGAAAAAAAACAACTGACAAAAGTTTAGTACAGATTTTTGATCAGTGTTTATCGAATAACCCTTTATTTCTTATGTACTTTTTCATGTAGTGATAAGCAAAGGGGCGAAGTAACCAACTCTTTATTGATATCCAAAGCCGAGTACCGGGTGTGATGTGTTCGTAAATTCTGTCTTCATGTAGCCAAAGTAGCTTGCCTACATGCTGATACAAATAGGGTAACGGCGGCAAAAACGTCACAATATCAACATCGCAACATACTCGGTAGGTTTTGTGATGTAAGCAGTAGTGGCGTTTAAAGCTCGCTCCGCCACAGGAAGGCTGCCCAAACGTGACGACACGTTTTACTTTACCGAGTTCTTTACGGGCGAATTGGTCAGCAAATAGAACCGCTAATGAGCCACCGGTGGAGTGACCGATAAAACTGATTTTTTTGCCTTCGTCCGCAAGCGGTTGCAAAATGTTAATGATTCGCTGCAGCAAAGGCTTAGCATGTCCGTCAAATTTGGTATAGCTGGGCTGTTGCAATAAACGTTGCATGCCCCAGTGAACAAAGTAACGCCGCCCAGAAAATTCCAAAGGGGTTTGAAACATACATAAATTAAGTAACCAATCGTATAAATTGTGGGAGCCTCTAAACACCACAACCACTTCTTTTTTGTCAGCTTGCCAAATGACCCTTACGCAAGACGTTTTGAATCGGTCCAATAACTCAATTTGCTCGATCCCTGAAAAATCCAGCTCAAAACCTTCGCGGTTTGGATAAGCTAGCTGACATAAAATGGCGTAACGCTCATAGGTATAACGTTTGAGTCTTTTCACTGCATTTCCATTTAATTGAGTGACTCCATAGTATGAACAAGTCTTTAATGTTTTATGACAAGTAAAATTTTCCGTACGCTTTTGACAGGGTTTATTGCTGCCCTATCCTTTTAATCATTGGGCTGTTAAGGCAAATTAGCGCGCAAAAATAATCATAAGACAGGTTTTATGAATATATTTCTCACTGAAGAACAACAAATGATTCAAGACACAGCAAAACAATTTGCTGAGAATGAATTGGCACCCAATGCGGCAAAGCTAGATGAAGATGGTGGCCGAGATATCTTGCTAGCTAATTTACAGCAATTAGCAGAGTTAGGTTTTATGGGACTAAATACCAGTGCAGACTATGGCGGCACTGAAGCCGGCACGGTCGCTTTTAGCTTAGCCATCACTGAACTGGCAAAAGGCTGCGCGTCCACCGCGGTCACTACTTCAGTGACCAACATGGTGGCTGAAGTGATTCAAGCTGTAGGGAATGAAGAGCAGAAACAAACCTACTTGCCGAAGATCTGCTCAGGTGAGTACCCAGCTGCAGGGTTTTGCTTAACTGAGGCTGGTGCAGGCAGTGACCCAGCTGGGATGAAAACCACCGCAATAAAAGACGGTGACGACTACATCATCAATGGCTCAAAAATGTTTATCACTAGCGCTGAATATGCAGGTGTTTTTGTTGTTTGGGCGGTAACCGACAAAGAAGCTCGTAAAGGCAAAGGCATCAGCTGTTTCTTGGTTGAGAAAGACACACCTGGGGTTATTGTTGGTCCTGCGGAATACAAGATGGGTCAAAAGGCCAGCGCGACTAACGAAGTGCGATTCGAGGATTGTCGAGTGCCTGCGTCTGCTCTGATGGGCAAAGAAAACGACGGTTTCCGTGTCGCGGTGGCAGAACTCGCCGGTGGCCGCATTGGCATAGGTTCTTTGGCACTGGGTGTTGGTTTGGCTGCAATGGATTACGCGAAACAATACATCAGCGAACGCAAGCAGTTTGGTACTGAACTGTCGAACTTCCAAGGCCTACAGTGGATGCTGGCGGATCGTTACACTGAGCTTGAGGCCGCAAGGTTGCTACTTATGAATGCCGCCTGTCTAAAAGAAAACGATAAGCCGTTTGCAAAAGAAGCGTCGATGGCAAAGCTGTTCGCCTCAGAAAAAGCAAACACCGCATGTTATGACGCTCTGCAAATGTTGGGTGGATATGGCTACATCAAAGAATACCCACTTGAACGCTTGAGCAGAGACGTCCGTATTACTAGCATTTACGAAGGAACCTCAGAGGTTCAACGTATCGTTATCGCTCGAGAACTACTAAAAGAATTAAACTAATAAAACAAGGTCTGAACTGTGGAACTAAATAATAAAATCGCCGTAGTAACTGGCGGAGCATCTGGTCTTGGTCGTGCAACCTGTACCCAACTGGTTGAAAAAGGCATAAAGGTCGCAATTTTCGATTTAAACCAAGAACTTGCCCAACAAGCGGTTGAAGAACTTGGCGCTGACAATGCGGTATACTATTCTGTGGATGTCACGGACGAAGCGTCTGTTGAATCTGCAATGGAAAACGTAATAAAGCATTACGGAGCGCTGCATATTTGCGTAAACTGCGCTGGCATTGCACCGGCGGCGAAAGTGCTAGACCGCGAAGGCAACGCCATGCCATTAGGTAAATTTGCGACCGCAATCAACATTAACTTAATCGGAAGTTTCAACGTCGCTCGTGTTGCTGCGCATCACATGGCGAAAAACGAACCGATGGGTGAAGCCCTCGAACGTGGCGTGATTATCAATACTGCGTCGGTTGCGGGCTATGAAGGTCAAATGGGCCAGGCCGCCTATGCAGCGAGTAAAGGCGGCATCATTGCATTGAGTCTACCAATGGCACGTGACTTGGCGAAAACGGGTGTTCGAGTGAATGCGATAGCGCCTGGCATCATGGGAACGCCAATGTTGTTAGGTATGCCAGAAAATGTGCAAGAAAGCTTAGTTGCCAACATTCAATTCCCTAAACGCATGGGCTTACCAAGCGAATTTGGCGACCTTGTCGCCCACATTGCTTCAAACGCATATATCAATGGCGAAGCAATACGGTTAGATGGTGCAATTCGAATGCAACCAAGATAAAAAAAGGAGCTTTATGCTCCTTTTTTTATGCGTAAATATCGAGCCGCTTTTGCCCCGACTCATCTTCATACAACCCCTTACCTTCTTTATTCGGCTCTAGCTTTTGCTCGAGTTCAGAATCTTCAGGCTTAGCGTCTTCTTTTTTGTGTTGACCGGCATTTTGTTGGTTTGAACGAGGATCATCTTCTTTGATCTTTTTACTGCGACCGTCTTTCTGCGCAGGATCGACATAATAGCCGCCTTTCTTCTCGACTTCGTTTGATACTGGTCGTGTAATCGCGTTGTACAAGATGTCCACAGCTTTGCCCTCGTTTTGCCCATTTATTATGAGTCTTTTTGCATGTAATTAGTTCGTTTATTAACCAAATTATCGACCAATATATCGTTTTGCTTAATTTTTTTTCAATTTTTTATATGAAGGTGGTTGCTTTTTAACAAAAAGAAGCATAGTTTGAATAATAACTCTAAAACAGAAGTGAAGCGAAAGACTGAAATGAACACTCAAAATATCTGGTTACATCATCATCATTTACCAACGAGATAGTTTTCAGCTTATTTCGCTGGGGGCTATTGGATAAAGCCTCCCGAGCAGAATAAATAAAACCCCGGAGGCTAACCTCCGGGGTTTTTTCGTTTAAAGATTTAAGAAATTTAAAATTACTGGGAATCAACATGACAGATCAAAACAGATTAAGAATTGCAGTACAAAAGAAAGGTAGACTGAGTGACGAGTCGCTAAAGCTACTAAAAGCCATAGGCGTAAAGTTATCAATCAGAGACCGTTTACTGATCGCACACTCAACCAATCTGCCAATCGATCTTTTGTTAGTTCGTGATGATGACATCCCGGGATTGGTCATGGACGGTATTGCCGACCTTGGTTTTATAGGCGAAAACGAGCTTGAAGAAAAAATGCTTGAACGCCAAGCTGCTGGCGAGCCATCTGAATATAAGTTACTTAAACGATTAGAGTACGGTGGTTGTCGTTTATCAATTGCTGTTCCAAACGAGTTTGATTACACAGGTTTAGAGTGTTTCGAAGGCAAACGAATTGCGACCACCTACCCGCAACTCCTCAAAAGATACTTAGCCGAGAAAAATGTTTCAGCACAACCCGTTATGCTAACAGGCTCTGTAGAAGTAGCGCCGCGCGCTGGCATTGCTGACGCCATCTGTGATTTAGTTTCAACTGGCGCAACATTGGACGCCAATGGTCTTTACGAGGCCGTTGATATTTTCCGCTCTAAGGCCGTTTTAATCCAACAAGCAGGTTCACTTTCTGCAGATAAACAAGCGCTAGTTGACACGCTTCTTCCTCGAATCAACGGCGTAATGCAAGCAAAAGAATCGAAATACATCATGTTGCACGCGCCAAAATCAGAGTTGTCACAAGTAAAAGCCTTGCTGCCGGGTGCCGAAGATCCGACCGTACTGCCTTTGTCTGGTAATGAAGAGCAAGTTGCTATTCACGTTGTAAGTAAAGAGAACTTGTTCTGGGAAACGATGGAACAGCTAAAATCGTTAGGCTGTTCGTCAATTCTTGTTATGCCAATTGAAAAGATGATGGGGTAAACCGTGTTAGTTTGGCAAAACTTAAACGAGAAAGAGCGGCTAGCCGCCCTGACCCGTCCGGTCGTAGCAGGTAAAGCTGACCTTTCAAAAGTCGTCGGTGGCATAATCGCAGACGTTAAAGCCAGCGGTGATGAAACCTTGCTTGCGTTAAACGAAAAGTTTGACGGTATCCAATTAGATTCAGTAAAACTTAGTGAAGACAAAAAAGCCAAAACCTTAGCCTCCTTGTCTGAAGAAGCAAAAAGCGCTATCGAATTGGCCTATAACAACATCAGTAAGTTCCACAAAGCGCAACAAGCTGACGATATCTCTGTTGACACAACCGATGGAGTTAACTGTCAGCTGTTGACTCGCCCAATCGCTGCCGTTGGCCTTTACGTCCCAGGCGGCAGCGCTCCGCTGCCTTCTACTGTATTGATGTTGGGCGTGCCTGCACAAATCTCCGGCTGTAAGCGCGCGGTATTATGTACCCCACCGGACACGTCGAGTCAAAACTATGGCAGTGTAACCGCAGAAATCCTATACGCGGCGCAACTTTGTGGCATCAGTGAAATTTACCTCACAGGCGGTGCGCAAGCTGTTGCTGCAATGGCCTATGGTACAAACACTATCCCTAAAGTTGATAAAATT
>CAXRBI010000052.1:0-36959 GCA_964229075.1 Alteromonadaceae bacterium | reverse complement strand
GTCCTCTTCTTCTTCTTCGTCCTCTTCTTCGTCGTCCTCTTCTTCGTCGTCCTCTTCCTCGTCGTCCTCTTCCTCGTCGTCCTCTTCTTCGTCGTCCTCTTCTTCTTCGTCGTCCTCTTCTTCGTCGTCCTCTTCTTCGCCGTCGTCCTCTTCTTCGCCGTCCTCTTCATCATCGTCAACCTCAAGTTCGTTGTCTTGAGGCTCTATGTCGAAGTCTTCCTCTAGCAATGCCAGATCTTCCATTTCAATTTCGTCTTCAAACGGCTCAGGAATATCGTCTTTGGTAACAATTTCCTCATCGAGTTCGAGGCTCAACTCTGGCTCTTCTTCGAATGTTTCTTGCGGGACAACGACTTCCGAGATTTCTGGGATGATATTAGTGACAACTTGATTGTTGATAACGACTTTATCGCTGGAGTCGAGTTCAAAAATATTGTCTGTCTGTTCTACTGAGTCAATATTCTGTGGCGCTCTGTCGGGCGATAACGAGAGTAATTGTTGCAATAGCAACGAATCATACTCAATGGGCGCTTGTTCGGGGATTTGCTCGGGCGATGGCACATTTGTATTGCGGTTATATAAAGCGATCAGTTGCCGTTGAATAACACGTTCATCCCATTGATACAGGTTTTCGTTGGCGAGTAGCGGTGGGTTCAGCAACAAACCAATACCGACAGCGGCACCTAACTTGGTTAATAAAAAGTTTTGTTGCAGTTTTGTAGCCATCGTCTGAATACCCTATTTGGCGTCTTTTTTCGGCATGAAAACGACGAACAATGCACCACCTAAGTGGCTTTGCTCAACTCGTATTTTTGCTCGATGCAAGTCAGCTATCTTCTTAATGATAGACAATCCCAAACCATATCCTCCGGTTTTTCGATTTCGGCTGGAGTCTATGCGGTAGAAGGGCTCAAAAATTTTGTTTCTTTGCTCTGCTGGAATGCCTTCACCATCATCGTGGACGCTCAACTCAATTCCTTGAGGTAGTTGATTTGCGATTACTAGTACCTGTTGTTTGGCGTGTTTAGCGGCATTGGTGACCAAATTCTGCATCATACGCTTGAACATGAGCGGGTCTGCCAAAATTTGCAGTTGTGTTTCAACATCGAAATTGAAGTCTATCGACGGAAACGCCAAAGATTGTTCTTCAAGCAAAGCATTCAGGTCGTCTGCCAGCACAATTGGTTGACAGAGCACTTCATCGGCTTGCGTCAATTTCATGTGAGTCAGCACCTGGGAGATCAGACTTTCGAGCTCTTCAATGTCATTTTTGATCGCATTGGTTTTTTGTTCTAACGCAGGACCTTCGGCATCGTCGGACAACATATCCAAGCGAAAGCGAATTCGAGCGATAGGGGTTCTCAAGTCGTGAGAAATTGCTTGTAACATCTCTTTCTGACTTAACATCAACTCTTCGATTTGCACTGCCATGCTGTTGACCCGTGAAGCCAAGTGGGCAAATTGATCTTTGCCCTTCAGCTCTGTTCGGCTAGATAGATCGCCTTTAGCCAAGTTGTTAACAAAATCAACAATAACGCCTATTCGCAACTCCATACGGCGAACCATAAGGTAGGCGACAACAATAATAAAACCGGCGGTAAACCCTAACATGGTCAACAAAACGTTGGTTGGCAAGGGTTCAAAGTTGGCAATTGGCCCCATGATCAGAACGCGATTATCCGACATCGGTGTAAATACGGTGATCTGTTGTTCGACACTGTAATCAACGACGACTGAGTTGCGATAGAGTCGCGACATCATCTGCGGATCTAGCTGCAACTGTTGTAATTGCGCCACCTGCAAAGGGGCTACGCTGAATAATTGTAACTGCGCTAGATTGGGGGCTTCAGCTTGGCGTTCTAATTCAGCGGAGAGTAACAAGGCGTAAGCTCTTAGCTGACGTTCACTGACGCCGTTAAGTGAGAGCGAGACAAAATTTCCTTTGCCTTTAAACCACCAAAAAATACCCTCTTGTAAGTACTGATGGGTCAGGGATTTTTTTTGCAGCTCACTGAGCACAGGCGCCGGGGTGGCTGCAGCAGAAACCTGATTAATCTCTGCACCTGTTAACTGTGCGACTAAATCTAAGAAGCGACTCTGATCGCTTGGGGCTTGGTCTTGGTAACGCTGGGCAATGAGTGCAACCATACCGTTCATGTTTTGCGTCTGAAAGTCCTTTTGCCTTTCACTAAAACTAAATTGATAAATGGCGTAGGAACCAAGCGCGGCGATTATCACCGAAACAAACATCGCCATATAGATTCTAGAAAACACGCGTTAAATACCTCTCAGACTTCAATGCCTAAGAGTCTAAACAAACTTGCCCAATGCCACAAACTGCATCTCTGAGACCTCACAGCGTTTTCTACAAAACTCTACAAAACAGAAACAAAACACAAACAACCTCATTGCCCTGGGTATGGATAATTAAGTGGTCGAAAACAAGTGAGGTAGATCGGCTATGGCAAATTTTGATAATCCAATCACGGCAGTGAGTCGCAAGCAACAATGGAACGGTTGGCTGATGTTGGCAGTCTCTGCAATGTTAGTTTTGGCGATGGTAGGATATTTGTATCAGCAAATGAGCCTCTCCGCTATTACGCCGGCAAAGGTGTTTCATTATCAACTGCATATGTCATTTAAACCACAAGGCAAAGATGTGGTTGTTGGCACTTACTTACCCAATGAATCAGAAAGACAAAAGGTATTACGTTTGCGCAGTGAAGCGGCCAATATGGAGCGTAATGATTTTAATTCCAGTCATGGCTTGGTAAGTCGTTGGCGCGGTAACGAAGCGTCAGAGTCAATTAAAGTCGCTGCTATTTTGCAGCTATCTTCGGTTCAATTCGATTTGCCAACGGACTTAGCAATATCGAACGACATTCCTAATATCTATCTTCCTTACTTAATGGCAACCGATGATGTGCAAGTTCACTCACCAGAAATTTCCGCCCTTTGGCAACAAATAAAGCCGCAAAATGACACCAACATGTTGGCCGTGCTGAATAGTATATACAACTACACATCCAGCCTTGAACCCCTGGCATTTAAAGGCGGAACTGATGCTTTGACCGCTCTCCGATTGGGCGCTGCCAGTTGTAATGGCAAAAGCCGGCTGTTTACCGCCTTGGCTCGTTTAAACAATATTCCAACTCGCCTTGTGGGCGGGGTGATCCTTAAAGATGGTAAGAAAAAGACGTCTCACCAATGGGTTGAAGTTTCGGTGAATCATCAGTGGGTGCCGTTTGACCCAACGAACAACCATTTTGCCTCTTTGCCTGACAATTATTTGGAGCTGTATCGAGGCGATTTAAGCTTGTTTTCTCATACTAAAAACATCGACTTTGATTATCAGTTTACTATCGAAGGACAACGCATCGCGCAGGCTCTTCTAGCGGGGGAAGGGGACTCAGCGGCGAATGCAAACTGGTTGCAAAAATTAAAAACTAAATTGGGTGTGTCTGAGCAAACGTTCGCCATTTTTTTGCTGATGCCACTTTGTGCGTTGGTCATTACCGTGTTGCGTAACGTGTTTGGTTTCCAAAGTTTTGGTGTGTTTATGCCGATGCTGATTGCCTCTGCCTGCACTTTGGTTGGTTTGTACGTTGGCTTGATGGGTTTTGTTTTAGTGTTGGCACTTGCGGTGGCGACCTATGCCTTACTTGCCCCTCTGAAGCTGTTAAAAATTCCTCGCCTGGCCATTCTTATCACCGTCATCAACATGATTACTTTGGTTGGTTTGATGCAAGTAGAACAACAACTGAGTCTGCAAAGCGGTTTATTGTCTTTGTTTCCTGTTATTGTCATTAGCTTTGTCGCGGACAAGATGCACGACTTAATTACCCAGCGCGATTGGACCAGCTTAGTCAAATCGACGTTCGGTACGGCGGTAAGTATTTTCATGTGCTTCTACGTATTGCAATCTTCCACCTTACAAAACGCGTTTATTCTTTTCCCTGAATTGTATTTCTTTGTCGTGGTTGGACAGATCTACTTCGGTCGTTGGACCGGTGCACGTCTTAACGAGTTATTGCGCTTTCGTCATGCTCGAAAGTTCAGCGATGATGTGATTGGCATTAACAGTCGTAACAAAAAGCTGGTTAATGAGCTTAACTCGCCGCAACTATTGCAATTGGCCGCGGACAAACTGAGCAGCAAACAAGCGCTTGCTCGATATGATGTGCCTGTACCAGGTACTTTGGCTCGATTTGACTCACTTATTGATTTAAAGCGGTTACCAAAAACCATTGCGAAGTTTGATCAATTTGTGGTGAAACCCAATGCTGGCAGTCAGGGAAATGGCATTTTAGTTATCAAAGACAATATCGAAAAAACCTTTATTTCTGCCAGTGGCAAAGAGAAAACCTTCTTTGATATTTATGGCTTGGTCCATGACATTATCAATGGTCACTATTCGCAATTGGGTGACTCAGACATCGCGTATATAGAGCCTCTCATTCAGCAGCATTCGTCGTTGGCGAAGGTATCTCCTGACGGTTTGTGCGACGTTCGTGTCGTGTTATTGCACGGCAAAGTCATCAACGCCATGTTACGGATCCCAACCAAAAAGAGCGGCGGTAAGGCCAACCTGCATCAGGGAGCAATTGGCGCGGCATTGGATCTAAAGACCGGCTCTATAACCGGAGCGCGTCAATTCAATCAAGACATTGACCGTCATCCAGACAGTGGCGCTCGTTTGACAGATATCCAACTACCTCAGTGGCAGCAGATTCTTGATATGAGCGAAAAGTGTTTCGCAGCGATTCCGTTGGGTTACATGGGCGTTGATATCTGCATAGACAACACTCGAGGTCCATTGGTGCTTGAAGTCAACGGTCGACCTGGGTTGGAAATCCAAAATGTCACAAAGCGTGGCCTAGCAACGCCCATCAATGACCACTTACGCCAAGTTTCTGCAGTTAAAGCCTAGGAATTAATATGAACAGCAAATCTACCTTTATTCACTGTCTTTTATTCATTGTGATTTTTGTGGCCATTGTGTTTGCCGACCGATTTTTACCGGCGCAAAGCCAAGTGATTAAGAAGTCGACGACAATAGCTTCGCTTGAAGAACTGTATGAAGAGCAAGAATTGAAGCGCAATCCGCTAGAAGACGTTGTAGTACCTGAGCTGATTCTTGACGAATTGCATCAACAGGCGCTCAAGCGAAAACCTTTGACCAGTCACCAGTGGTTCAAAACCGCCAGTTACGTGGAACAGGAACGCATTGTTGAAGAGGTGAGTGACCGGTTGTACCAACACCGCGATTATCTGTTGCTGATTGAGATGCTCGAGAAGCTTGGGGACAAATATGGCATGGCGGCCAGTGTCAAATTTTACTCGGCCGCGGCAAACAGTAGGGTTGGAGACGTAGAAAAAGCGATTGTCCAATACCAAACCTTGGTCGAGTACTTTCCCAATCATCAAGCGGGCTTGTTAAACCTGGCGATTCTTCTCAGAAAGCAACAACGTTTTAACTTGTCGAATCAAGTTTTGCACCGTGCTGAAAATGTCAGTGCAGGCCGAAAGTTGGCAAAAGCGCAGTCACTACTAGCCAGTAACTACCGTGAAATGGGGCAATTAGAACTAGCGAGAGAGTATTTCATCAGTTCTATCGAGTACCGGCCAAATCACGCAGCAACCTGGCTAAAACTAGCGAATGTGGAAGCAGAATTAGATTTGCCGGCCACTGTGGTTATGCAAACCTTTGAGCGGGCGGCGGCTTTAGGCGTCGACCAGGCCAACGTGTTCTTCCGCGCTGGCAGTTATGGTTTATCGCAAGGCCTGTATCAGCGCGCTTTACCGCTGCTAGAGAAAGCCAGTGCTTTGGAAGCAAGTGACGACGAATATCGCAAGGCGTTGGCATGGGTAGAGACTGAACTGGGCAATTTAGCGGCCGCAAGTAAGCATTGGCAATGGCTCAAAGTACACAGCTCGGACGCTGATGATCAATTGTTGGCTGAACATATGTTTTTAGCACTGAATCAGCAGAGACGTGAGCGGCTGAAACCCCTACCCAAAAATTTAGAAGGTCAATATGGGCGTTTGTTTATCAGTCAATTACAAACCAGCAAACAGCCGAAACACGAGCGACTGTTGGCATCCAAAAAATGGCAAACACGCACCAATATTCTATTGGCGAAACGAAATAACCCTTCCGATCTTTCCTTGAATCTTACCCATTAACGGTGTGAGCAAGTGAATTACCAAGTATGATAAGAGTATTGGAGATTTAAATTGATGAATATGAATAGTAAAGCTTGGCTAGCATGCATTTTAACTATTAGCACGACTTCGGCATTTGCTGTCGACGTTAGTGTCAAAGCGGGGTTAGGTATAGATACTAACCCACATCGTTTGGCCTCCCAGTTTTCGCCAGAAGAGCAGAACTATATTTTTAGTAATGTCAGGATCAAATCTGACAGTAAAAGCGCGTTGGTTTTCGATGCCAGCATGAGTCAATGGTTGTATCAAGACTTAGCCACGGCCGACTCGAGCAGTTATCGGCTGTTTGTTGGTTACAAAGATAAATTGCTTGATAACAAATTAAGCTACCGCGCAGGCGTCAGATATCAGCACAGTGACCGCACTTATGTCAGTCGTTTTAGCGGTCAGGTCTATCAAACGAACGGGCAATCTGCCGAAGACCGATACGATTACAGCCGATTAACACCCTCTTTGGATCTTCGATATCGACTCAATAAACAACACTACCTGCTGTTTGATTGGGAGTATCGAGTGATGGATTATGAAGATTACACTGCTCTTGGCCTGTCGAATCTGGATTACGAACAGTGGCAAATGTCGGCTGGTTGGTTGTATCGCAGTAGCAAGGCTACGCGTCATGAGTTCTCAGGGTTCATGCGCAACCGAGTATATGACGATAGGGCGGCAAAAGATCTCGATGGTAAATCTATTGTTGGACTCAACTCTGAGTATGCCTATCAAGGCATTGAGTACAAGCTTCGTCATCAATTAGCTGAGGATTTGAGGTTGTCGGTGACCGCCAGCTACACGTCGAAAGAAGACAATGCCCAAGGTTATTATGACACTAATTATCTGTCGTTAAAGGCGGATTTGCGCCACACACTCTCCGACGCGTTGAGTTACACTGTTTCGGCGGCTTATCGAGATTTAGCTTATACTCGCGAGGGCGCTTTGACCAACGCCGATGACGTTAATGACGAGTTACCCGATAATCAGGGCATTCACTTGAAGTTGGCTATAGATGGGCGTTTAGCAAGTTGGAACGAGGTTCAACTGAGCTATTACGCTAACGCCAATTACTACAATTTTGATTCCGACACCCAAGTTTATCGATTCGATAGAACCAAATTGGAAACTGGCATTCAGGTCCGATTCTGAGGGACAAATATGCGCGCCGGTTTGCCCCGGCGCATTCAATTCAGGAGGCTCTGAGCGTTACAGAGCTTTCAGTTTTAGAATGTTTCTGGCCAATGCAAACTCGTAATAGCCGTTCACATTCAAGCCGATAATTTTATTCATTTCTTGGTAAAGGCGTTCTGTATTGCCCTTTGCTCCATGCTCCAGAGCAATGACAAATCGAGCTTCTGATTCATCGCATCGGTTTTGCGCGATACTCAAAAGTTGTTGTTCACCTATCTTACCCAAGGCAAAATCAAACATGGACTGTTGCCATGCTGTTGGAGCTTGTCGCAGCAAACTTTGTCGAATCAAGGCTTGAAATTGTTCGTCTTGGTTAAGAAACTTCGCACTATACGCCCCGTATAGAGCACTATACAGACTGAGATCGTCTTTGCTGTTGTAGGCTTGTGTCGCATCCAACAGTTCACTCCATTGACCCTGGGCTAGGTGGGTTAACATCACCAACGCCATTTGGTGCTCGTCCAGTTGTTCCGGCGTTTTTGATGTCAACTGCGCTTCAATGCCAGTTAATTTGCGGTTCCAAAACTCCGCTTCTAAATAGTCCGTGGAATTTTCAGGCGCTAATTGAGCGGCTTTCTTGATTGAAAAGCTCGACAACATAAAGCGGCCTTTTTCTCGCAAAACACTGCCCAGCAAAACATGGTTGCTAGGGTTGTCTGGTTCTAGTTTGGTCAGGTTTTTGGCTTGTTCAAAAGTGGCGTCTAAGGCGTTGTCTATGTTGCGTTGACAGACGTTGTTTTGCACAAGTTCTAGTCGATTCCAATTTAGGTTCGTAAGCACTTCTACGTTGTCTGGATAGGCTTTGGCCAATCGGTTTAATAGATATACGGAGAGCTCCAATTGACCTTCTTCGTAATACATATCCGCAAGTTTTAGGTGGCCGTTGATAAATGCATGACTGTCTTTGACGGTTTGCAACAAAATTGGCTTGGCCTGCGATGCATCTTGCTCCATCTCTTGCTCTGACATCAAATAGGTCATGTAGATTGGAGGAGCGATATTAATTAAGGCTAAAAACGCGTGTTGCTGATAGAAGTTCTGCCAGTAATTCAAATCATACTCTTGGTTTACAAAGCCGCGGAGCAATCCGATGCGGTAAAATCGATAGACTAACTCACGGTCTTGAGGCTTTTGCTCGACCAGTGTTTTGAGGTTTACAAAAATCTGTTCAAACAGACCTTGAGTGGCATTTTCACCGAGTTGATCGAACAGTGCGATTTGTTCATTAACGAGCGCTTCGAGGGTTGCTGTATCTTTAGGATATGCCTCATACCTCAGTTCATTAGTTGATTTTGAAGGCGCCGCGGTTTGCGTAGGTGTTATGCCGCAGCCTAATAGTGATGAACCAAAGGCCACCAAAATAAATAATCGTTTCATTTGATGTCCCTAGAGTTCGTAGCCCAATTCCATGGCTCGGCTGAATGCTTTTTCTGATAGCTCGTCTTGACCATTAAAGCCATATGCAAGACCGAGTAAGAAATGCGCTTCGGCATGGCCGCCGTGATTCCCCACAATGATTTTCAGCTTGTTCAACGCGGATTCAAATTGAGCGGTGTCTAAAAGCACCTTAACTTGGTCAATTTGGGCGCCAATAGGCTCAGAGCTTATGTCAGCTGTGGCACTGTTATCTTGGCGCTCGTAGGCGTAATAGCTACTGTTGTCACTGGCAGCTTGTACTAGCTGGTAGAACTCAGGGTAATCGTCAACACTGACTTCTTGTTTCGGCAAAATAAATTGGGTATCAACTTGCAACGTGTCCTCAGTCTCGGTCACTGTGTGTTGCATCTCGAAAAAGGCATTTTGCATATTCGGTGCATGATTACGGTGAACAATTTCACTGTCCGACCAAGGCCGCGGATAACGCACCGACAAATTAACTTTCAACGGAATAAGTACCTCAAACGCTTGTTGGCGGGAGTCTACCGGGGGCAATGCGGAAATATTGGTAAATACCTTGAGGATACTGGAGTAGTCATAAGAATAGTTAAACGATGTGATTTCATCGGTCAAAGTAAACAGTTCAGTGAACTGACTGGTGATCACAAACGGTGTAGTTATGTCTGTTGGGTCAGTGGTTTCATAATTCATTAATCGCTTGCTGTACACAAATGGCGAAATCAATTGCTCCATTGACGCCATTTTTTCTGGCGAATAAATTGTGTAATTACGCAGATTTGTCTCAACCTGACCACTGAAGCGCATTTCAACGTCAGCGATTAACTCAGTTCCTTGGTATGCAAATTCAACGGAAATGTTAGCAACGTTGTCGTCAGGGCTAAGTTCAGGCAAGGTCAATACGCGACCATCTTGGCGGTCAACCACAAAGGCTTTTTTGCCCGCAAGGGTGCCACTGATGCCCGGGAATGCGCCTGTTTCACCGCTTGTATCTAACCAGTATGTCTGTTGCTCCGTCTCTACATAGGTGATCATATGATCGAAGTTTAAAGACGCTAAGTTGTCGTTAAAACGAGCGCCAGGGTGGGTGTTTATCATCACCGGATAGGCTTTGATATTGGCTTCGGTCAGCAACGCGACGATTAAAGCCGATTGGTCTTTACAGTCACCATAGGCATTGGTTACGACTTCACTCGCGTGATGAGGTTGGTAACCGCCGCGGCCTACGTGAGCGCCAATGTAACGAATATTGTCTTGCATGTATTGGAATACAGCCCGAATTTTTTCATCGTCGGTAGTTAATCCAGTAAACAGCTGTTGCGCTAAATTGGTGACTTCAGCGGAGCTAGTTTGTGATGGGTAAAACAGATCTTTATACCAATGATTCACTTGGGCCCAGTTAGGCATTGTTGATATGTCGACGCTCGGCAGTTGTTTCGATACTGAAGGCATATTGGACTCTAACATCAACCCTGGCACATTGTTGTAGGACCATACGTACAAAGTGCGATTGTCTTTTGTTGTGACTTCAGGTGTCACGTCTATGTTGTGTTTGATTAAGTTCAGTTTGATCGAATTTGGGACGTCAAATACGTTGTATGTCTCAATAACTGGGTCGATACGCAACCAATTCTTGGCCGGCAAGTACTTTACAAAATTAAAATTAATCTCTGAGAACCATTCTGTATTTACAAACGAACGGATCTGGCGAGAGGTGGTTTGATACTCAATGATGTTGCCAATTTTCAACTGCGGTACAGCGAACTCGTACTGTTTAGTGTCGTCTAGGTAGTCGTCAGAATTTGGGGCTGCCAATGAGATGGCATCTTCTTTCATCGTGTGGATCTTACCTTCGCCATCAATAACGCGAGCAAAATCTATGTCTTTTTCGAAATAGTAGGTGCTGAAAGAACTTGTAAGCCGAGTGTAATCCTTGACCGCTTCTTGGCTTTTTAAATAAATCGCATTGTAATACGTGGTGACTTCAAGGCCTTCGGTATTTAGCTCTGTATGGCCACGTCTGCTTAAAACAACAGCACCAGCCTCTTTGAGCTGATCCGCCTTTGCCTTTAAGGCGTTTAATTCTTCAATACTAGGCCCAATTGACGGGGTTTTTGAAGTTGCAAATGCAGAATTTGCGATGCTGATGAACATCACCCAAATGAGCGATTGAAAAAATTTGACCATCCTAGATCCCCTTTAAATAAAACACAGGTTCTACGCAGACTAGTTGTTATATCAGTTTCAAGTACAACTGAAAAGAGGAGTAGGGGGTCAACAAATCGTCTAATAACCTTGATTACTGAAGTGCAAACTCAGAATTGATTCTATACTAAAGTAATAATGCACCGACGGGGAATTAACATGTCTTACATTGATGAAGATTTGTTAGCAGTATTCGCTGAAATATGTGAGGGATTACCTTCAGTCGAAGAGCAACAAGCGGCAGTTCATGCCATTGAAGATTTGCAAGATAAGTACGAGCTGTCCGAGCAAGACGCTTGCGACTTTGTGTTAGGGGGAACATTCAACCCAATACCAAAAGCCAAGCTGCATTGACATCTTTTAGCCGTTGCAGCCTTAGCAAGTGAAGGCTTCACTGACCGTAGAGTTTGTTTGCTTCTTTGAAGCCGACCCATGACGCCAATACGTACTTCTCGTTCGAAAGAGGCGGGTGGCCGCAATGTGTGTGAGTAAACCCACAAGGCGCTAATACTAAACTGCCCGTTTGCGGTTTGAGTTTAGCTTGCTGATACAGAAACTCTGTTTCACCGCCATCTGTTACGTCATTTAAATAAATCAGCCAAAGTAATACTCTGTGCAACGAGCGTTGTGACTTATCCGTTGGGTGTGGAAAGTGCTCGGAATGCCAATATGGATAGCCACCGGTTTGCTTTTCATACTTTTGCATGTTGATGGGTTCAAATTGAAACAGGCGGTCGACGATGGCCGCTCGTTGGTCGTCATTCATCTGTTGGATATCTGCACCATTAATTTCACGTATTTGACCGTCTGGCGTTTGGAGCTGGGTCGACACGGCCCCGACCAGTAAATGTGGATAGGCCTTTGCGTATTGATTGACCGCTTGTCGAATGGTCTGTTGGATTTGCTGTTCTATGGCTTGCCACTCAGGTATTGATGAGATGGCCAAATCTGAACTGTTCTTTTTACTGGTGTCGACGCCAGAGCCTGTCCGACCCGGGTGTTTACGGGCGTCGTTGTTAAATTTTTCAATGATTTGCTGGCAAAACTCTGGGCTAAAAGCTTGTTTAAATTCAACGATGAAATGGTTCATTTTATTTTTGTTATTGTGCGAATCGTTGCCCCAAGGCTATCACTACTGCTACCAGAATGACACCACTGTTTGGGGCTGAATTGGGTACAGATCTGACCAGAACTGAAAGCTGCGAATAACCTAGGCGTTCCATAATTCTTGCATATTTAGCCGTTTTAATAGCCAAGTTGAAGTAAACCTCAAGGTTAAAAAAGTTAAATGAATGCGCTAAATGCCGTAAACGCCAGGATGGTATCGGCGCTAAAAGATTTAGGGATTTCTCTAGAAGATACTCAATTAATGAGTGCTCAAGATTTATGTAATTTAGAAGAGTTACCGGAATTATTGGAAATGATGTCTTTGGATTTGTCGCTAGATTCTGCACTAAGACAACAAATTGGCGTAGTTTTGTCGCATTATCGCGACAATAAATTGATGGCAAGCTAGGAAACTGTGTTAGATACCGACATAATGGAAGATTACACCACCGAATATTTTGGATGTGATCTTATGCCTAAAATTTTGATCGTTGAAGATGAATACGATATTGCTGAAAACTTGCAGCTGTTTTTTCAACATCAGGAGTTTGAAACTCGTCATGTAGATGACGGGGCCTTGGTTATCGCCGCCGCAAAAACCTACCAGCCAGATCTTATTGTTATGGATTTGATGTTGCCTAACAGAGATGGTCTAGACCTAACCAAAGAAATCCGTACCTTCAGTAACGTGCCGATTGTAATGCTCACTGCAAAAGTTGAGCAAGTGGATAAGCTCGTTGGCCTTGAGTCTGGTGCAGACGATTACATGTGCAAGCCGTTTGATGCGATGGAATTGATTCTGCGTGTAAAAGCTATTCTGAGTCGGACCGAAGGCAAAGTGCAGTTTAGTAACTTAGCGTTATTCCCTGACAACCGAGAAGTAACCTTTAAAGGCGAGCAAGTTGGTTTGTCTGCGCTTGAATTCAACTTGTTTGAGCTACTTTATAACGCGCCAGAGCGGATTTATTCGCGAGAGCATATCATTGAGTTTGCCTACCCTCAGTACCGAGATATCACCGACCGCACGATTGACAGCCATGTCAAAAACATTCGTAAAAAGTTCAAAGAAGTGGGTGCAGAAAATACCCCAATTCAGAGTGTTTACGGTGCTGGTTATAGATTTAGTCCAATTTAGGTTGTGATATGAGTCGCTTTTCTTTTTTCCTTTCAACTGCGCTTATTGCTGCTGGCTTGTGGATCTCACCTGCGTTGGCAAAGGTGGAGTATCAGCCGGGGATTCTAAAAGAAATCAAAGCGATTCAATCGGCGACAAAAGCAGATGAAGAAAAAGCCCGCAAACTGTTAGAACGCGCGAATAGCTTAACGTCGGTTAGAGTGAAGCTGAAACTGGCCTCTATCTATTACCAGAGTGGGCAGATTGAGGCGGCTCAAAACATCTATGATGAGCTAATGTTAGAATTTGACGATTTTGACAAAGAACTCAAAATCCGTGTATTGGTCGCGATTTCATCCTTTGAGAAGAGCCGAAACAACTACATCCGCGCCGAAGAAATTGCCAAACAACAAATCTTGCCACTGGCAGAGCCAGACTCTCCACAACTGGGCAACGTCTACCGCATGCTCGGCATGTACATGCGCTATCAATTTAAGCTCCTTGAAGCCAAATATTATTACGAGAAAGCCATTGAGTTTTATCAAAGTACGGATGACGAAAATGGCCTAGCTGACAGTTATGGCAGCATTGGCGTCATGTATGAGTCCATGGGAAATTTAGCGGAAGCGCTGAAATACCAACAGATGGCAAGAGTGATTTTTGAGAAAGGCGATGAACCGGGCGATCTGGCAACAAACTATTTTAATCTGGGTGAGTTGTACTTGCGCTCTGAAGAGCTTGATAAAGCGATGGAGTATTATTTAAGAGCGTTAGAACTGGACACTCAACTCAATAATATTCAAGACATTGCATACGATCATTACCGCATTGCTACGTTGAATATTCGCCGACAAGATTACGATACAGCACTGCAACACACCCAAGAATCGATAAAACTGCTGATCAAACAAGGCGCAGAGCAAGCGCTCTCTCGTGCTTATTTGCAACAAGCGCAAGTTTATAAGTTGTTAGACGACAGAGAAAATCGGGTTAATTCCTTAAATCTAGGGCTGGAAGCAGCTGAACGTTCAAACATTCCATATCAGCTCAGAGCCGCATGGCACGCTTTTGGTCAATTCTATTTTGACGTGCGTGAATACACTAAGGCGGAAACGTTTGTTAAACGTTCTTTGGACATCGCCACCGACTTATCGTTGGAAACGCACATATTTGAAGACCAGAAACTCTTAGCTGAGATTTATCACCTATTAGAACAGGACGACAAAGCCTTTAAACATTTGCGTTTGGCGTTTGAGATTGAGCAAAAGCTGAATACTGATCAGCACATAAAGGAAACTGAAAAACACAAACGCGATATCAACTTGTTAGAAGAGCAAATCAAAGTGACTAAGTTGCAGCAGCAACAAGCCATGCAGAGCGAAATGCTGGTGGCAGAAAGAGCCCAAAACGACCGCAATATCATAGTGTTTTTGTCCATCGCAGCCGCCTTGGCGTTGATCTCGTTTTTGTTGTTGCAACGTCGAAAATGGGCACTGTTGAAAGCCAAGCTGTACAAAGATGCACTAAACCAGAAAGACCAGTTATTGGCAGATGTGTCACATGAACTGCGTACCCCACTGACCTCTCTGAAGCTGCAAGTGGATGCTTTGCAACACAATATTGTCAAAGATGTTGATGCCAGTTATGAAAAATTGGGCGCAAAGATCATGGATATCAATCGCTTGATCAGCGACATTTATGAATTAGCGCAATCGGATACCGGGACGTTGAAACTCAACAAAGTCGATTGTGATGTTGCCCAGGAGTTTTCCATTTGGGCAGAAGAGCTGAAAGAGTTTGTCAACGCCAAAGGGTTCCGCTTCGAATCCCATCTTGATCTCAAGGAACTCAGCTTGCAGATCGACCCTGAGCGTATTAAACAAATTGTTTGTAATCTGATATCCAACAGTTGTCACTACACTGATAAACCCGGCCTAATTCGTTTAGTTGCGCAAGAGCACAACGGCGGCTTAAAAGTGTTGATTGAGGATACGTCTCCTTCGGTTGAAAAAGACCAGTTGGGCAAGATATTTACTCGTTTATATCGGGTTGAAAAATCCCGCAGCCGACAAACGGGTGGCTCCGGATTGGGGCTATCTATTTGTAAAAGTCTAGTAGAGCTACACGGTGGCAAAATTCGCGCGGAACAAAGTTCTATCGGTGGATTGACCGTTTATTTCATCATTCCGACTGAACAAAGCTAAATTCCCAACTTTTTCAGTAATTTTCATTAAGCAATCATGGTTTATTTCCGATAACTCTCCTAATATTGGTAATTAATTTATAAAACAAAGAATTAACCTTAACTGAGTGTGAACACGCAAGCCGTTATTTAAGGTTAAGTTAGGAGAAAACCGGTGCTTCGTAGTTTGTTTGTTTCCGCACTAATTTTGGTCAGCTTGACCTTTAATGCCACCGCAGAGACCGTTTCGATTGAGCTTGAGCCATACAACGTCACCTCGACTCGCATAGGTCAGTTGGACTTTTATCGTACCTATCAATACTCGTTTAAATCTTCCGGCAACATCAAAGCTCTCAACGTAGATGTGGGCGATAGCTTTAAGAAAGGCCAATTGTTGGCATCTGTCGATACCGACACTCTAAATTCCGAGCTCAATGCTCTTCTTGCCGAAAAAGCTTATGTTAACCAAGAGGTTCGACGTTTAAGTAAACTCCGTAAACAAAATGCAGTATCCGAAAGTGAGTTGGAAAAATACAAGTCGCAATCGTCGCAGTTGAAAGCCGGTATCACTCGAGTTCGAGAGTTTCTGGCAGCATCGACAGTGGTTGCGCCATATGATGGCGTGGTGATCAAACGATTGGCAGACTTAGGAGAGTGGGCCGCTCCGGGACAAATGATTTTAGAAGTTGCGCCACTCAATAATAATTTGGTGGTTGAAGTCGGTGTCAAAGAAGATGAGCTGGAAAACCTTTCAGTGGGGACCGAATTGACCGTGACCTCCACGGCCAGCCAACAATCTTTTGTTGGTGAAGTGAGAACAATTTCAAAAACTCCAAATCTGATGACTGGCTTGTTTGAAATTCAGGTCGCAGTGCAACCAGAGGGGCGCTTCACGATTGGTAAGCTCTATTCTGTGAATGTTCTCGGAGATTCGGTATTTGTATTTAAAGTTCCGTCTCATTTAGCCACCATCGACTTTAATCACACCGCTATTGTCAAAATCCAAGATGCGCAAAACAAAATTCGGCCAAAACGGTTTTCAGTGGTTGGCTTAGATTCAGAATTTGTCTATTTGGCTGGCGACAAGCAGTCGAGTATTGACGTTGTTAAAGAATAACTAGAGAGACGCCGTGTTACTTTCAACTGCCCAATACTTTGCCAATAATATCCGTTTGTTATGGCTCTTGATCATAATGATCATAGCCTTAGGCGCTTCGTCGTTAATGACGATGCCAAAAGCTGAAGACCCTCAATTCGAAATGCCAATCAGTGTAGTGGAACTGATTGCGCCAGGTATGTCGCCAACAGCGCTTGAGACTCAAGTTGTTGACCCAATTGAAGACTCACTCAACATTGTTGAAGACATCAAGAGCATTGAAACTGAGATAAAGCACGGTGCCGTGACCTTCACCCTGCGCTTTTTATACGGTACCGACCCAGATGAAAGTTTTGATGAGGTTGTGCGCGCTATTGGCCGCGTGAAAGAGCAGTTTCCTGCAGATGTGCGTAACACCCTATTTTTTAAAGCATCACCCATCACGGTGAATGTATTGCAGTTGGCGATGTCGTCACCGGATCAAGATTGGCAAACCTTGCATCGTTTGTCGGAAAAACTGCAGCAAAACTTACAAGCACTGAAAGACGTACGCCAAGCCCAAGTCTGGGGCATGCCGCAGCTCGTGGTAGAAGTTGCTGTGGACAATGAAAAATTGATTCGTCATAACATTTCTGTCGACCAAGTTCGCCAAGTACTCGCACTAAGGGCAAGTCCAAGTCACGCCGGTTATATCGATCAAGGCAAGGTTCGCTTCAGCATAAAACTCAGTGGCGAGTTCCGAACCTTTGATCAAATTGAAAATACCTTAGTGGGTACTGACAACGGCGACTACATCTACGTTAAGGACATTGCAGAACTGACCTTGGTGCCTTACAAAGAAAATAACTTGGCGTTTGTTGATCAGTTTCCTGTCGTGTTTGTGACAGCCCAACAACGAATGGGCGCGAGCATTTTTGAGTTTGGTGCCAAAGTTAACGAGGAGATAAACACCTTTGTTGCCGCCCACCCCGAGGTAGAGCTAAAACGCATTTTTGAACAAGAAAAGAGTGTCGAACAGCGTATATCTGGCTTCTTGTATGACTTGTTAAGCGGCTTGATTCTTATTCTCGTGTGTTTGCTGTTTTTCATGGGCCCGAAACAGTCACTCTGGGTTTCATTGGCGTTGCCGCTGACGATATTTTTCACTTTGGTATTGCTCAACGCAATGGGTTTCGTGCTTCAGCAAATGTCGATTGCCGGTCTGATTGTCGCTTTGGGTCTGCTCGTTGATAACTCGCTCGTGGTTGTTGAGCAGTTTGTGAAATACAAAGAAAAAGGCGAGTCGAACATTCAAACAATTAAGTTGGTGATCGGAGAAGTTGGGTTACCTTTAATAGCGGGTACCTTTACCACCGTATTGGCGTTTGTTCCTATGTTGCTACTCGCCAGTGATACCGGCGATTTTATGCGGGCAATGCCAGTCTCAGTTACCATCGCATTAGTGGCAAGTTTAGTGGTGGCTTTGGTTATACTACCGGCGCTAATGAGCGTATTTGGTGTGTCCAAGCACTCGAAGTTATCACTTTCTCATCACCTGAATCATTTTGCTGAGAACTACTATGCGCGCTTTCTGACTTTTTGTTTGAAATGGCCGTTTGTGGTGATGTTAGTGTTCCTTGCCGCGACATTTGCCTGTATTAGTCTGTTTCCAAAAGTGGGGGTCAGTTTGTTCCCTAAAGCTGAAAAGAACATTGTGGTGGTGAATGTACAGACTCCGCAAATGTCTTCTTTGGAGCACACGCGTGATGTGGCGTTAGCCTTGGCTCGAGACTTCAAACAACTGCCGGAAGTAACGTCAGTAGTGACCACTGTAGGAAGCACGAACCCACGTATTTACTACAACCATATATCCCGTCGAGGTTTGGCAAACTATGCCCAAATGATGTTACTCACCGACGGTTATGACAGCGAAAAAATACAGGCATTGATGAGCCAAATCCGCACGCAATATCAAGATTTCCAAGGCTCGAAAGTTAATGTTTACGAGTTTCAGCAGGGGCCTGTAACTGACCGACCAATCACCATTCGTATCATTGGTGATGACTTAGAGCAGTTAAATGCGCGTAGCGCGCAACTGCAAGACTTTATGCGCAAGCAAGAGAAAGTGTTTGATGTTAGGAACATCTCTCGCGATTCGGGCTTGTCCTATGACGTAATGATTGACGAATTGAAAGCGTCGCGTTCAAACATATCTTTGGCTTCGGCAGAGCAACAAGTGCGCAATTTAGTTGATGGAACTTTTGTTGGTGGTATTACTGATAAGTACGGGCAGAACTTCCCAGTGATGGTGCGCTCCGAAGTGGTAGACGCGCAGTCCTTGAAAGACATCTATATTACTAATGACGCAGGTGAAAACATTCCGCTCGACGCGGTCGCTGCGATCAAAGTAAACAAGCTTGAATCACCGTATTATCACTATCAACGCAGTCGAATGGCCAAGGTGTCTGCTGATGTTTTACCCGGCGGTAACACGGCTGTCGAAACCGCTGCGATTCTAGACTACTTGGACAGTTTGCCTTGGGAAAACGGGCTAAGTTATAAGGTCGGTGGTGAAGAAGAAGCGCGTAAGCAGAGTTTTGGCGGCCTGTCGGAAATCATGATCATGGTTGTGTTGTCCATATTCGTTGTACTGTTTATTCAGTTTAATAGCTTTGCGCAACCAGGTGTCATTATCAGTTTGTTGCCCATTGCCTTCGCAGGTGGTGTGTTGGGTATGTTTTTAACTGGGATCAGTTTCTCTATGATGGCGTTTATCGGCTTGATCAGTTTAATTGGCATTATGGTTAATGACGCGATCATTGTGGTTGACGGTTTTAATCGAGGCAAAGCACAAATGTTACCCAACCTAGATGCGATGAGACAGTCAGCGTCGAGCCGATTTACACCGGTTATTTTGACCTCATTAACGACAATTGTCGGCTTGTTGCCATTGACCCTTTATGGCGGTGATTTATGGCGTCCGATGGGAACTGTGATCATTACTGGTCTATTGTTCACGACTCTGGCATCATTGATCTGGGTGCCGGTCATGACCATTCGTTTGGCTGGCGGCGCTAAAAAATAACAATCGCTAGAATTCATGGAGTCGCAATTCAATGTACGAGCAGTATTTCGGGTTAAATCGTAAGCCGTTTCAGTTAACACCCGATCCGGACATCTTTTTTGCCAGTACAGGGCACCAGAAAGCTTTATCTTACTTGCAGTATGGTCTGAGTCAGGGCGAAGGCTTTATCGTTATCACAGGTAATGTTGGTACCGGTAAAACCACGATCGCAAATCATCTGATATCGCAATTGCAAGAAGACAATATCGTTGCTAAGCAGTTGGTGACGCCCAACTTGTCTCCGGAAGACTTGATTGTCGCAATCACTAAGCTATTTCACTTACACCCAGAGGGTGACTCCAAAGCTGCTCATATTGCTGAGCTAACCGAATACATGCGCCGCTTAGGCAGTTTGGGCCGTCGTCTATTGTTGATCATCGATGAGGCACAAAACCTACCGATCGAGTCCGTCGAAGAATTGCGTATGTTGTCCAACATCCAAGTGGATGGTAAAGCGATAATTCAAAGCTTTTTACTGGGTCAATCGGAACTGCAGGATATCTTGAGCGCACCTCAAATGGAGCAATTCCGCCAGCGTGTGATTGCATCAGCCAGTTTGACGCCGTTAACGGCTGAAGAGCTGTCGAATTATATTTCTTATCGCATGGCAAAAGCCGGTTGGGAAGGTGAGCCTTTGTTTTCCCATGATGCAATTGTTCGTGTTCATCAGTTTACCGAAGGCATTCCACGTAAAATCAATACCTTCTTAGACCGTGTTTTGCTCTATTCCTACATGGAAGAAATCAAGCATATCGACGTGCAAGTCATTGAAGATGTTGTGAAAGAAGTTTCTGGTGAATTAAATCACCAAGACGATGATAGACCTCGCGACATGCAATTAACCCATACTGCTACAGGTACAAAGCTTCGTGCGGTAAAAGATTTACCTAAGGAAGATATTAAAGAACAGGACGTATCTGATGCTGAGCTAGCGGAGATCACGTCGTCTTTAGGCGGTGATTTTAATACTGAGAAACTCGAAGCCTTATTGGAATCGGTGTTAATCATGAATCGTCGAAGTGTCTTATTGCAAGGGCAGATCTTAAAAGAGCTGCGTAAGATGAGCGAAGAAAAAGACGCCAATTAGTTAAAAAAAGCCGCTAGTCAGCGGCTTTTTTGATCTGAGGTATCAAACCGATAAATGTCTTTGAATTATTCAGGTTTAATGTCTTTTAAGTTGTATTTGTCTATTAACGAGTAAAGTGTCGGTCGTGTAACACCTAAGAGTTCTGCGGTCCTAGACATATTGTGTTTTGCGGTGGCAAAAGCGCTGCGAATAGCGGCACTTTCTGCGGCTTCGCGAACTGCCTTCAAATTTAGTTCAGTTTGTTCATTTGGATCGATTTCACCGAAGAAACCTAAATCTTCGGCTGTGATCAAGTTCGCGTCTGAAATTATGACTGCGGATTTTAATTTATTCTGCAATTCACGAATGTTACCGGACCAGTCGTGTTTCATCATTGCTTGAATTGCGTCTTCCGAAAATCCTCGAACTTTTTGACCAAACTCTTGGTTGTAGGTATTTAGAAAATGCTTTGCTAAAACAACGACATCGCCACTGCGGTCGCGCAATGGTGGAATAGATATAGTGACTTCGCCGACACGGTAGTATAAATCTTCTCTGAACTCTTCATCTTTTGCCATCAGCGGCAAATCTCTGTGGGTTGCACAGACGACGCGAACATCTACACCAATTTCGCTGCGACCACCGACGCGTTCAATCACACGCTCTTGCAAGAAGCGAAGCATTTTAGCTTGAAGGTTTAGAGGCATATCTCCGATTTCGTCTAGAAATAGAGTTCCGCCATTTGCAAATTCAACTTTACCTTTGGTTGTTTTGGCGGCACCAGTAAATGCACCTTTTTCATAACCAAACAATTCGCTTTCAAGCAGGTTGTCAGGAATGGAAGCACAGTTGATAGCCACAAACGGCCCTTTGGCTCTTGGACTGGCGTCGTGAATCGCGCGTGCGAACAACTCTTTACCCGTACCACTTTCGCCGAGCAACAACGTCGTAATATCCGCTTTTGCGATTCTTTCTGCAAGCTTGCAAGCCTTTTGAATTGTGGGGCTAGAGCCAATAATGGTGCCGAAAGGATTCTCGCCCAGTTGCAGTTTACGATTCTCTTCTTCGAGCTCAGCAACGTGAAATGCGCGGTTAACAATGATTGCCAACGTATCCATATCGATTGGCTTCTGATAAAAATCGTAGGCACCTAACTCAATCGCTTTTAACGCATTTGCTTTGTCTGAATTACCCGTAACACAGATAACTTTTGTATTTGGTGCGAGTGACATGATTTCCGATAACGTCGCGAGTCCTTCGCTGGCATTGGCTGGGTCAGGGGGTAAGCCTAAATCGAGTGTGACAACTTTAGGTTCATGGCGACGAAGCTGGGAAATCGCTTTTTGCCTATCCTCAGCAAACAATAATTCGTAACCTTGTAGACCCCATTTAAGTTGTTTTTGGATCCCTAGGTCGTCCTCTACAATCAGTAACTTATCCACTTATATTCCTTAACGGTAACGTCATAGTGAACGTAGTGCCGCGGCCGACTTCGCTTTCGACGGTTAATGCGCCACCCAGTTCTTCTGCGTAAGTTTTTGCTTCGTACACCCCAACGCCCATACCAGCGTTGCCTTTGGTGGTTTCAAACGGTTTGAACAATTGATTATCAATGAAATCTTGAGTCATGCCAATGCCTGAATCGGAAATAGTTATCTTGATAGCTTCAGGCGTTTGACTAACTTCTAGTGTGACGGTACCCAAGTCTTCAGTCGCTTGTTGAGCATTGTCGATCAAGTGGCCAATAACAGAAATCATTCTGTCGTTGTCCAAGCGAACAATGATCTCTTGGTCACAAGCTTGTATCGATGGCCGAGGTAAAGCTCGTTCAAACTCTGCAACCGTGGTTTTCAGCAGTTCAACTAAATCAAGTTGGCTATGGTTGCTTCTTTGTTGTTGTTTTTCTTTGAGCTGACTCAACATGCGGTCCATACGATCTTTGGTATGACCCAATGTTTCAAAGGTATCGTCAATGAACTCAGGAATGTGCCGGTATTTTTCGCCGTTATCAACTATCATTCCTATCTGAGCTATAACGTTTTTTAGATCGTGAACAACAAACGCTGACATTCGATTGAACGCGGCAAACTTAGCATTCTCCTCGAGTTTGACTCGGGCCTCACAAAATCGAAAATAGCTACCAATTTGAGAACCTATGGCAGTCAAGTAATCTCTTACTTCCCAGTTTAGCGGCACCTTTTCCTTACCATTGCTTGCAAGCACAAAAACACCGTGAAGTTTTTCATCAATGAAAATAGGCGCAATGATTTCAACTTCAAAACCTGCCAGGTGCACTACTGAATAGCCTTGAAATTCATGTATGTACTCTCGACCACCAAACTCGGACACATCAATAAGCCAATGGTTTTGTTCTAATTTACGCGCCAACACTTTAAGTTCAAACATAGCTTCCATAGATAACTTAAACGGATCGTGTGTCATCATAGTCAAAGTGTCTTGTTCGATCTTTGCATAACATCCACGTTCGTAATGCAGTGAGTTTAATACGCCTTCTAGCCCAACTTGATAAAAGTCTTGTTCTGGGTTGGCTCGGTCTAGAATGGACGTTAGGGCAATCCACTCTTCTCTATAGTCAAACTGATTGGCGTAAAAATGTTTTTGAATAAAAGTGCGGAAATACTTACGAACGGAATCTGAAACAAAGATGTACGCCAAAACAACTAAGGCTCCGGCGACAAAGATTATTTGCACAACGCCCGTCCATTCTTTGCCTGTCTGTTGGATAAAGTAGCCGGTCAGCGCCATCGCCATCAAATAGATACCGGCAAACACCAATAGTGAACTGTGCAGAACAACTTCTCTGGAGACAAATACCCTTAGATTCCATGACTCAACACGTTTCATGCTAAGCAATAACATAGGCGCTATCAATACAAAGACGTAAGGCCGCGCTATGACATACTGTGCATCTACAGCGTTAAGCAGTAGTGCATTTGACATCATCACAAGTTGAAAAATGTTTGCAGCTGAAAGTCCTAACACTAAAGGCTTAAATGACCATTTTTCTTGTGCCGAGGAGCGGTAGACTTGTTCTAATAACAACAAACCTGCAATGCTCGCCAGAAGTTCGGTACCTATTAGGATCTTGAAGCGTAGGTCCGTTGTCATAATATTTTGCGAATACAAAAATACGAGTGCAGAGAGTCCAAGAAATAGAGTAAGTGGGTATTTACTTAGAATAAAGTCTCTGAACTTTTGGTGTCGGTCGTCCATGATAGCCAAGAGCAAAAGTAGCCAACTACCAATAAAGATAAATTCGAGCAACGGGATAAACTGAACGAAGTCTTCTCCTTGCTGAATAAACAAGTAGCCGAGCGCCCACAAAACAACACCTAGATAGGAAACGATGAATGTCGACCGAACACGTCCTTTGGCTTTTGAATTAAAGGTAAGTGCGCCACAAACCAAATAAGCTAATACCACTAAACTTAAGCCAAGTGACTGAATATACTCCATTACTATTTACCTTATAGGGTTTGCTTCATTAACTGCCGAATTTCGCTCGCTGGAATAGCGTAACTGATACCGCTCGGATCTGACAAAACATGTTCTTTAGTTGATTTTACTTTAACACTATTAAGAATGGCGATGACTTCTCCTGTCTGCTTGTTAATGACTGGTGAGCCACTATTTCCAGGATAAGCGGTGGCGTCAAGTTGGTAGACGAACAAGGGATCGCGCAACTGCCTAATGACTTCTGGTGTCAGTTGATTGGCTCTGCTTTGAGGAATCGCCATCGGTACATAGGCTGCCACCATTCCTGTGTGCGCACTTTTGTAAAAGCCTAGAACGCTGCCTATGGGGAGTCCAACAATCAGAATTTCCGAACCCGCAGGCGCTGTTTGTCCGGCACTTTGTAAGCTTAGTGCGGGAACATAATCGTTGATTTCTAATAGTGCAATGTCAGCACGACTTGATTGTCCAAGCAGTTTGGCTTTGATCAGTTTGGCGTTTTTCCCTTCGCCAATATGCACAGAAATTTCCGTCTTCGGCTTGTTAAAAGGGGCGCCGTTGACAACGTGATGGTTGGTCAAAATAATGGTTTTACTGCCTCGGTTTTGAATCGCGAACCCCGTTCCTAACAACTTGTGTTTTGGGGCACCGAGCGGATCATAAACTCCAACGCCAACTACGGCAGATTTGGTCTGTGATACCAGCCGTATTTGCTCTTCTATGTTGTGAGCACTCGCTATGTGAGCAAAAACAGCGATAAGTGTGACAAAGAATCGAGTGATCATTATTTCTCCGCTAGCTCGTCTTTGTTGTGTAAGTACGACTTCCCGAGAACTAACTCGGTAACACTCATCCAACCTTTGACGGTGAGATGTTTTAAAAGTGTTATTGGTGGCATTTTCAGATAGTGGCCACGAATATACGCTAAGAATAGCCGCAGGCCATGACCGCTAACGTTTGCCTTAGGATGTTTGGCACCTACTGCCGCAGCAAAAATGAATCGCCAGTAAGCTTTCTTCCCTATGCTGTAGGTGTCTAATTTATTCAATGTCCCTTGGTCAACCGGTGTATCAAAATGTCTTTGACAAAAGTACATCGCTAGGAACAATTCCACTTCAAAATGCGTTGTTTGTGCGAGGGTGTATATTTCTGCCCAAAATTTGCTGTCGCCGTATTCTCTAAACAAGCAGTCGAGGTCACTTAAGTCTCGCAGGCCTTTGGTAAAGTCTTCATTCAAAAATAGATGGATGGCACTATGCAACGTCATGGCCGCAGGGTTTAGGACTTCAAAACCGTTATGCTTGACTCTATTTACTGTGAATTGACTAATGTCAGGAGCCCGCTTGGAAATGAGTGGGACAATATTGTGATGCAAGTCTGCAACAGTACCTCTGCCTCCGTGGCAAAGAGGGGGAATCTCATGAGCCCACTCTCGATAGTACTTCTCGTCGTAGTCATTTACTTCTTTGCCTATCCAGCCCACCATAGCTAAGCTTCGCTCAGATGATTCTACTTGTTGTTTTTCAACTAATAAGTCGATATCGCCATAGGTCCTGCCCAAGTGGGTGTTGTTTTTCAACAACGAATAAGCTGCACCTTTCAAATACAAAGGTGTAATACCTTTAGTGTTTAGAGTTTTATTTATTTCTTCACATTCAAATTGCACAGAGTGGTTTTGACGACCGGCCAAGGTAAGCGCATTGGATAGGTGTGTTCGCAAGTAAGCCTGCAAATCTGGATCGTTAATGTTGTCGAGCAACGGCAAAAAACGGTGTGCAAATCGGCCAAGCAAACTTTCATGTCTAAGTATCAGGACCGCACTCTCCCAATCCTTGGCCGACAAGGTATAGGGATATTCAGAATCAGTAAACAGACGATAAATGTTAAGAGGTGAAGGCATTTAACACGTCCTGTTGTAGAAAGTCTTTGACGTCATTGACGTCCGAGTAAGTAATCTCAAAAATTTGCGCGTTCTCGATAATCTTAACTAAGGTGTCGAATCCAACTTTACCTAAAAGGTTAAAGTTAAAAGCGTTCTCGGCAAATTGCATAAACCCTTGGGTTTGATTTAGCTGGACAATTTCAAGTTCTGCATTTGGCTTATATTGCGGAAAAACAATGGCTCGAATCGTTGCTTCATCATTGCGTTTGTCCCAGCTGTTTTGACTTGGTTTAAAATGAATGACGTCGCCTTTGTGGGTGTTTGCAGCGATGGTTGAGAATGTGCCGTTGGGATAAAAGCCCTTCGTTACTTCAATGGATTTATTTTTTAAACAGATTGGACGAACAAACGGAACCGCGGATTGACTGTGAGGCTTAATTAATGCCATTTCATCGGATAGTAAACGCCAATCTGGCTGCCCTTGCAGAAATGCTGTGAGTGTACTTTTCCCGCTACCTGGCGGCGCTGGAAAGATAATAGCATCGTCATTATAGGCGACGATACCGGAGTGAATGATCACGTATTCTAGCGCGTAGGAGGCGATAACGTAGTTAAGTCCCCACTCCAAACTTGCGAACGAATGGTTCTCTTTTTGTCCCAAAAACGGTTGTTGTTGGTCGAAGTCGAATGTGGATTGAGGTTTTACAAAGCGTCTAAAAAAGCTCGAGTAGTTTTGGCCAATCGAATAATCTGCCAAATGGGCATCAGTATTTGCCAGAAATGCATCCTCTGGATACATGGCCGCAAGGTTTTGTGCGACTAAAGGTACATCCGTTTCAATTGCAATTTTGAAAGGTGCAATATTAAGTATTTGTTCCATTTTGTGGGCACGATTCGATGAAAGACTTTGATAATAACATCGTTCGTATATTTGTCATCTCGTTACTGGAATCAATCGCAGGGTCGAGAAGTGTGTCTGGTGTGACCGCGAGGCCGAGAGTTTCGCCGCTGTTGGCATTAAAAAGGACGATTCCAGAATCGTCCTTAAAATAATGCAGCAATATATTGTTGCAAAGCTTAAACACTAAAGTCCACTACGCGTGATACGTTTGAATTAGGTTGTCCAATTCAGTACCTGCGCTAAACTTATTTGCTTGAGCAAGGTAACCCAACTCTTCAGCATAGCCCTGCCAATCGGCAAACGGGCGACCTGCGCCGATCATTGGGTAATGCAAGCCGTACATGCCGTCGTGCATTGCATTCAACAACATAGCAATCATCTGCACATTTAGGTTGCTTGGACCTGATAAATCAAATTTCGCACCGCCGTGATGGTCACGTAAATACGTTGGATTGTCTGTTGTATTGCGCAGTGGTTCCCATCCGTTATTGAAAGTCAAAACTATGCCGCTGTTGCCTTCACAACCGATAATTTCGTTCAGCTTAGGGTGATAGTTTTTGTAACGGTACGTTCCATCACTCTTGAGTTTGCGTAGGCGAATGGTAATTCTGTTACCATTATCATCAAAGGGCTTGCCACCGAAAACGCTTTTAAAGGACTTCGTGCCAAATGAGTTCTGCCAATTACCGTTGTTCTTCCAGAAGCCATGAGACAGCAATTGGATTTCAGAGCCTTCATTCCAAAGCGACGAGTTGCCTGATGCGACAATCGAGCCCGAACGAGCGCCAGCCCAAACTGAACGCGCAGGCAACGCTGCAACAACTAAACCTGCAGAAGCACGAGTGATAAACTTCCTACGAGAAGCGATTTTGTTCTCTTCAATTTTGTTTTCTTGCTGGTCCATTACCAATACCCACTAAATACTACACTACCGCGAATTATAGTTCGCAATGAGTGAAAAATAAACGACTAATTTATATGTAAGCAAATTTCGATCCTTTTTTTAACATGCTGATTTTAATGGTGTTTTACTTTTTGGGGATTGGTGTTGTTAAAGTTTCTGACAATCGATTGATGAGCTTAGAGGTATTAAACTTAGTCAACTTGCTCTAAAGACACAACTCCGTCTGCCGATGAACACTTTTAAGGCTAGCCTAATTATTTAATATGGCGTTAAACTGTGGTGTGTCGGTAGACATTTTCATCTAATGCTAATTTAAACCTCAACTTGGATCTGTTGTGAAATTTTTAAAGAAACTTTCAAATGTGCCTATTATTGGAACGTTTGCTCGGACGATCATGAAATATGGTGCTAACCGCGAAGCGAAACAAATATCAGATCATTTTTCTCAGTTTTTAGAGCCACAGTTAGCCCGCTCAGACTCGATGCGAGAGAGCGCTTTTCGAATTCGCCACAATGTCTACTGCGAAGAACTGAATTTTGAAGAGTTGCAGGAAAATCAGCAGGAAATTGATGACTTTGATGCGCATTCCTTCCACTGTTTGATTCAACACAAATCAACAAGAAATTTTGCTGGCACAGTGCGCGTGGTTTACTCAAACGGTGAAGATCAATTGCTGCCATTTGAGAAATACTGCATGGATTCGGTCAACCATGAAACGCTCTCGCCAGCAAATTTCGATCGTAGAGAAATCTGCGAAATTTCGCGCCTGGCGGTGCCTGCGGAATTTAGGCGTCGACAAATGGATAAATATGCCGGCGCCGCTACTGGTGTCATTAACGAGACGACATATTCAGAAAGAGAGTTGCGTTGTTTTCCGTTTATCGCAGTCGGCTTGTACCTCTCTGCTGCAAGCGTGGTTCTGGATAAAAACATTCACCACTGTTTTGTGATGATGGAGCCTAGGCTAGCCAGAAGCTTGGCATTTGTCGGTATTAAATTCACTCAAATCGGTCCGGTTGTGGATTATCATGGAAGACGCGCACCGTATCACATAGACCCTCGAGAGTTGGCTAACACTCTCTCGCCAGGGTTTAAGCGATTGTTCAAAAATATCCGCAAGCAGTTGCAGGGAGAACAGCCAACAAAGCTTGACGAGCTCGATAATCTAGGCACGCCAGCGACACCTCACTAAATGGAGTTCTTGTTTGTCGTAAAAAAACTACTGGGTTGGTTGATTGCGCCGTTGCCAATTGTATTTTTTTTACTAGGAGCCGCACTAATATTGTGCCGCTGTGGTTGGAAAAAGGCAGGAATTCGAGTTGGGGCATTATCACTAGTAGCCTTCTTATTTATGAGTATGCCGTTGACCAGCCAATTACTGCTCAAGCCACTGGAATTTAAGTTTCCAAAATTACCGCTAGAGAATCGCGACGCAATGATTGCGTTGGACTTTGATTATGTCGTGGTTCTCGGATGTTGGCATCGGGATGATGAAAAACTGCCGCTTGCAGCAAAACCCGCGTCATGCTCTTTGACACGAACGGTTCAGGCGGTACAAATCTGGCATCAGTTCCCAGAAAAAAGGCTTATATTTACCGGCACGAGTGACCGAAACGGTGGTGTTTCTGATCCTGAAATGAACTCTCAAGTAGCAGCCTCTCTTGGGGTATCAGTAGACAACATTGAGGTGCTCTCTGGCGCCTATGATACTGAAGATGAGGCTCGTTCGTTGCAGAAAAAGGTAGGCAATTCAAAATTCATAGTAATATCTTCTGCCCGTCATTTGGCTAGGGTCCAGTACGTTTTCGCCCAACATAATTTGTCACCAATATTGTCTCCTGCGGAATATCATACGTCACACGGCGAAGTTACATGGCGTTCATTTATTCCCAGGGCGTCATCACTTCGAAAGAGTGAAGTCGCGATTTATGAAGCATTAGGCAATATTTGGGTTAGACTTAAGACTCTCTTTTAAAAACACTTTATTTTTTCACAGATGGAATTTTGTTATGGCTACAGACGATCAGACAAGCCACCTATCACACTTTATTGAAAGTATTAAAAAAGACGACATAGAGTATTCGTCAGACAATCACAATAGCGAGCTGTTTGAGAAATATAACCATTGCACTTACGCGGAGCATAAGACATCAATTTTGGTGGTAGTGCCAAAGTCGGTAGAGCAAGTTCAAACAATTGTGAAATTAGTACAAGCCAGCAATGAATCCGGTGCGAACTTAAAAATCTACCCTATCAGTAGTGGGCAAAACTGGGGATATGGTTCTGCTACCCCGACTTGTGACCACGCCATCTTAATGTGTCTAAAAGAGTTGAACGCAACTCCACAGTGGTTATCGAATCGATTTGATGAGGATGAGCCTTACGGCAAAAAGCTTGGGGTTATTCGTTTGGAGGCGGGCGTCAGTCAAATCCAATTGTACCAATTTCTGCAGGCTGAGGGGGGCGACTTTTGGATGGACGCGACCGGTTCATCTATCAATTGCAGTGTTTTATCTAATACATTAGAGCGAGGGTTTGGCCACACTGCCTATGGTGATCACTATGATCACTTGGCGGGAATGGAAGTTGTATTGGCGGATGGTACGTTCGTTAAAACTGGCCATGCGGGTTGTAACAACCCCTCGAATGTCGGCATTCACAAACATGGTATAGGCCCTGTTTTGGAAGGTTTAGGTACCCAATCCAATATGTTCATAGTCACAGCAATTTATCTTCATCTAATGCCAGCGAAGAAAAAGTTGTGGAAGTACTTTATAAAGCTAGACAGCGATCAGGCGTTTTACCGGACGGTAGAACAGCTTCGCCCACTAAAGCTAAACGGCACTTTAAATAGTCAGATGCATTGCGCAAATACACATAAAGGTATTCAAGCGATAATGCGCTACCCATTCAAAGAAACCAACAACACTTTTCCGATTCCGGAAGAAATGGTGGAGCGTTTGGCAAAAGAGAACCAATTGAGTCCGTGGACGATTTCTGGTGCCCTATATGCAGATTCGACTTTAGGCGCTATGGCAAAACTGTGGAAATTAAAGCGGCAGTTAAAAGGTCCCGGTAAGTCGGTATTGGCGCTGCCATCTGGATTCGCAATTTGGCTCAGAGATGTGTTCAATTCCAATTTTATGAAACGCTATTTCAGTAAGCTTCAAAAGAAAATGTCGCCACAGTTCACAGTATTAGCGGAACTTATTGGTCTTAAGCAAGGAAAGCCGACAAACTTCTTTATCAATAGCGTCTATCACCGCAAACGAGAAATTGCTAACGCGACGGGTAATCCTGATGTCGATGCTGTAGGTTTAATTTGGATCGCGCCAATCGGGCCCATGACAAAAGAAACGCTGCAACAGTTAGTCACGACATCAACAACAATTTCTGAAAAGTATAAATTTGACCCAGCTATTTCTATAACGTTACTTAATGAGCGAGCCGTTGATTGCGTATTGTCGATTGTATTTGACCGCAGCAGTGAAGAAGAAGATCAAAACGCCATCGCTTGTTACGATGAACTTATGGCAACGTTTAATGAGTTAGGTTTCAGCTCATATCGCTCATCGGCACGCGCCATGATCAACGATGACTTGAACTACAGTGAAGAACTCAAACACCTTCATAAACTTGTTAAAACTGGGCTAGACCCGAACAATATCTTGTCACCGGGGCATTACATTTCGGCGAAATAGCTTGAGGTGTAAAAAAAACTGAAAAAGGATCATGTTTGATCCTTCTTATTGTCTAAAAATTTTACAGGAATATATTGTTGTATTTTAAGTTGTTGTTTTTAAAGGGTTTTAATTCTGGCACGGTAAGTGCTTTATATCTGGCAACTATCGAATTGAAACTATTTCAATATTTAAGGAAAACATTATGAAACTCAACAAACTTACTAAAGGTTTATTCGCAGCGGCGGCATTAACTGCAGCTGGATTTGCAAACGCTGGTGCGGTTGCGTCTGCTGATCTAACTATCAACAACTTCGCGATTATCGACACAGACGGTAATGTTTTTGAAGACATCATCCTTACAAGCAACGACTACTTCGGTAGTGCTGCTGGTACAGTTGGTGACGAGCAGACTATCGAGTCTCTATTCAACAACCCAAGCGAAACTGAATTCGACGAAGACGGTCTTGGTTACCCTAACTTCGACCTAGCAGCAACTGGTGCTAACGGTTCTGCATCTGTAATGTTCGACGGTATTGCGACTCAGGAAGGCGGTGCGAGTGGTGTAACTTCTGCGACTGCTTCTATCGTTGGTACTGGTACTTCAGCTGCTGGCGCGAACTTAGAAAACTCTGCAAACTTCTTCGTTAACAACTTTGACGCAAACGACGACGACACTTTTGACGTTGCTCTTAGCTTCAGCTACATCGTTGACTTAGTTGCTGACTCTACAGTGGCATGGGAGCAAGGCGCTGCAGAAGCTTTCGCTAGCTTCACAGTAACTTTATTCGGTACTCAGGGTACTAGCTTATTCAGCATGACTTCTGACTTCACAAACGAAGGTCTTGCAAACGTTTCTGAGTCTGACGACGTATTAGCGTTCGTTACTCTTAAAGAAGGTGAAAACTACTTCTTAAATGTTACTCAAGTATCTGACGTTGACGTTCAAAGTGTTTCTGAGCCAGCTTCTTTAGCATTATTTGGCTTAGGTCTTTTAGGTCTAGCTGGTGCGGCACGCCGTCGTAAAGCTTAATCTTTAAGTGTTCTTAAAAAGCCGGCTTTTGCCGGCTTTTTTGTTTTTAGCGCTCATTGGTTAACACTGCTTTTCCAATCACTGCAATCACTGCTGTGCTAACCTTTCAGCGGTTACTAGCCTTCCACCATACTCTCTCGCTTTGCAGATAAACGACCTGTTTTAACGTCTTTAAGAATCTGACTGTAACTTATTTAAAGTCTAGCTATTACATTTAGCTGAATGCCCGCGCGGGCCCTGTTTAGATTTTTTACACTTGTATTTCGTGTTCAACTACAGACTCATTAGGCCGCTTTTCGGAAGGTATTGATGGGTTGAGTATTTCTTTTGTAGAGCGTTTCGAAATCAAGCAGTAATAGGTATTGAGAGTCCTACTGGATAATAGGGTAGAGGAGTGTGTTTAGACGTCGTGGGGCCATAGGTAAAAGCGAGGGTATTTGTCAGGTTTGATTTAGTTGAATGGTGTTATTGCAGTGTGCAAGGGGAAGGGCTGCCAAGGTCGACAGCCCAAAATTAGGATTATAACGCTTCTGCTTTGCGCAGGTTGTTTTTGATATCAGCGTCGTTCGGGTTGAGTCGGTTCGCTTTGCGCAATAGGCGAATCGCCGCGTCTTTTTCATTTAACGCAATTTTGACCATGCCAGCGGTATCAAGATACGCAGCTGTGTTTGGTGCCATTTCAACTGCCCTCGCGGCAATCTCATCTGCTTGTTCTAGCTCGTTGTCCTTCAGGTGTAGGTATGCCAGATTGTTGTACACAAGGGCATTGTCAGTCTTGTGTTGAGCTAAAACTGAGTAGTACTGTTTAGACTTACCAGGTTGCTTGAATAACAGTTCATTAGCTAATAACAAAGTTGCTTTTAGATCCGCACCGTTCGCCTTGATGTGATTTTCCATAAAAGAATATGCTTCATCATGTTGACCAAGTGCTTTATATGTCACGAACACTAACGTCGCATTTTGAAGTTGCGGCTCAGATTCATAACCTTCTAGTAACAATGGTAATGCGCTGCGGTTGTTGCCTTTGAGTGCCATAACGTGGCCTCGTACGGTTTTGGCGAAACTCAATTCATTAACTTCGTTTGGTAGAGAATCAAGCAGCTTCTCTGCGTCTTTGCCGTTACCTGATTTAGCCAACAGGCTGGCTTTGGTCAGAGTGACTTTAACACTTTGAGGCATCTGCAGTAGAGCAGCCTCAGCAGTGCCCAGGGCTCTTGTTAGGCTTACATTTAATTCCTCTAATTCAATTTTCTTAAGCCATACGTTTTCAAGGCGCGGTGACACAGTTAACCAACTGCCAAATGTATCGATTGCATTGTTCAGGTCGTTGTTCTTAATGTACGCCGCGGCTAATAAATTCCAATGTCTCGATGCTTTGTCAGCATTTAGTGTTTCAAGTTGTGTTAGATATTCTATCGCCCCTTTGAACTGACGTTTGCTGTAGAGTGCCTCAGCGTAGAGAAGTTGCAATGCGTAACTCGCTAAAGGCGCTTCGGCAGCTTGTTTGATGGCGTCAAGTCCTTGTTCGCCACTTCCTAACTGAGTTTTGTTTTTGTAGTTCAATCGCAAAGCGGGAATGTAATCGGATTTTTGCGCGAGTACCTTGGTTAGGTAGTTGTCTGCATCACTATGCTCTTCAGCAAGATAGTGTTTACTCGCGAAGTACATCAGCGGAGCGATCAGTTTTTCGTCTACAGCAAGTGCTTTGGCGAAATGGTTTTCTGCCTGCGGGTAGTCTTTTTTGTTGAGGTATGCCAATGCGACTAAATTCAAACCCTCCTTGTTATTGGCATCTTCTTCCAACCACTCTAGCCCAAGTGTTAAGGCGCGATCGTAGTTACCCGTTTGGATGTAAGCGGCAGCCAGTGCCATTCGAGCCTGTGGTAAACTTTCGTCAATAGCAATGGCTTTCTCAAGTGACGTTAATCCTTCCAGATCATTCAGGGATAGCTTTAAAACACCCAGTTGCGTCAGTGATTCGGCACTGTTTAGGTCAATTGAACTCAAAGTGTTGACGGTCTTTTTGGCCAAACTTAAGTTGCCTGCTCGAATCATCTCGTAACTGGCTGCGGTTAACAATTCAGAATCTTGTTCACCAAAATCGCCAATGGAATCTAACGTGTCACTGACATCTACCGTATATCCCAAACGTAACTGCGTCATTGCAAACGCCTTCTTCGCCGGGTGGCCTTCGCCTAGTCGAGCTCGAATGCTACTTAAGAAGTTATGGGCTTGTTCAAAGTTTTCAGTTTGGAATGCGCTTAAACCAGCAAGTAATTTGTTACTGTCGCTGTTAATGCCGTTTTGAATTGCTTTCTCAGCATGGCGTAACGCCTGCGCATAGTCTCTTTGTTCAAATAGCGCCACCGCCTTAATCTGATTGGCAAGTGGTTGTTCATGGGCGATTTTCAAAATGAAGTCGGCTTGTTTTTGCGCTTCTTCGAGTTTTCTGTTTTTAACGTAAACATCAGCCAAATATAGTCTTACTGTGTGCAAACTTGGAATCTGCTCAAGAACTTTGTTGAAGCTATTTTCCGCTTGTTCAAAGTTGTTTAGGTTGGTGTTCAAAAAACCAGACAACATTAACCCTTCAATAGAGGTCGGTGTTTGCTTAAGAGCTTCAGTGACCAAACTGAGTGCCTGTTCTTTATCGCTTCGCCAAGTGTTATAGGCTAAAGCCACTTTTCCAAGTGAACTGTTTGGCGTGTCTCCACCCGCAAAAGCCAGTCGACTCATAGATTGATCAAATTCGCCTAGGCGAAAATGCGCCATTGAAACTAAGCTGTTGTAATCATTTAGAGTTTGAGTATCGGAAATGCTCGGGTCAATGTTCAGGTAAACGAGATCTGAAAATTTGTCTTGCAAGTACAAACTGCGCGCTAATGGAACGGCGACTGAGTTAGCATTCTTGCCTAACTCGAGCGCTTTTGCATACTCTTTTTCAGCTGACGCTAGTTGTCCCATCGAAAAGTAAGTTTCGGCTAAGATGTACCTAACTTCGATGTTGTTTGGTTCCTTTTTAGCTGCATTTCGCAATTCGATGACCGCCGCTTTTTGATCGTTTTCTTGCAACAATCGATTGGCGATATCGATGTGCTCTTGTGCGGTTTGCTGAGTGCAGGCAATGACTACCGTTGTCATTGCCGCTAAGATGGATCCCTTGACTTTGTTCATTATTATTTCCAATAGTGTAAAAATTGCGGCGTTATATTCATAAAATTACTACATTACTATCATTTTGATAAGCCCTCTGAGCAGATATAAAGGAAGTTGCTTTATCTGAACGATTCAAATAAATTAGCTTGTTTGATGCTAAGGGGCTAGCAGCTCTTTTCGGGTGTTGAAGACAACGGAGAATTGCAATGGAAGTAAATCGAGATTTTTTCAAGGTGAGCGGTGATAAGCCGATGCTCATCGTTGTTGTTGATACCGAAGAGGAATTTGATTGGAACAAATTTCCAGATCGAGAAGCTACCGCAGTCAAACACATGCAATCTCTCGAACTTACACAGTCCATTTGCCGTGAGTTTGGCCTAGCACCCTGTTATGTAATTGATTACCCAATTGCTACAACGCCCCTATCCATAGATGCACTGAAGCCGTATGTTGCCAACAATGAGTGCGAGATTGGCGCTCATTTACACCCTTGGGTAAACCCTCCGCTGACCGAAGAACTTTCATACTCCAATATGTACCCCGGGAACTTATCCCAGCAATTGGAATACGACAAGCTAGCGAATTTAAAAGAAGCCATTGAGACTAACTTTGGTGTGTCGCCAGTAAGTTATAAAGCTGGGCGTTACGGGTTTGGCAAAAATACGCTGAAAACAATCGAAAAACTTGGTTTTAAAGTAGACCTTTCGCATTGCCCTCCCATGGATCACAGCGCTGATGGCGGCCCAAATTATTCGAAAACAGACTCTCGGCCTTTCTATTTCTCGGGCACCGACATTATGGAAATCCCCCTTACAGGCGGCTTTACCGGAATATTTGGTCAAAGCTCGCCCTCTGTGTATCAAGCAGCGCAAAAGCTAGTGAAATTAAAGGTACCGGGTATTTTATCGAGAGCAAAATTGTTAGACCGATTGGTGTTATCTCCAGAGGGCTACACGTCAGAAGAACACATTAGTTTAACTAAACATCTGTACCGTCAAGGTCAACGAATTTTTACTTGGAGTTTTCACAGCCCAACGGTTGTCCCTGGGAACACGATGTATGTAACAAGTGAACGTGAAAAACAATTGTATTTAGATAAATTTCGACGTTTCTTTGATTTCTTCTTCAATGAATTGAATGGAGAAGCGACTACGCCGAAAGCAATTTATAAGATGATGGAGAATAAGTAATGATAGTTTTAGGTATTTCGCCTTTAGACAAGGACTCTACGGTTTCCCTAGTTAAAGATGGCG
>CAXRBI010000051.1:0-29573 GCA_964229075.1 Alteromonadaceae bacterium | reverse complement strand
TTAATTCGCTATTTTGTCGTTGAGCAAATCGCCAGGGACAAACTTACAAACAAATACCGTTGTACCGTATTGTTCAAAGCTACGAGCGATCTCTTTATTCAGCAATGCCATGATCGCGTCGTACTCGCCAAAGAGCTGTGTGCTCATGGTATTCGTTATAATTTCAATACCTTGGTATTGATTTACGCGTTGAATGAAATCCTTTATTGCTACAACAAAGTTAACTTCAGTTAGTGGGTATTTACTGATCTCAACACTGACTTTCACCGGCCAACTCCTTAGAATACGTAATCCACTCTAACACCTACCACAGCAGGTTCACCAAGCTGCTCGTACTTAGTGCTGGTATAGCCGTTTCTTGGATCGTTACCAAAATAAAAACCTCTGACGCCGTAATCTTCGTCGGTGATATTGCGAGCCCATAAAGTGATATCGATAGAGTCACCGATGTATTTCAAGCTGGCATTGACTAAATCCACGGCATCGGCCTCTTGATCGTGGCTGATGGAATAAAAGTACTTGTCTTTACCTGTAAAGCTAACGCTTGCTTCTAGACGGTCGGTCAATCGCCATGCCCCCGTTAGGAAATATTGATACCCCGGCGCGTGCGCTTGAGCTCGGCCATCAATATCAACCAATACTTCTTGTTGTGTTGTTTCTTCAAAATCGCGGCGTTGAGTGTCGCGAATTTCAGTTTCAAGCAGTGAGAAACCTGCAGAGACCGTGACATCATAGTTCGGTTTGTAGGTAACAGACGTTTCAAAACCATAGTTCACGCCATGCGCAACATTAGAGATGTAACTGATAAAAATTGGAGGCAATACTTCGTCCCCAGTGTCAATGTCTTGATTGGTAATCCACTGTCTGACCTGCATATTATCTCGAGCCGAGTAAAATAACGTCGCGCTTGCCGTTAACGTATTGTCTTCGTTGGAACCGCGAATGCCCATTTCGAGATTGTTCAGGGTTTCTGTAGAAAAGTCCGCATTTTCAGCCAATAACAGTTGCAGTTCTGCACTTTCTGGATCCGCGCGTTTACTTAATGCTTCGCCGTTAACACCCCCCGGCTTAAAGCCGTGGCTAATGCGAACGTAAACAGACAAATTGTCGCTGTACTTATTGATGGCAGATAAATGACCACCCACCATAACTTCGTCGGTTGACTCATTAGTATCAACAGAATCGCTGTAATCCGCTGCGTAGTGCTCCAATCTCAGACCGGCAGACAGCTCGAGCTGCTTTGATGCCTCAAAGCGCTTTTCGCCATACAAGGCGACATTAGTCACGTCATATTGATTGGAAAATATATCTAAGCGATTCAAATCAATCGATTTTTGCTGAAAATACAATCCGGACACCCAAGAGTCGTCTTTGCCACTCAAAGCGACATCGAGTTGCATGTTGTCGTAGTTACGGAAGTAGGCATCAACGCTGTTGTAGCCATAGTCTGCTTCATAATTTGGGTAGAAATTAGGGTGGGCCCAATCTTCGTCGTAGCCATAGTCTGTATCTGATTGCGAGACGCTAAAGAACACTTTGTTGTTAAACTGCTCTAGCCCGCGGAAAAAACTGGTTACCGCAACCGACTGGGTCTCTTGGCGGTCGAAGCCAGGGTTGTCAGATAAGGTTTCACGGGTGTTATCAAGGGAAAATGCATCGTAACCGTTATCGGTATCAAAATGGTGAACAACCGTAGTTAATGCCCAGTCGTCATTAATAATATTTTTAATCTGCGCACGAATCGCCAACTCGTCAAAGCCATTGGTGTCTTCACGGTTCAGATACGTATTGTCGATGTAACCATCGCCATCCAGTTTATTAATAGACACGCGATAGCTGTTGTCGTCATTAAAGTTGCCACCGTAAGCGGCGCCAAGGTTTACTAAGCCATAATTACCCAGCTCTAACATCAAACGCTTGTCGGCACTATCACCCGGCGCCACACTGTACAGGTTTAAGTATCCGGCCATCGCATTTGCGCCAATATTGGTACCTTGTGGCCCCTTAAACAGTTCTAATTGTTCGATATCAAATGTAGTGGCCACTGTGCCCAGACCAGAGTAGTCAATACCATCAATAGCAAGACCCACTGACGGGTTAATGGCATCAACAAACTGACTACGCTCACCGATACCGCGGATTTGAATGAAACGGGCTCTTGAGCTGCCGCTGGAAAAGTTAATGTTGCCCATTTGCGCTAAGATGTCTTGAACGTGCGCCGCGCCAATGCGCTCAAATTGCGCTTTCGAGACGATATCAACTGCGTTGGCAGCCTCATCCTGCAAAGTGGGTAGCAACTCACCACGCACTTCGATTTTTTCTATTTGTTCATCATCGTTAGGCTCTTGTGCCATAACGTCGGCAGATACAACGCCGAAAGAAAAGAGAAATGGAATAAATGGACCAGTTTTAGCGAACATTAAAAATCCTGTATTAGACTGCTTTTACCCCGATTGCTGGGGCTCTTGTACTTCTTTGTACGCTTATTATAGGCTTTAGTTTGTTCGCTGTATCGCTTTATCTTGGATATTTGATATTAATCAAGCAGATCGACGCATCGCAATGTGGGGAATGCCGTCCTCGAGGTACATATCACCGAGCGTCTCAAACCCTAACGATTGATAAAACCCTTCTAAGTATTGCTGTGCCGAAATATGGCATGTTTGGTCGGGCCAAAGCTGTTGGGTCTGCTCAATCGCCAATGTCATCAATTTATTGGCCAGTCCATGACCACGGTAAGCATCACTGACAATGACACGCCCTATTGCCGATTCATTGTCATAGACAACATTTGGCGCCAATACGCGACAGTAAGCCACGATAACATCGCCATCGTAAGCAAACACATGGCGTGTATTGGGCTCACGGTCTAAATCATCCAAGTCTGAGTAATAACAAGTCTGCTCGACCACAAAGACATCGATTCTCAGTTTCAAAAAGTCGTACAACTCGTTGGTATTGAGTTGAGAAAACGTTTTAATTTTCCAATTGAATATTTGATTCATATCGCCCTCATATTTTGACTCTCAATTTATCGCCATTTTCATGGAATTGACAGAGCAATTGTTGGCAGCGAATTCGAACAATAGTATTCTTGCGCCTCAAGCCATTTTAGAATGATCAATAGGGTAACCATGAAAGCATTAAACGCTTTGCTGTTTTTGTTATTCAGTATTTCGATATTTGCACAAGAACCAGCGAAAGAATTGGAATGGGCCGATTTAGTTCCCGATGGATTTGAAGTAAATGAGCCAAGCATTGAGCACATTGGTCAAGCAATGGCAGGACCGCAAACCATTAACGCTCCAGTTGTAAAAGAGTTGAATGGTAAAACCGTTAAAATTCCTGGATTTGTCGTGCCACTAGAGGGTGATGAGGAAAAAGTCACCGAATTTCTTCTGGTGCCTTACTTTGGCGCGTGTTTACACGTCCCACCACCACCGTCGAACCAGATTATTTATGTGAAGTTTCCTGAAGGTGCTCCTGCTGAAGCCATGTATGACCCAATTTGGTTAACAGGCGTAATTAAAACGGAAGACTGGAAAGGTGAGCTTGCACAAGTCGGTTACACTATGACAGGGACAGCGGTCGCGCCATACGACGATTTTTAACGGTCTCGAATCGACTCGTCATCAAGATCGGCGCGGTATTTTTCAATCGCGCCACACACTCTATTCAAATTGTAAGGGCGAATTTTGTCATTAAAGCCCTGGTTTTCGCAGGTTGAGCGGTAAAACTCCAACGCGCTCGAGCCATCTTTAATTCGAGATTCTATATACCCGCGCTCTCGCACATTAAAACTGTTAAACATACCATTGAGCTCTGTTAACAGTCGTTGTGACGGTTGCTCGGTCTCCAGCTCATGCTCGGAAAATTCACCAACTAAGCCAAAAATCTGGCTTCGCCAATGATTGATGTGTGGGTGATCGACCATCAAAAATGAAAACACTAAAATAGCTAGAACAAAGTATTTCATCCGCCCTCCCAGTGAAGGTTTCGTCAACTTAAACAAATCTGCCACTTTTTCTGCCATAGATCAAAAAAACAGATTATTTTCCAATAATATAACGGTATTTGATTTATACTCTTTAGTTAGATTGCGAAGTCTTGAGTTAGTTTCATTAAAGCCTTCGAGTCGGCATTTTTGACCCCATTTTCAATGCCTTTGGATTATCAAATGACAGATAAAATCGAAATAACCAACATCCCATCCGAAGTAAAGGTACACAGACCGAAAAAGCCAGATCCCCACAGTTATAATCTCCGCAGTCGAATTTACGTCCGCGCGGTCAGCGGCGTCCATCAATTGTTACGTCGTCGCATGGGCATTGTGTTTCTCGGACTTTTTGCGTTATTGCCTTGGTTACAATTTGGCGATCGTCAAGCGATATTGTTGGACATCGCTAATCAAGAGTTTCATATTTTTGCGTTAACCCTTTGGCCTCAAGATTTAACTCTGTTGGCGTCGATTTTTATCATCTCTGCTTTTTTGTTGTTCTTTGTTACCACCTTTTACGGGCGGGTTTGGTGCGGCTATATGTGCCCTCAAACCGTTTGGACATTCATGTTTATTTGGTTCGAAGAAAAAATTGAAGGTTCCGCGAATAAACGGAAAAAACTCGACAGCATGCCTTGGAGTTTCAACAAGGTTTGGAAGAAAACGTTAAAACACACATCTTGGTTTGCCGTTGCCTTGTTAACCTCGCTCACCTTTGTTGGTTATTTTGTTCCTATTGATCAACTGTTTATCGACTTTTTCACCTTTGAAGCATCCGCGGCGGTTGTTGGTTGGACGCTATTTTTCGCCGGTGCAACATACGCCAATGCCGGTTGGGCGAGAGAAGTCATGTGTTTGCACATGTGTCCATATTCGCGTTTTCAATCTTCTATGTTTGATAAAGACACCTTCACGGTGACCTACGACGCCAAACGTGGTGAAAAGCGCGGACCGCGCTCGCGTAAAAAATATCCGAAAGAGCTCGGGTTGGGCGACTGTGTTGACTGTAACTTGTGTGTGCAGGTTTGTCCGACCGGCATCGACATCCGTAACGGCCTGCAATACGAGTGCATCAACTGCGGTGCGTGCATCGACGCGTGCGATGAAACTATGGAAAAAATGAATTATCCAAAAGGCCTAATAGCCTATACAACGGAGCACAGTCTTGAAGGTAAACCGACCAAAGTGGTACGGGGTAAGTTATTTGGTTACTTGATTGTCACGGGCATTATGATGGCGGCGTTTGTTTTCCAAGTCGCGACAAGATTACCACTAGAACTGAATATTGAACGAGACAGAAACGCACTTTACCGTGAAACCGCGGAAGGTCTGGTGGAAAACACTTATACCCTTCAAATATTGAATAAAGGCCAACAAGATAATGTCTACGTCATTCGCGTAGAGGGTCTTGATAATTTCCAATACATTGGCGACAAGACAGTTGCGGTCAGTTCTGGCGAAGTCATTCGCACGCCAATCAGTATAGCGGTTGATCCATACGATTTGAAAAAGCCCGTTACCGACATGAAAATCGTGATTACCACAGAAGATGGAGAGTATACTGTCGAAGAAGAGACACGATTCTTTAAAGGACGCTAATGTCGAAATTTTCTTTTGCAGAACTTAACCCTGATCTGATCTTAGACGCCATCGAATCGATTGGCGTCTACCCAGAGTCTGGATTGCTAGCGCTTAACAGTTATGAAAACCGCGTTTACCAGTTCAAAGACGAACAACAAAAACGTTATGTTGTGAAGTTTTATCGACCTGAGCGATGGAGCAATGCTCAAATCGATGAAGAGCATAGCTTCAGTCACGAACTCAACCAGCAAGGCATTCCCGTGGTGGCACCGGTCACCTTCGAGGGAACAAGTTTGTTTGAACATCAAGGTTATCGTTTTACCCTGTTTCCGAGCGTCGGTGGTCGAATGTTTGAGCTCGACAACTTAGATCAGTTAGAAATACTTGGACGTCTGCTCGGCCGTTTTCATCGCGTAAGCCAGAGTCAATCGTTCCAGCATAGGAATAGCATCAATTTTGAACAAGAGTTCATGAATGCTCGGGCGGAACTACTAACAACCGAACTCATCCCTGACTATCTAAAAAACACGTTTTTTCACGATCTCGATATGTTGATAGAACGCACGCTGCCGCTGTGTGAAACACAATATGACGCCATTCGACTTCACGGCGATTGCCACGCGGGCAACATTTTATGGCAGTCCCATGAAGAGGAAGAGGCACAACTCGTTGATCTTGATGATTGTTTAGCCGGCCCAGCGGTTCAAGACATTTGGATGATGCTAAACGGCGATAGACAACAGCAACTTTTACAACTGGACACCATAGTCTCCGCCTACGAAGAGTTTCAACCATTTGACCATCGCCAATTGGCATTAATCGAGCCGTTGCGCGCGCGCCGCATGATTAACTACATGGCCTGGTTGAGCAAACGTTGGTCCGATCCGGCCTTTCCTAGGAACTTTTCTTGGTTTGCAACAGACAAATACTGGGAAGAGCAAGTGTTAGCCATCAAAGAACAGCTTTCCGCGCTTGCAGAACCACCGTTAAAGCTTGGTTATTGATCGCAACAAGCCGCTTTGCAGTTGTAATGAAACGCCAGTCACGCAATAATCTGAACCAACCGACCCAAAGCGGAACTAAAATAGGAACATCAATGAAAAAATTATTCGGTCTATTTACTGCGCTGATGTTGTCAGCGAGCGCATTTGCCATCGATCTAAAAGAAGGTGTGCATTATGAAGTTATTGGTAAAAACGCGACGGCACAGCCTGAAATCAAAGAATACTTTTCATATTACTGCCCGCATTGCCTATCGTTTGAACCATTGGCAAAACGCTTGGAGCAAGGTGCAGAGTCAAAAGGCTACAAGTTTGTTAAAAGCCACGTCGACTTTGTAAGCCGCACTGGTCCAGACATTCAGTTCATGCTTGCTAAAGCACTTGTGACCGCAGATAAGTTAAACAAGCCAAAAGCATCAAGCGCAATTTTTGATTACATTCACAACAAACGTGGTGTGTTCACATCAGAACAAGACATTCGCAACATCTTCTTGTTGCAAGGCGTTGATGCAAAGCAGTTTGACAAAGCGTTTAACAGCTTCGCGGTTAAAAACGAAGCGCGCAAAATGAAGAAAGATCAAACCCGTTTGAGCCAAAGTGGTGTACTAAATAGTGTTCCGACATTTATCGTGAACAATAAATACAAAATCATCGCACAAGGGTTTGAAGCAAGAACTTACAATGAGTTGTTCGATCAAATGGAAAAAGCGGCAGTTCAACTATCTAAGAAATAGTGTTTAGCCAGCTGTTAAATTCTTTCCTGGAGTCAAGCTATGAGCATGTCTTGGCTCCGGGCATTCAAAAAATTTCTCTACCACTGCATTCTCAGCCGCTCGATTTTAAACTAAGTTACTCGCCTCGCCGCACTCGCATTTCATTGCAGGTCAGCGTCGACGGTATTTTTTGCAAAGCACCTGTTAACACACCCGCTAAGTACATTCACCGGCTATTTGAACAGAAACAAGCTTGGCTTTTGCAAACGCTAGCGCGCTTAGAAAGTTTTGAGACCAGCCGTATGGATTGGGTCAATGGCGGTGAATTTTTGTATCTGGGCGATTGGGTAAAAGCGACATTTCATCGCGGCGGCAAGTTTCACCAGAGTTTTTGTCGTCAGAGCGCGACATTAACGATCACTGTACCAAATTCGGTAAAGCACGTAGAAAAGTATACAAAACAAAAATTTAACTTGTTCATTCAGCAACAGGCAGAGGAAGTGATTCGTCCGAGATTTGAGCAACTTGTCTCAGCGCTGCCATTTGCACCTACCGGTTTAGAATTCAAAATTTATCAAAGACGATGGGGTTGTTGTTACAAAGACGGCCTGATCCGAATCAATCCACAGCTTATCGGCGCGACGCCAAGCGTTATTGACTGCGTACTCATTCACGAACTTTGTCATTTAGAGCATATGGACCATTCCAGTGCCTTCTGGCTACTGAATGATAAACATTGCGGGAAGTGTAAGGAAAACGACGCTTGGCTTAAACATTACGCCTACGCGCTAAAAAATTAAGCGACGGCTGTAAATCCAGTTTCAGTTGGACGATTTTGACCGTAATAACGGTCATTGATTACTTGTACTGCCTGCAAAACTTGTTGGTTTTGTTGCGGTTCAGAGTTGGGACGTTCATCTGAGCCTTGCTCGCCCTGCAGAGCGCGTTTACTTGGCTCATTGGCCACATGCGATTCAGTGTTTACTTCAACACTTGCCCCTGTCGACTCTTCGTCTATTCCGTCAGAGCGGCTCGACTGTAATTCAGCATTATCACGCACCAATTCAGCCCTTGCTTCTGCAATCTGCTGAGACGCTTCCGCCGCGACTTTGCGGTCTTGTGCAGATGGCTCGGCTGGCGCCAATGCGGCGGCACGCACTGTTTGCATTTTAGAAATGGTATCTTCCGGGTTGCGCTCAGGCGACACATCAATTGACACCTCACCGCTCACCGCATACTTTTTGCCATTTGGCCCAGTTTCGTATTGGTAACTCGGTGCGCCTGCGTACTGACCACCGACAGCTGCATGTGCGAGCTCATGTGCGCGAACCTCAGCGTCACGTGATTCCAACTCGCGAATTTGCTGGAGGTCAGCGCGTTGCTCGGCCTCTTCGATATCGCCCTGAGTTTCACGCTCTTGTGAGTCAGACTCATCATCTGCTTCGCCTTGTTCGGTACCTCGGCGTCCTTCTACATCATCGCCATATTCATCCTCTGATTGACCTTGAGGATTCGCTCCCTCTTCCTGCTCTTGTGCGTCTTCAGGGATGACATCTGGATCTGATTGCTGACGAATATCATCATAGGTAGGGTTATCCAGTTCCGGACTGCGAGCGTCTTGCTCTCGCGACTTTTGCGGGACATAGGCCTCTACCTGAGTCGGCGCTGGCACCACATCTTTAATTGCATTGGAATGCGCCAAAGCCTCTGTAGCAGGTGCTGCAGAGTTCGCGATGGGTTGTGGAAAGTTTGGCGCAATATTCAATGACATGACTAGACCTTGGTATCTACCAATGTACCTAACATTTCATCTGCGGTTTGAATCGTCTTAATGTTGGCCTTTGCCAAGTGTTCATTGACGATTAAATTCACAGCTTCCGCTTCCAACGACACTGGCGCAGGCGTGTTTAGTGCACGATTTTCTTGTGCATTGTTTTCCAACGCATCAACTGTATTGTCACGTTCGGTATTCAACCGGTTAATGTTCTGCGCCGCTTCCGCGACACCTTGCTCAGCACGGTTATAACCTGCGAGTCCAGATTGAATAGCCGAGGATACTTTTGAGATATCCATAATAGCCCCCAATTTTTAGGCGCAACGCGCCCACTACCATGTTTAATTATTAACCATTGTGGTCAATTTGCAAAGTGTCGAGTGCGATGGATCGGGGATTTCCCTAGCCTAACGACGGATTTAGCCTCGCAATCGTTCAAACCAGGCAAGAAATTCGGTTTTGTGGGATATAAACGGCGCATGGGATGCTTTGGCAATAATGTCTACCTGCGTATTTTGAGCCCTTTCCACTAGCAGTTTTCGCATTCTCTGCGGTACCAGAGAATCCAAACGCCCCAACAAAAGGTGAACCGGTAAATCAGCATCTTCAACCGCCGAGAACTCCTCCTCGTGGTGCAAAATGTTCAACCCTTCCGCGAGTGCTTTTGCGTCGGCGGACGGTGCCGACAACACCAACTCACGTAACTGTTTAATGTCTTGTTTTGCGGTAGCACTGCCCATGGCTTGAATGGCTAAAAATCGTTCGATGGTTTGCGTTGGGTTTTTCTGTAATTGCTCAGCAAACATTTGCAGTACTTCTGGTTTGATTCCCGGCCACTGCTCACTTTGCAAAAATTTAGGAGTCGATGCGACCAAACCCAACCTTGCCACCTTATTTGGATAACGTTTGGCAAAACGTTGAGCGATAAGCCCGCCTAAAGACCAACCGATGACAATGCTGGCTTCCAATACCTCCCCGTTAAGCCAATCTGCTAACGCATTGAGATCATAATTTTCTGGCACCTCACGGTTGTGACCAAACCCTGGCAAATCCAAAAATCGCAACTCACCCGCATGGGCCTGCTCCAGATCATTACGGACAACCTCCCACACTTTTGCGTTCATTCCCCAACCATGGAGGACAACTATTGGCGTTTCATGGAATCTTGTCATATACCTATCTAAGTTTCATAAGGAAGTGAAATACTATGCTGAATTTTAACTGGCTACCTCGTTGGATACAAAACTTTAATCCCCAAGCGGCGAAACCGTTTTTGCCTTCATGCGTGCTGTGCGATTGCAATATTCATGAACAACATACCATCACCTACCTTTGTGATATCTGTTATCAAGACTTGGACTTGTACCCTCTGGGGTATGATTTGAAGTACCACAACCCAAACGCATACCTGCAGCTCGAACTGGCACATGTTGCCGGTATAACCGCAGTGTCTGACTACCTATGGCCAATGGCACAGTTACTGAAGAATTTAAAATTCCAGCACAAACCCTATATTGCTCGAATTGTTGCCGACCTGATGCACCAGCAACTAAAACATCTGCCATGGCCGACTTTAGATCGAATTTGCCCAGTGCCTCTACATCCATCGCGATTAGCCGAACGAGGATATAATCAAGCGGAAGTCATTTGCGATTACCTGACGCCAAAGCTGCACTTAACTCCTTATCAAGGTCTAAAACGGCTTAAGAAAACTCAGCCACAAACCGACTTGAATCGAACTCAAAGAAAACTGAATTTGCGAGATGCGTTTGTCTCACAGCAAAACTTGGAGGGCCAAAAGATATTGTTAGTTGATGACGTCATGACCACGGGCACGACGCTTAAACAAGCCAGCGACGCCCTAATCAAAAGCGGCGCCGACGAGGTTTATATCGCCGTTGCCGCTATTCGCGTTTTTTAGTTGTTAACGCCTTGTGCCATAAACAAAGCGTTAAACAATAAACGATGAGTCCCATGCATGATCGCACGGAAATTTGGATTGTCTGTCATCCCGATAACAGTTCCACGACCCACACTGTGAGCAATAACACCGCTCGCGCCGCTAATGCGTTCGACATTGGTGTCATGTGCGTAACCTGCAGCCAATGGGCTATCCGTGTACTTGGCAACCAGTGCAAATGGTACTTCCGGAGCCAATAGCAAATCGGTGCGGTTCTTAAACAAAGGTAAGCTTTCGTTGGCGAAACCAAATGCCATAGGGTGACTCAAGTCTAAGGTACTATTGAAAAATGCCCCTGCAATTCTCTGTTTTCCCGCTAGCACTTCCCGTTGGTCATAGCTTAAGCCTTTGTCTTCAAAACGTTTTCTCATTTCGCTGCTGGTCACTGTGTCAGCTTTTAGGATGGACTGATTAGCAAGCCAAATCGCCGCACGCTTTTGCCCCCACAAGATGCCGCCACTTTTCGTCCAACTGGCTAGATTCTTGGCTAAGGTATCGTCGGAATCGGAGTAAGAACCATCGGTTAGAATAATGTGACTGTATTTATACAGGTCAACTGAACCAATGCGGCGTTTATCAACGATTGTCGGCGAGAAGCCAACATGTCTGTCCAAGGTGTACCAAGTTTCACCAACTTCGTATAAGTTGGTACCAAAACCACCCACTATCAAAACCTTAGGTAAGGTAACCGGTTCCATGTTACGGCTACCTAAATCTATACCTGTCGGCGTTAAACCGCTCGTAATCGGCGTTACTTTTACCCCAAACTGAGTGATAACCTGATTAAACTTATTGAGCCAATCCGGCGATTGTAGGCCGGCATTAACGACAATTGTACCGGCAGCAAATTGTTCAGTACCTAAGTCTGTCGTCGCGGTAAACGGCTTCATCGCCGCTCTGAGTTTTATTCCTTGTTGTAACAAACGGTAGCTTAATTTGGCTGCATCAAAGTCAAACCAATCAATCGCATAGCTATAAGCTTTTTCAACCGGTTGGTTCAAATTCGTTTCTTGTTGCCAAGCTTGTTTTGAGTATTTGACCGAACGTTTCGATTTCACTGGCGCAAACTCTAAGTTAAACGCCATGGCCAAGTTCCAACTGGACACATCGTAAAACGTATTGTCGTTGAAGCTCTTAGCTTCGGAGAAAATCGATTGAATCAAACGCACTTGAGGCTGCGCCAACGGAATGAAAACACTGTTTTCTGCGGTAAAGGTGTTGCCGTTCAATTTCGCCGATTTTGTTAGCGGAAACGCCTGTATTTGATGCTGAGAAAGTAGATTCAACAGCGCATTAAGACGAGTTTTATCTTTCACACCGCCCACAACGTAGCCATCTTCATCGGCATTTTTGGCGATCTTTTTGGCGTCTTGCTCAAAGCGCCACTGGAAATCCAGTAGTTCCGATTTGTGCTTAAGCGACCCCTCTAAGGTTGAAAATGACGCGGTCACTTGGTTTTTTATCGTTGTTGGAAAATCTACGTCGCCATTGATTGATTCCTGCAAATGACCGCGGCTTGAGCCTTGCTCAAAAAGAATGCCAATGGTGCCATGCAAATCTGGGTAGGTTGAACCTTTACCCGCGTAAAAGTCATCAAAGCTTTCTTCGGTAAAGTACAAGGTATTGGTTTGATCGAATGCTTTGGCATGATAATGGGCGAGAGTTTTGGTCAGCTCGACATTTTCATCCGGTGTAAATGGGTTTTTTCGGGAGGGTATGCCTGGTTGAAAGAAGAATGTGCTGTGAGTCCCCATTTCATGATGGTCAGTTAACACATTCGGTCGCCATTGATGGTACTTAGTGATACGCGCCTGCGACTCTGGGTGTTGCAGCAAAAGCCAATCACGGTTCAAATCAAACCAGTAATGGTTCACACGGCCTCGAATCCAATCTTGAACGTGTTCGCGGTTATTCGAATCGTTGTTTAAGTTTTTACCTTTGTGTTGGTTTGCCCACTGAGCAAAGCGACTGAGGCCGTCCGGATTCAGCGATGGATCGAGAATAATGACCATGTTGTCTAAGTACTCTTGCACTTTAGGATCGTTACTCGCCGCTAGGTAATAAGCCACCAACATCGACGCGTTGGAGCCCGAGGATTCATCGCCGTGTACGCTGTAGTTCAAATTTACTATAAGTGGATGATCGTCAGGGTTGAGTTTTGAACTCGAGTTGAAGCGGTTTAAATGTGCCGTTCTGATCTGTTCTAATCTAGCATGGTTCTTTGGAGACGTAATCACTAAGTGCAATAACTCACGTTGCTCGTGAGAACGACCAATCGTTTCTACGGTGACACGGTCACTTGATGCCGCCAACTGCTTGTAAAACTGAACAAGTTGGTCGTGGCGCACATGCCACTCTCCCACCTGGTAACCTAACACCGATTCCGGCGTCGTTACTTTTTGCTGATAACTTTCATTTGGCAAGTAAAAATCGAGATCAACAGCGCCCACTTGAACACTGCTGAATGCGGCCAAAAACAGGCCAACAATGGTTTTTTTCATTTAAATTACACCCTGAGGATACATTACCGGAAATGTAACAAGTAAGAGCCCTCACGAGCAAACGCTTAATAGAGTTATCGGACTAGTTACTGGGCTGACGAGACAAATTTACTATATCTTGTAATTTCCACTTGTTGCACCCATATCGAGTTGTAGTATTATTGCAATAACCTAGTAAATTAGTCGGATATATCCATGATCACCATTTCAGATGCTGCGCAACAGCACTTTGTAAAGTTGCTTGATACTCAAGCGCCAAATACTCGTATTCGAGTGTTCGTAGTAAACCCTGGCACACGCAGTGCGGAATGCGGCGTATCTTACTGCCCTGAAGAGTCAGTAGAAGCTGATGATATTGTCCTGCCATTCAGCGGCTTTGAAGCGGTCGTAGACAAAGAAAGTGAGCCTTTCCTAGAAGAAGCGGAAATTGACTTTGTTACAGACCAGATGGGCTCTCAACTTACATTGAAGGCGCCCAATGCCAAAGCTCGAAAAGTCGCAGACGATGCGCCTTTAAGAGAACGAGTGCAGTATTTCATCGAATCTGAAGTAAACCCAGGTTTGGCGAATCATGGCGGTAACGTGCAAATAGTAGAAATCACCGAAGATGGTGTTGTTGTATTACAGTTCGGTGGCGGTTGTAACGGCTGCTCAATGGTAGATGTCACCTTAAAAGAAGGCATTGAGAAACAAATGCTGCAACAATTTGAAGGTGAAATCAGCGGTGTTAAGGATATGACAGAGCACGAAGCTGGCGAGCACTCTTACTATTAAAGCTCATGACTGAAGCTAACGACATTAAACAGCCGACAGCTGAAAACGACAAGCTTCAGTCTTTCCTGCTGAAATATGGCTCGAACCCAAAGCTGAGTTACAAGCGCTTTGCTTTGGGTTTATTCCTGTTTTTTACGGGCCTCGTTTTAATCTACTTGGGCGCAGCCACGCTCCACCTTTTACAAATAGCCGCAGTGGTTTTGATGGCCGTTGGGGTATTCATTAGCCTTAGAGGTTATTTAGGTATTTTGTGTAATCGCTTGGCCTATTTTCGCCACAATAGCGCAAAAAACCGTGCTAAATACAAACACCTAGAATAGTAACTTGTAACGTTTTAGCATCCAGCCTTGTACCATCCAGCGAGTACACAAGAAGACAACAAAACAGCCCCAAAGCTGTAACTGAGTTCCAGAGAATGTGTAGACCGACACAACCACGCAGACACCAAAGACACATGCAGCTATTGCCATACTCACGCACATCTGCTTAACCCACGCGAGAGCGACAAATACGCCATCAAAGATAAAGCTTAGAAAGCTCAACAGTGGCAACACCACCACCAGCCAATAAAAAGACTCGAACCGAACAAGCAGTGAGGGAATGTCTGTTAAAAGTGAGACTATAGAAAAGGCAAAACACAAGTACAATGCGGTGTAAAGAAGAGCAAATCGCAAGGCCAAGCGACCTCCCCGTTGTATATACAACCTAGTTTGTTTTAATTTATTCCCGCCATATGCTTTGCCAACCAAAGACTCTAGTCCAAAGGCTATTCCATCCATTGCAAAAGATATAAACAGAAAAAACTGCATTAAGATGGCGTTGAGCGCAATAGCGTCATCTCCGTATCTGGAAGAGTGAATGGCCATAAATGAGATCACCGACTGCAACAGCGCGCTGCGCAAAAACAAGGTCGAATTCATCGATATTAAAGCCGATAACTTTGCATCGCCTTGTTTAAAGTCGACTCGCTCTATCAGCTTATGGATTTGCAGTAACCAAATTAAAGCAACAAACTGACAAATTTCAGCAATTACTGACGCCATAGCAACCCCTGCCACTCCAAAACCAAGCACAGGCACAAACAAGATGTCGGCCGCTAAATTAACCAAGTTACCAATCAAAACAACCTGCAAAACAACTTTGGTTCGACCGATACCGATGGCATAACCAAGCAAGACCAAATTGATCAAACTGATGGGAGCGATCCAAACTCGCGTCGAAAAATACAACTCAGCATGTTTTAGTGACGCGCTAACATCAACTTCCGTCGTGATTGCTAGGTTCAGAAGACCAAAGAGAACGTCCTGAAATAGAACAATCGAACACCCCAATGCCAGTGCCAGAGCAATTCCTTGAATCAATGTATTGGCCGAGGCCACCTTATCATTGCGTCCCTCGGCCTGCGCCACTAATCCAGTCGTTGACATACGCAGAAAGCCCATGAGCCAAAACAGCATGGTTATAAGTAAACTGCCAAGAGCCGTGCCCGCAAGGTAACTAGCATCTGGTAAGTGGCCGACCACAGCGGTATCAACAAACCCTAACAACGGAGTGCTAATGTTTGCTAGAATGATAGGCCAAGCCAATAGCCAAATTCGCTGTTCCGCGAAACGGTTCACCAACAAAGATGGGAAATAGGGAAAAGATGGCATCTAAGCTCACTTTCATAAGAATTTGTTTGATTATAATGGTTTTACTGACAAATAGCGCCGTTGTTCAGGCTGCTAACGTTCTACTCTATCACCATGTAGATGACTCGACCCCGAAATCCACCAGCGTCAGTGTCGAAACGTTTATTCAACACTTAGAATTAATTGAATCTCTTGAACTCAAAGTCGTACCACTGACCGCGATCACAGACAAACTCAAAGCTGGCGAGTCTATTCCAGACCACTGGTTGGCGATTACGTTTGATGATGGCTACCGAAACGTATACGAAAACGCTATGCCTCTGTTAAAAGAGCGTAACTGGCCATTCACTGTGTTCGTAAACCCAAAGATGGTCAAGCCAAGCAAACTCTACATGGATTGGGGCCAGATTAAAGATCTGATTAATCACGGCGGACTCATCGCCAACCATACGCTGAGTCACGAGAACCTAGTTCAAGACGGCTTATCGCTGGCGGACATCAAAGCCAATATCGAATCAACAGAAGCCTTGATTGCCGAGCAAGTGGGTTACAGCTTAAAGATCCTTGCTTACCCTTATGGTGAATACAATCAAGCAGTAAAGTCGATGTTAAAGGACATGGGTTATGTCGGATTTGCACAACACTCTGGTGCCATTAATGAATCAAGCGATTTGTTAGCACTTACTCGCTTTCCAGCTAACGGTATTTATGCCAATCCCAAGACGCTAAAGAATAAGCTGGCCAGCTTGCCGTTTTCTTTTGAAATGACCGCGCCGCTCGACACTCACCCAGTAACACTGCAACCGAAATGGTTAGTGAAGTTGAAAGAAAGAGATTTTTACCAGAGCCAGTTAGCTTGTTTTATCAGTGGCTTCAGTAAACCAGTGAAGCCAATATGGATCGACGATTTAACGTTTGAGGTGCAAGCGCCAGATAACATAGGTACCGGCCGGATCAAATACAATTGCACCGCGCCATCCAAATCTAAGCGCGGGCAATTTTACTGGACGTCTAAACTTTGGATAAATCCTAAGGCTTAACCGCGGCTTGAATAAGGGCCTTGGCAATTTTGTCCAAGGCCAATTCCTTCTCTACTGCACCAATTTCAGCGGCCGCTTTTGGCATACCGTAGACGACACAGCTCGATTCGTTTTGCCCTATCGTATAAGCGCCGTCCTGACGCAATCGCAACATACCTTTAGCACCGTCAGCGCCCATTCCTGTCAACATCACAGCCGTGGTATTCTTTGCCAACGACTGTTCAATCGAGTCAAACATTACGTCAACGGCCGGCCGGTGACGATTAACTGGTGCTGAACTGTCCAGCTTACAAGTTAGCTGCGAACCTTCACGCACTATACGCAAATGCTGGTCGCCAGGGGCAATATAAACACAGCCACCTGAGATAGGTTGACCATCGCGCGCTTCAAACACTTTCATCTTTGAAGCACGATCCAGTCGTTGTGCATAGGTTGTACTGAACACCGGAGGAATATGCTGGGTGATAACAATAGGTGGGAAGTGTGCCGGTAACTTTGTCACAACATTTTTAATCGCTTCAGTACCGCCAGTTGATGCCCCAATGGCAACAATATGATTAAGTTTAAATTTTAGTCCATCCCAGTTGCGCTCTAGGGCTTGCTGTCTCTGACTGGCTTCTTGATTCTCAGTGGTCTGCCTGATCACCTGCGCAGTGGCTGCAACTCTGAGCTTCTCTCGGAGTACCTCGGTGTACATTGGTAATTCTGAAACCACATCACCTTTTGGTTTTTCAAGAAAATCCACAGCACCGAGTTCTAACGCCTCAAGTGTCACAGGGGCGCCTTCGGCGGTTAAAGTAGATAACATAACCACAGGCATTGGACGAAGACGCATTAAGTTCTTGAGGAACGTCAGGCCATCCATTTTCGGCATTTCAACATCAAGCGTGATGATATCAGGGTTGAGCTGCTTTATTTTTTCTCTTGCATCAAACGGATCTTCTGCCTCGCCAATGACTTCCATATCAGGTGCACCGTTTATCATTTCCATTAACAAGGCACGAATAAGTTTTGAATCATCGACAACCAAGACTTTAATCATTAAGTGTCACCCTAAAAAAGTTCGATATCATTGTTCTCTGCCACAGCTGGTTTATCCAGGCTGTCTCTGTACTGAATTTCACGACGTTGAATCGTATCATTATGTGTGGTGTGAAGTTTTTTCACTAGCGCTTTTCCAGTTGCAGGGAAAAACAGTACTTTTCTTGGCCACGACCCGCCGACATCGGAGCCCACAATGGGCAGTTCTTCGTTAAGTATATACTCTTCTGCAAATTGAATGTTTTGTGCGCCAACATCAGAGGTCATATTTTGCAGTACTCGACCGCCACCAAACAACTTAACCTTTAAATTGTTCCTGTATCCGCCGTACTTCAATATTTCGTTGATCAAGTATTCCATCGCCCAGAGTCCGTAGCGGCACGTGTAACTGTTGTTGTTTTGCCAACCTTCTGAGCCGAACGCATCACCTTTAGTCGGCAACATAAAGTGATTCATGCCGCCAATACCCATTTTGTCGTCCCAAATACAGGCTGAAATACAAGAACCTAAAACCGTACTGATCGCCTCTTCTTGTTTGGTCACGTAAAATTCACCAGGCAATATTTTTGCTACGACCATATTGCGCTGCCGGTCGTGATAGCGCTTTATATGCTCGAAATCGGGAAGAACGGGTTTAAATTCGATGGTCACTCGCAGTTACGCCTTCTGATAAACGGTATGGCCCAAGGGCTTAAAACATGTGATTTCGCGGCTCATTGTCTCTGAATGTCCCAAGATCAAGTAGCCGTTTGGACGCAGTAATTCCGCGTAACGTTGAAACAGTTTGTTTTTCGTTTCAAGGTCGAAATAGATCACAACATTGCGACAGAAAATCACATCGAATGGACCTTTTATAGGCCAAGGGTTAAGCAAGTTTAGCTGTTTAAACGTAATGCTACGCTTTAGAGCATCTTTAACTTTATAACGCTCTCCAGCTTCGTCTCGCTTAAAGTACTTAAACAGTTTTTCTTCGTCGATTCCAGTGACACTGTCCGCCTGATAAATGCCATTTTTCGCAGTCTCTAGGACGTTAGTATCGAGATCCGTCGCTAATATCTTAAAGTCCCAATTTGAAGGAAACTTGTTATGCAGTGTCATCGCTATTGAGTAAGGTTCCATCCCAGTAGAGCATCCTGCAGACCAGACTCTGACTCGGCGATCGGCACTGTGGTTCCGTTTCATCTCTGGCAAGATTCGTGTTTCCAGAAAGTCAAAGTGGTGCGGTTCGCGAAAAAACGAGGTCAAATTAGTCGTTATCGCGTTTATGAAATCGCCAAACTCGTGTTCTTTGTGAATTTCAAGATGCTGAATATACTGGGCAAAGCTACTTAGCTTTAACGCTCGAATACGTCTCGCTATTCGCGAATACACCATATCTTTTTTTTGGTCACTTAGAACAATGCCACATTCGTTATATACCGTTTGGCTTATGTAACGATAATCGGCATCCGTCATTGCGAATTCTTTATTTTCAAACATGATTGCGCTGCTGTTTTCCCTAAACTCAGCGGAGGCAAAAAACTTACTTCCTACTGAAATTGTAGAAGATAATAAACATCTGAAAAGAAAAAATTAAAAGCGGGCTGATTGCCCGCTTTTAAACTGATTAAAACTCTTCCCACTCTTCATCATCGGACGCGACAGGAGCAGTCGTCATTGGCATTCGGCCGTTACCATTACTGACCAACGCCCTTGGTTGCGGACGCGAAATTTGCGGTGTCATCACTTGCTGGTTCATACCTTCCGACAAGCGGAAGAAACTGAGCAGTTGTTTCATCGCTCTCGCTTGTTCAGACATAGATTCACCGGCTGCTGAGGCTTCTTCCACTAAAGCCGCATTCTGCTGAGTCATCTCGTCCATTTGGGTAACCGCTTTATTCACCTGTTCAATGCCTGAAGACTGCTCTTCGGATGCGACACTGATATCAGCAATCGTTGCATTAACTTTCTTAACGGCTTCCACAATTTCATTGAGCATATCACCCGATTGGTTCACAAGTGACGTACCGTCTTCAACTTTAGTCACGGAATCGCGAATCAAGTCTTTAATTTCTTTCGCTGCCGCAGCACTTCGTTGCGCTAAGTTTCTCACTTCACCTGCAACAACCGCAAAACCTCGACCTTGCTCTCCTGCTCTTGCCGCCTCAACTGCCGCGTTTAATGCAAGCAAGTTGGTCTGGAAGGCAATCTCGTCAATTACGCCGATGATGTCAGAAATTTTCTTACTGGAGTCGTTGATCTCAGCCATTGATGCAACCGCTTTACCAACAACCTCACCACCAGAAGACGCTTTCTTAGCCGCTTCTTCCGACAAGCGATTAGCAGAGCGCGCATTCTCGGCATTTTGACGCACCGTGGCTGTCATCTCTTCCATACTCGATGCCGTCTCTTCAAGACTCGACGCTTGTTCTTCAGTACGCTGACTTAAATCGGCGTTGCCCTGTGCAATTTCCTCAGCGCCGGTGGCAACCGTGTTTGCAGAATCTTCGATTCGGCCAATAACTTCAGTTAACTTGTCCGCGGTTGCGTTGGCATCGCGTTTAAGCTTGTCATAAATGCCCTGGTACTCAGTATCAATGCGTTTGGTCAGATCGCCATGCGCTAAGGCATCGAGAATCTGAACGGTATCGGTAATCACCCCTTCGGCAATCGTCACAATCTGGTTAAGACCGCTTGATAAGGTTAAGAAGAACCCGGTTTTATCACCCTCATCCAGACGAATAGTTAAATCGCCACTAGCTGCAGCCGCAATAACGCTTTCAACTTCTTTCTCAATCGAAACTTCAGCAGTCCTATCAAGCCACTCAACAACCGTACCTAGACGCTTATTATCGTCCCCAAGAATCGGATTTGCGGTCAAGGCAAACGTGCGACCACCAACCGCGATTTGAGTTTTATATGTGGAAGTCAGACGCTCCAACATAGTGCGTTGATGTGCTGGATTTTTATGAAAAATATCGACGTTCTTACCGATGACATCATTGGCATTGAAGTGTGGTAGGTCTTTGCGCAAATCAGCCTCAGCAATTCGCAGCATTTCTTTAACAGCGTCATTCAGATAGATGATGTTGTTGTTTTCGTCCGCCACCATGGCACAAGTCGCAACATTGTCTAGCGCTTGTTTCACCCGCGCATTGGCATCCGCCAACTCACGCTCGGCCTTTACTCGAGCAACTTCATCTGTGACATCTTCCCACTCAACAATGATACCGATTTTTTCGCCATTAATGTCATACCAAGGAGATGCAGTAAGGTTGAAATTTAACTCCGCAACGTTGAGCTGAGTTTTGTATGGTTTATCTAAGCTGGCTAACAATTTGCGTTGGTGCGACGGGTCTTTGTGGAAATCATCGACGCAAGTGCCAATTAAATTGTTCACGTCAAAGTTCGGGAGCGCCGTACGCAATTGATCTTGACGTCGAGATAACGTTCGAATCACTTCGTCGTTGGTAAATACGATTTCTAAATCGTTATTCGCTATCATCACGTTGGCCTGACAGACTTTCAACGCACTCGCGAGATCCGCGGCTTCTCTGGCTTTCGCTTCCTGTTGTTTTTGAGTAGTAATATCAGAAGCATACTTGACCACTTTATACGGTTGGCCATTTAGGTCCATTATCGGATTGTATGAAGCCTGAATCCAAATTTCTTTGCCGCCCTTACCCAAACGTTTGTATTCACCTGCGTCATAACTACCAGCGTTTAGGTTTCGCCAGAAATCTGCATAGTCAGAACTTTTTGCATATTCTGGCTCAGCAAACATACTGTGGTGTTTGCCAACAATCTCATCCAATGAATACCCCATAGCATTACAAAAATTCTCATTTGCAGTAATGATAGTGCCATCCATATTAAACTCGATGACCGCTTGCGCTTTACCAATCGCTTCGATTTGGCCGGAAAAGTTGGCGTAGTCTTGCTTCTGTTTAGTGATATCGCTGGCGTATTTAACAACCTTAAATGCGCGACCATCCATATCAAGAATCGGGTTGTAAGACGCTTGAATCCATATTTCTCTACCGCCTTTTCCGAGTCGTTTGTACTCACCCGTATCGAAATTTCCGCGTCCAAGGTTCTGCCAAAATTCTTTGTACTCTTTACTTGCTGCATAGTCCGGCTCTGCAAACATACTATGGTGCTTGCCGATGATTTCACTTGCTTCGTATCCCATTGCATTGCAGAAATTCTCGTTGGCAGAGAGAATGACGCCATCCAAATTGAACTCGATGACAGCTTGCGACTTTCCTATCGCTTCAATTTGACCTGCGAAGTCAGCATTACGTATCTTCTCCGCGGTAATATCAGAGGCAAACTTAACAACTTTAAAAGGTCTTCCTTCCATATCTAAAATTGGGTTATATGATGCTTGAATCCAAATTTCTTTACCGTTTTTGCCAACTCGCTTGTATTCGCCGGTAGAAAACTCACCCAAGTTTAATGACTGCCAGAACTCTCTATATTCAGCGCTCGCAGCATATTCTGGTTCTGCAAACATACTATGATGTTGGCCTTGAATTTCTTCTAACGAGTAGCCCATCGCATTTAAGAAATTGGCGTTGGCAGTGATGATAGTGCCATCCATATTGAATTCAATCACGGCCTGCGATTTACCGATCGCCTCAACTTGGCCTGACATATCAGCACTCTGGAGTTTCTGAGCGGTTACATCCGTCGCGTACTTAACCACTTTGAAAGGCTTACCATCGGTATCAAAAATAGGATTGTAAGACGCATTAATCCAAACCTCTTTGCCACTCTTGCCTAATCGCTTGTATTCACCTTGTTCAAAATTGCCTTGATTCAGGCGCTGCCAAAACGCTTTGTATTCAGCACTTGCTGCATACTCAGGTACTGCGAACATACTGTGATGGTGACCAATAATCTCGTTTAAGGAATAACCCATTGCTTGGCAAAAATTGTCGTTCGCGGTAATGATGGTGCCATCCATATTGAACTCAATCACGGCTTGAGATTTACCAATGGCTTCAATTTGACCTTGGAAGTCGGCATTTAGTAATTTTTGCTGGGTAACGTCGGTAGCAAACTTAATGACTTTTTCGACCTGATTGTGCTTGTTGAGTACGGGGTTGTAGGTCGCTTGAATCCAAACAGTTTTACCGGCTTTGTCGACGCGTTTGAATTCGCCAGAAAAGAATTCTCCACGAGATAATTTCGCCCAAAACTCTTGGTATTCGCCACTCGCGGTGTAATCTGCGTCAACAAAAATACTGTGGTGTTTACCTCGGATTTCATCCAATCGATAGCCCATAGCGTTTAGGAAATTGGAGTTTGCTGTCAGAATTGTACCGTTTGGCTCAAATTCAATCACCGCTTGGGACTTCCCTAATGCTTGTAAAATTGAGTCACTCGCAGAGGAATCCTTGTTTGTTAAGCTACTTAACCATCCCATTCTCATACCACCTATTTATCTACGTCCACTTCGTATAATTTTAAATATCCAAGATCTTTTCTAGATCGAGTAACACCACCATTTTTTCATCGACATTTATTAATCCGTCAATGAATGGTTTATTTTCTACTTCGCCAACTTCTGGCGCCTTTGATGCCGCATCTTTGTCTAAGTTGTAGACGTCAGATACCGCATCAACAACAATGCCCATAATCTTTTCATTGTCGTTAATTAACACTTTGACAATGACCACCACTGTCAAATCTGAATAATCGATTTTCTCTAAACCAAATCGCAATCGTAAATCGATAACTGGCACCACGGTGCCCCTAAGATTGATCACACCTTTGACGTAATCCGGCTGATTTGGAATCACGGTCATTGGCTCCCAACCGCGAATTTCCTGCACAGAGAGGATTTCAATGCCATATTCCTCATCCGCCATCATGAACGTCAGGTACTGGACTAATTCAGCTTGTTCACCGGTCAAATCGTTGAGCGGCTCATCTGCGAGCGTCGCATTCTGATCCATTGCCATAATTACACCGCCTCCGATACGGGCTTAGAAAAATCCAGTCCTTGGCGGCCTGCTTTTTTCAAACCTGCCAGCTTAATCAATCCTGAAATATCGACGATTAATGACACACTGCCGTCGCCTAAAATCGTTGCCCCTGAGATACCATCAACTTTCTTGTAATTCGCTTCGAGACTCTTAATCACAAATTGTTGTTGCGCTAATAAGTCATCAACTAACAAACCGACCTTTTCATTGTCACTCTCTACAACTACCAACAAGCCATCTTCGAGCTTCTTGCCTGCATCTTCATGACCAAACATTTCATACAAGCGCATGATTGGAATGTACTCGTCTCTGAGTCTGAGAACATCCAATCCGCCACCTACGGAGTTCACTTTTGAAATATCGATTTGCAAGGATTCGACGATAGACACTAACGGTACTATATAGACATTTTGACCAACGGTGACGAGTTGACCGTCCAAAATAGCGAGAGTCAGTGGTAAGCGAATCGTGAAAGTAGAGCCCTGACCAGGAACAGAAGACACTTCGACCGTACCGTTAAGCGCATTTATGTTCCGCTTAACCACATCCATCCCAACGCCGCGACCAGACAAATCGCTTACGGCGTCGGCAGTAGAGAAACCAGGACGGAAGATCAACTCATTGATTTCATCATCTGTTAACTCTTCGTCCGCTTCAATCAAGCCATTTTCAATCGCTTTCTGCTTGATTTTGGCGGTGTTGAGTCCACGTCCATCATCAATAATTTCGATGATGATATTGCCGCCTTGATGATACGCATTCAGGGTGACCGTTCCGGTTTCTCCTTTGCCATTAGCGATGCGCTCATCTGGCGACTCAAGGCCGTGGTCCAGTGAATTTCTGACCAAATGAACCATAGGATCAGAAATCTTCTCCATCACGGTTTTGTCTAGCTCAGTTTGTTCACCCAACAATTTAAGTTCAACTTGTTTGTCGAGCTTCTGAGATATGTCTCGAACCAAGCGAGGAAAACGAGAGAATACAAAACTGATCGGCAGCATACGAATTCGCATAACGCTTTCTTGCAGGTCACGGGTATTGTGTGAAAGCTGTGCCAAGCCCTCTCGCAAGGCCGTTAACTTTGATGCATCAAACTCGTCTGCCTCACCCAACTCATTTAACATGGCTTGAGTAATAACGAGCTCTCCAACCATGTTAATTAATGAATCAATTTTATCTGTACCGACGCGGATGGAAGTTGAATCGCTTTTGGTGGTGGATTTTTCCGCTGGTTTTGATTTGGCCGGCGCCGGGCTTGGAGCCTTAGGTTTTTCTGTTTTGATTGGTTGAACATTACTCGCAGACGTTTCAGGTGCTGCTGGAGCCTCAGTTTGAGACTCAGTGGTATCCTCTGCTGTTTCTGTTGACGTTTGTTCGGTTTCGTCGAAGCCAAAGTCAAAGTCTTCAATCTGTGCGACCTTTTTGATCACAATTTCCGCGTCGTCTTCAACCCATTCAAATACTTCTTTGATGTTGTCTGCAGTGGCCTTCGAATCTAAGGTGATGTTCCAAGACAAATAGCTATCTTCTGCCGACAAGTCCGTCAATTCAGGTAACTTTTCAAAGTTTGCAGTGACCGTTATCTCGCCCAACGCTTGCAAGTCTTCGAATAAGAAAAGGGGTTCGTTACCCGTTCTGAACAAATGCGGCTCTGGTGCAAATTTGATGTCCCAAATGGTAATTACATCGCCACCGTTGGTATTCTCTGCTTCTGCGCCTGCGGAGCTTTCGCCATCATCAGATGCCGTCTCGTCATGGCTCTTGCCGTCCAATATCGCTTGGAATTGCTTTCGCAGCTCTTCGGCTTCTTCCGACTCCTGAGGTTCATCGTTTTGAATCGCATTTAACATGCTTCTGAGGCAATCGACAGACTTAAGAAGCAAATCAACATGGAGGGACTCTAGCTCTCGCTCGCCGTTTCGAATTTGGTCAAGCAAGGTTTCGAGCACGTGGGTAAAGTCGGCGATCGCCATAAAGCCAAACGTGCCACTGCCGCCTTTTATTGAGTGAGCGGCTCGGAATATAGTATTGATAATCTCACTGTCTACATCGCCGGGCTCTAAGTTAAGGAGTTCCGACTCCATTGCTTCCAAACCTTCGAAGCTTTCATCAATGAAGACTTCATAGAATTGGGACAGATCTATGCTCATACCTATTCCTTAGCTGTACGCAGAAGAGAGCCTGAATTTAGCGAATCACTTTTTTGATAACTGCTAAAAGTTGCTCAGGATTAAATGGCTTAACGATCCAGCCGGTAGCACCAGCTGCTTTACCTTCCGTCTTTTTATCCGTACCGGATTCAGTGGTTAACATCAAAATCGGCGTGAACTTAAACTGCGGTAGTCCGCGTAAGTTTTTCACTAACGTGATGCCGTCCATTACTGGCATATTGACGTCTGAAATCACCACATCAAATTGAGAAGATTTAGCAATATCCAGCGCTTCTTGACCATCTTTTGCTTCGGTTACGTCAAACCCTGCTTTTTTCAGAGTAAAACTAACCATTTGACGCATAGAGGCAGAATCGTCAACGGCTAAAATCTTTTTCATTGAAATGTCCTTCTTTATTATCGGTCTAATTATTCTTTGAGTTTCAGAAAATCAGCGACTCCTAGCATATCGGCCGCTTCATTAAATGCTTTACTGGTTCCAACCCAACTAATATTGTTGTCGGTCGCATTGAGTGACTTTTGCAAAGCGCACAATACCTGAATTGAGGCGGTATCTACGGCTTCCACTTCGGAAATGTCGATAACGATTGCCTCGGGGGATTGCAGCAAAGTATTTAGCTCCTTTGACAGCTGCTCTGCTTCGCTGATGTGCAATTTACTTGGTAATTTCATAATGGAGTCAGTAATTTGAGTTTGCATTTAGAATAGTTGTAAATTGACAAATTTCCAGACCTAATCACTCGTGCGGTGGAATTTTCGCCGCAATTAGCGAACTATTGTTTGAAAATCCGTCAATAAGGTATCCATGTTCACGGTAGGTACCTGATTTAGAACCACTTCCGGCTTAAAAATAGCGGCAATTTGTCCTTCTGGATTAAGCAGAACGATCGACGCGCTGTGGTCGACATAGTATCCCGTTTTTTCTTCCTCTCCAGGTATCGAATACATCAATCCTAAATTACGAACAAAAGGAAAAAGATCGACATGCTCGGCACGAAGCCCAACGATATTGTCGTGGAAGTAGTCAGTATATTTGGCAATTTTTGTGTGGCTATCTCGTTTAGGATCCACTGACAAAAACAAAATTTGAGTGGGTTCTTCGACTTCCACTTCCATTTTAGGAATGAGCCGACTGAACTTTGCCATCGTCATTGGACATATGTCAGGACAAGATAAATACCCCAAAAATACAAAACTCCACTTACCGCTTAACTCGGCATTGGTAAATACCTTACCTTGTTCATCTTGCAGTTTAAACGGACTTAGAGCACGAGCAGGCTCATACACATAAGTGTTTTCCGAATATGTCTTTGCTGATTGTTGATTGTAAAAATACAAGCCTATTGCAAAAGCAATCAAAGCCACCAAAACAACGATGGCATTGTGCGATCGATTCATATCTCTTCCGTTAAATTGCGATAAAGTGATCTGCAAGTAAGACAATAAATAGAGCCAGTAAGTGCCAAATGGAATATTTAAATGTATCCATTGCTATCTGCTTGTCTTTCTTAACTTTTAGCAACCAAGCATAGCGAATAAAACCCGCGTTTAAAACTAAGCTCACCGTCAAATACAGTAGACCCGTCATGCCGGTTAAGTAAGGTAAAATACAAACCAGGGTTAGCATCACCGTGTAAAGCATGATGGCATTTTTGGTGAATTCGATGCCGTGGGTTACCGGTAACATCGGAATATTGACCCGAGCGTAATCGTCTTTTCTGTGTATCGCTAGCGCCCAGAAATGAGGAGGCGTCCAAGTGAAAATGATCATCACCAACAACAAAGCATGCGGATGAATTTCTGCAGTGACTGACGTCCACCCTAATAAAGGCGGCATTGCGCCTGCTAAACCACCAATCACAATATTTTGCGGGGTAAGTCGTTTCAATACCAAAGTATAAACGACCGCATAACCAAACAAACTGGCCAAGGTCAGCCACGCTGTTAGCGGGTTTACCTCAAAGTACAGCAAGACAAAACCTGAAAACGCCAGCAGCAATGAAAAAGCAACAGCCTGGCTGTTGGTTAAGCGCCCTTTTGCGATCGGACGGTTATATGTCCGCGCCATCTTGGCATCAATTTTTTGATCGACTATATGGTTCAGCGCAGCGGCTGCCGCACTCAAAAACCCGATTCCAAGACTCGCAACGATAATAAGACTAAGGCTTGGTACAGTTGGGGTTGCCAGCACCATGCCCACAATCGCGGTGATCACTAACATGAACACAACTTTTGGTTTCGTAATTTCGTACAGATCTTTCAATAGGCCAGTAAATGAGCCAACGCTGCGGATAGTTAATTGAGAATTAGACATTTACGACTCCTTAAGCCATCACGACTTTTTGGCTATTACTGAATAGAACACCTTCACTTCGAGAAGCGCGCGAAACCAAGTAACAACTGAGAACGGAAAGTAACAGACACGCTGCCACAAAATTGTGTGCAACAGCGACGAACAAAGGTAAATGGAACATAACGTTGGATAAACCTAACGCAACTTGCAGCGATACCCCCCCAAGTAAGAGCATTGCAAATTGCCGATTGCCATAGCACGGCTGACGCCACAACATAACAATTAAGGTCAAGAAAATCAGAGTCGTTACCAAAGCGCCAAATCGATGCAAGATGTGAATCGTCATCCGCGCTTCGTACGGAAATACGCCATATTCATAGTCCGCGTAACCTGTCGGCACTGACAAGGCCTGTTTTAAATCAAACTTTTGTTGCCAACCGTCTTCACAAACCGGTAATTGAATACATGCAACTGCGGCATAATTCGACGCCGTCCAGCCTCCGAGCGCAATCTGTAAAACAAGCACCAACAACGAAGCCTTGATAACAGTATGTATTGGTTTGTTAAACTGGAACGATATATTTGAGACCCAGTGTGGATTTAATTGCCTGCGCAATTTGAACGCATAAAGAAGGAGTAAACTGAATGTCGTGAACCCGCCTAACAAATGGCCCATAACAACCAAAGGTTGTAAGTTCATTGTTACCGTCCACATCCCCAGTAGCGCCTGAAAAGTCACAACACCTAACAGTATACTCGGCAACAACATCGCCTGTTTCGCTCTGATGCTCATGATAAAAATCGCAAGTATCATCAGACCCAATGACCCAGCGAAGTAGCGGTGAATCATTTCATTCCACGCTTTGTGAACTTCAACCGGTCGCTCCGGAAACGCCTGCTCTGCAGTGGCTACGTCAGAAACTGTGGTTGGTACCGTTAGAAAGCCATAACACCCGGGCCAGTCAGGACAGCCCAATCCGGCGTCAGTCAGTCGGGTGTAAGCGCCCAAAATGATAACTACAGAAGTAACCAAAAGGGCTGTTATGGTGAGTTTGTAGAGAGAACGAAGCATGAGACCACCTATTATTTTTATTATCCGACACGTGCATATTTCAGAAGCTTTT
>CAXRBI010000050.1:0-9981 GCA_964229075.1 Alteromonadaceae bacterium | reverse complement strand
CTCCTTACCGGTTGTGAAAGCATCACCACGGAAAAGAGTGAAGTTAAAGCGGACGTACCCAGCCCCTCTGAAATGGCGGTCGACATCACTGTCAATGGCCGAACCTCGAATTTAAATCACACAGATATTAAGCACATTGGTAAGACGATTCCGGATACTTATAGCAATGGTAAAATCTTTAATAGTCCAGGTTATGATTGGTGGGTCAGTAAACATTTCGCGATAAAGAGTGATTTGCCTTTTGAAAAAGTTAAGCTCTATTTAGAGCTCCTAGAAATGTCCTACCCCCATTATGTTCAGTTGTTTGGGCATGAACCTGCCAATATTCACCGTCAGCGAATCGCTGTGGTATACGGCAGCTCAAGAGAAAAGTTGAAAAGCGCGATGTTTGATGACGGCTTTCTCCGTGGCGTTCACAAAAACGCCGGTGGTGAAACCATGTATTACAACCGCGCAGGCTATTCTTTTCCATCTCATAGAGAGCAACACCAAAGATATATTGTTATCCATGAGACTATGCATGCGTTTCATATGGCCCTAAATGGCCATTCAACATGGGGTCCTATCTGGATCACAGAAGGCTTGGCCGATGCCATAGCGCATCACGTTTACGATTCGATCAATAAACAACTAACAGTTATGGTGTTCGATAGAGCACCGATGAACTATGTACACCTTGGTTTAAAACAATACAAAGAGGCGGGGTTTCCAAGCATTGAAGCACTTAATGAACAATCCAAGCTATACAGAGGTCTTAACTTTTTCCTGATCCACTACCTACTGTCAACGCCAGAGCTTAATCACACCTTCAAACTTTTTGTCACTCGTTTATTAGAGGCTAACCCTCACAGTGAAAACACAAAGCCAGTCGCGGATCATTTGCTTAAATCGACTTTTAAGAATTGGCGCCAGTTGGAGTCTGGCTTTAAGAGTTTTGTTGAATCAGCTTCGTCAAGTTTTGAAATAGTCAACGGCCCATGGGAACAAGACGGCAATCGTTTTTTCATCCGAGACTATGAATACACCCAAAACGCCCAGTTAAACATTGAACTTTCAATCAAAAACCAGAACGAACCTAACCGAACTCACTTTGATTTTCCGGCGCCAAGCGCCCCAAAACATTTGCAAACACCGGCAGGAACTGGGGTAAGTTTCTCGATTGAATATTTGCCGGAACGTTTCGATCGAGGGCTAAACGGCATTGGCTTCCGACGTGCCAGTTTAAACAAAGAACCGAGTGACGTGGTTCAAGCTGTCATCGTCGAAGGAAACAAGTTTAGGCTATCCAATGGTACTGAAGCGTCTCTTAATAAAGATTTCGCACTTCTTCCTAAATTAATAGAAGCGGCAAAACTCAACAATAAGCTCGATGTTTCGCTTTCACTAAAGGATCAGAAACTTGAAGTGGAAGTGCACGCAGGTAATGAAGAGCAAACGATTCTTTTAAATTTAAACTCTGAAAACTTTGCCTCACTATTACATTCAAATTTAGCCCTAATCGCGCAAAATAATAGCAACCGCATACTGCCATTTTTCAACGAAAAACGCGCACCGCAGCTTCAAGACATAAAGCCAAATGCCAACATCTGGGGAATTGAAAACGGTAAGCAATTAAGCGCTGCGATTCAGATGTGCGATGAGCAAAGATGTCAACAAGTGCTCGAACAGATCTATCAGAAGATAAACGACCAACCGAAACTTGCGGACAATATGATACTGAAACTCTATAACGATTTATCTTCTGGTGACGCCCCGACTTCTAAAGCGTACCTTCCTACATCCATTAGTCTGAACCACCACGGTGGGCAACCATTTTTAAACGTCGTTAATCTTTTGGATGACGCTGAAACCACTTTGGAGGTGAACTTCTAGGACGTGGACAAGCTCGCAATAGCTTCGAAGCAACTAGAGCTTATAAACGCAAGGGGCAGTCAAGCAGTTGAATTATCACCGCCGCCAAACACAACCTACATTGACTGGACACTGGTTAACCGACGCTTTACAAATCGCAGTCAAAAAGCGCCTCTGATCCCCATTCAGGCATTTGATGGTGTAGAGCTTGGAGTTTCATCAGAAACTGACAAACGAATAAATGTTCAACTCTCAGGCCCATATTCAGGGCCGACATCCGGTACGATAAAAGTCCGAGAGCTTTTTCCAGGTAAGCCTCAGTCGATTCTTCAAACTATCGATGTCAACATAGTGCCCTATGAGCACAAAACCTTTGATATAGAAATTACCGATAATTTCGAACCTGGCGCTCGCATTGAAGTTGAGGCAATTCTAGACGTAGACGGAGAGGCGATTCGTCTTCTAAAGGTCTTACACCGTAAATAACTTAAACAAAATCACAGAGGCGATATCTTTCGCCTCTTTTCCAATTGATTTTCCATCGTAATTAGATTGTTGATGGGATAGACTTTCGTCGTCGCCACTATTCATTTTGGAAATTATGCCCCGCCCGCTTTGTTCAGATTGCAGCTACCCACTTTCTACTTGTGTTTGCGAGTTTGTTACCCCTTGTTCGCACAATATCAAACTGATCGTTTTGCAAGATCCTAAAGAGAATCAGCATCCCAAAAACACAGTGCGCTTGATGCAGCTTTGCTCCAACAACATAGAGGTTATCATTGGAGAAACACCGAGCGACTTTTCCTCGCTTATTTCTCAGATAGAGACTGCTCCAAAGTGCTTTGCCTTGTTGTATCCTTCTAAATCAGCGGTAACCTTGCCTAAAATCGATGAGACCGCAAATAACATTCATACCTTGATATTGATCGATGGGACTTGGCGCAAAGCGAAAAAACTGTATTTAAAAAACCCTTGGCTCAATCAAATTGTTCATTTCAAACTAGAAGATTTATGTGGTGATTACACCATAAGAAAAACATCGGTTGAGGCGGGAATGTCGACCTTAGAAGCTGCGGCAGAGTCCTTGAGAATATTGGATGGGGCGAACACTGAGCCAATGCTAAAATTACAACGTGGTTTAGCGGAAAAGTTCACCCAACAAATGCCCGAAAATGTAAAGCGGCGGTACCGCAAATAACCGGTATTTGCGGTACTTTCGTCAGCTATTTTCCCATTGCCATGTAATCTAAGGTTAAGTTTACCATTGTCGATGTGCCTGTTTTAAAAGCGGATTCCTCGAAAAACACCAGCGGCGAGTGATTACTCGGCGTTTTTAAAAGATCTGAGCCTTCAGGCGTCGCTCCCAAGAACATAAACATAGCGGGGATTTCTAGCGCATAGAAAGAGAAATCTTCTGCACCGGTGATCTTTGCCATTTCCTTGACCTTATCCTTTCCTGCTGCGCGTACAACAGTGGGTAACATTTTCTCTACCAGTTCTTTGTTATTAACTGTGACTGGATAACCCTCAAAGATTTCTACGTTTGCCTGGGCACCTTGTGATAAAGCGATATGCTCTGCTGTAGTCTTAATTTTTTCAAATATTTGCTCTCGGATCCCCATATCGAAATTACGGATCGTTCCGACTAAATTCACTTTATCAGGAATAATATTGTTTCTGACTCCGCCGGCAATCTTACCAAAACTAACCACCGCGGGTTCTTTCGTAATATTTACCTGTCGGCTCACAATGGTTTGCACGCCATTTATGATTTGTGCCGCGGTAACAATGGGATCAACCCCAGACCAAGGGCGAGAACCATGGGCTTGTTTACCCACGACTTCAATTTCAAAGCGATCAGCACTTGCCATGAGCGGCCCTGAACGGTATCCAACCGTGCCAGTGTACATGCTCGATGTAATGTGGATACCAAACGCCACATCAGGCTTATACTTTTTAAACAGCCCTTGTTTTAACATTAACTCAGCGCCGCCCTCTTCTCCGGGAGGAGCGCCTTCCTCGGCGGGTTGGAATACGAACAGTACATTTCCCGCCAATTCATCCTGCATTTTGGTTAGAACTTCAGCTGCGCCCATTAACATAGCAACATGAGTATCGTGACCGCAGGCGTGCATTACGCCAGTTTTTACGCCGCGATATTCAGTCATAACCTTAGACCTAAATGGCAGGTCATTGTCTTCAGTGACTGGCAAAGCATCCATGTCCGCTCTCAACATTACCGTCGGTCCTGGTTTGCCGCCCTTCAATAAGCCAACAACACCGGTATACGCAATGCCCGTTTCCACCTCTAAATTAAGCGAGCGGAGGTGCGCAGCAATTTTTTTTGCGGTCTCAAACTCGCGATTGCTTAATTCCGGGTGTTGATGTAAATCTCGTCGCCAATCGATGACTTTAGGTTCGACCTGCTTCAAAAATTTATCAACATTTTCACTGGCCCAAGCTGGTATCGTTACCGCGGGCATTAGCGCTATTCCCAGAGCCATCATCATTGTTTTTTTGTTCATCTAAGTGCTCGCTTTTTATCGTTTTTATTGTTCTATACATGTTACTCTTTGAGTTGAATTCACATCAAGCTGAGAACACAATATTTATGAGCAACAAAGATCTTTCACAAGAGTGGCTATACCATCAAAGTGCATACGATAACTATGAACGAACCGCTATGTTCGTCAAATTATTTGCGTTTGTTTGTTTGATATTGGTGATCGAGCTTCAATTACCGTCGGTGTTGGGTCTACTTTTGTTGTTAAGCCTGTGGTTTACAGAAGGTATTTGGAAGACGTTTCAAGCCAGGATTTTAGATCGTTTACTTGCACTCGAGGCGGCAATAGAAAAAGATCAAACTCTCACTGCCTATCAATTCAACTCTGAATTTTTGTCCAATAGAAAGGGTGTCATTGGATTAATAATGGAGTACGTAAAGACATCTCTAAAGCCGACGGTCGCTTTCCCTCACGCGGCCTTAGTGATCATTTTTGTGCTTGCGGTTAATAACCCAATTGTCGGTTAATGGTATTTATTAGTGGGCGCTGGGACTTCACCCTTCGATAGTTTTCAACAATTTGATTAACCGCTGTTTCGACATTGGTCACTGCGGAAACATGAGGCGTTATTTGAATTTTTGGATGACGCCAAAATGCATGTTCCTGAGGCAATGGCTCTTGGCGAAATACATCCAAGTAGGCGAAGTCCAAATGACCGCGATCTAACGCCTCGATAAGCGCCTCGTCAACGACATGTTCACCTCTTGCAACATTGATAACCACTGCCCCTTGCGGAAGCTTTTGAAACACATCTTGGTTTAGAATGTTTTTAGTCGACGCTGTTAACGGTAATAGATTCACTAGGTAATCTGACTGTTGCAACATTTCATCTAAGCCGTTCAAATCTGTGTAACTGGCAACGTTTTCAATGTGTTTCTTTGAGTTTGACCACCCCGAAACTTCAAAACCCATGTTATTTAACCAAGTCGCGGCAACCGCACCTAATTCACCCAAACCTAGAATCCCGATTCGCTTTTTCCGCTGTGGGCTTTTGGGTTTCCAAACCAGTTGTTTCTGCTGTGTCTGGAATTGATTGAGCCGTAACCTGTGATGCTGAATCTGCGTGAGTACGTACATAGCCATGTTGTGCGCTAAATCAGGATCAATGATTCTAGCAATATCGACATCGGGCAGATGGGGGTCGGACAATATAGAATCCACACCGGCACCAAATGAGGAAATACCTTTGAGGTTTTTATAACCAGTCAAACTGCCCGCCTCGTGTTTCCATACTAGAGCAAACTCAATTTCGTCTTTATCGAAGTCATCACCGTGCACACGTATCTCAGTCGCAGGTACCTGTTCTTCCAGTCTTTGAATCAGCTTATCTAAAGGTCGGTTAGGAATATTAACTAAGAGACTCATTGGCTTCCTCTCTTGCACGCTTTGCTAGATACTTTTCGACGCTTTTGGCGGCAGCAAAAAAGCCAAACGTTCCGGTTACCATCGTTGCTGCACCAAAACCCATATTACAGTCTAATCGCATAGTTCCATCGGCACTTGCTTTTGCAGCACATACCGAACCGTCTTCCTGCGGATAACGAAGTTGCTCAGTGGAGTACACACAATCAATCGAAAACTTTCGTTTTGGATTTGTCGAATATCCAAAGTCACGACGGAGTTGATTTCTGACTTTACTCAATAGCGGGTCATGTGTCGTTTTGGCGAGATCTCCAAACTGGATCTTGCTAGGGTCGATTTGGCCACCTGCGCCACCTGTCACAACGACAGGTACTTTGTTGCGTTTACAATGGGCGATTAAAGCCGTTTTGGCGTTGATGCTGTCAATAGCATCAACGACTAAATCAAACTTTACATCGGGTTTTCGCCCAATGATTTCTGACAAATTATCTTTAGTGATGAAGTCTTCTATACAATCGACGTTGCATTCCGGATTAATAAACTTGATCCTAGCCGCCATGACATCGACTTTTGCTTGGCCGACGGTATCACGCATAGCATGAATTTGTCTGTTGGTATTGGTTGTACAAATGTCGTCTAAATCGACTAACGTGATTTGTCCAACGCCTGTGCGAGCCAATGCTTCTGCAACCCAGGTCCCTACACCACCAATACCAACCACACAAAAATGGGCAGCTTTTAACCAATCAGCTTGATCTTTTCCATAGAGGCGAGCAATGCCGCCAAATCTTGTTTCGTAATCGCTCATTTATTTGCCTCGTGGCCATTGCATGGCAAAACCACTACTAAATTTCTGTTGTAATTCATCGGGTATATTGAGGAAAAATCGTCCGGACTTCGGCAGTTCGTAGACTTCAACGGTTTGACCTTGATAATTAAACCGAAGTCCAAACGCATGCAAATATCCCCTATCTGAGGTTATTCCGCCATAGAGATCATCCCCTAAAATGGGACTCCCTAAAGATTTCAAAGCCACACGTATTTGATGTGTTTTACCGGTTTCCGGTTTGAGCAAAACATATCGAGTTGAATCCAATAGTTGCTCAGAACCAAAACTGAAAAATCGAGTGATTGCCGGATTTACTTTGGTGGACGTCAACTTCCATTGGCCGTCACGAGATTTCGCCATATCACCAATTACACTGCCTTGCTTCTTTTTTGGTTTTTTGCTGACGACAGCAAGATATAGCTTCTCTATTTCTTTGCGTTCAAAAGCCCGTTGAAAATACGTTGCTGCCGATGAATTACGAGCTGCAATTAGCAATCCACTGGTCAATTTGTCCAATCGATGCACAGGGAATAAATCTTCAGCTACTGCCTGTTGCAATTGATTGAATACACCTAAATGCCGCTGACCACCGATTGACTCATCGTGAAATCCAACCCCAGCAGGTTTATGGACGATAAAAAAATCTGCGTGTTCATAAACCAGTTTAATATTTCCTAATTCCAACTAGAGCTGCCTTAAACTCGCGACTAAACGACGAACTTGCTCTAGATCTTCTGGCGTGTCGACTCCCGCTGGTGGCGGCTCTATTGCGGCAGCCACATGAATTTTTTCGCCTTGCCACAATACTCGCAGCTGCTCAAGGCTTTCAATCTGCTCTAACTGTGAGCTTGGCCATGACACATATTCTTTAATGAAACCGGCAGTGTAGGCATAAATCCCGATATGACGTAAAAACGGATAATTTAGCTCGCCTTTCTCGCCATCGCGGTCAAAGGGTATTGCGCTACGAGAAAAATACAGTGCAAAGCCGTCCTTATCAGTTACAACTTTTACGACATTTGAGTTCATTAATTCCGCTTCAGAGCAAATGGACTCTGCTAATGTCGCCATGCCAACATTCGCCTCGGCGAGGTTTGTTGCAACCTGAGTAATATTAATGGCCGGTATCATCGGCTCATCGCCTTGAACGTTAACAACTATTGTCTCATCGCTAAACTGATACTTTTCTGCCACTTCCGCTAAGCGCTCGGTTCCCGATTCGTGGGACTTAGAAGTCATGCAGACTTGGCCATCAAAGTTCTTTACAGCTTGTTCCACACGCTCGTCATCTGTGGCAACTATGACTTTCTCAGCGCCTGAGGCAATCGCCCTTTCATAAACCCATTGCACCATAGGTTTTCCGCCGATATCAGCCAAAGGTTTACCTGGTAAACGAGTTGAGTCATATCGTGCAGGGATAACAACGACAAATTTAACAGATGAACTCATAACCTTCTCACTTACTTAAGTTGCTCTAACTCTTCCAACGTCAGTTGGCGAGCTTCACCTTCGAGCATAACTGGAATATCGTCTTTTATGGCATAAGCGATACGATCAGCTTTACAAATCAACTCATTTCGTTCTTTTTCATAGACCAACTTCGATTTACAAATTGGGCACGCTAATATTTCTAATAATTTTTTATCAAACGCCATGACGTTTCCTATTTTACTGTAACTTTTACCAGCTTTAATAATCGTTGTTCTAAAGCTTCAGATATCGCCGCCGAAATCGGCAATACAAACCAATTTTCCTTCGCGAATTGCGCACATTTAACCGCGTCTTTCTCGGTCATTAACACCACTTCACCCTCCGGAATATGGGCAAATTGCTGAAAGTCCGGTTCACTGAATGGGTGATGATCTGGATACCAAGTTTCTGACTTTATTTCTAGGTTTAATCCCTTCACCGTGTCGACAAATCGGGTCGGATTACCAATTCCAGAGACCAAGTGCACGCCTTGAATTTGACCCAGCTCCGCTTTTAAATCCGGCTTCTTTAAACTGTATATGTTACCTGTTTGCAAACGGTAGTCTCCTATTTCTGCAAATCCTTCATTAAAAACGACCAAATCCGTCGATTCAAGTCGCGAACGAGGTTCTCTCAATGGCCCTGTGGGTAACAAAAATCCATTACCAAATTGTCGATTGCCATCTACCAATACTATTTCAAGTGCACGCGCCATTTCGTAGTGCTGTAGGCCGTCATCTGAGATAACGACGTCTACATTTGCATGATTTCGGAGGTACTCTACCGCTTCCGCACGTTTGGGTGAGATAACGACGGGAGCCCCAGAGCGCAGAGCCAACAATTTCGGCTCATCACCAGAGCTATTCACATCCGACTCTGGCGTTATTAACCTAGGAAATGGCAATGTCGAATCGGCGCCATAACCTCGGCTGACTATTCCTGGTTTAAAACCTTGGCTTTGCAACAAACTAACCAAATAAAGCACAAACGGCGTTTTCCCAGTCCCGCCAACAGTGATGTTACCAACCACAATCACTGGCAGTTGATTAGTGACCTGCCGCAACACCTTTATCTTAAACAACCACCTTCTGAAAGCGGATATCAACCAAAACAGGCCAGACAAGGGTAACAAAAGATAGACTGCTTTGCCGCCTGAATACCAGCCTTTCTCAATCCACGAAGACACTAATGTTCGTCTCCGAATTGCAATTGATAGAGAGCCGCATATGCGCCGTTTGCGGCCAGTAACTCACTGTGTTTACCTTGCTCAATAATCTTGCCCTTGTCCATAACGACTATTTTATCGGCACTTTCAATGGTTGAAAGTCGATGGGCAATTACAATACTGGTTCGGTTCTCTAATAAATTATCTAACGCATCCTGAATGGCTCTCTCGGACTCTGTATCTAGCGCAGAAGTAGCTTCGTCCATAATCAGGATTGGTGCATTTCGAAGCAAAGCTCTTGCAATTGCTACTCGCTGTCTTTGACCACCTGACAGCGCCGAGCCATTTTCACCAATTACAAAATCGAGTCCCTCAGGTTTTTGATTAGCAAACTCCATGACATGAGCGAGTTCTGCCGCTCTTTCCACTTCACTTTTGGTAACGCGTTCCAGCCCATAAGCTATGTTATTTGCGATAGTGTCGTTAAATAAAACCACATTTTGCGACATCTGAGCGATTTGTTGTCTCAGATTCACTAACTCAACATCCTCAATATCCACTCCGTCGAGTTTCACTGACCCACTGTTAGGGGAATAGTAACGCGGAACCAAATTGGAAATCGTCGTTTTACCAGAGCCGCTGCGGCCTACAAGCGCGACGGTTGTGCCTGGTTCGACAGATAAATTAAACTCTGAAATAACAGAATTCTCACTGTCGGCGTAAGAGATCGGACGAGCACA
>CAXRBI010000049.1:0-7649 GCA_964229075.1 Alteromonadaceae bacterium | reverse complement strand
AGCTTCCACTAGAGTAACTGTACTCGTATTTCTTGTAAGTTTAGCGAATTTAGTGCTGATAATGATAGGCTTAGCCGTTGATACCAGTGGAAAGCACCGACAATATCAAGCCAACACGGTTAAGCATAAAAGAGTACTATCCTTCCATTCTCTGGGCTTTAGAACATGAGACTTGATAATTTGTGGGGATCCCTCAGGGTCAGATACACTTTAAATCCATAATTTAAAAGGGTATCTGATTTCTATCTTCAATTACTTCTTTCCCCAAGGCGATTCATTATAAGACGGCACTTGGCCCCAAGGGTTGGCCGCCGTGGAGCGCTTCTGACGAATAGCTCGTTCTCTATTTTTCTTTTGTTTTTGATATTTAATCCGTTCGGCGTCTTCCAAGCTCAACTCTTTGGGGGCTCTTGGTTTTTGATCCAGCGGTACGATGCGGTCTCTTGGTGGCAAATGGTATTGGTCGTCAGAAGGTTTTGGTAAGTTTTTTAACTTATACATGTAAAAGCCTTCAACCGCTTCTTTTGCCCATTGGGTTTTGTTCAAGAACTTAATGCTCGAGGCAATGCTCGGTTTGGTTTTAAAACAATTGATATTGATATACGCGGCTAAGATCTCCCAGCCATAATGATCGACCATTTCGGTGAGAATCGCTTCAAGGCTCTTACCGTGCAACGGGTTGTTTTCGTAAATTTCTTTGGTGCTCATAATGGGCCTTGTGAATCTTTGCTTAAGAAAAAGTGAATGTGTTGGATTAAACCTAGATTAACCACAGCACTTTTTGTATTTTTTTCCGCTGCCGCACAGGCAAGGTTCATTGCGCGCAGGTTTTTTATCCGCCACTACGGTCTTAGCCGCATTCAACAGAGTGGTTAGAGCGTCAATGGACTCTTCGCCAACATTTGGGTCAACGATTTCAATGTCGGCGAACAATTTCAATTCTTTCAGTTGTTGTTCAATTTCCAATTTTCTCGACTCAGACGTGACCACTAACTGCAGTGGAAACTTCTTGCTCCCCAGTTTCTGTGAGGCATTTGGCTGAAAACTTTTGATATGACTTTGGCGAGCGTCTTGACGACCCTTGTAGAAAAATTTGTCTGACATACATTGTCCAAAAAGAGATGAAAGGGGAGTTTATCGTTTTGGGGTAATTGTCTATCCCAATAGCCCCGAATTGTAACACATATTCCCAGGGCATTGCGCTGTGGTTAAATCCTAACTGGGTCTAAAACGGTGCCGGGCAATGCATTTCTATTTTCTGGCCTGTTACCGGATGACAAAACGCTAGGTAACTGGCATGTAGAAGTAATCTCGGTGCCCTTTGCGCAGACGCGTTTGAGTCGTACAAATCGCAACCCCAAATTGAGTGGCCCATTGCTTGGCTGTGCAGTCTAAGTTGGTGGGTTCGGCCTGTGATTGGAGTGAACTCAAAGCGAGTAGACTTTGGTGCTTCGGTTTTAGATAACACCCGATAGCGGCTGGTGGCCGCTTTACCCGTCTCCAAGCAGACTTTGTGACGTGGGAATTCAGCTTTGGCCAATGGCAAGGTGATTTCTCCGCAGTCATCGGTCAGCTCGCCATCCAAAACCGCAACATAACGCTTGTGGGTTTGGCGATTCTGAAACTGCTTGCAAAGATTGACGTTGGCGGCCTTGTTAAGCGCGACCACCATTAGACCCGAAGTTCCAAAATCGAGCCGATGGATCATGGTAGCGGATGGGTAGTCTTTGACCAGACGGTAATGCACGGAGTCCAAATTGGCAGGGTGTTTACCCGACAAACTCAATAGGCCTGAGGGCTTATCGATGACTAATATGTCGTCATCTTGATACAAGACATTGATTTGCTCGGCGCATGGCGGGGCAATGAATTCTGTTGACTGAACGTGCATGAGTCGAGCAAATGCCCCCAAAAGAAAGTTGCGGGCATTTTGGTTGAAACTCGCGGTTGTGACAAGTATTCAATAATTTTTAACGCCGATTGGACTGCTAATTCACTTTGGCTTCGTATGTATTGTCCAAGTATCACCCGTGCTTGGTTGTTCTAAAACAATATCCACTATCTTAATCATTCTGTCAGCCATTTGTTCAAATGTGTCTTCGCCAAGTTGATTTGGGGTATTGTCGGGGAAATTACGACGTGTTCTATGAATCCAATAAGTATTGGATAGATCGGGGCGCGCGAACGCTGATTTAATATTTTGTGCTCCCAACATAAAACCTAAAAGGCCGCCCCATGTTGCCGTCGGGTTATCAGAGTCCCAACCGACTAACGAGCCTATTCTGATGGTTTCCTTTATATCTCCCTGTCCATAAAACAGACTTATTAAACTTGCAGCAAAGTTAATGCCCGCATCGAAAGGTTCTTTATAGGAATAACCATCGTTTGATTGCAATTGATATCGTTGATAAACCGCATCTCGAGTTGTTTCCCATTCTTTTGGGTTTGGGTTATTCAGGTAGTTTGCTTTGATGAAGCGATACATTTTAATCGGAAATGTATCATTCGGCAGAGTTTGGCTAGCTTGCTCGGCCATCCAATGCAATTGTTTGTGCAACGGCAGGGATGGGTCCGCTATTGGCGCCAGGGAATGCATTGCGACATAAAATTGCGCAATTGACTTTGCTTCTCCGCTGGCCGTTGCCGAAATTGGCAGCTCCGCTATGTCGAGTGCTCGTTTGATATCGCCAGGCGCTAATAGACCAAACATTTCAGTCGTTAATTGGGCATCAATCATATTGTAATGTGGATTGTTCTCTGGGAGCCCTGTGCTTGGGGGGGGAACTCCCTGTGCCATTAATATTCTGGCCCGTTCATTTGAAACCCAGAGGAAGTTTTCTCGAATTGGATTGGAGTCACTAAACTTCTTATATAAGGGCGCATCTGTTTCAGAATAAGTGTGTCGTAGCCAACCTTCTTTTATTTGCTCGGCAGACAACTTGGCGGTTTGGTGTTGTTCATGTAAATGAAGATACATGTACTCTATGTCGGTATCGTCGTCGGCTCCCCAAGGAGAGCCGACCGATTCAAAATAAAAATCGATTTTTGACGAATGAGGCACAAACTCGCCCCAAAACGCCTTTTGGTCAGGTTCTCCCCAATCGTCATCGGTGTAAAATGGCATGGTTTCTGGTGTGCCTATTTTATCCATTTCGGTAACGAGACCGGTCCAGTTTGCAATACTCTGCCCCAACCAGAACCCATGCAGTTTGTCACGATACTGCGCTTTACTCAGTTTTATTTCATTCGCGCTGATTGAGCCGCTAAGCAAAAAAAGCGTCAGGAATAGAGAGGTCAGAAGTCGATACATTATTGTGTCTCCTCATAAACGAAGCTATCGACTAGCCGAATGTCTTGCGATGAGGACCCAACTAATACGTCGAAGGTGCCTTTTTCAGCCAACCAATTGTTACTGCTGGTGTCCCAAAACGACAGATCTCTTAAGGTGATCGGAATGCTAACAATCTTACTTTCGTCTGGTTGCAAATGCACTTTGGCAAACCCTTTTAACTCCTTGAACGGTCGCACAACTGTCGACTCTTGGTCGTGAAGGTAAAGTTGGACGATTTCACTGCCTTCGACTTCACCTGTATTTGTGATTTTAACACTGACCTCTATGCCGTCATCATGTTTGAACCGAGCATGGCTTAACTTGATGTCTGAATAGGCAAAACGTGTATATGACAAGCCGTGGCCAAACGGGAAAATAGGTTCTATAGATTGTTGTTCAAACCAACGATAACCAATAAAAACGCCTTCTTTGTACAAAGAGTCCGCTTCATTGTAATCATCCAATGCAATCGGAGCGACGTGGTGCAACTGTTTGGGCAGAGTAATTGGCAGTTTGCCAGAGGGGTTAACCTCTCCTGTCAGTATATTTGCAAAAGCGGTGCCCGCTTCCATGCCGCCATACCATCCCCAAACGACAGCTTTGGCGTCCTCTATCCAAGGCATTTCGACTGCGGAACCGGCGACAAGAAAGATGACAGTGTTAGGATTGGCCACTAATAATTTTTTGATGACTTCGTCTTGGTCATTCGGTAGTTTCATGTCTGCTCGGTCTATTGCTTCCCTATCATCCGCGTGACTTAGTCCGCCGAAATAGATGACCGCATCGGCATTTTTGGCCGCTGTGAGATATTCTTGCTCAGTGTTAAACAAACTTTCAGGGGTGTCCCAGCCTAACGTAAATTGTTTATCCCCTGTATAGTCTATTCGGATTTTGTAGGATTGCCCCGCCGTCAACATGACAGTTTCGCTTTCTACACCGCCGCTCGCGTTAGTGTTTTTTAATAGTAATTTGCCATCTATCGATACTGAGTAGCGTCCGGCCGCTTGCATTTTAAAAGTGTGAGCGCCGGTATCCAGCGCCTTTATATCAGCGTTCATTACAATGTGACTGAGTAACCCTTTGGCGTCGAATACGCCGTTGGCAATCCAGGACTCACCTGTTTTCCGCTGTTGCGTTGAGTCATCATAAAAGCTGATGTGCCAAGCCGGTGTGCCCGTCCAATGTCGAGATACAATGTAGTCTGCAGCAATTGGAGAAAGCTTGTTGGCTCGTGCGCGCATTCTTGTAATTTCTGCGCGTTCGCCAAACTTATTTCGCAATCCTTGCAGTGGCGTAATTTCATAGGGTGTTTTGACCTCTGAGGAGCCACCCCCAAGCCCATGAACTTTGTCGGCATTCGGCCCGAGTACCAGTATTGATTTAACGTCGGAATCAAGTGGCAAAACTCTATCTTCGTTTTTCAACAAAATAACACCTTGTTCAGCGATGGTTCTCGCTGCGTTTTGGTGCGCTTTGGTATTTCTAGAACCGGTTTTTCTGTTGGCATCGTACATACCAATTTTATGTTGAACACGCAGTATGCGTCGGACTTTGTCGTTGATTACAGATTCAGGAACTTTGCCGGTTTTGACCAATTTCAACAGCGGTTTTGCCATGTGGTACTCATCATAAGTGTCAACCGCCGTCCCCATTTCGATATCTAATCCATTCATTGCCGCATCAAAACTGTTTATGTCAACATTCCAATCGGTCAGTAATACGCCTTGATACCCCCAATCGCCTTTCAATATGTCTAAGTTGAGATGTTTGCTCTGATTTGCATTGGTTCCGTAGTATTCATTGTAAGCGCCCATAACCCCAAGTACGTTAGCCTCTCTAACCGCATATTCGAATGCTGGCAAATACACTTCTCTTAGGGTCCGCTCGTCTGGTTGGGCATTAACACCAATACGATTGAGCTCTTGAGTGTTGAGTGCATAGTGCTTAATTGTGGCTGCGACATCGTTGTCTTGTATCGCGTTTATTGTATGAATGGCGAGTTTTGCGGCGAGAATAGGATCTTCACCCATATATTCAAAGTTTCTGCCATACAAAGGGAGGCGAGCGAGATTCACACCGGGGCCAAGAATAAAGTCTTTGCCGCGATCACGTGCTTCAGCCCCTAACACTTGACCATGGAGTTGCGCCATTTTAGTGTCCCAACTGGCGGCTACAGAGGTGAGGTGTGGTAAATATGTAGCGTAGTCGTCGGTTCTGCCCGCAGAATTCCAAGAATGCCGTTCTATCTCGTAGCGCACGCCATGGGGACCATCTGACATTGTCATCTCGCTGATGCCCAGTCTTTCAACGCCCGCAATCGTGAATTTACTGTTGGCATGAATCATCGAAATTTTTTCTTCTAAAGTCATTGCCTCAATCAAGCCTGTGATTTTAGATTCTAAGCCTTCGAGTCGATCACTAGACTTAATGGTAAATGCTGTGAAGAGCAGCACTCCCGCACTGAATACTGTCGTGGTTAACTTCACTGCGATGTTGCGCATTTGCTTTCCTTGATTGAGTTATTTTTGAACAAGATACTACATAAATGTAAGCGCTTCCAATTTTTTGTTTGATTGGTCAGATATCCGTTCTGAATTTAAAGGGTATCAATACCGCTTTGCACGCCGCGCGCTAATCCGGACATAAAAAACAAATTAAAGTGAATCTCTTTGCAATTATTGTTAAGTTTTTTTGAACCCGATTACAGGTTCATTCGTCCTTATCACATCAACAAAATAAATAACGGAAAACGATGGAACAGGCCCAACTCGAATTACTGGTGTTAGCGTCGCAAGACGGCAACACAAAAGCGTTTGAGTGTTTATTTGAGCACTTTCATCCGCTGTTGATCCGCTTTGCCAACAACCTGTGCGGCAATCCGGCGTTGGCCAGTGACGCAGTGCAAGACGTCTGGTTAAACACTAGCCGCAGCCTGCGAAAGTTGCGAGACCCGAGAGCATTCAAAAGTTGGCTCTACAGAGCAGTGCGTTGGCGAGTATTGGACTTGAAGAAGGCCAAGGCCTATCTCAGTGAGTCGATTGATGAAACTGAGTTAACCCAACCTCTGGATGAATCGCAGATTACTGAGCGCGAGCTCAAACGAGCGATTGATCAGCTCGCGGATAAAGAGTGCAACGTTGTTTATTTGTTTTATTTGTCCGAGCTTTCGATATCGGAAATCGCCGCTGTCCTTGAGATCCCAAGTGGCACGGTAAAATCGAGACTGAGCTCGGCACGAGCCAAACTAAAAGACCTGATGCAATTGGATAATTTGGCATCCTAAAGGAGAGCGACATGAACTTAGACGACAAAATCAAACAAGCTTTAAAAATGGAAGAGCAAGAAGTCGAGCAAATTTTGCGAGAAGACCAAGGGTTATTCGCCCAACTCGCGGCCGTTTTTAAAGGCAATATGAAAGGCTGGAACGTATTTGGATTGGTGCTTGCGACCGTCACGGCCATTATCATGTTTTACAGCGGTTACCAGTTTTTTGTAAACGAAACGCTAGATGAACGAGTATTCTGGGGCGTTATTTTTATAGTGTCTTGGACCGGCAACATGGGGCTAAAAATCTACTTCTGGCTGGAGATGAACAAAAACGCCACAGTACGGGAAATTAAACGGGTTGAGCTGGCGGTCTCGCGCTTCGCGGCTAAGTCTAACTAGCGTCTGTAAGTGTGAGTAAAATGAAAGGCTTCTTTTTAGGGGCCTTTTTTGTGACTAAGTTTTGCGACTTAATTTACTGCACCTGCGTCGGAATTCGTTACCGTAGTGAGAGCGAAGCGAGTTTGGCATCATATGGCTTTAATAAGCAATTTGGCGAATTCTTCGGTCGAGTAATACTGCTAATAATTGAATTGGTATTTTTGAAAAATGGTGCCCCCACCTAGACTTGAACTAGGGACCTACCGATTATGAGGCCCCATTGGCAAGCTTATAATCCCTTTATAAGTGCGTGTTTTAACGTGGTCATGACCAGCAACTTACCGATATTGTTACCACCTATGAATTGTATGGTGTAACTCAAATTGATTCTTAGCAGTTCTGAACTAAACTTTATTGTGGTAGTATAAAGTAGGATTATATCCTTACGAGATTTCTTTCATTTGAGGTAAATTATGGCAATGGTAAAGAAAAGTATCACAGTAACTGATCAACAAGAACAATGGATGCAAGCTCAACTTGCAACTGGTAATTATGCTAGTGACAGCGAGTTATTACGAGATTTGATCAGAAAAGAGCAAATGCGTACTAGCGAAGTTGAAGTTATTAGGCAAGAACTGATCAAAGCAGAGCAAAGCGGTTTTAGCTCTCGTTC
>CAXRBI010000048.1:0-14480 GCA_964229075.1 Alteromonadaceae bacterium | reverse complement strand
CCGTCAGACTCCCATACCAACCCCTTGCACGAAAGTGCGAGGGGTTTTTTATTGCCTGAAATTCGCTGACCACGGCAATCGCTCCTGCATTGCTCGTGTACCTACATCCCTGTAGGCAACCGTCATCCCCAACTTGATTGGGGATCCAAAGCCAAACACATCGAACCGAAGGAATAGAACCCCGCGTTTGCGACGCCTATATGGGCATAGGTGGTAGTGCGACGCAGGACGAAAAAGACGAGGACGATAAATCAGACGGGATGGCGATGCCGAAAGAAAGTATGGCGAATGTCGTCACCCTCACTCGAGCCGAAATCGATGACATCATTAGCCTTCGATAATAAACAACATAGTGACTTGTTACCTTCGAAAAAAGATAGGACTAGCTTTAGGGGGGAGATTGTTGCTTGGGTAGTAACAGTCTTGTTTAAGCGGTTTTAAAGCATCAAAGAAACAAGGATTCACGATAGAGTTGGAGATCAACGTTTTCGCTTAATCCAGAGTAAGACGAATGTGGACAGACTATAATGCAATTTAGATCGAGCTATTGCATAGATCTGTCTGAAGTTTTGCGGTTTAACGTATTTAATAATCAGAACAAATCAATTTCAGTTTCAACGTCTGTGGCTGAGAATGATGATTCAAATTTCATTTTTTCAGTCGCAATTTGGTCAATACACAAGATAAAGTTGTCGCCTGAAGACTCCATCGAGTTAACAATATTTAAAACGGCTTCTCGTTTCGATTTAATCATTAACCACTTATCGTCGCTAATGAGCTCGAAAAGTTCTTCGCTCTGCTCACTAATTAAATTCAAAGTAGATTGCAGTTGATCAAAGGTGCTTAGATGGCTGTATTCTTCTCTTCCATCCGAAGATAGCCACATTGCTAAGTTCGATTCTGTGTTGGAGTTGGTGAGCTCATACCGAAGCTCTTCTGTAGGCTCGTCTATTGCTCTGTAGATCTTTTGCATAAGGATCAGTAAGTCTTGTTTCACTAGATTTAATCGATTCAATAGTTTGGACTTGGAAACTCGCTCATATATTTCGCCACTGACATTGGCGTAATTATCGAAATCGACGTCGAATTGATTTGCGATGGAAACAAAAGACGTAAGTGAGGCGTGAGACTTTTCAGATAGGTTTGTTATATCACTTGAGCTTTCAATAATCGCATTAACAAAACCGACTATTTGCTCAGCCGCTGATTTGGTCTCGGTTGCAAGGTTTCTGACTTCTTGCGCTACAACCGCAAAGCCTCGACCAGAATCCCCAGCGCGTGCAGCTTCGATTGCTGCGTTCAGAGCCAATAAGTTCGTTTGGTCCGCAATGGTTGTAATCGTCGTTACCATATTGCCAATTTCGCCGGTACGAGCGTCTAAAATTTGAGCATTTTCACTCAGAGCGTTTATGTTTGAGGTTACGCTATCCAAATCGGATAGCAAACGAGTGGCAGACTGCTTACCTTCGGCAGCTGAGTCGACCACCTGGTTAGTGAACTTCTCTATTAACGTCAATTCGTCAGTTACAGTTCTGAGGTCATTCTGATTTGTAGAAAGCAGGTTTAAAAATTTTGTTGTACGAAGTTCGGACAAGTTATTGTCCATCTCATTTTTTTGCTGATGTTTTAAGTTCTCAACCAAGTTGGCTGCTACTTTTTCAAAACTGTCTATGGTGAATTTGAATTTTCCTTGAAGGTGGCTATTTGTCCCAATTCGGTATGAATGACCCAACAATGCGCGATTAAATATTTTAAAGCTTTTTTTCAGCGTCAGTTCAATCTCATCTAATGCACTGTTCAAGCTAATGATGGTGTCTGTGTACTTGGAATTACGGTCAAAATTGATAATACGCTTACTAAAGTCTCCAGCGTTTACGTTTTTAATAATTTGAGATATTTCAAGTAATATGGCTATGTCAGGGTCTTTTCGATTAAGAAACCAAGTTAAAGTGCCAATTTGTATTAAAGCAAACAACACAATAAGGTAAGTCGGATTTTCCAATGTGAGAACTGATAGAACTATGAAAAGGGAAGGGAGCAATATCAAATAGTTTTTATTCATAGTCTGCCTGCAGTGCGGTAATGAATTCGTTGAAATCTGTACCTACCGTTTGCTCAATGACTGACTTTTCTTCTTTGTATAACTCATAGGCGGAACTGTTCCCTCTACTCTTTGCCTTCTGCTCAAGATTTGCATAAAAGTGTTTCATGTACTCGGTGGCACTATCTGCAGTCTTATTGATGACAAGATCGTAGCCAATGTGCTTTCCGTCGGTATCATAACGTTTACCATAATCACAAAACCAAAGTTTGCCATTGTTTGAAACACTAATATAACCGTTAAAAAATCCAAGCTCTTCAACTTCGTTACGAATTACTTCGCTGAAAAAATTAGGCGTGGGGGATGTAATTGAATCTAGCCACTTAGTATCCGTCAGCTCTAGATCATTTTTATCGAAAATGTCACTGCTGTTAGCAGATGCATAGTAAACAAAATGATTCTTATCGGTGATAAGAAAACAGAACTCTTTCAACTATTTGTCCGAATATTGTTATTTTTTATACATTTAGAATAGTATTTATTTGCAGTGAGTCAATTTTGTGGCTGACAATTTGTATTGTATTCGAAAGGTATTAATCAAGGGGGGAGGTACGCAGCAACTATAGCGGCCGCTGCGCATGATGTAGGACTACTTACCGCCTCTGGCGATGATCTCTTGAGCCATGATGTCTGCGACTTCATGGGTTGGTCGATCTTCTTCATCAGCCCTTGCAAAAATATCCAACAAGGTTTGATAAATTTCAGAAACTTTGGCTGTTGCTTTGTCAGCACAATAGCCTTCTTCGTCTTGTTCGAAATAGATATTAATAATCCCGCCCGCATTAATCGCGTAGTCTGGCGCGTATAGGATACCCTTTTCTTTTAACTCAGCGCCATGACGAGGCTCAGCTAATTGGTTGTTCGCACAACCTGCAACAATCTTACATTTTAGCTGCGGTAACGTATCGTCGTTTACTGTTGCTCCTAATGCGCACGGTACATAAACATCGACATCTTGACTGTAGATATCATCTAAGCCCACCGCGATTGCACCAAATTCATTTACCGCTTTATCAATGGCTTCTTGGTTAATGTCAGTGACAATAAGTTCAGCACCGTCTTGATTTAATCTTTCGCACAAATACATGCCAACAGAGCCTAGGCCTTGAATAGACAGTTTCAAGCCTTTTAAGTCGTCGCTACCGAACTTGTGTTTGGCTGCTGCTTTAATGCCTAGATATGTGCCCAGAGCTGTATAAGGCGCAGGATTTCCACTTTTACCTTCGAGGCCAACGACAAAGTCGGTTTCTTTGTGGGCGTGCATGATATCTGTTGTCGTAATATTCACGTCTTCTGCGGAGTAATAGGTGCCATTTAAGTTATTGAGCTTACGGCCAAATGCCCGGAATAATGCCTCGGATTTTAATTTTTTGGGATCGCCAATTATAACGGCTTTACCACCGCCAAAATTTAGGCCGGCAAGGGCGTTTTTGTATGTCATGCCTTTAGAGAGTCGAAGCACGTCAACCAGTGCCTCTTCATCAGATGCATAGTTCCAAAAACGACAACCGCCTACACCTGGACCACAATTAGTATTATGGACCGCAATGATAGCGCGCAGACCGGTTTCTTCATCGCTGCAGAATACTACCTGCTCGTGATTATCAAACTCGGGTTGAGAAAATACAGACAAAGCTCTCTCCTAGAATTAATTTTTCCGCGACTTTAGCAGAGCTAATGTTGGCAGACTACGGGCAACAATCTTTACTTTGTGGTCATACCAGTTCTAAGTGTAAATATTTTGAAGCTAATTGGGCACGTTCAGTTGACGGTTAAAGCTAAGAAACTGAAACCGTTAAAATACACGTTTATTAAGTAGTTAGTGAAGAATATTATTGTAGCAACTAAACGATTCGACCGGACAGGTTAACGTTTGTTTTGCGATGCCGGCTTCCATGTATACGGAACCCACTTCTGTAAATCCGCTCGCGCGATACCTTGAAACATCGGCTAACTCAGAGTCTATCGATACACAAGTCATGCCTTTTGTTTTAGCAATAGCAATAAGCTTTTTAATGACTTTTTGACTTACTTCGGTTTTGCGGTGTTTTTTAACGACAGCCACACGACTGATTTTTCCATCACTACAAAGGCGCCCGGTCGCTATAGGGCGGCCATCTTCGTCTCTGATGAGTACGTGGTCACAATTGTCGTCGTTGTTGTCAAATTCGGAATGTGCTGGAACGCGATATTCGTAAACAAACACTTTTTCACGCACCGTTTTAATATCAAGCGCATTGGCGCGCCAGTTTACTTTATCTACCTTGAAACCCATGTCTAATCGATGTTTTGGAAAACCTTAATATTTAAGTTTAGACACGAGTTGGTTATTTTCTAATCAAATATGAACTTTTAATGAAAAAAATTGTCCTGTTCTATTGCAGAAGCGTTAACGTGTTGAATTTTTGGAAAATAAAAAAGCCGGCGATTCGCCGGCTTTGTAAGTAGATTATTTTAGCTCATCTATAAAAGCTTCAGCGCGGCCGATGTAATTCGCCGGTGTCATTAGTTTCAGCTCAGCTTTTACAGTGTCGGTAAGCTCAAGGTTATCAATGAACTCTGCCATAACTTGCTGATTTACTTTTTTACCACGAGTTAGTTCTTTAAGCTTTTCGTATGGTTTTTCAATGCCGTAGCGACGCATTACCGTTTGGATTGGTTCTGCTAGGAGCTCCCAGTTGTCGTCCAACTCATCTAACAGGCTTTGCTCATTAACTTGTAATTTACTGATACCTTTCAATGTTGCTTGATACGCAATGATTGAGTGGGCAACACCAACACCTAAAGTACGTAAAACAGTCGAGTCAGTCAGATCACGTTGCCAACGAGAGACTGGCAGTTTTGCTGCTAGGTGACCAAAGATGGCGTTAGCAATACCTAAGTTGCCTTCTGAGTTTTCGAAGTCAATTGGGTTTACTTTGTGTGGCATCGTTGAAGAGCCAATTTCGCCTGCAACGGTTTTTTGCTTGAAGTGTCCAAGTGCGATATAGCCCCAAACGTCACGGTCAAAATCGATTAAAATCGTATTAAAGCGAGCGAAGGCATCGAATAACTCTGCAATATAGTCGTGCGGCTCAATCTGAGTAGTGAATGAGTTCCAGGCTAAACCTAGTGACGTAACAAACTCTTCGCTGTGGCTATGCCAATCATGAGCAGGGTAGGCAGAGATGTGGGCGTTGTAGTTACCTACAGCACCGTTGATCTTACCCAAGATTTCGACGTTAGCGATCTGTTCGCGCTGACGCTGAAGACGAACGTAAACGTTTGCCATTTCTTTGCCCATAGTGGACGGAGAAGCTGGCTGACCGTGCGTACGACACATCATCGGGATTGATTTGTACTCATTTGCTAGACGCTTCAATTCAGAAAGAATTTTGTCGCAGTAAGGCAGTACAACTTTGTCACGAGCTTCAGTTAACATCAAAACGAGAGAAAGGTTTTTGATGTCTTCAGACGTACATGCAAAGTGAATAAACTCATTAATAGCCGTTAACTCTGCGTTTTCTGCAACTTTCTCTTTTAAGAAGTACTCAACCGCTTTTACATCGTGGTTTGTCGTGCGTTCGATGTCTTTCACACGCTGTGCATCTTCTTCTGAGAAGTTATCAACGATGGCATTAAGTACAGCATTTGCTTCGTCGCTGAAGTTAGGTACTTCGGAAATAGCAGCGGTTTGCGCTAATTTTTGTAACCAGCGAACTTCGACAATGACTCGATATTTTACAAGTCCGAATTCACTGAAAATTGAACGTAATTCTTCAGCTTTGCTGCCATAACGGCCGTCAACTGGAGAGATTGCGGTAAGTGCAGATAGTTGCATGAGTTTAGTTTCCTCTATACCTAACTAGTAGTTGTTAATTCTTTGTTAAAGAGTATTGCATCTTTTAAAATTTGCTTACGGCTGAATAGAAATTGCCGTCTTTGTCCACCCATTTGGCGCCACAAAATCGCGGCTCTTACACCGGCAAGAAGAATCGCTCGAACTTTTGCCTGAACACTCGGTTGGCGTAAGGTGTCAGGGTTGCCGATGACTTGAATTTTGGCCCCTATAGGACTGATTGCTTTGCTATATGAGTCAGCAAAGTTCTGAATAATGCTAGGATCAGTAATTGAGAAGTGTTCAAGACGTCGTTGCACGTCATCTATGTCGCCTCGCAGAGCATTTAAAGCGCGCGTATTTTTTAGTAACCGTTTCGACAAAGACATAATGCCAGCAACATATCGGGTTAACTCAACATCTTTTGCGGTGGTTTGGCCGGATAATTGATGCACCATTAAATTGCTTCCAGCTGTCAGGTCCGGTAACGATTGATATACATCGAAAACCGAATCTGGCGCGGTAACCATAATACCATTGAGCAAGCACTCTAAGCTCTCATCGCTGATTGGTTGTCCACGTGACACTTGTTGGATCATCATCGCTGATTGGCAAATAGCAGCCAGTGCGATGGTTTGTGCTCGTTGAGATTTGTCTAACATATCAGCGGATATAACTCTCAATAATACCACCACCAAGACACACTTCACCGTCATAAAACACGGCAGATTGACCTGGGGTAACTGCGCGTTGAGGTTCATCGAAAACAACTTTTATCGTGCCATTTTCAACGTCAGGGAAAACTTCACAAGGAACATCTTCTTGGCGGTAACGAGTCTTCACCGTCAGTCGAGATGGCTCCTGTGGACCTTTGTGATCTACCCAGTTTAATTGATTCGCGACTAACCCCTTAGAAAACAGAAGAGGGTGGTTCTTACCTTGGCCAACGATAAGTACATTTCTGGCGACATCTTTATCGACAACAAACCAAGGTTGGTCGTTGAAGTCTTTAAGGCCACCTATTAAAAGGCCTTTACGTTGTCCTAATGTGTGATACATCAAACCTTCATGCTGACCGATCACTTGGCCTTCTGGCGTTTCGATGTTTCCTGGCTGTGCTGGCAGATACTTTTGTAAAAAGTCTTTGAACTTACGTTCGCCAATAAAACAAATACCGGTAGAGTCTTTTTTGTCTGCTGTGATTAGCCCTTGTTGTTCCGCAATTTTACGAACTTCTGGTTTCTCTAACTCGCCCACTGGAAATAGGGTTTGACCTACTTGCTCTTGACCGATGGCATACAAAAAGTAGCTTTGGTCTTTATTGCTGTCTAAACCTCGAAGCATCTGAGCGTTGTCATCTTCACCGCGACGACGCACATAATGGCCTGTTGCGATGTAGTCCGCACCCAAAATTTCAGCGGAAAATTGTAAGAAGGCTTTGAACTTAATTTCCTTGTTACACATGATATCTGGATTCGGTGTACGGCCAGCTTTGTATTCCTCTAGGAAATGCTCAAAAACATTATCCCAATACTCAGCAGCAAAGTTCACCGTGTGCAACTGTATTCCCAACTTATCGCAAACCGCTTGAGCGTCCTTTAGATCTTCTGCGGCGGCGCAATACTCATCGTCATCGTCTTCTTCCCAGTTTTTCATGAAAAGGCCTTCAACTTGATAGCCTTGTTGGATTAAAAGGTAAGCGGATACGGATGAATCGACACCACCAGACATGCCGATGATGACTTTTTTATTGGCGTTTGCTGCAACAGAATCTGTCATATTTACGTTGGGTTACTCGTGTGGAAAAAATTTGCGCGGATTCTACCACAGCAACCTCAGAAAAGGTATGAGGAATAAGACAATTTTGGCACTTATGGCCGATTAATTTTGGTGCACTAATGTGGTGCAGGTTGCACAGTGTGGAAGGGCTGAAGCCCGCATGTTTATTGGATTTGGCTTGACTCGAAAGAAATTTTCTGTAGCCTTTCCGCACTGACAGCTTATTCCACTTAGCACTAATAAAACGATTTAAATTACTATGGTAAATAGACCTACTTCAATTCAAGCAAGAGTGAGCAACAAAATCGGCTTTGGGCTGATATTGTTTTGCCTCATCTTTTTTTCGTTGACGGTATATAGCCTGATCGTCGAAGACAACAAATTTCAAAAGCGAGTTCGCCAGCAAGTCAAAGTTCAAACTATTGAGGCAGCAGCTCGAATTGGCGATAAGCTGAGCGAGGTTGTGTCGCGAGTTGAAGAATTTAGAGGTGAAGTGGAATCGGTTACCGACAAACAATATTTAGCGGAACTCTTACCTCGTCGTTTTGAGGAGTGGCAAGAGTTATCGACCTTAAACATTACCTTTAAGCCCTATTTGTACGATCGTCACACGCGTTACTTTAGTCCTTATTACGAGCGATTTAGCGGTGAAACTAAGATCTTTAATTTACTTGACTATGACAAGCCAGATAAGCAATTCAATTGGTATCACCGTCCGCTGAAAGAGGGTGGTATTTGGACTGAGCCATATTACGAGCGCGAAAATGCGGTTTTAATGACGACATATTCCGTTCCATTTTCATTGCCACGAGATAAAGCGGCTGGCCATGACTACTCAGGCGTCATTCCTTCAGACGTTTCTCTTGAGTACTTAACTACGGCGCTGCAGCAACTGGATTTAGGTCTGGGTGGATACGGTATGGTCTTTTCGAAGGAAATGCAGTTGGTAGCACACCCGGTATTTTCCTATGTAAAAGAACAGCCTGATATAGAAAAGCTTAAACAAGATCCTGAGTTCGCATTTATCGAAAAAATCCAATCTTGCTTCAAGGACGAAACCAAGTATTTGTTTTTTAACGGTGAGGTGATGGACAATGACGAGCACTATGCGGCGTGTGTGAAGATCCCGCAGACAGGGTGGACGCTGATCACGCGTATGTCCTCGGATATGTTTGAACAAGACCAAACTAAGATTCGTCAGGGCTACATCCAAGCAATAGGTTGGTTTGCCGCGGCGATATTGATTTTTGTATTAGTCATTTATGACAGTATTCGAACTGGTATCTCTAAACGCAACGCCAGCGTTTCTGCAGTATTGTTTGTCAGTACTTTGCTGATTTTAGGGTTAGCCAAAAACTTGTCTTATGACTACGATGCAACGGGGACAACAATTACAAATGCTGCCCAACGAGCAGCGTTCATTAAAAACTATCAAATGCTCTCTGAAAAAATTCATAGTGCCGACCCAGTGTTTGTCTCGACTGGCTTGTTTATCCAAAGCATCGAATTTGTTAATGCTCATAACGTCCACATTACGGGTAATGTTTGGCAAAAATTTGACCGCAACCAATTAGACTATTCTGAAATAGGGGTTAATTTCCCGTTGGCTGTTAAGAAGTCGGTGAAAGAGCTTTATCGTCGGACTAATGATCGTGGTGAGCTCGTAGTCGGATACGAGTTTGACGTTACGTTACGTCAGCAGTTTGATTACTCTAAATACCCATTTGATTCAAAAAATATTGGGCTTCAACTAGAACATGCATCAGTCGGTGAAAATGTGATGTTGATCCCGGATTTGGAGTCGTTTGAAAAGTTAGGTAAAAAAGATAATTCAGCGATTCTTGACCAAGTTGTTTTAGAGGAATGGCAATTAAATCAGAGTTTTTATAACTATACCTACAAACACAACAAGACCAGTTATGGTGTTGAAAACCACCGAGCTCTGAACGAGCCAGTGATGACATATACCATTCATCTCGAACGTGAGTTTATTAGTCCGTTTGTCACTGCATTGCTGCCGGTAATGGTGATGGTTTGTCTGCTTTATGCCTGTATTGTCAGTATGCCGCACACTGAATATGGCGAGTTAAGAAACAACATAACGGCGGTTATATTTACTATTTTGTTGGCACACTACAGTATCCGCGAGCACCTGCAAATTGACGAAGTTATTTATTTAGAGATGTTCTATTTCTTACTCTATATTCAAGCTTCGCTATTTCTATATTTGTCTCACCAATTTAATATCAGTAAAGAAAATGCAAAACGCAACAAACTCTATCGCGTATTAGCATTGGATTGGTATTGGCCAACACTAACGTCAATGGTGCTCTTTATAACGGTAATTACCTATTACTAAAAATAAAAAGTCGGCATTTGCCGACTTTTTTATTCTCTTGCTTTTCAAATCAATAGTACCTAAGTTCTCGAACTTTGCCCCAGAAAACCCGGTATGAAAAAACCGTGTAGGCCAATATAACAGGGACAACGACGATTGCGCCCCACAGCATAAAGTTCAGTGATTCTGCTGCCGCGACGGTTTCCCAAATTGTCAGTTGGTTGGGCACAATATACGGGTAGAAGCTAAAGCCGAGGCCAACGAAGCTCAACACAAAGATCAATACCGCAATGATGAAGGGTAACCCAGCGCCAAAGTCAGGTTTGTGTTGCAATCGTTTCAAAGTAATAAAACAAACCAAAAACAAAAACGAACACACCACTGGAATAGGCAAAAGATAAATCGCGGCTGGTAAGGTAAACCACTTCTCGTAGATGTCAGGGTTCACAATCAAGTTGGCGCTCGAAACCGCACAAGTACCGAGCAGGGCGACGACCAGACCTTTGATTGCGTGATTGATAGAAGCTTGTTGCAATTGGCCCTCTGTTTTCATCACTAACCATGTTGCGCCAATAAAAACATAAGCGGCGGCAACACCAATTGCACTTAGTAGAGCAAACGTTAAACCAGCTGCTGATTTGTCGAAACCGGTGACGTACATACCCAACATGAACCCTTGACTCAAAGATGCCAATAATGAGCCGAATTTAAACGCTTTATCCCAACTGGGTTTGTGACTAAACGCTGCTTTAGCTCGAAAATCAAAGGCTACGCCTCTGAGGATTAAGCCAACCAATAAGATGGCCGTAGGTAAATACAGTTCTTTCAGTATGACGCTATGAGCATGTGGAAAAGCAATTAACAGCAGACCAACCGCCAAAACAAGCCAAGTTTCGTTGGCATCCCAGAATGGACCAATGCTGGCAATCATAGTGTCGGCGTCCTTTTCGTTATCAAGTGGCAGCAGCATACCTACGCCTAAATCGTATCCGTCCAGCACTGCATACATGATGATGGCGAGTCCCATCAAACTTACAAAAATTGTTGCGAGTGTCGCTTGTTCAAACATAACGAGTCTCCAAATTTTCAACCAAATCAACTCTTTGCGACTTCTCTTCGAATTCTTCTATTTCGACAGCACGTCGAGCCATAACAAACAAGGTATGCAGATACGCAACCAGCAACCCGGCATAAACGAGTAAATAAAGCGTTAGGCTAATGCCTATGTTTACCGGTGCAATGTCTGTCGCGGCCTCCTTAACAGTCAACACGTTGTTCACTAAGAAAGGTTGGCGACCAATTTCCGTCACATACCAGCCTGCGAGGGTTGCTATCCAACCACTGAATGTCATTGCTATTAACGTTTTTAGCTGCCAGTTGGCCAATTGACCGTTTCGTAAGTAGGAAATACCAAACCACCAAGACAACAAAATCATTAACAATCCCAGTCCTACCATGACTCTGAAGCTATAGAAGACAGGCGCCACAGGTGGGTGTTTTCCCTCGAATTCATTTAGGCCCTTAATTTCTCCGTCAAATTCGTGGGTCAATATCAGACTGGCCAGTTTAGGGATGCCAATTTCAAAATGATTGCTTCGTGTTTCTTCATCTGGAATGGCAAAAAGCAACAATGGGGCACCTTTCTCTGTCTCCCAAACGCCCTCCATCGCAGCAATTTTTTGAGGTTGATGTTCGAGAGTGTTTAAACCGTGTAAATCACCAACAAAGGCTTGTAATGGGGTTACTATCATGGCGGCGATTAGAGCAATCTTTAACGTTTTCCTTGGTGCTTTTTTGGTGTCGCCGCGCAATATACGGTAAGCACTTAAACCTGCAACTAAAAACGACGCACTGATCGCCGAACTCAGCAGCACATGTGCTAAGCGGTACGGAAATGAGGGGTTAAAAATTATGGCCATCCAGTCCAGTGGGTAGGCAACACCTTCTCTCATCTCGAACCCGGTTGGAGTTTGCATCCAAGAGTTTAATGATAAAATCCAGAACGCCGACATAGTAGTTCCAAAGGCGACCATAGCGGTAGCAAACGTGTGAACTTTGGGTGGTACGCGCTGAATGCCAAATAACATTATCCCTAAAAATGTAGCTTCAAGAAAAAACGCTGTTAACACTTCATAACCCAAAAGCGGACCAGCAATATTACCTACTTTCTCCATGAAACCCGGCCAGTTGGTGCCAAATTGAAATGACATAGTGATACCGCTCACCACGCCAAGTGCGAACGACAAGGCGAAGATCTTTACCCAAAAGCGATAGGCTCTCATCCAAACTGGGTTCTGAGACATATCGAATCGAACTTTGAAATACAAAAGGAACCAACACAATGCGATGGTGATTGTGGGAAATAGAATATGAAAACTGATGTTCGCGGCAAACTGAATCCGCGACAACATGAAGGCATCTAACATGGTACTTCTCCTTACGAAAAAAAAACGGAAGCCGCTAATCGCTGCTTCCGCTTTTTAAAAACTTATCTTTCATGTCTAAGACTTTGCCGACGCCAGAACCAAGCTTCATCAGCATCAACAACTTTTCTGGGCTCATTCTTTGTAGCTCGCTGGCCCATACCGTAATTGACTCTAGCAAATCATGCATTTCGTGCATTTTCTCCTGCGCATACTCTTCTTGTTTATTTGCTGGAGTTTCGAGAATGACACTACGCAATAAAGATAGGGTGGGGTCCATTTCTCGCTTACGTCGCTCTTCAAATACACGAATAGCTAAGTCCCAAATATCACCGGCAGGTGCGTAGTAATCTTTTCGGTCGCCGGGAATATGTTGTGTCTTAATCAACTGCCAAGACTGCAACTCTTTGATCCCCATAGATACATTGCCGCGAGAAATATTCAGAGTATCGGCGAGTTCGTTGGCCGTCTTCGGAGTGTCGCTGACGATGAGCAACCCTATCATTTGCCCAACCGTCCGGTTAAAACCCCAGCGACTGCCCATTTCTCCGCAGTGCATTACAAAGCTTTCTATTTTTGGTGTCATACATCACCTATTGAAGTTTCAGAAATTTTTGAAAGTTTAGAATGTATATTGATTGAGATCAACAAATTTAAGAATAAATGAACACGCGATTATGGTTCCACAGCGGTCTGATGAGTCTGTCTTTCATCATAAATACCTAGTTTTTTTATGGTTTTTCCTGTACCTAAAACTATAATTAAGCAATCTAATCGAATTTCATGTTGGTTATGAAAGAAGAAAAGTCCAAGGTTTTAATTGTTGATGATGATCCCACCGTTTTGCAGACCATATGCAGTTACCTAAACGATCACTATCAACTGTCTATTGCTAAATCTAAGGCCAAAGCCCTTGAGCTTATCAAAGGTGGCGATTTTTCACTGATTTTACTCGACGTTAATTTGCCAGATGGCAGCGGTCTCGAAATATGCACCGAGATGAAGAGCAGTTTCGAATACGCGGATTCAATTGCCATTATTCTTATGACCAGTGAATACGCCGCTGAACAGGAAGCCGCAGGGCTCAGGCTCGGTGCGGTGGATTATGTATATAAGCCACTGAATGAAAGTGTTCTGTTAGCGCGCATTGCGCTGCAACTGGATATTCAAAGAAAAACCGCGCTGCTGTCTAAGTTGGCGAATGTTGATGGTTTAACAGAGATTGGCAACCGGCGCGCGTTTGATTTTAAATTGGAGTCTGAACTCAACCGAGCACGACGCGAGAATAAAGAAGTTGCCTTAGCGATGATAGATATCGACTGTTTTAAACAATATAACGATAACTACGGCCATCCTGCAGGTGACAAGGTTCTTGTTAAATTGGCAAATACTTTGCGCTCACAATTCAAGCGCCATTCTGATTTTTGTTTTCGATACGGGGGAGAAGAGTTTTCTGTGCTGATGTATGACACTAACGAAGTAGAGGCCAGTCGTTTGTTGTTAAAGTGCCTCGAGGCGTTTCGACAGCTCAGACTAAATCACGATTACTCGCCAGTTGCGCCTGTCGTGACCTTTAGTGCCGGAGTCGTCGCCATACCTGCAAAAGACACCTCTGTTTCAGAGCTCGTCAAACTTGCAGATGAATGTCTCTATCAAGCAAAATTGGAAGGGAAAAATCAAGTAAAGAGTAACTTGACGCAACTCGACTGAACTTTCTAATTATGCCCCAGCCAAATCACATTCAATCCACTGACTCTATATATCGCTCGTTTCGCAAAGCTCTGTTAATCAACTCCTTTATTCTTGTGGTTACGTTAATGTTAGCGTTTTGGGCATTGGCTGAAATTAAGCGCAATACCAAAGACAATTGGACTTCCAGTTTACAAACCGTTCAGCAAACCACTCAAGAAGCCGTCGCTATTTGGGTCAACAACCGTAAACAGCAAATTCGCAGCGTCGCATCGGATAAACGATTGGAATCTTATACAGAGGTGCTGATTGACTCACTCTCCTCTGATATGG
>CAXRBI010000047.1:0-8427 GCA_964229075.1 Alteromonadaceae bacterium | reverse complement strand
AGAATTGGTTGCGGGAGCCGGATTTGAACCGACGCCCTTCGGGTTATGAGCCCGACGAGCTACCAGGCTGCTCCATCCCGCGCCTGTACTAAACTTTTTCGATTTAAGTCGTCGGTTTAAAGACGACCTTCGGCGTTTTTGGAATTAGCGAGCCCAACGAACTGCCAGAAATGCTCCATCCCACGTCCGGATTCGTCTTACCCACGGTAAAACCTAGTCTTAGAAGTTTTAATTCATTCTAAAAGAATTGGTTGCGGGAGCCGGATTTGAACCGACGACCTTCGGGTTATGAGCCCGACGAGCTACCAGGCTGCTCCATCCCGCGCCTGTACTAAACTTTTTTGATTTAATTCGTCGGTTTAACGACGAACTTCGGTGCTTTTAGAATTAGCGAGCCCAACGAACTGCCAGGACTGCTGTATCTCGCGCCAGATAATATACATCTAAACAAACGCATATTATTCGTTTGGTAAGGATGACCTTGCCTCAACGAGGTGCGTATACTAACGTCTAATTTTAAGAATGCAATAATTTCTTTTAAAAAACTGTAATAAATAGGTCTTTTGATTAATTTTGCTATAATGCGCCCAAATTTTATAAGTTTTGTAGATTATGCCTCAATTTTTAGCACTAACTTCGGCGGGAATAGAACCGCTTTTGGCTGACGAACTAAGCGTTCTTGGCGCGACCGAAGTCGTCCCCAAAGTCCAATCGGTTCAATTTTCATCAACTTTTGAACAAGCAATGAACATTTGTCTTTGGACGAGATTATCGACCCGAGTTCTCAAGCTCGTTGTGTCATCAAGTGGAAACCGAAAAGATGACATTTACGACGCTGTTTTTGGCTTTGATTGGGATCCATACTTTATGAAAACGAAGAGTTTTCTCGTCGAGTTTATCGGAACCGACAAAAGTATAAGAAATAGTCAGTTTGGTGCGCTTACAATCAAAGACGCGATTGTTGACAATTTACGAGAAGAAACAGGTAAGAGACCTGACGTTGACAAGTCGGATCCTGACTTGAGGGTTCAAGGACGTTTGTTTAAAGGCAAATGCGATGTGTATGTTGATATGTCCGGTCCATCTCTTCACCAACGAGGATATCGATTGAAGCAAGGGGCGGCTCCACTGAAAGAACATTTGGCTGCCGCAGTGATTAAACGTTCAGGCTGGGACAAAAAGAGTCCGTTTGTTGATTTGTTTTCTGGTTCAGGCACTTTATTAATTGAAGCTGCCTGCATGCATATTAATAGAGCTCCTGGGCTTAATAAACACGGGTTTCCTTTTATGAAGCACCCGCAGTTTATTGAATCTAAATATCAAGAAATAAGACAAAACGCCTTGTTAGCAGAGGTAGAACCATCAACGGAGTTTCTGGGCTTTGATATTGACGGTTTTGTCATAGGTAAAGCGAAAGAAAATATTGATCGAGCAAACCTAAAGGATGTCATAAAAATAGGCCAACAAAGTGCTGCAAATGTGCAACTAGGAAAACTGACAACGCCTGGTTGGATCGTGTCCAACCCTCCTTACGGTGAAAGAATCGGTGACAGTGTAGAGTTATTGTCTTTGTTTAAAAATATGGGCCTTAATCTCAAGAAACACTTTGAAGGATGGCATTTGTCTCTGCTTTCCGGACAAGGACTGTTGTTAAAACTTCTGCGCCTTCGGAAAGATAAAGAATACAAACTAAAAAACGGTTCTTTGGATACAGTTTTAGTTAATTATGAATTAACTCCTCAACAATGCGAAGTCAACGACAAAGCTGGGAACTTTCTAAGTAAAGATGGGCAAGCGTTTGCAGGGCGTATCGACAAAAATATAAAACGTTTGTCTAAGTGGGTAAAAAGAGAAAACATCAGCGCTTATCGTATTTACGATGCCGACATCCCTGAGTACAACGTCGCTGTTGACTACTATGATGGCAGAGTAGTGGTTTTCGAATATCAAGCCCCGAAGAACGTAAATCAAACCCAAGCTGAGTTACGTTTGATGGACGTGGTAACAATTCTGCAAGAGAAGTTTGGCCTAGATGGCGATAAGTTTGCGTTAAAAGTTAGAAAGGCGCAAAAAGGCAAACAACAGTACGAAAAAGAAGACAGTAAGTTAAAACGATTTTCGGTTGAAGAGTATGGTGCCAAATTTCATATCAACATTCATGATTACCTAGATACTGGTTTGTTTTTAGACCACAGAGCGGTAAGACAAGAGTTTGTTAAAGATTGTGATGGTAAAACAGTATTAAACTTGTTCTGTTACACTGGAAGCTTATCCGTTCACGCTGCGCTTCGTGGAGCCAAGAAAGTAACCAGTGTAGATATGTCTAAAACTTACTTAGACTGGGCTCAAGATAACTTCAGGCTAAACAAACTGGAACTTCGTAAACACAATTTCATCCGAGATGACGTGTTGGCTTGGTTAGCAAGTAACTCTCAAACATTTGATATGATTTTCTTGGACCCTCCAAGCTTTTCTAACTCAAAACGAATGTCTCGAACTTGGGATGTACAAAGAGATTATTTAGAAGTATTGGAAATGGCAAAAAACAGTTTGTCGCCTGGCGGGAAAATATTGTTCTCTAACAACCTAAGGGGCTTCAAACTCGACAATGATGCCGTTTCGAAACTTGGATTTAGTGTTAAAGACATTACTAAAGCGACGCTTCCAGAAGATTTTCAGCGAAACGCAAAAATTCACCAATGTTGGTGGTTGCAGTTGGATTGATATGAACATTAATGAAAGTGTAATGCTCCTAGGCACGGACGGCTGTCATTTATGCGAACAAGCAATGGCACTATTTGAAGGTACGAAATGGGCACCCATCTCTGGAGATATTATTGAGCTCGGACTTGTCGAAGCTTACGGGGATAAGATCCCAGTTTTACAGGTCGTTAACGCACAACAGGCATTGTTTTGGCCGTTTGAACAACAACAAATAAGTGAGTATTTAGCATTTTATGGAATTAATTCGCCTTTCTAACGCGCAGTTGGCGTTTGGCACTAACCCTATTTTAGATAAGACGAATTTTCAGTTAAATGAAAATGAGCGTGTGTGTATCGTCGGTAGAAATGGCGCGGGAAAATCGTCGTTGTTAAAAATTATCGCTGGCGAACAACAGTTAGATGATGGAGTACTCCAACTTGTTAATGAAGTTCGCGTTACGCGTTTGGAGCAAGATCCGCCGCGTGGTTTAACTGGAACTGTTAAGGAATTCGTTAGCGATGGTTTAGCAGAAATTAATGCGTTGATAGAAGAGTTTAACAAGCTTGCAATGGCAGTTGCTGACGATCAATCTCTGCTTAAGAAAATGGAATCATTGCAACACGAATTGGACCGTTTGCAAGGTTGGACTCTTGAAACTCGAATTCAACAAACCTTGTCTACGTTAGAGCTTGAGCCTGACGCAGAAATTGGAAGCCTAAGCGGAGGGTGGCTAAGAAAAGTTGCACTTGCTAAGGCGCTTGTGTCTCAACCCGATGTACTGCTTTTGGATGAACCAACCAACCATTTGGATATTGATGCCATTGCATGGCTTGAAAAATTCTTAAAAGATTTCCAAGGCTCAATTATCTTTATTTCACACGATAGGGCATTTATTCGTTCGATGGCTACCCGTATTGTCGATTTAGATCGAGGAAACCTAGTTTCCTTTGACTGCAATTACGATGAGTACCTCGAAGAAAAACAAAGGCTTCTGGAAGTTGAAGAACAACAAAACGCGTTATTCGATAAAAAGTTAGCCCAAGAAGAAGTCTGGATTCGCCAGGGCATAAAAGCTCGTAGGACAAGGAATGAAGGTAGAGTTCGAGCATTAAAGGAACTACGAAAGGTTCGTAAGGACAGGATAGATGCACCTAAGAACGCTTCGATGCAGGTTCAACAAGGCGAAAAATCGGCGAAAAAAGTATTTGAGGCGCTTAATATAAGTCACCAATATGGTAGTAAGACACTCGTTAAAGACTTTGATGCGCTCGTAATGCGTGGAGACAGAATCGCACTTGTTGGCCCAAATGGCATAGGTAAGTCGACTCTGATCAAGCTACTAATGGCAGAGTTAGCACCAGACTCTGGAAAGGTTAAAGTGGGTGAAAACCTTCATGTTGCATACTTTGATCAACATAGATTGGCACTAAATATCGAAAATACAGTGCAAGATAACGTCGCTGATGGCAAACAAGAAATCATGTTCAATGGTAGTAGTCGACATGTTTTGGGTTACCTTCAAGATTTTCTTTTCCCGCCCGTTCGTTCACGGACACCAGTAAAGGCACTTTCTGGTGGAGAAAAAAATAGACTGCTACTGGCTAAGTTGTTTGTAAAGCCTTCTAACGTTTTAATCCTGGACGAACCGACAAATGATTTAGACGTTGAAACCCTCGAGTTATTAGAGGAACTAGTGGCGAACTACCAAGGTACTGTTTTATTAGTGAGTCACGATAGGGAGTTTATAGATAATACGGCGACCACAGTTTGGGCGTTTGAAGGGGATGGCCGAATCAACAAAGTTGTTGGCGGCTATCAAGATTACCAAGAGTATTTGCAACGAGTTGCACCAAGAACGGAAAGCGGCAAGGAAACGGTAAAAACCAAAGCCAAAAAAGTTCCAAATAATCCACAGAAAAAGCTTTCATATAAAGAGGTGAGAGAGTTAGAATCTTTGCCCAAAGAAATTGAGGACCTAGAAACTCTTATTACAGAGTTGCAAGAAGTGGTCAACTCATCCGACTTTTTCAAACAAGATGCAAAAATAACTGCAGACAAGTTGAACCATTTAGCGGAAGCTGAGTCGAAACTCGAAACCTGTTTCGCTCGTTGGGAAGAGCTTGAAGAAAAACAACAGAATTTGAATTAGGTAGTATTTTGAATAATAAAAATTTTTCCTTGTCGCTGGTTACTTTAGCGCTAAGTTTTACTGCGACAGATATTAATGCGGCTGACGCATATAATCTTGTTGAAATCGAAGTTACAGAAAACTATAAACACCATTACCCTGAGGCCATGAACAGTCAAGGCGAGATAATTGGTAATGCGTTTACTCGTTATAACCCAGTGGTCTATCCGGAAAGTTACTTGGCGTCTTTGGGTATTCCGCAAGAGGAAATTGACGCCAATACGTATACCAATACATCTATGAACACAATCAGAAACGCACTGCTACTTGGCTCTGGGTCGTTGGCAAACGACGCGTTGGTGCAAAAGATTGCTGATGCCCGAGGGTTTGTATCTAACCTAGCCTCGACCAGCGACGATAAAGCGGTATTGGTCAACACTGTTGATGTAATAGATGAAGAAATAGACAGCTTTACATTTAGCTCTCTCGAACAGCTCACAGGGATTAATGACTCTGGAGTTATCGTTGGCAATGCAACTGCACCGTTTACAACCAGCATGTTTACTGCTGAGGGCAGTGAAGAGGAAGTAAAAGTATGGACGAGAGCTTATTCTAGTAGGGCAACTGTCACTATCGATGGTGTAACCACAGTCATAGAACCTACGCTTACTGAATTTGGTGGTCGGTCCACTGCTTTTGGAATTAGCGATTCAGGTTTTATAGCGGGTTCGGAATCGACGACGTTTGTGGGCACAGCTGAAGAAGATTTGCCAGCAAATTGCACAGGCGAGACGGCACCAGTGGATTTCTGTACATACGATTACCAACTTCGTAACACGACATATTTAGATACTCCAGTGATTTGGCAGATTGATGCCGCAGGAAACGTCATCGATAAAGTGCAATATCCGTTGTCTTTCCAAGTTGATGCTGACGACACAATGATTTATTCATCTAGTGTTAAAGCGGTTAATGACAATGGCGTCGGCGTTGGTTTAGGCGTCGTTCCAAGTGATGTTGGTGGCGGATTTACAAGCCAAAGAGCAATAGTTTTCAGTAATGGCGAAAGTGAGCAAATACCAATGGCTCTAGGCGAATTTGATACAAGTGATGCCATAGCGATTAACAATAGTGGCTTGGTTATTGGTCATCACAACGAATTTTTTAATGCTCGTTATAACAGTAAGTATTTTGTCTATGACATTTCATCGGGAACTTTAACTTACCCAGAAACATTTTTTAAGTCAGCGCAAAGTTTTGCTGGAGCAGTAAACAATGATGGAATCGTAGTTGGTTCAGCCGAGTATGAGACTTCAAGCTCTTCGACAAAGCGCCGTCATGCATTTATATACGATACAACGACCGAACTCTTCAGAGATTTAAACGACTTAGTAGAATGTCAGTCAGATTTTGAAGTTGTGTCGGCACAGGATATCAATGATGAAGGTCAAATATTAGCAACGGCAGTTAAGACTGTTCAGGCCAGAAACTCTATTGGTGAATTGTTGTATAGCCAAGAAGTGGTTTATGAGACGGACGCCGATGGAAACATTATTGAAGGTACTGGAACAACAGAGTATGTACTGGATGAAAATGGTGAAAAAATACCAGTTATGGACGCGGTAATTGTGCCCGTAAGACTAGATCCGATTGATTCTATTACAGAATCTTCGTGTGGGGTGTCAGAACCCTACGAGCGAAAAGGATTTTCTTTTGGTTGGCTAAGTGCAGTTTTTGTTATGGGTTTGGTCGCTATAAGACGCCGATTTTTATAAAAATCTATTATAATAAAAAAGCCCATGTAAACCATGGGCTTATTTCTTTTCAGTTTTATTTCAATAAAAAACGGTTGATCATCGTTTTGTAATCATCTATCAATATTGGTATCGACTTCCCGCTGATAAACATTGCGGGAGGTTGATTTTCAAGGTATTGAGCTAGCAGTATCGCTTAGTATCTCTCGCTTCTTTTTTTATTAAAAATAATATCGAGGATCTAGCCTATGAAAAGACAAAAACGTGATCGCTTAGATAGAGCACATTCACAAGGATACAAAGCAGGTCTTTCCGGACGCAGCAAAGATGCATGTCCATATCAGTCTTCAGAATCAAAGTCGCAGTGGTTGGGGGGTTGGCGTGAAGCCATCGATGACCGCAATGTAGGTCTTTTTAAATAATAGGAAAGAAAAAAGCCCGTAGATTACGGGCTTTACTGTTATTAGAACGCAGAAGTATCTGTGAACAATCCTACTTTTAGATCTTTCGCTTCGTAAATTGGTTTACCATCTACTTCGACAACACCGTCCGCTAGACCCATAAACAATTTGCGTTTTATGACGCGCTTCATTTGAATCTTATATGTTACTTTCTTCGCTGTTGGCAAAATCTGACCGGTAAACTTAACTTCACCGACACCCAATGCTCGACCTTTGCCTGGACCGCCTGCCCATCCCAAGAAGAAGCCAACTAATTGCCACATAGCATCTAAGCCTAAACAACCCGGCATTACAGGGTCTTCTTTAAAGTGACAGTCGAAGAACCATAGGTCTGGGTTAATATCTAGCTCAGCAATGATTTCGCCTTTGCCGTATTCACCACCTTCTTCAGTGATTTTAACAATGCGATCCATCATCAACATGTTGTCGGAAGGCAATCGACTGTTTCCAGGACCGAAAAGCTCACCATTACCACACGCAATTAAATCGTTTTTATCGTAGCTATTTTTTTGTAACATAAACTGGCTTTGTGTCTTTGATAATTTAAAGGCACTAATTTAGCGAACACTTGTACGCTAAACAACTCTGAACAGTAATTTAATAAAAATTTAACGATTGTATGACTAAAAAACAACCACTCACAAATGCAGAAAAGCAAAAACGCTACCGAGATAAAAAAGCTGCGGAAGGAAAAAAAGAGGTTCGAGGTTACTTAACAACTGAGGCCGCAGATTGTTTACAAGAGCTCAGAGAGAAAACAGGTTGGGACGATTCGACGTTACTGGCAAATGCGATCCGATTGACTTATGCAGCGCAACATTGTGGCCAAGTAAAACTGTTAAACAATTGGTTGTTAAAAAACGGAAAATAATCACATAAACAATCCGTCACCAAAACTCACTTGGAAATCGTAACACCAGACACTAACTGAATTCATGTTATCGAGTATGTTCGGAGACTCTACCGTAAATTCAAAGGTGTCGTTTTCGTAGACTGTGCCATTGAGTCTCGGAGCAAATTCGAAGCCTCCACTTTGCCTAGATAAGTCCAAATCGGTGCCTCCGTAAAAGTAAACGTTTGAACTTCGCCATCATACGTAAAGCCGACTACTTCAAAACGACAATTATCAATAATCCGGATTTCGCCTGCAACTTGATGATGATGCATTTCCAAAACAGCAACTTTACCGACCATAGGGTGATCAGAATTTCCACATTGGTATTCGTTGTCAGTAACGGTGCCATTATTTGTTGGTTGTTTCGTTCACTTGATCATTGGATGAATCTGAACAAGCAGTTAAAACCAACGCTAATATGGGGAGGGCTATTATTTTATGCATTAAGAATACTCATATAGATCGGAAGAGCACACGTCTGAACT
>CAXRBI010000046.1:0-16690 GCA_964229075.1 Alteromonadaceae bacterium | reverse complement strand
AAGACCAATTCGGTCAATAATAATGGCATAGTCATTATTCCCGTTCCTCTATTGTTTATTCTTGTTTCGGTACTGTTGAACTGCAGCGCTGATCGCAGCAACGACTTGTTGGTCATTCGCTGGCGAGGCTGGCTTTACCGGTTTTTTGGGGGCTGGAAGCGAAGCTTCCGGTTCTGGAAATGCTTGGGCAAACTTAGTTAGCCCTTTTGTCGCAAAGATAAGGATTGTTAAAAAGACAAAGACCACTGCCATTCCAACAAGCATCAGCGTACCAGCTTCAAGAAGTAGCTCGGTTATATTCATATTCCTGCCCGTTTTTTTATTATTTGTATTCGTTTTTATGAATACTCTTTCAGTATTTTTGAATAAATACACAGCTCAAAAAGTAGCTAAATTAGAGTATTAACTCTTTAAGTATCATAAATAACCATAAAAATGAAAGATCTTTTTTGCTTTTTGGTTCAGTTAATTTACCAACAAAACGGACAAAAACTTAAAATACTTCTTTTATAACAATAACTAAAAGCATTGGTCAGTCCATTTTACAAATTTGTAATAACGCAAAACAAAAACATCGCGATGCGGCGGCGACTTTTTGTTCAGCCAGCAAGCCGCAACATTCATTTAATCACACTTTGTGAATCCAAAGACTATGAAAGATTCTAATGTCCAAGGCCTTTTCCATTCTTTCGCATTGAAATATAGCAGTGTTACCGAACTAAGCATGAATTCCCACGCAATCATTTCGTACAGAATTATTTGCAACTCGTAGAGAGATAAACAAATTTTGAGAAGATAGGAGCAATAAGGCGCTTTGAAACACGCCTTCGGGTTTTCTTTACGTGCGTTTATGAACTCCCAATCAAGTTATAAATGACTGCAGTAGCGTTAGGAGTGGCGGCAGCGATGTTGGCTATGCCAGCGATGATTTTGGTGATCGCAAGTTTGATTTATTGATTTAAAGTTTTGCTGGTAGCGAAATAGTTAAGAATGAATTGTTTTGGAAAATTGGCTGTTTTTTGGAGATGAGAATGAATGGCGCGCTCGGGAGGATTATAAAATACATCCATGTATTTTACCCTTCGGGCCGGCTAAAGCCGTTCGAATTTGTTCCAGACAAATTCGTCAAACCTAACGGAGGTTCTCACCTACCGAGACGAAGTGCAAAAATGATTTTTTTAAGAAAATTGGAAATTTTTGATAGAAGGGAATGAATGGCGCGCTCGGGAGGATTCGAACCTCCGACCGCCTGGTTCGTAGCCAGGTACTCTATCCAGCTGAGCTACGAGCGCGCAACGATTCATTTTTTGTTAAAGTATGGCGCGTTCGGGAGGATTCGAACCTCCGACCGCCTGGTTCGTAGCCAGGTACTCTATCCAGCTGAGCTACGAACGCGCAATATCTTTAAACATACATTGAAATGGCGGTGAGAGAGGGATTCGAACCCTCGATAGGGCTACAAACCCTATACTCCCTTAGCAGGGGAGCGCCTTCAGCCTCTCGGCCATCTCACCGTCTCAATGTGGCGTGTATAGTAATGATCTAAGATTATAAGTCAAACAAAAAATCAAAAATATCTATCTATCTGAAGCGAAAATAACCAATTCCAATTTTTATGTTCGTTTTTTGCCCTTTTTGCCTAGACTAAACTTACTTTTTTGAGCCATAAGACGAAAAAACCGGCTTAAAGCCGGTTAAGTATTATTCTAGCTCAGAAGGCGTGCCGCCTTTTTCTGCTTGAATACGCATGTATATTTCTTCTCGGTGAACTGCAACCTCTTTAGGAGCGTTGACACCAATACGAACTTGGTTGCCCTTCACACCTAAAACAGTGACGGTTACTTCGTCACCAATCATTAAAGTTTCACCAACACGACGAGTTAATATAAGCATTTTAAGCTCCTTATATGCTTGCTTATGCTACTTTCTTAAAGAAAGCCTTTAAATCAGCCAAAAGCTGAAGCGCGGCATTCTACCTACACTTATTTGCAAAAACAAATTTTTGTACATTAAGTGTGCAATTCAAACGCTTGATGCAGCGTCCTTACGGCTAACTCCATGTATTTGCTTTCAATAAGAACGGAGACTTTAATTTCAGAAGTAGAGATTAGTTCAATTGGAATGTGTTCCTTTGCCAACGTTTTTAAAACTCGACTTGCAACACCCGCATGAGATCGCATCCCTACACCTACCACTGAAATCTTAGCAACAGATTTATGACCTTGCACATTATCTATTGAAATATTTTGATTTTCTTGTAACAGCTGATGAATGGCAGTCATCGTTTGTTCATAATCTGACTCCGCCACAGTGAATGCGAAATCCAATTTATTCTGCGACTTGTCATGGTTCATGGCTTGCACAATCATGTCCACTTCAATGTTACACTCAGCTACGGCATGGAGCACGTCCGCAGGTAACACTGTTGTTGGGTCCAACCCAGACAAACTGATGATGGCTTCATCTTTGGTACAGGCTATGCCTGACACTAATAACTGTTCCAACTCATTTTCCTCATACGTAATTAAGGTACCCGCTAGATCATATTTTTCGACCAATGGTTCAAATGAACTGAGTACCCTGAGCTTGACCTGATACTTACCAGCAAGCTCTACGCTGCGTTTTTGCAACACTTTCGCCCCCAAACTGGCCATTTCAATCATTTCATCAAATAGTACCGTTTTGAGCTTTTTCGCTTTCGGTTCAATTCTTGGGTCTGTGGTGTAAACACCATCTACATCGGTAAAAATCTGACACTCTTCAGCACCTATGGCTGCCGCCAACGCAACCGCCGTCGTATCCGTTCCACCGCGCCCTAAGCTGGTGACATTATTTTCTGCATCTCGGCCCTGAAAGCCCGCGGCAATGACAATACGGCCATGTTCTATGTGCTCGTTTATGACGTCAGTTTCTATCGATTGAATTCGAGCTTTACCAAATTGACTGTCGGTTCGAATACCAATCTGATCAGCCAATAAAGAGATTGCCGGATAGCCCTTAGCCATCAGCGCCATTGATAACATCGCAGCTGAGACCTGCTCGCCCGTCGTGACCAGCATATCTAACTCTCTGCTCGATGGATTAGGCTCCAATTGATGCGCCAGGTCTATCAATCGATTGGTTTCCCCTGACATAGCAGAAACCACTGCAACCACCTTGTGGCCTTGCTGAAGTGTGTGAATGATACGGTCGGCAACAGCGTTAATGCGGTCAATGCTTCCGACCGAGGTGCCACCGTATTTTTGTACAAATAAAGACAAATCCTGTCCCAATCATTGAGATTACGAGCATAAGCTCATGATATAAAGCTGACTTAAATTGTCTAGCCTAATACAAGAAACCCGGCAAATAGCCGGGCTTCAAAATGTTACCGTTTATTGACGGTTACGCCAGCTTAGTTTCTAAGAACGCACTGACGCTCTCTAAAGCTGCAGGTACATTTTCTGGTTGTGAGCCACCAGCTTGTGCCATGTCTGGACGACCGCCACCTTTACCACCGACTTGCGAAGCTACGTGATTTACCAGTTCACCGGCTTTTACTTTGCCAGTTAAGTCATTGGTAACTCCAGCAATTAGACTTACTTTCGAGTCGTTCACCGCCGCGAGCATGATCACGACTGAACCCAATTTATTTTTAAGTTCGTCAACCATACCGCGTAACGACTTAGGATCCGCCGCTTCCAAATTAGCAACTAGAACTTTAACGCCCGCAATTTCAGTGGTTTGCTCTGCAAGATTTCCACCTTGTTGGCTTGCCACCTTTTCTTTCAACTGACGAAGTTCTTTCTCAAGTGTCTTTGTTCGATTTAAAGATTGCTCAACTTTCTCAACCAACGACGCTGCTTCGCCTTTCAACAACGCAGCTGCATTATTCACATTGTTTTCGGTATTGTGAACGTACTCTAGCGCCGCCATTCCAGTGACTGCTTCAACACGACGAACACCCGCCGCAATACCAGCTTCTGAAATAATCTTACACAAACCAATGTCGCCCGTACGTTTGACGTGGGTACCACCGCAAAGCTCGATAGAAAACTCACCCATAGTCACGACACGCACTTCGTCATCGTACTTTTCACCAAATAGTGCCATTGCACCTTTCTCTTTGGCTGCATCAATCTGCATAAGTTCAGTGTTTAATTCATTGTTTTGCTGAATTTGCGCATTCACCAAACGTTCGGCTTGTTGCAATTGCTCGACAGTTACGCCTTCGTAATGAGAAAAGTCAAAACGGAACTTATCAGCTTCCACTAATGAACCTTTCTGATTCACGTGTTCGCCCAGAACTTCACGCAGTGCTGCGTGCAACAAGTGAGTCGCAGAGTGGTTTTGTTTGATTGCGTTGCGTCGTTGTTGATCAATTTGAGCGTAAACGCGCGAGTTCACGCCAACACTGCCGACCGCTTTGCCGTAATGACCGATGGCATTACCAATTTTTTGTGTGTCTGCAACTGCAAACTGTCCGGCGTCGGCTTCTAAAATACCTTGGTCGCCTGCTTGACCACCAGATTCAGCGTAAAATGGCGTATTGTCCAAAATCACAATGCCTTCTTCGCCATCATTTAGCGCGGTTACAGACTCGCCATTTCTGAAAATTTCAACGACAGTCGCTGAATATTCAGTGTTGTCGTAGCCTTTAAATTCAGAGCTTTGCTCGGATTTAACTTGGTCATTGTAATCAGAGCCAAAGTTCGATGCCGCTTGAGACTTTTGACGTTGCGCCGCCATTTCTTGCTCAAACCCAGCTTCGTCAATGGTCAACTCTTTCTCGCGAGCAATATCCGCTGTTAAGTCTGCAGGGAAGCCGTATGTGTCGTAGAGTTTAAATACCAACTCACCAGGAATAACTGTGCCTTCAAGTGCCGCTAAGTTGCTTTCAAGTAGCGCCATTCCGCGCTCAAGGGTCTTAGCAAACTGCTCTTCTTCAATGCGTAACATCTTCTCCACAACGGCTTGTTTCTGAGCTAACTCAGGATACGCTTCCCCCATCTCAGTAACGAGCGTCGCAACCAACTTGTTGAAGAATAGGTCTGTGCCACCAAGTTTGTAACCATGTCGTATTGCACGGCGAATAATGCGACGTAAAACGTATCCTCGCCCTTCGTTTGATGGCATAACACCATCAACGATCATGAACGAACAGCTTCGAATATGATCGGCAATTACGCGCAATGATTTGTTTTCTAAATCAGTAACCTTAAGAACATCTGCGGCGGCTTTGATAAGGTTTTGGAAAATATCAATTTCATAGTTTGAGTGCACACCCTGCATGATCGCAGCAATACGCTCGATGCCCATGCCCGTATCAACGGATGGCTTAGGCAGTGGCGCCATAGTGCCGTCAGCACTGCGGTTAAACTGCATGAATACGATGTTCCAGATTTCTATGAAACGGTCACCGTCCTCTTCAGGTGAACCTGGAGGTCCCCCCCAAATATGCTCACCGTGATCATAAAAGATCTCGGTACAAGGACCACACGGCCCCGTATCGCCCATCGACCAGAAGTTGTCTGACTCGTATTTTTTCTCAGGTGATTTATCACCAATGCGAACAATTTTGTCGGCTGGCACGCCTATTTTCTTATTCCACAGTTCAAAAGCTTCGTCATCGGTTTCATACACCGTGACCATTAGCTTTTCAGCGGGTAGCTTAACGACTTCGGTTAAAAACTCCCACGCGTAAGAAATAGCGTCTTCTTTGAAATAATCACCAAATGAGAAATTACCTAACATCTCAAAAAAGGTGTGGTGACGAGCGGTATAACCAACGTTTTCTAAGTCATTGTGCTTACCACCGGCACGGACACAACGTTGCGAACTCACGGCTCTAGAATAAGCTCGAGATTCGGCACCTAAAAATACGTCTTTAAACTGCACCATCCCGGCGTTAGTGAATAAAAGCGTTGGGTCGTTGCCCGGTACGAGTGAGCTTGAAGAAACAACCTGGTGTTGTTTACTTGCAAAGTAATCTAAAAAAGCCTGCCTAAGTTTGGCGGTTGTGTTGTACATATTCTTTACCTAATTGGGTCCAAATTTGGCTAAATTGTATCGATACTAAAACGATGAATCGTCATCCATCGCATATGAAATCTGATCGGGGCTAAAACCACGATACTGCATGTAGCGGTATCGTTTCGCCCTTTCTTTATAGTCTGTCACCGGTTTATCCGCATACTTCTTTTGGTATGCCGTCTTGGCCAGCTCAAACCAGTCAATCTCTTGTTGTTCGAACAAAAGTTCGATATCTGCCGACTTAATGCCGTGCTGTTTTAATTCATTGGCGATTCGAAATCGCCCAAGTCCTGCCGACAACTTTTGCCTGACAAAACCTTGCATATATCTGTCGTCATCAAGCCATTGTTTGGCGATAAAATCCGCCAACAGCTCAGCTTTCAACTCTTCGATCTCACAGACTTTGTTTAACTTGGTTTCAAAGTCTCGAATCGAATAATCCTTTTTTCCAAGCCAATACAGCGCCCTATTGCGCAGTTTAGTCTTGTCTGTGATCGGTTCTATCTGTTGACTCTTGTTCCACGCCATCGTCTTGCGCTTGTTCCTGTTGAGTATCCTGTGACTCTTCAACCATAGGAGATGGGGTTTCATCAGCGGTTTGCAATGGTTGATAAATATCTAAAAACGCCTGATACAAAGACAGTGTTGCCATGGCCATAGCAACAAGCCAACCGACAACTAGAATGGGAGCACTGATAAGCCAAATGACAACCATAATCAAACCGAGCAGTGTCAGTGGCAACACATTCTGCCAGCAAGCACTAAGGCTTTGACCAACTAACTGCCCTAGTGGCGTTTTGGGGCTTACCCAAGCAGCAGGGACTGAGAACGCGGTGATCATAAAATTGAATCCCAAAAACAGCACCATAGTTGCCAAGTCAGACATCTGAGGCTGAATTTGTTGCTCCGCCGCTTCCATAATAGAGAGTGCAGCCATGCTCGATGGGATACTTATGGCGATGCTCAACAAAGCCAGTTTGAGCAAAACAAAATACTCTTTCATCTGACCTAAGTATTGAAACACATCGCTGACGCTAGACGGTTTGTCTTGTTCGATTTGTGAGGCGACTTGATAATAACCGATGCTCAGAAATGGCATCAAAAAGATAATGAAGTAGCTGAGCACAGGAACAAAGTTGGCGACAAGGCTCAACGACAAAATAACGCCCGACATACCCATGAAAACCGCTGGCTTTAATGTAAAAAGGCGCCAGCCATTTTTGATCCAAGAAAACGCTTGTAAAGTATTAGCGCGTGTAACGATTAGTTGCATGAATGTAGCAGCACCTGTGATATCTTTGTGTTTGTCTCATAAAAGAGCGCCAATAATACCTGATGTAAGATTTAATGCCAGTTAACACTTGGCGTTACATCGACTTTTAAGTAGAAAATTGACCTGATTCCAACCTTTAACGGCTTATGTTTGGAGTAATATGTCCTATCACTGGCAAACCATTACTAGCCTCTCGCAACTCACTGAGAATGAAATTGAGCGATGCTTCTCTGAATCCGACTCGCCATTTAATTCTTTGACATTTTTGTCGCTGCTAGAACAACATGGTTGCGTTGGCGGCCGCTCGGGTTGGCTACCCAATCATCAGTTGTTGCTGAAAGATGAGCAAGCTGTGGGTCTACTTATTGGGTACATTAAATTGCACTCCTACGGCGAATACGTATTTGATTGGTCTTGGGCCGATGCCTATCAGCGCAACGGGTTGCAGTACTACCCAAAATTTTTGAGCGCCATTCCTTTTACTCCAGTGCCGACTAAAAAGTGGCTAAGCAATAGTTCTCTATCAGAGCAAGATGCACTGTCGATGTTCCTAGCGGAGCAACCCTTGGGTGATATATCAGGGATTCACTACAATTATCCACAAAAGCCTATTGATTTTGGCTGTGAGCAATGGATTGAGCGTCATGGCTGTCAGTTCCATTGGTTTAACAAGCACGTTGAAACAGGAGCAAGGTACACTGATTTCGACGACTTTTTAGGGTCACTAACGGCCAGAAAACGCAAAAACATTCGTAAAGAGCGGAACAAGGTTTCACAACATGGGATCAACTGCCAATGGCGTACAGGCTCAGAGGTAACCGAAGGTGAACTCACGGCTTTTTATCAGTTTTATCAAGCGACTTACCTCAAGCGCGGGCAACAAGGCTACTTGAATCTCGCGTTTTTCCGCCACTTGTTTCAAGAAATGGACGCGAACATCAGACTGCTGGTTTGCTACAAAGGTGTTACTCCCGTTGCTGCGGCACTCTACTTCGTTGACAACCATGTGCTCTACGGTCGCTATTGGGGCTGCTTTGATGAATATGACGTGCTGCATTTTGAAGCCTGTTATTACCAAGGTATCGAGTATTGCATAACGCATCAGATTCCTTGTTTTAATCCCGGTACACAAGGTGAGCATAAAATTCCTCGGGGCTTTGAGCCGGTCCTAACTTACTCTTACCATCATCTTCAACTTGATCCTTTTCAGGACGCAGTCAGTAGATTTTGCCAAGAAGAAAAAATCCATAACAGTGAGTACATGCAAGCGTGTAGAGAGCGGTTACCGTACAAAAAGGTGCAAAATACATCCGGCACCTTGTAATAATTTAAGCGCTAACGAGTTCTACTACATAAATGCAAAGAGGATTGGTTATGTTGTCTAGATTCGTATCTTTTTCATTTATCTTGTTAACAATAATTTCGTTTGCCGGCTGCAGCAGTGAACGTGGCACCAACGTGGTAGCACAGGTTGAGCCTTCTGTACTGATGCAGAGTGATCAACAAACGAAACATCAAAAGTCGATTGTTTTAGGGCTAGGTTGCTTCTGGGGAGCCGAGAAAAAGTTCGCGCAATTGCCAGGGGTCATCGATGTCGTTTCAGGTTACGCCGACGGTCGTGGAGTGAATCCAAATTATCAGGAAATCATTGCCCGCAAAAACAAATTTAATCCCGATAATTACGCCGAGGTTATTGAGGTAACCTACCACCCGTCGATGATTTCATTGGCTGAACTGTATCAGTTCTTCTTTGAGATCCACGACCCTACCCAAGGCTATCGCCAGGGCAATGACATTGGAACGCAATACCGGTCGACCATCCTGGTTACAGACGAGCAAGACGCAAACCTTGCGCGGCAGGTTAAAGCACAGTTTCAAACTCTGCTGTCGGCCAATGGCTTTGGCGAGATCACCACTAAAATTAAGCCGCTTGATACCTTCCACCCGGCAGAAGAGTATCATCAAGATTATCTGGTGAAAAATCCGAACGGCTACTGCCCGGATCACTCCACCGGGGTTAAATTCGACCAATCGAATATTACCGAAGTGGTGAAAGTCGACAACTCGGCGATTAACTTGGGTAAACACATTGTCGTCATTGATAGCGAATTCTGTCCTTATTGCGACAAGTTTAAGGCCGACGTAGCGAACGACTACCAAGGCACAATTCCGATGCACTTCAGAAAGGCTTCTGAGTTAACGGGATTAACCGTTGTCTCACCAACATACGCCACACCAACACTGTTGTTTATGGAAGACGGCGTTGAACGATTCGCAATTCAAGGTTACGTCAATAATAAAGATTTTTACAAAGCGTTGGGCTACTTCAAACTCGGTGACAGTGAAGCGTTTAATGTTGCTTTTAACGAAGGTACTGACAGTCGATTTTGTAAAGAGTATGAAATATTTAAAAACACCCCAGACGGTGTGTTTATAGATAAGTTGTCAGGCGCCGCTTTGTTCGACACAAAGGACAGGTTTAATTCTGGCAGTGGTTGGTTATCTTTCACTCAGCCAGTCGCCGACTCGGTGTATTACAAAGAAGACAGATCTTACGGCATGGTTAGAACGGAAGTTCGAGCCAAACAGTCAGATATTCACTTAGGGCACGTTTTTAATGACGGTCCCAACGGGCAGCCTCGCTATTGTATCAACGCCACTGTGCTAGAGTTTGTAGCTCGCGAGCAAGGTTAAAATCATTGCTTTTCGAATACTAGCAGGAAGTTATTGGCGGGCATGTTTTCCGCGGCTTTAAGCACTAAGGCCTGATTGGAAAACTTGCTGACGTCATCGATATCTAGCAGACCGCCATAACCCTCGCTGCGGAGCCATAGATCAAATTCTTGGTTAGACTCTGTTGTGAAATCACCGTCTTTTTTAAACGGCCCATAACAAACAAAAAGATCTTTTGCAGACATCGCACTCGCCGCCTGTTCAACAAGTTGTTGAGCGACAGGTTTGGCGATTATGTGTAAGACATTGCTGGAATAAACGAGATCAAACTCGACATCAGGAAATGGCGTTTGACCGATAACAAAGCCTAACGGGGCTAAAAAATTAGTAATATGAGCTTGTTGCGAGGCCTGCCACCACTCTGTCAACAGCGGAAACTTTTCTAATGTCTCCGTTGGTTGCCAAAGCAACTGCGGGCAAGCTTGGCACAAATGAATCCCTTGTTGCCCTGTACCTGAGCCCACCTCCAACACATGTCGAGACTCTAGCCCCAATGCCAACCATTTTTGTAAGATTGGTGCTTTGTTGTTTTCTGCCGCTTGATTGTGCGGCAGATGCTCAAATACTGCAGAGTTCAACGTTCCCCATTCCTTTTAATCTAATTCAGATTTGGCCCCAACCAAAGCTCGGCGGTTTGCTCGTCCCAGCCTTTCAATTCAGCATACGCTTGTTTCTGTGAATTATCTATTTTGGAAACGGCAAAATATTTGGAATTAGGGTGAGCAAAATACCACCCCGAGACAGACGCCCCAGGCCACATGGCGTAACTTTCCGTTAGGCTCATTCCGATGGCGTTTTCCACATCCAACATTTGCCACAACTTGGCTTTTTCCGTGTGCTCTGGACACGCCGGATAACCAGGCGCAGGTCGAATACCTTGGTATTTTTCACGAATGAGATCGTCATTCGACAAATCTTCATCAGCGGCATACCCCCAATAATCATGACGCACTTCTTGGTGTAAGAACTCAGCCAGCGCTTCTGCCAAACGATCAGCAACGGCTTTCACCAAAATATTGTTGTAATCGTCGTGCTGCTCTAAAAACTTATCCGCCAACTCATCGGCACCAAAACCGGCCGAGACAGCAAACGCGCCCATGTAATCGGTTTTACCGGAGTTTTTGGGGGCCACAAAGTCGCTCAAACAATAGTTAGGGGTATTGTTTCTTGTTTTCACTTGCTGACGTAAGTTAACTAACGTTTCTAATTTCTCAGTGCCGTTATCATCTGAGTAAACGTCAATACACTCATCCTGAGAATTAGCTGCAAACAGACCAAAAACAGCTTTGGCTGTAATTTCACCCGACTGCTCCAGCCTATCCAACATTGCGTTAGCGTCATCAAAAACTTTTTGCGCCTGCTCACCAACCACTTCGTGTTTTAAGATCGCCGGATACTTACCATGCAGTTGCCAGGTTAAAAAGTAAGGCGTCCAGTCAATGTAGTCTCTCAATGTACTGATTGGAATATCATCCCATACGTGGATGCCCATCTTTTTCGGTTTTACCGGTTCAAACGACTGCCAATCGTCTTTGAATCGATTCTCTTTTGCTTGTTCGAACGTCAGAAACTTGGTTGAATCTTGTTTGCGCTCGTGTTGCTTAATTACCGTCGCATACTCTTTTTCGGTTTGGGCGACAAAGCCGTCACGAAGTTCATCACTCAATAAACTGGAGACGACCGACACACTGCGACTCGCATTGGGTACGTAAACAACTGGATGCTGATAATTTGGATCGATTTTGATTGCAGTATGAGCCTTTGAGGTTGTGGCCCCACCAATCAGCAGTGGTAAATCCAAGCCCTGCCTTGTTAATTCTTTGGCCACATGCACCATTTCATCTAAAGACGGAGTGATAAGGCCCGACAGACCAATAATATCTACGTTTTCTTTGATCGCTGTGTCAATGATGGTTTGGCATGGCACCATGACGCCCAGGTCAATAACCTCATAGTTGTTGCACTGAAGTACAACGCCAACGATGTTTTTACCAATATCGTGGACATCGCCTTTCACCGTCGCCATCAGAATCTTACCGTTACTTTGGCCTTCTTCTTTTTCGGCTTCAATGTATGGATTTAAGTAAGCCACCGCTTGTTTCATAACTCGGGCTGACTTTACCACCTGAGGTAAAAACATCTTACCCTCACCAAATAAATCGCCGACGATGTTCATACCGTCCATCAGTGGCCCTTCAATCACTTGAAGTGGGCGTTCATAATGCTGACGTGCTTCTTCGGTGTCTTCCTCAATGTATTGAGTTATGCCTTTAACAAGTGCGTGTTCAAGTCGCTTGGTCACTTCCCAACTGCGCCATTCCTCGTTTTCTTGCTCAGCCTGTTGGCCATCCCCTCGATACTTAGGTGCAATGTTCAGCAGTCGTTCAGTGGCGTCGTCGCGACGATTCAAAATGACATCTTCAACCGCATCTCTGAGTTCCAGTGGGATATCATCATAAACGGCCAACTGCCCCGCGTTAACGATGGCCATATCCATGCCAGCCTTAATCGCATGGTAGAGAAACACAGAGTGCATGGCTTCGCGAACCGGGTTGTTGCCCCTGAATGAAAAGGACACATTTGACAAACCACCAGACACTTTGGCGTGTGGTAGCTTTTCTTTAATGTCTCGGGTGGCTTCAATGAAAGCAACCGCATAGTCATTGTGCTCTTCAATACCCGTTGCAACAGCAAAAATATTAGGGTCAAAAATGATGTCTTGCGGCGGGAAGTCAACCTTTTCAACTAAGGTGTCGTAAGCGCGTTTACAAATTCGAAACTTTTCTTCCCGCGTTTCGGCCTGGCCATTTTCATCAAATGCCATAACAACAACGGCGGCACCGTAACGCTTTAATTTCTTAGCCTGTTCCAAAAACGGCTCTTCGCCTTCTTTCAGCGAGATCGAGTTTACAACCGCTTTACCCTGAACGCATTTGAGTCCCGCTTCAATCACTTCCCACTTTGACGAATCCAACATGATTGGTACGCGGGCGATATCTGGTTCAGACGCAATTAAATTACAAAAGCGAGTCATCGCAGCGACAGAATCAAGCATGGCTTCATCCATGTTGATGTCGATGATCTGGGCACCATTCTCCACTTGCTGACGAGCCACATCGAGTGCGGTTTCGTAATCGCCTTCCATGATCAAACGCTTGAAGCGCGCTGAGCCTGTTACGTTGGTTCTTTCACCTACATTTATAAATCTGCTAACGGATTGAGTCATAGTGCAATACTTCTTATAGGTTAAACGCTTCAAGACCAGATAGGCGCATTACTGAGGACGCAGGCTTCGGTGCTCTTGGCTCTTGGCCGTCAAGACCTTGTACCATGTGAGCAATGTGCTCGGGTGTTGTTCCACAACAACCGCCAACAATATTGATTAACTTGGATTGACCCCACTCGACAATGTGGCTGGCCATTTCCTCTGCACCGAGGTCATACTCACCAAATTCGTTTGGCAACCCTGCATTTGGGTGCACTGAAACAAAGGTTTCGGCGCAATTCGACAAGTCATCAACATACTGACGTAACATATCAGGGCCCAATGCACAGTTTAGCCCGACAACTAAAGGTTTGACGTGAGCAATAGAATTGTAAAAGGCTTCTGTCGTCTGGCCAGATAACGTCCTGCCTGATGCGTCTGTAATGGTGCCAGATATCATCACTGGTAATCTATGGTCGACCTCTTCAAACACTTCTTCAATAGCGAACAGCGCCGCCTTCGCGTTTAACGTGTCGAATATTGTCTCGACCAAAATCAGGTCACTGCCACCGCGCATAAGCGCTAACGTCGCTTTTTTATAATCAGCAACCAATTCATCAAAACTGGTTGCACGATAACCAGGATCGTTAACATCAGGGGAAATCGAGGTCGTTTTAGACGTTGGCCCCAAAACACCGGCTACAAATTTAGGATTGTCTGGCGTTGCGACTTCATCACACGCGGCTCTTGCTAAACGTGCCGACGTTTCATTGATTTCTTCCATCAATGTTTCCATGCCATAGTCAGCCATTGACGCTTCGGTCGCATTAAAGCTATTCGTTTCGATAATATCAGCACCGGCTTTTAAGTACTGCAGGTGAATGTCTTTGATTACATCGGGCTGAGTGAGTACTAACAAATCGTTATTTCCACGAAGTGGCGATGGCCAGTCTTTGAAACGTTCACCACGATAATCTTCTTCTTCAAACTTGTGCTGCTGAATCATGGTGCCCATGGCACCATCTAAGAATAAAATGCGTTTTTGTAACAACGCTTTTAAGGTCTCTGTTTGATTTGGACGGAAGTTGTTTGAAACTGTCATAACTGCAACTCTACAAATTAAGCGTAATTTTCAGTGCGAACGTTTTCGCTCACCTGAGTAATATCGTACGGTGTCTTCTGGTACACGTAATAATTTAACCAATTGATAAACAGCAAATCGCCATGGGCGCGCCAAAGTTTTAGCGGGGTTTTGCTGTCATCATTGTTTGGAAAATAATTAATTGGAATGTCTGGTTCTAACCCAGCTTTCAAATCTCTTTGATATTCAGACAACAAGGTGTCTCTATCGTATTCTGGATGACCTGTAATAAACACTTTTGTTCCGGCCCTATCTTGCATCAAATACGCGCCCACTTCGTCACTGCCGGCAACGCATATCAAGTCATCGATTTGCTTCAATTGGGCTAAAGGAATCTCGCCGTAACGGGAATGGGGAACAAAAAATTGATCATCAAAACCGCGTAAAATCGGCGCCTTTGCTTGCCATTGATCGTGCAGGTATACGCCACTGAGCTTTTCATCTCGAACCCCATGTTGCACGCCGTAATGATGGTATACCGCGGCATGAGCGGCCCAACACAAAAACAAGGTTGAGGTGACATGGCTCTCGGCCCATTGAAACACCTCTTGCAATTGCGGCCAATAGGTCACTTCTTCATATTGCTTGAGCCCCAAAGGCGCTCCAGTAATGATTAAACCATCGTAGTTTTGCGACTTAATATCATCGAAATATCGATAGAAATTGTCTAGATGCACTTCGGAGGTATTTTTTGCGGAATGATGCAATCGAACGAGATCGACATTCACCTGTAAAGGACTGTTCGACAACAAACGTACTAACTGGATTTCAGTCGTTATCTTGTCGGGCATCAGATTCAGTATCGCCACCTGCATAGGACGAATATCCTGAGTATCAGCGCGGTGCGCTGGCATCACGTAGATATTCTCTTGACGCAAAGCGTCAATTGCGGGCAATTGATCAGGGACACGAATCGGCATTGGTGTTTCTCATTGATTGGCTTTGCAAAGAAGATAACTTATATTTTGGCAATGTCAACATCTAGATGTTTAGACGTCCAGACATTTTTAGCTAAAAAAAAGTGGTGAACCCTGTCACCACCTTGCTCTATCGTATTGTGCCTTTCCCCGATATGATGTCCAACAGCACCATTGGTGCGGCCATGATGACATAGAGAAATGACAGAGGTTTGCTCGAAGCACCTTCCAACTTAACAAATTTCGCGACAATAAACGCCATCGCGCACCAGGCAATATACCCCAAAAATATTAACAATACTGAATCCATAAGATCCTCCGCTAAAGTTCCTTTTAAAAACGGCATGCGCCGCTATTTAAGAATAGTCTAGTGGAGCTTGGTGGCCATTTTTTGACCACTCCAATATCGTAAGTTGTTATTTATAATATGAAAGTAGTTTTTTATTGTCCGGGTAAAAATAAAAAAGCCTCCATTTGGAGGCTTTTTTTGAATTTGGAACCGCTTAGCTTTCTAACTCGTGGAGCAATCTTTCGCTTAACTCAGAGTTATTTGCCGAGCCATCAATCGCGTGGCGGGTATCATCGACAATTTGCTGCAAGCTCTCAATAATTGTTTGAGAAGAAGAAAGTTGGTCTTGAACCATAGCGATAGTCTGCTCAACAGACGCTTTACTGGTTTCAGCTAGGCTTGCGAGAGCCTCCAATCGAGACGTAGTTTCATCAGCAATCTCAACCGAAGTATCCATCAGGTTTTCAACTTCCGACTGTTTGGTGATGATTGATGAAGAAATATCCATGATCTTCTTCATCTCTGTCTGTATTTGGTCTGCTGAACTGTTTGCAGTATTCGCCAATGAACGTACTTCATCAGCAACAACGGCGAAACCACGTCCGTGCTCACCTGCACGCGCTGCTTCAATCGCAGCATTCAATGCAAGTAGGTTCGTTTGTTCTGCAATCCCTTTGATCGCCTCTACTAAGTGGTCGATGTTTTTACTATTCTCGTCAAGAGATGATAACAATTGAGTAAACTCAGAGATAAACTGTGCTGAGCTTTTGATATTCGTAACTAGACTTGCTAATTGTTCTATCGACTCCTGGCTCATCTCAAATGTTTCAGTCGCACTTTGCTGAGAGCTTGATGAACTTTGCTCGATATCTTTACTCTGCTCGATAAAACTAGTGACTTGGTCGAAACCCGACTCGATAGAATCCAACTTGTTGACCGATGCTTTGTTTACTCCAACCGCAATCTCATGAATCTGGTGCGCGATCTCCACCGCATTGCCATTTGAGCTCGATGCATCGAAAGCCGCGGCTTTCTCTTTTAACTCATTCAATTCTCTTACGCTTATTGTGGTGTGGCCTGCAGGAATTGAAGGTTTAAGGAAATCAAACATATGGTTTAC
>CAXRBI010000045.1:0-17082 GCA_964229075.1 Alteromonadaceae bacterium | reverse complement strand
CTTGGAAAAACGCATCGTAAAGACCAGGTACATCAGACGGGCTAAACAACGTAATAAAGCCATCTTTAATCAAGCGTTGATACATCAAACGGTTAAATTGAACACCATAGTCTAAATGACGAACACGGTTTTCTTCTACACCACGGTTGTTCTTAAGAACCAACAGTGATTCCACTTCTAGGTGCCAAAGCGGATAGAATAGGGTGGCAGCACCGCCACGAACACCGCCCTGGGAACAGCTTTTAACTGCCGTCTGGAAGTGTTTATAAAACGGAATACAACCCGTATGGAATGCTTCTCCATTTCTGATTGGGCTACCCAATGCTCGTATACGACCAGCATTAATACCAATGCCTGCACGCTGTGATACGTACTTAACAATTGCCGAGGACGTCGCATTGATCGAATCTAGGTTGTCGTCTGTTTCGATTAATACACATGAACTGAACTGGCGGGTCGGTGTACGTACGCCGGCCATGATTGGCGTCGGTAAGGAAATCTTGAACTGTGACACAGCATCGTAGAAACGCTTTACGTAATCTAAACGGACACTCTTGTCATAGTTTGCATATAAACAGGCAGCCACTAACACATAAAGGAATTGTGCGCTTTCAAAAATCTCACCAGTAACACGGTTTTGAACCAGGTACTTACCCTCTAGCTGCTTTACTGCTGCATATGAAAAATCTAAATCACGAGCGTGGACGATGAAGTCATTAATCTCATCGAATTCAGCTTCGCTATAATCTGCCAACAAATGCTCATCGTAACGCTTTTCCGCGACCATCTTCTTAACGTGATCGTAAAGACGTGGTGGCTCGAAACGGCCATACGCTTTCTTTCGCAGATGAAACACAGCTAGGCGCGCTGATAAGTACTGATAATCTGGTGTGTCTTCAGTAATTAAATCTGCTGCGGCTTTGATGATTGTTTCATGAATATCTTCAGTTTTAATACCATCATAAAACTGAATATGTGAACGAATCTCAACTTCAGATACGGATACGTTATCTAATCCCTTGGCTGCCCAAGTGATAACGCGGTGGATTTTATCCAGATCTAAGTATTCTTTTGTACCGTCTCTTTTAGTAACGGAAAGGCTGCTGTTCATGTGGCCGAATTGTCCTTTGTTTTTATTATTAGCGCACGACTCGTAATTGGATGAGGGTTATCTGACTACGAGTACCAAATTGGCTAAAAACACATCATATAGTGTTTGATTTGGTAAGTAGGCACAAGATAGTGTGTGTAGGTTCAGATTGCAAGAGCAATTTTGCGAATGAATAAGGTGAAAATTTAACCCTGTAAGTAGCCCCTAACTGGGCAAACTCGACGCCAATAAGTTAAGGCAAAAGATCAATTTTTAATAGTGTTTTTTTAATATTTTTTAATAAAAAAATTTTCTTAAATTTGACACTTCTATTACCTTCTATTAGTTGTGGTCAAATGTACCCAAATTGAGAACTCTATTGGACTAAGCCAATTTTTCAAAGTGTAAAATGTAGTTCACGCTCAGATCGGGTTTAAGGCTTACAACGTCATTAAAAGGGTTGTAATGAAGACCAATACTGCCTCTTACTTTTAACCCGCATTGTTCTGCCCATCGAATTAACTCGGCCGGCTTGATGAACTTATCAAAATCATGAGTTCCGTCCGGCACTAACTTCATCACTTTCTCAGCGCCTACTATCCCTAATAAATAAGATTTCATGGTTTTGTTTAATGTCGAGAAAAATACATTGGCACCAGGCTTGGCTGCTTGTGCGGCGGCTGCGATTACGGCGCTAGGGTCTGGAACATGCTCTAACATTTCCATGCAAGTAACGACGTCGTAAGTTTCAGAAAACGCTTCGGCGTGCTGTTCTGCGGCAACAAGTGAATATTGAACATTATCGATGCCGTGTTCTAACGCATGGAGTTTCGCGACGTTAATGGAATCTGTAGCTAAGTCGATACCTTGCGCTGCAGCGCACAATTTAGCCATGCTCTCAGTTAAGATTCCGCCACCACACCCAATATCGAGAATATTCTTTCCACCTAAACCCTCAGCTTTTTCCTGGATATAGGACAATCTGGCCGGGTTCAACAAGTGTAAAGGCTTAAACTCGCCTTCCAAATCCCACCATGCACTGGCAATTGAATTAAACTTTTCAATTTCTTCGGCATCGACATTAGTGTGAGTATTTAATTGGCTCATTGGACTAAACCTTATTGTTCGAATTTGTTGTTTGGCACCATTATATGTAGATATAAAAATATTCCTAGCAAACCCTGTTTAACTGTACAAATAAAGTACAAGCAGAAGGCCTCAAAAGGCCGTAGAAGCGTTTTTGTACAATTAAAATAGGTACCCCTTAGATTTCTTAAAATTGCACTAGAATCAAATATCGATTGTGTTAGAATCTTTTTCAATTTTATAACAATAAAAACCTCAGTTGTAGCAGGGAATAGTGCGTATATGACAGATCTCGCTGATAACATTAGTCCAATTAACATCGAGGAAGAACTGAAAACCAGTTACCTCGATTACGCCATGAGCGTTATTGTTGGACGTGCTTTACCAGACGTTCGTGACGGCTTGAAACCAGTACACCGCCGTGTATTGTTTGCGATGAACGAACTTAAAAATGATTGGAACAAACCATATAAAAAGTCGGCCCGTGTAGTCGGTGACGTAATTGGTAAATATCACCCTCACGGTGATAGTGCTGTATACGACACGATTGTACGTATGGCTCAACCTTTTTCACTTCGTTATACGTTAGTAGACGGTCAGGGTAACTTCGGCTCAGTCGACGGTGACTCTGCAGCTGCAATGCGTTACACCGAAGTTAGAATGGAAAAGTTAGCTCATGAACTACTCGCTGACTTAGAAAAAGAAACCGTAGACTTTGTGCCTAACTATGACGGCACTGAACAAATCCCTGCGGTTTTACCAACAAAAGTGCCTAATCTATTAGTTAATGGTAGCTCCGGTATTGCCGTTGGTATGGCGACGAATATTCCGCCGCATTCGTTAACAGAAGTAATCGATGGAACTTTGGCGTTGTCCCACAATCCTGAGATGGAACTTCCAGAATTGATGGAATATATTCCAGGGCCTGACTTCCCTACGGGTGCCATCATCAACGGTAAAAAAGGTATTGAAGAAGCTTATCGTACCGGTCGCGGTAAAGTATACATCCGTGCAAAAACCGAAATAGAGACTGACGAGAATACCGGCAAAGACACGATCATTGTTACCGAAATCCCATATCAAGTGAACAAGGCTCGTCTAATCGAAAAGATAGCTGAGTTAGTTAAAGATAAAAAGGTCGAAGGTATTTCAGCGCTGCGCGACGAGTCTGACAAAGACGGTATGCGCATTGTTATCGAACTCAAACGTGGCGAACCGACTGAAGTTATTCTGAACCATTTGTTTGCATTAACACAAATGCAAACGGTGTTCGGGATCAACATGGTTGCGTTGGACCACGGTCAACCGAAAATCTTTAACTTAAAAGAAACCCTTGAAGCCTTCTTGTCTCACAGACGTGAAGTGGTAACACGTCGCACCGTTTTCGATTTACGAAAAGCGCGTGAACGTGCCCATATTCTTGAAGCACTTGCAATTGCACTAGCGAACATCGATGAGATCATTGAGTTAATTAAAACATCACCGACGCCGAGCGAAGCTAAAATAAAACTTACGGCTCGCGGTTGGCCACTTGGTGATGTTGCAGCAATGCTTGAGAGAGCAGGTGATAATGCCGCTCGTCCAGAGTGGTTAGAAGATCAGTTTGGTATCCGCGACGGCATGTACTACATGACCGAGCAACAAGCACAGGCAATTCTAGAGCTTCGTTTACACAAATTAACGGGTCTTGAACACGAGAAAATCCTAGATGAATATCGTGAAATCTTAGAACTGATTGCAGAGTTACTTGAAATCTTAGGCAGCCCAGCTCGCTTGATGGAAGTTATTCGAGAAGAATTAGAACTGATCAGAGCGACTTATGGTGACGAACGTCGAACTGAAATCCGTGAAGCATCGGCTGACATCAATCTTGAAGATTTGATCAATGAAGAAGATGTTGTAGTTACTTTATCTCACGAGGGATATTGTAAATATCAACCATTGACTGACTATCAAGCACAGCGTCGTGGTGGCCGCGGTAAATCAGCGACTAAGATGAAGGACGAAGACTTCATTGAAAAACTGCTTGTGGCGAATACCCACGACACGATTCTATGTTTCTCAGATCGTGGTCGTTTATATTGGTTAAAAGTATATCAATTGCCGTTGGCATCACGTCAATCGCGCGGTCGCCCAATCATCAATCTATTGCCGTTAGAGAACGACGAAAAGATCACGACTATCTTGCCGGTGCAAGAGTATGAAGAGGGCAAATTTGTCTTCATGGCAACTGCAAATGGTACCGTTAAGAAGACGGCACTGACCGAATACTCTCGTCCTAGAGCGAGCGGCATAATCGCGGTTAACTTAAACGACGGTGACAAGCTGATTGGTGCGTCATTAACCAACGGCGAAGACGAAATCATGTTGTTCTCGCAAAATGGTAAAGTCGTTCGTTTCCATGAAAACCAAGTACGCGCAATGGGTCGCACAGCGACCGGTGTTCGTGGAATTAAGTTAACGGAAGACGCCAAAGTAGTTTCACTGATTGTTCCTAATCACGAAGACAACATCTTAACCATTACAGAAAATGGTTTTGGTAAGCGTACGCCACAACACGAGTATCCAGCTAAGAGTCGTGCGACTCAGGGCGTTGTCTCGATTAAAGTGAGTGAACGTAATGGTCTTGTTGTGGGCGCGTGTCAAGTTGCTGACACCAATGAAATCATGATCATTTCCGATAAAGGCACGCTTGTGCGTACTCGTGTTGACGAAGTCTCTGTCGTTGGCCGAAATACCCAGGGCGTAAGACTTATTCGCACAATTGAAGGTGAGTCCGTCGTTGGCTTAGCCAAGATTGAAGAAATAGAAGTTGATGACGAATTAATGGAAGGTGAAGAAGGCGTCACGGTCGATGGTGAAGCAGAAACCGTTGTCGTAGAAGATGCACCAGGATCTGAAGCGGGTACAGATACCGACGAATAAACACCAAACTTTAATTTATTAAAAAGCACCTTAAATAGGTGCTTTTTTTGTTTTTGGCTGCGTAAAGTAGTGTTGTTAATTCTAAATGACAAAATTGCAAAAATATCAATTGAGAACCTAACTGATTAAAGTTAGAGTAAAAGTTCAAAGTTTCCTTTACCCACCATGTTTAAAGAGATTGTTAATGACGGTGTATAACTTCTGTGCGGGTCCCGCAAAACTTCCTGATGAAGTCATGATTAAAGCTCAAAATGAATTTAGAGACTGGAATGGCACAGGCTGTTCCGTGATGGAATTGAGTCACAGAAGTAAAGAGTATATTGCTGTTTATGATGCGGCAATTGCCGGGATTCGCAAGTTACTAAATCTTTCAGACGATTACTCTGTGTTATTTATGCACGGAGGCGGTCGTGGCCAATTCTCTTGTGTGCCGTTAAACTTGTTGAACGGCGGCAATGCAACCTACGTAACGACTGGTTCTTGGTCAACAGCAGCAGTAAAAGAAGCCAACAAATTTGGAACCACAACTGAGATAACACCGGTTTTTGAACAACAAGGTTTGACCGCTGTTAAACCTATGTCGCAGTGGCAGATCGCCGACGACCAAGCGTATATTCATTATTGTCCAAACGAGACTGTTGATGGCATCGAAATATTTGAGCAACCATCTTTCGACGCCCCCGTAGTTGCCGATATGTCGAGTACCATTTTCTCGAGAGAGATGGACGTCAGCAAGTACGGCGTTATATACGCCGGCGCGCAAAAGAACATTGGTCCGTCTGGATTGTCTCTAGTAATTATTCGTAAAGACTTATTAGAACGCAGCAGTGATGCTATTCCTTCGGTGTTTAATTACAAACTGACTGAATCAAAAGATAGCATGTTTAACACGCCTCCTACCTACGCGATTTATCTCGCAAAGTTAGTATTTGATTGGTTAACCGAAAAAGGCGGCATTGCTGAAGTAGAAGGCTTAAACAAAGCCAAGGCCGATTTGTTATACCAAGCCATAGACGACTCAGATTTTTACTCTAACCGTATTGCCACAGCAAACCGTTCTCGAATGAATGTGCCGTTTTACCTTGCGAATGAAGAGCTCAACGCTTTGTTCTTAAAACAAGCAGAGCGAAACGGTCTAGTTGCACTAAAGGGCCATCGCAGTGTCGGTGGAATGAGAGCAAGTATCTACAATGCAATGCCTTTAGAAGGCGTCAAAGCGTTAACTGAATTTATGCAGGAGTTTGAACGTACTAATGGCTAACACTAATTCTTTAACTTTAGAACATATCACTGGCTTCAAAGGTGATGTGACGGTACCGGGCTCTAAGAGTCTATCCAACCGAGCGCTGTTATTGGCCGCATTGTGTGAAGGCGAAACGACGATTACCAATCTGCTAGATAGCGATGATATTCGTCACATGTTAACCGCATTAAAACAACTGGGCGTAGAGACTCAGTTAAGTGATGATAAAACCGTATGCACAGTAAAAGGCTCAGGTGGTGTGTTTGAAACACCAAAAGAACCGCTTTACTTAGGCAATGCCGGTACAGCAATGAGACCATTGGCAGCGGTATTAGCGTTTGCTGGTGTCGATTGTGAGCTCACAGGTGAAGAACGTATGTTCGAACGCCCAATTGGTCACCTTATAGACGCGATTTTGCCTCTTGGAGCAAACGTTGAGTATCTAAAAGATAGTGGTTATCCGCCACTCAAAATCTCAGCTTTAAATGATTCAGAGTTGGCAGAAGTAGAAATAGATGGCTCAGTATCGAGTCAATTTTTATCGGCACTATTGATGGCCGCGCCACTGTTAGATAAGACATTAAAAATTAAGATGAAAGGTGAATTGGTTTCGAAGCCATACATCACTTTAACATTGGATATCATTGCAAAGTTTGGTGTAAACGTGATTAACCACAACTTTGAGTGTTTTGAAATCACTTCAGATCAGTCGTATCAATCGCCAGCACAGTATATGGTTGAAGGAGACGCTTCCTCGGCGTCTTACTTTTTAGCCGCCGGCGCCATCAGTGGTGGTCCAGTCAACGTCTACGGCGTAGGCAAGCACAGTGTCCAAGGCGATATTCAATTTGCCGATGTTTTAGCAAAAATGGGCGCCGAGATTGAGTATCACGATGATCACATCAGTGTCCGTTCTAATGGACAGTTAAAAGCTGTAGATATGGATATGAATCATATTCCTGATGCTGCGATGACAATAGCGACGACAGCACTATTTGCGGAAGGCACCACTGCTATCCGCAACATATATAACTGGCGTGTAAAAGAAACCGATCGCTTAAACGCAATGGCAACGGAATTGAAGAAAGTCGGTGCTGAAGTTGAAGAAGGCAATGACTATATCGTTGTTAAACCTAACCCAATCAAACACGCTGCAATCGATACGTACAACGACCATCGTATTGCCATGTGTTTCTCATTGTTGGCTTTTGATAAGACATCGGTAACCATTAATGATCCAGAAGTGACTTCTAAGACTTTTCCGGACTATTTTGACCGTTTTAAATCTCTCGTTGGTTAAAACCCCCGCAAACCTGTACCACAGTTGTGCTAGAAGAGATTACTAATTTTAGAAATCTCTTCTAGCTTTAAATATCTGATGAATTTAATTTTCTTTTGCTTGTAATCAAGTATAATGCCGCCCGAAAATTCTCACTGTGGAGTATTTATGGAGCGTTCTGTACCGGTTATTACCATTGACGGCCCTAGTGGCGCAGGTAAAGGAACCGTTTGTCGATTATTAGCGCAAGAGTTGGGTTGGGAAATCCTAGACAGTGGTGCCATCTATCGAGTGTTAGCACTTGCGGCGATTCATCATCAAATAGAGCCAAGTGACGAGGAAAGTCTTATTCCTCTTGCTGCGCACTTAGATGTTCAATTCGCATCAGATGAAAATGGTTCAAAGATCATTTTAGAAGGCGAAGAAGTAACCCACTCAATTCGAAATGAAGAAGTGGGCGGCGCAGCTTCAAAGATAGCTGCTTTGCCAAGGGTTCGTGAAGCGCTGTTGCGCAGACAAAGAGCATTTAGGCAAGAGCCAGGTCTTATCGCTGATGGCAGAGACATGGGAACGGTAGTGTTTCCAGATGCCGAAATTAAAGTATTTTTGACTGCAAGCGCAGAAGAACGCGCTCGCAGGCGCTTTCTTGAGTTGCAGGCGAAAGGGCACGATGTTAAAATCGGCGACCTTTTGACCGAAATCAGAGCGCGTGACGACCGTGATACCAATAGAGCAGTGGCTCCAATGGTTGCTGCGGAAGACGCAATCGAGGTTGATTCGACCGAGATTTCAGCTCAAGAAGTATTTGATCAGTTAATTAAAGTGGTCAAAGAAAAGTTTTAAATTAACCAGTCTTGCTAGCAAGGAAGTAGCAAGTTAAACAATAACCCCGTTGTTGCCGGAACGCCTCAATGGATTAAATGAAGAAATATCATGACAGAAAATTTTGCTCAGTTATTCGAAGAAAGCCTACAGGCTATCGAAACCCGTCCAGGTTCAATCGTTAAAGGTACAGTAGTATCAATTGACCGCGACCTAGTATTAGTAGACGCTGGCCTTAAGTCAGAATCTGCAATCCCAGCTGCACAATTCAAAAACCACGCAGGTGAGTTAGAAGTTGCTGTAGGTGACGAAGTAGACGTTGCGTTAGATTCAATTGAAGACGGTTTCGGTGAAACTATCCTTTCTCGTGAAAAAGCGAAACGCTACGAGTCTTGGGTACGCCTTGAGAAAGCTTGTGAAGAACAAGAAATCGTTAAAGGTGTTATCTCTGGTAAAGTTAAAGGTGGTTTCACTGTTGAAGTTGAAGGCATCCGAGCATTCTTACCAGGTTCTCTAGTAGACGTACGTCCTATCCGTGACACTGCTCACCTTGAAGGTAAAGAGTTAGACTTTAAAGTAATCAAGCTTGACCAAAAACGCAACAACGTTGTTGTTTCTCGTCGCGCAGTTATCGAAACTGAAAACTCTGCAGAGCGTGAAGAGCTTCTTGCTAACCTTGAAGAAGGCGCAGAAGTTAAAGGTATCGTTAAGAACCTTACTGACTACGGTGCATTCGTAGATCTTGGCGGTTTAGACGGTCTACTACACATCACTGACATGGCTTGGAAACGCGTTAAGCACCCAAGTGAAATCGTTGCAGTTGGTGATGAAATCGACGTTAAAGTTCTTAAGTTCGACAAAGAGAAAAACCGTGTTTCTCTAGGCCTTAAGCAACTTGGTTCAGATCCATGGGGCGACATTGCTGGTCGTTACCCAGAGTCTTCACGTCTTAAAGGTCGCGTTACTAACCTTACTGACTACGGTTGTTTCGTTGAAATCGAAGACGGTATCGAAGGTCTTGTTCACGTTTCTGAAATGGACTGGACTAACAAGAACATCCATCCTTCTAAAGTTGTTAACCTTGGCGACGAAGTTGAAGTTATGGTTCTTGAAATCGATGAAGAGCGTCGTCGTATTTCTCTTGGTCTTAAGCAATGTAAAGACAACCCTTGGGAAGTATTTGCTAAGTCACACAACAAAGGCGACCTTGTTGCAGGTAACATCAAGTCAATCACTGACTTCGGTATCTTCATCGGTCTTGACGGCGGCATCGACGGTCTTGTTCACCTTTCTGACATTTCTTGGAATGTTTCTGGTGAAGACGCAGTACGCGAATTCAAGAAAGGCGACGAAATCGAAGCAGTTGTATTACAAGTTGACCCAGAGCGCGAGCGTATCTCTCTAGGCGTTAAGCAAATGGATTCTGATCCGTTCAGCGAATACCTAGAAAACAACAAGAAAGGTGCTGTTGTTAAAGGTACTATCAAAGACGTTGACGCGAAAGGCGCAACTGTTGAGCTAGGCTCTGAAGTTGAAGGTTACATCCGTGTGTCTGAGATTTCTGTTGACCGTGTTGAAGACGCATCAAGCGTTCTTTCTGCTGGTTCAGAAGTTGAAGCTAAGTTCGTTGGTGTTGACCGTAAGAACCGCGTAATCAGCTTGTCAATCAAAGCAATTCACCAGGCAGAAGAGAAGGCGGCACTAGACGACCTTCAAAATCAAACGCCTGAATTTGAAAATGCGATGGCTGCTGCATTTAAAAATGCACAAAAAGACTAAGCATTTGATTTTAAATGAGCTATAAATATAGGGGAGCATAAGCTCCCTTATTTTTTGACGCATATTTAGGTGAAAAAATGACCAAATCAGAGTTAATTGAAGCATTATCTGAAGAACACGGCAATTTGCCTGTGAAAGATGTAGAAAACGCAGTTAAGAACATCATTGATAATATGGCCGAGTGTTTATCATCAGGCGAAAGAATTGAGATACGAGGTTTCGGTAGCTTTTCGTTGCACTACCGCGCACCGAGAACCGGTCGTAATCCCAAAACTGGTGAATCGGTAGACCTAGGCGCGAAGTACGTTCCGCATTTCAAGCCGGGCAAAGAATTACGCGAAAGAGTTGATTTTAAGTAATTTGTTAATTGACTCATTGAAAGAGTCCAAGTAGCCTTGTACCCCTTAATAAATGGGGTTTAAGTTCTTGAAATTACTTACTTACATCATTGGGCTTTGCATAGCGCTAATTGCTCTTGCGTTGGGTAGTGAGAATCCACAACAGGTTTCACTCAATCTTCTTTTTATCAAGATTGAGCTCCCACTTGCCTTTTTATTATTTGTAACCTTTCTGATTGGCGCAGGCTTTGCCGCGCTACTGTTCTTGTTGCGAAAGTTAAAGCCAAAAACGAATGCTTGAATTACTGTTCTTGTTGTTACCAGCCGCCGTTGCTTACGGTTGGGTCATGGGTAAACAAAATGCAAAAAAAGAACTTCTTACGCAACAACTCAACTTAAACAAAGCGCTAAACTCTAGTGTTTCCTTATTACTGAATGAGGAACATGAGCAAGCGTTTGACCGTTTAATCCAATACTTTGACGACACCCCATCTAACATAGAAAACTATCTCACCTTAGCTAAACTGTTTCGTAAGAAAGGTGAAATCGATAAAGCGATTGCCATTCACGAAGGTTTAGTTAAATCCGAACAAATTGAAATTGATCAGTTTCAATTGGAAGTCATAAATCTAGAACTCGCCCAAGATTTTTTGTCTGCTGGCATGTTGGAAAGAGCGTTGTCAACGCTTACACCTCTACTCAATGGTGACCACGCAAATGAAGCACTGATGATGTGTCTCCATATATTTGAGCAGACGAGAGAATGGCAGAAGGGGGTTGATACTTACCTAACAGTTGACCCCACACGCTTGGCTCAAGACAGCCGAAAACTGGTCAGTCACTTTTACTGTGAGATTGCAGATCAAGCCGAGAACATCAAAACTAAAAAACAAGCATATAAAAGGGCACTGAAAGTCCATGATTTATGCATACGTTCTATGGTCTCTCTTGCCCAGCTTTATTTAATTTTAAACAATAAACAAAAATCTAGAGAGCTGATAGTCCAAGTTTTGGATCATGAACCCAGCTTTGCTCCAGCACTGTTTAATATAGCGCCTGAATGTTTTGTCGATGAATTTGAACAAACGGCTTGGTTATATTGGCTTATCAAAGAAAAGAATATAAAAAGTGTGACTGCACACAACCAAATGGCAGACTATGTTGTTAAAGAAAAGGGCATAGAAGCAGGTAGGCAGTATATAATTGAGCACTTACAAAATGTGCCGAGCGTTAGAGGTTTCGCTAAACTGATAAGTCTAGAGAAAGAGTTTTTTGTATCGGACCAACACTTCGATCAGATTCAGACGCTCATCAACAGGTATATAGAATTGAAACCGACCTACGAGTGTAACACCTGTGGGTTTTCTACCAACCATTTCAGCTGGCGTTGTCCGGCGTGTAATAATTGGCAGACCATCAAGCCTCAAGCAGGTTTGGATGGTATTTAATTAAGAAAGAGATTTATTTGTGAACGATAAAAATATTGTAGTTGCCCTAGATTTTGACAAGCAACAGACCGCCTTTGAGCTAATTGATAGATTAGACCCATCGTTATGTCGTTTAAAAATTGGCAAAGAAATGTTTACCCATTTTGGACCAACATTCGTCCAAGCGGTTCAAAACAAAGGATTTGATGTATTTCTAGATCTCAAGTTTCACGATATTCCTAATACGGTAGCAAAAGCTGTTAAAGCAGCGGCTGACCTCGGCGTTTGGATGGTTAATGTACATGCTTCTGGCGGTACAAGAATGATGACAGCAGCCAAAGAAATTCTTGAGCCTTACGGAAATGACGCGCCTTTGTTGATTGCTGTATCTGTATTAACAAGCATGTCAGAAGACGATTTAAAGGAACTTGGGGTGACAAAATCGGCAGCAGAACAAGTCAACTTTTTAGCCGGATTAGCACACAAATCTGGTTTAGACGGCATGGTATGTTCAGCGCAAGAAGCTGAAATGTTAAAGCAAAATTACGGCAAGGATTTTAAACTGGTTACTCCAGGCATTCGAACTGCGGATGCCTCGGCAGATGATCAGAAACGTATAATGACGCCTGAAAGGGCAGTTGCAGCAGGTTCAGACTATTTGGTGATCGGGCGCGCTATTACCAAATCCGATAATCCAATTCAGACAATGAAAGACATCTACGCCAGTATAAACTAATTTAAGCGCCCAAACGGGCGCTTTTTTACTTAAACACGACCAATAGCTTACCAATGAAGACCTATAACAATTCCCAAACAATTGATTTTCTATTACTTTTTCGTGGACATATTAACAAAATAGATTTGTCTAATTACCTTGGTATTAACGCTGACGAAGCAGAACTCGCGTTGATTAAGTATCTAAAATCGAATGCGACAACAGTAAAGACGGATGACCCTGTATTTAACATAATACAAATGGACAAGTTTGTACCTATCTATGAACACAACTTAGCTGAGGCGTTAAATACATTCTCAAGTGGACTGTTTTCAGAACAAGACAGGCACGTTCTAACGCCATCGCCGGTTTCGATCAATACACCATCTTTAGACGTTCTAAGTAAGCTGACCCAAGCGATAAGCAATAACAATGCAGTAAACCTAATCTACACCTCGCTTTCTTCAGGATCTGGAAGTCGTGAGTTTGTTCCGCAGCGCATCGTCAACAATGGATTGCGTTGGCACGTTCGAGGCTTTGATAGAAAGTCACAGAGCTTCCGTGATTTTGTATTAACTCGAATCAGCCGCGTCAGTATCCGTAGCAACGATGTACAAGATTACGAAAGCGCTAGCAACGACGAAATGTGGAACAAGTCTTTGGAGCTAATGTTGATTCCTCATCCGACAAACATCAGTGAAGCCACGGCCATAGAAATGGATTACGGCATGGTCGATGGCTGTTTACGTTTGAGTACCAACGCAGCGCTTGTTGGTTATTTGCTAAGGCGCTGGAACATAGACGCTACAGAAGATGCAAGATTACAAAGTCCAGAGTACCAACTGTGGCTGCAAAATTATCGAGTCCTTACTGGCATTGATAACTTAACCATTGCACCTGGATTTTAACGTTACGCTACGTGCGTAGAACTGTAGTAACACCCACAAGTTTTAATTTCACGCACGTAGAACACGATGTAACTGATTCTTTTTTATCTGTTTTTACCCATATTAAGTAGCAGATTACGCAAGCAGTAAATCTAAACACATCGGCCAGTAACCAGTGCTATTTGTTATATTAATATGCGCATAATATACATTATGTTAAATATAGTATTAAACTATACACAAAGCTATTCTGCTTCAATTAGTAACTTGCTTGTTGTTCGAGATTTACGTGGATGAGCGCCTGCCTGAGTTTGTCCACGGTGGCTTTTGGCGTCGACTTGCTCATAGCCATACAGCCCAGTTTATTGCCTTCTCTTTCAACCGTAATTAACGCTTTAACTTCGGACATCGAACTGCCGGCTCTTTCTAAACGGCCAATTAAAAGATCAGATTGTTGCACCACTATATCAACGCGTCCCGCCACCAATTTTTTTACGTTCGCCATTTCATCCGTTCCAAGGTCTAAATGGATGTTAGGTTTAAAACCTGACTTAACCAGGAATTCATATGTTGAACCAGTGCGTACAGTTCCGATAACATAATTATTAGCGTCATTTAAATTTTGAACGTCTAGATCATGCCGATCCCTTAAAGCAAACATTTTAATCTCGCCGGTTTTTATCAATGGACAAATCCATTGAAAATCATTTTCTCGATGCTTTAGTCTGTATACGGTAAATAAGACAACGTTTGGTGTTTTTTGGGTCAATTTGTACGCTTTGTTCCAACTTAATAAATTTAGGTCATAATCTACGTCAGCTCGCGCTAAGACACGTTTCAGTTTGTTCGTTGCGATACCCTGGAAATGTCCATCTTCATCGACGTAGTTGTATGGCGGCCAGTGCTCGGTCACTACTTTCAATTGAATGCGTTCCGTAGCACAAGCCGCAAAATGAACAAACAAACTCAACATTAATAACCACTTCTTCATCTCTGCTGCAATAACTCCAAAAAAGCAAATACGGTGTAAATCTAAAACCCGTTACGACATCCGCCCCGGTTGAACTATTTTTCAATTTTAGACGTATATTCAACAAGTATGTCGTTTTGATAACTTAGTCGTGCCGATTCAAGGAACTTTTTATGCAATTTGAACCACATGGTGATTATTTATTATGGACAAAGGGAGATGTTCTGTACGCAAAACTAATAGACGCATGGAATAAAGAGGCAGCAATCAAGTTTTCGATTGAGTTTAAAGAACTAGCAAAAACATTTTGCGGCGATTGGTGACATTTTGTTGATTTAACGGAATGGGCGTTATGCAACGCAGAAGTCTTTGGCATCGTCCAAGATTTGGTTGATTGGTGTATTGCAAACGGATTGACTCGTGCCGCTCAGGTATACCCACCGTCAATAATAAAAGCGCAATTTGTCGACCAAATGGTGGTTGAGGAGTTTGGTGGTTTTAAACGGGCGGTGTTTGGTTCAAATGAAAACGCATGTGACTGGTTGACGGCACAGGGCTTTGCAGCCGAAATTTAATCAACGTTGCCAATAACTTATCAATTCAAATTGGTCATTAGTTCCATCTTGATATTCGATATAAAGGCGCCAAGTCATCTGAGGCTCAGAACACATGCCCAAAAATAATTGCGTTGAATAACCAGAGTTTTCTCTGTTTATAACGAACGGTATTTTCCCCATATTCATATTAAGGCCTTCAAGCCACATGTTTTCGATGTTTTTTGGGGTCTTAATAGAGATTTGGGTCGGTTCTTCGACAATTAGCTTATCGGTTTTGAACCGTAGTTCGATGTTTAGGTTGCTGAGCATTAAGCAGCGTTCTGCGTTTATCAAACAACTGTTTTGCTTTGAAGGTTCGACTTTATTGCAGCTAACCATCATAAATAAAACACATAGCAATATAACTGATTCTAATAGCTGAGGTTGTTTTTTGAGCATTTACACCAATTCTTCTTTGATCTATAACAATTAACCCACGTTGGGCGCTGTTATTTTACCTCTAAAGTCTTTATTATTCACGCTGCCCAAAAAACTCAAATTTCAGTAATGAGGATTCAACTCCGAAATACTGAAATAGAGTCTAAAATTGAAACTTTAATAACAACTAAATTCACAATTAAGTGGAATTTATAAATATGACAACAACAAACATTGCTCACCCAGAGTACAACTACAAGGTAGTTAAGCAATTTGCTCTTACTACCGTCTTGTGGGGTATTGTCGGTATGGCTGTTGGTGTATTAATTGCAGCGCAATTAATTTGGCCAGCACTAAACTTCGATACGCCTTGGTTAACATTCTCGCGACTTCGTCCTCTTCACACCAATGCGGTTATTTTTGCATTTGGTACGAGTGCCCTATTCGCTACTTCTTACTACGTTGTTCAACGTACTTGTAAAACAAAACTCATTAGCGACAAGTTAGCTGCATTCACTTTCTGGGGTTGGCAGGCTGTCATTATTTCTGCGGTTATTACACTGCCTTTAGGTATCACTACTTCGAAGGAATACGCAGAACTTGAATGGCCTATTGACCTTCTGATTACAGTCGTATGGGTAGCATATGCTTATGTATTTATTGGTACGCTCGCTATTCGTAAAACCAGTCACATTTATGTAGCTAACTGGTTCTACGCAGGCTTCATTATCACTGTTGCGATTTTGCATATCGTTAACAGCATGGCGATGCCAGTACATTTATTTAAGTCATATTCAATTTATTCAGGCGCAGTCGATGCGATGATTCAATGGTGGTATGGCCACAACGCGGTTGGTTTCTTACTGACGGCTGGTTTCTTAGGTATGATGTACTACTTCGTTCCTAAGCAAGCAGAGCGTCCGGTATACTCTTACCGTTTGTCGGTGGTTCACTTCTGGGCATTAGTATCTTTATACATTTGGGCGGGCCCGCACCACTTACATTACACAGCACTACCTGACTGGACTCAGTCTCTTGGTATGGTTATGTCTGTTATCTTATTCATTCCTTCTTGGGGTGGTATGATCAACGGAATCATGACGTTATCAGGTGCTTGGCACAAATTACGTACCGACCCAGTACTACGTTTCTTGATTGTATCTTTATCTTTCTACGGTATGAGTACCTTCGAAGGCCCAATGATGGCAATCAAATCTGTAAACGCCCTTTCGCACTACACTGACTGGACTATTGGTCACGTACACTCTGGTGCTTTGGGTTGGGTTGCTATGGTTTCAATTGGTGCACTATATCACTTGATTCCTCGTCTATACGGCAAAGAGCGTATGGCTGACTATGGTTTAGTTAACGTTCATTTCTGGTTACACACAGTCGGTGTTGTTCTATACATCGTAGCTATGTGGATCTCTGGTGTTATGCAAGGTCTTATGTGGCGTGCAGTTAACTCAGACGGTACGTTGACTTATAGCTTCGTACAGAGCTTAGAAGCATCTTATCCTTTCCATTTCGTACGTTTCCTAGGCGGT
>CAXRBI010000044.1:0-54403 GCA_964229075.1 Alteromonadaceae bacterium | reverse complement strand
TAACACCCATGTCGTCACCAAGCACTTCGTCTAGCGTACGATCTAAGTGTAAGACAATATTGCCACTTTCGACCTTATCCATCAGACGTTTAACTAATATTTTTTCCGCGCGGAAGGTATCGCGACGGTGAACCAAGTGCACTTCAGACGCAATGTTTGACAAGTAAAGCGCCTCTTCAACTGCGGTGTTACCACCACCAACGACTGCAACCTTTTGATTACGGTAGAAAAAGCCATCACATGTCGCACAAGCACTAACGCCTTTGCCCATGAAAGCTTGTTCAGATTCTAAGCCTAAATACTGGGCTGACGCGCCAGTACAAATGATCAAGGCATCACACGTGTATTCACTGCTATCACCTTTTAATTTGTATGGCTTTGCGCTGAAATCAACTTCATTAATATGATCAAAAATGATCTGCGTATCGAACTTTTCAGCGTGCTCTTTCATTCGGTCCATTAATTTAGGGCCGGTTAAATCATTAGCGTCACCTGGCCAGTTCTCAACTTCAGTTGTTGTGGTCAACTGACCGCCTTGTTGCATACCGGTGATCAATACAGGGTTCAAATTGGCGCGAGCCGCATAAACTGCAGATGTGTATCCTGCAGGGCCAGAACCTAAAATAATTAAACTATGATGCTGAACTTCGCTCATATGTCTCTCTCCGAAAACTGTCTTTTTTCACTTAATGGGGCAGATGATAACTTCAAACAAGGGGGATTGATAAATAAAGATGAAATTATTTATAAAAATTCCGTCGTTTAACTAGAATCAATACTGTGTGCCATTCATAAGCTAAGGAATAGAAAGGAAATTGTTGGTTTAAATTTCATTAATGTTAGCAATTTCTATATTGAATGATGAAACGATTAATGGCGTGTGTCGTCGGCTCGCTGCTGATGAGTTCAATTGCTTCGGCCAAAGACTTTGTTGTTGGTGTCGAGGATGTCTCATATTATCCCTTATATGACTTTTCAAATGGTCGAGGCGGATATACACAGGCCTTGCTTGATGAGTTTGGACGTCAATATGGGCACACGTTTATCTACCTACCATTGCCAATAAAGCGATTTAGTAAATGGCTTATTGAACATCAAATCGACTTTAAATACCCAGACAATGTACGTTGGAATCCAGAAGGTAGGGTGTACGACTCATTTGTCTACTCTGAACCGACCGTGCGTCTGGTGGCTGGCACATTAACTTTGCCTCAGAGCGAGTTAACACCGGACAAACTGAGAGTGTTAGGGACACTGTTGGGGTTTTATCCAAGGCAGTGGATTGACAAAATCAAATCTGGTCAGGTGAAGCTGTACGAGAACTCTTCGACTTTAGTGTTAATACAGCAAGCCTTGAGAGGGCATGTCGACGGTATTGATATTGAGCCCAGTGTTGTTAATCACCATTTGAAGTTGCTTGGCAAGACTTGCGGGTTACAGGTTAATAAAAATTTTACTTACGAAGTTTACGACTATTATTTATCAACGATTAGACATAAAGATGTCATTTTGCAATTCAATGAGTTTCTGAGAAATAACAAAACGTTTGTCGCGGAGTTGCAGAAAAAGTTCGAGATTATCGACCCAACGCCTTATGAAAACAAAAAAGCCCGCTAGTAGCGGGCTTTTTAAGGTATTTCGACTTAGATTTCCAGAGCCGCCGCAGCGTCCATGTACTCTAAGTTCAACTCTTCACCTAAAGCGTCAACAACTGCTTTGTAAGTCACTTTGCCTTTGTGAACGTTTAAGCCATTCAATAAGTGCTTGTCTTCCAGCATAGCGCGTTTTGGACCTTTGTTGGCAAGTGCAAGACCAAACGGTAATGTTGCATTGTTAAGTGCCATAGTAGAAGTACGTGCTACGCCACCAGGCATGTTTGCAACACAGTAGTGGACAACGTCATCAATAACATATGTTGGTTCTTGGTGGGTCGTCGCTTTTGATGTTTCAAAACAGCCACCTTGGTCAATTGCAACGTCAACTAAAACAGAACCCGTCTTCATGTTGGCGATGTGTTCTTTAGTGATTAATTTCGGAGCCGCTGCGCCCGGAATTAATACAGCACCAATAACAAGGTCGGCTTTCGAAGTGTAGTACTCAATAGCATCAACGGTAGAGAATACTGTTTTAACAGTACCGCGGAAAATATCGTCAAGTTGACGTAAACGCGGTAAAGAGCGGTCAAGAATTGTCACGTCAGCGCCCATGCCTACGGCCATTTTTGCTGCGTTTGTACCAACAACACCGCCACCTACAACTAGAACTTTTGCAGGAGCAACGCCAGGTACACCACCAAGCAATGTGCCGCTTCCGCCTTGCGCTTTTTCTAAGTGATGCGCACCAGCTTGAATAGACATACGGCCTGCCACTTCAGACATTGGTGCCAACAAAGGTAACCCACCAAAGTGGTCGGTCACTGTTTCATAAGCAATACAAGTTGCGCCTGATTCCACTAGAAGTTCTGTTTGAACTGGATCTGGTGCCAAGTGAAGGTAGGTGTAAAGTGTTTGACCTTCGCGTAACATTTTACATTCATTTGGCTGAGGCTCTTTCACTTTAACAATCATTTCTGCGCGTTCGAAAACGATTTCAGCAGTGGCAACAATTTCCGCACCAGCCGCTTCGTATTGAGCGTTGTCAAAACCAATTGCTGCACCAGCGTTTGTTTCAACGATAACAGTGTGGCCATTGGCAACAAATTCTTTTGCAGCAGCAGGCGTTAAACCAACACGATACTCGTGATTCTTAATTTCTTTAGGGACACCGACGATCATTTTATATCTACCTTCTTTATGGGGTAATTCGAAAATATGTGACGATTCTAAAGTTAGTAAAGCAAAATTAATCACTGTAATTTATGAAAATACAGGATATTATCCTGTTACTTGCTTTGAATCGGAACAGTTCATGAATAAATCACTAGATCGAATAGATAAAAAGATATTAGTTGAATTGCAGAAAAACGGGCGAATTTCCAATGTGGATTTGGCTAAAACTGTCGGACTCAGCCCAACGCCCTGTCTTGAAAGGGTTCGAAGGCTAGAAAAAGCTGGAATCATCGAGAGTTACCAAGCGGTAGTCAATGCTGAGGCGGTAGGCGCTTCGATGTTGGTTTTTGTTGAAATCACCCTAGAAAAAACCGCACAGGACGTATTCAGCGAGTTTTCCAAAGCAGTCGAATTTTTTGACGAAATACTCGAATGTCACCTGGTTTCGGGAAGTTTTGACTATTTATTAAAGACCCGGGTCAAAAATATGGCCTCTTACCGTAAACTTTTGGGCGATACATTACTCAAACTACCATCAGTTAGTGCAAGTCGAACTTACGTTGTAATGGAAGAGGTAAAATCAAACAGTCCTTTACCCATCAATATTTAGGGAAAATCGAATGAAAATTTTAGGTGTCATTATTCTATTGCTGTCTGTGAACGTGTATGCGGGACAAATTTCATCTTTGAGCGGGATTCAAGTCAATGCGAACGGTTCTGCAGCCATAATTAATGCTCAAGTTAACCTTGTTTGGCAAAATGAGTTGGTCGATGAGGAATATGTGATGGCGGCTCGAGAGGCAGTCGTAAATGCGCTAAAACAAATGAAAGTCAGAGAAATTACCGACAGTTATGCCGTCGGTGTACTCAAAGACGAAATAAAGAAGGCAGTCAACGAGAGCAAAGGAACCAGCGGCTACAAGATCAACGAGGTTTATGTCACGCAGCTGTATGTAGACACTCATTCAGACTATACAGAGCGCGGGGCGCAACAAAGGTTACAATTAGACAAAGCGATGCTGGCATTGATCAAAAAACTGGCGAATCAGTAGTTTAAATCGGCTAATTTTAATCGGTGATAGTTCTACCATTTTTTGTTAAAGTGTTGGGAATAAAAATGAAAATAAATAATAACTAAATAGACGGCGCGGAGTATTCTACTTTGACTGAACAACAACCTTCAGTTTTGAATGGATTTCAAAGGCTATTGGAAGTGGGCCTATTACTGGCAGGTGCCATTTCAATATACATCCTCATAACCCTATTTACGTTTGATCCAGCGGACCCAAGTTGGAGCAAAACCGGGAATTACGAACTGATCAAAAACGCTGGCGGTGCAATGGGCGCATGGCTGTCAGATATTCTTTTATCAGGCCTTGGCTGGTTGGCATTTGGCTTCCCTGTGCTGATATCTCTGTTTGGTTGGTTGATGTTTCGTAAATTCCACAATTTGATCGACATTGACTACTTCGCATTGGGCCTGAGGTTAATTGGCTTTTTCTTGTTTCTTATTGGTTTATCAGCCCTGTTTACTCTGAATGCAAACGACATTTACTACTACTCGTCCGGTGGCATTATCGGCGAAGTGTTTGTTGATCTTTTAGTTCCATTGTTTGGTTTTATTGGCGCAACTTTGCTTTTTATTGTCAGTGTTTTAGTGGGTACGACTTTAATGACAGGCATTTCTTGGATGACGGTCATCGATGGCATCGGCCAATATTCTCTTAATGCGGTGATGTTTGCATATGAAAAAGCAGTCTCGAGTAAATCTGCTAAACCTACCGTTACAGCGACCAAAGAAAACGCCAAGATTGAACTGGAAGTCAGTGAAGACAACGACTCTAATATCGATATAGCAAAAACCGAAACGCCAGTTTTGCAGGACAAGGGCGACAAACTAACCGAGACAGATCAGAAAACAGAAGATGAAGACAAAGGTCAATCACTGTTGAGTCAGTTCTTCGGTAGTGCCGACAACCAAATTGAGGAAAAGCCGCTGGCAGAAAAGCCTAGTGTTGAAGTTGAGGCAAAATCAAAGCAAGAAAATTTGGCGATTGAGCGAGTAGAACCAGAACAATTGCTCGCTTCTATGTCAGAGCATTCGATTGGCTCCGAAAACCAACAAAGCTCACAAGGCAAAACAAAAGTTGATATTTCGCTGGACGATGACATGCCAATGTCGATCGATGACTACGACCCAGAATTAAGCTACTCGGCGGTTGATGACGAATTATCTGAAGATGACATATCGGGTGCTTTAACAAGTATGCAAACGGCGCAGCAGAGCTCGCCAGCACGTGACGTCTCGGCCACAGCCAGTGCACAGGTCAAAAAGCCTGAGCCGACTGTGCCCCTAACGCTACCTTCACTGGAACTGCTTGATAGAGCCGATAAAGAAGAAAACCCAGTTTCACAAGAAGAATTGGAAGCTGTCTCGAGATTGGTAGAAGCGAAATTGCTTGATTTTGGCATCCAAGCTCAAGTTGTTGGAGTCTATCCAGGCCCTGTCATAACCCGTTTCGAATTGGATTTAGCACCTGGTATTAAAGTCAGTAAGATAAGTGGCTTATCCAAAGATTTGGCTCGTTCTTTATCGGCAATGAGTGTTCGAGTGGTTGAGGTTATTCCTGGCAAGTCGTATATAGGCCTTGAAATCCCGAATAAACACAGACAAATCGTACGATTGTCAGAAGTCATGGAATGCAATGGCTTCCAGAACTCGGCATCGCCACTGACGATGGTTCTAGGTAAGGATATAGCAGGTAAGTCGGTAGTCGTAGACCTAGCAAAAATGCCACATTTATTGGTGGCGGGTACAACAGGTTCAGGTAAGTCGGTCGGTGTTAACACGATGATTTTGAGTTTGTTATACAAATCCACACCTGAAGAAGTTCGATTGATAATGATCGACCCGAAAATGTTGGAATTGTCGGTATACGAAGGCATTCCGCACTTACTTTCTGAAGTTGTAACGGATATGAAAGAGGCGGCTAATGCACTGCGTTGGTGTGTTGGTGAAATGGAGCGTCGATACAAGCTTATGTCGGCAATGGGGGTTAGAAACCTCAAAGGTTTTAACGCCAAGATTGATGAAGCTAAAGCCGAAGGAAAAGCTATTTACGATCCGCTTTGGAAAGAAAATGATTCTATGGCGGAGTTCCCACCGGAACTTGAGAAGCTACCTGCAATCGTTGTGGTGATTGATGAGTTTGCCGACATGATGATGATTGTTGGTAAAAAAGTGGAAGAACTCATTGCTCGTATCGCACAAAAGGCTAGGGCGGCAGGGATCCATTTGGTATTGGCCACACAGCGCCCATCCGTTGACGTTATTACGGGCTTAATCAAAGCCAACATTCCAACTCGAATGGCGTTCCAAGTATCATCAAAGATTGACTCACGAACGATTTTGGATCAGCAAGGTGCTGAAAACCTACTTGGTATGGGTGATATGTTGTATTTACCGCCAGGCAGCGGAGTTCCGACTCGAGTGCATGGCGCGTTTGTAGACGACCACGAAGTGCATGCGGTGGTTAATGATTGGAAATCAAAAGCAAAACCGAATTACGTTGAAGAGATACTTCAAGGTGAAATGACAGAAGAAAACATGTTGCCTGGTGAGGCCGCTGAAATGGCGGAAGGTGAAGAAGTCGACCCGGTATTCGACGAGGCTGTGTCGTTCGTTACCGAGACCCGCAAAGTCTCGATTTCGAGTATCCAACGTAAACTTCGAATTGGTTACAACCGCTCTGCGCGTATTGTAGAGCAAATGGAAGCTATGGGCATTGTTAGTTCACCGGCCCACAACGGGACAAGAGAAGTGTTAGCGCCACCGCCGGTAAAAGAGGATATTGAAGAATTATTATGATCAAAGGATTAATTGGCTTTGCAGCGAGTGCCCTCGCATTTAATCTAATGGCCACAGAGACGCCAGAGCAGGAACTTAGGGGCGAACTGGCCAAATATAACGGCTATTCAGCGCAGTTTTCGCAAACAGTCTTGGATACACAAGGTGTGACATTGCATCAGGCGCAGGGTGAAATGCATTTTGAGCAACCAGGAAAATTTGTTTGGCAAGTAAATGAACCAGAGCCAGAAGTGTTGCTATCTGACGGCGTTACCGTTTGGTGGTATAACCCGTTTGTCGAGCAAGTGTCTATTTTTACTTCAGAGCAGGCCGTATCAAAAACGCCATTTGCCTTGCTTGTCAGTCAAGACGATGAAACTTGGCGTCAATTCAACATATCAAAAGTAAAAAACTATTATTTAGTCCAATCTAAAAACCAAGAAGATGCGCAGGTTCGAGAGCTTAGAATTGCTTTTGAACAAGGCGCACTCAGCGAAATCTCTATTTTAGATCGGTCGATGCAAACCAGCAGTTATAAAGTGAGTGGCGAGACGTTTAACGACATTCCTGATCAAAAATTCCACTTTGTCATCCCACAAGACACTGAGATAGACGATCAACGCCAGTCTGCGGCCGTCGTTTCAGAATCCGTTGGTAACTAAAGCTTCGGATAACGTCAGTGGATAATTTGGGATTTAATTTTGCGGGCAATGACCATCAGCCGCTTGCTGCGAGAATGCGGCCGGAGAGTATTGAAGAATACGTCGGTCAACGTCATTTGGTTGCGGAAGACAAAGCCATAGGGCGGATGATAGCTGCTCGTCGATGTCATTCGATGATTTTGTGGGGACCTCCTGGCACTGGCAAAACAACCTTGGCGGAGTTAATCGCCAAATACGCTGATTCCGAAGTAGAAAAACTCTCGGCTATTAGTTCTGGCGTTAAAGAAATTCGGGAAACCGTTGGCCGAGCGAAAGAACGGTTGCAAAATTTAGGCAAAAAAACCGTTCTGTTTGTTGATGAAGTCCACCGATTCAACAAGAGTCAGCAAGACGCTTTTTTGCCTTTTATCGAAGACGGGACCGTTAGCTTTATCGGCGCGACCACCGAAAATCCATCTTTTGAACTCAATAATGCGATTTTATCCCGGGCTCGAGTTTATATCCTTAAATCCATTTCTGAACAGGACTTGCTGGCATTGATGGACAGAGCACTGTCCGACGACGAGAAAGGTTTAGGCCAACTGAAGCTAAATATCAGTGATGCCAATAAGCGCCTGTTAGTTAAACTTTGCGGCGGTGATGGTCGACGGCTGTTAAATTTCTTGGAGTTGTGTGGCGATTTGGTCGAGCAAGACCGAGAGATCACTGAAGCCATCATTGAACAAGCAACGGGTAACCAAATGGCTACCTTTGATAAAGGCGGAGACCACTTTTACGACTTAATCTCTGCTTTTCACAAATCGGTGAGAGGGTCGTCAGTGGACGGCGCTTTGTATTGGTACAGCCGAATTATTGTAGGTGGTGGCGATCCGCTTTACGTCGCTAGACGCTTGTTGGCGATTGCGTCAGAAGATATCGGAAATGCTGATCCAAGAGCTTTACAAATTGGCCTTAATGCTTGGGATATTTTTCATCGTGTTGGCCCAGCAGAAGGTGAACGAGCGATTGCCCAGGCGGCAATTTACATGGCCGCCGCACCTAAAAGTAATGCGGTATATACTGCGTTCAAAACGGCCAAGCAGGCTGTGCAAGAGCAACCAAGTTATGATGTTCCAGCGCATTTGACCAATGCACCGACTCAATTGATGAAAGACATAGGCCGGGGCGAAGGTTATCGCTACGCCCACGACGAGCCCAACGCGTTTGCTGCTGGCGAAAGCTATTTGCCGGAGGAGTTGGCGGGTACTCAATACTATTTCCCAACCGATCGTGGATTAGAGAAAAAGATCTCAGAAAAACTCAATTTTTTACAAGAACTCGACCAAAACAGTGGGAACAAACGTCGATGAATTTGTTGTTTGTCGCAGCCGGTGGCGCATTGGGAGCAGTTCTGAGGTACTTAGCCTCAGTCTACGTGCCAATGTGGCTTGGTAAAGACTTTCCCTACGCGACCTTAATTGTCAATATTGTCGGTTCATTTACCATGGGGCTCTTATTTAGCTTGATTGAACATGGTATAGTCGCCGACTTGCCCTGGCGGTCTCTATTTGGGATTGGCCTTTTAGGCGCGTTAACTACTTTTTCTACATTTTCACTTGATACCGTGTTGTTGTTGCAACAAGGATTTTGGCAAAAAGCGTTGTTAAATGTGCTGTTAAATGTAATGACTTGTTTATTGGCTGCATGGTTTGGCATGCAGCTAATTCCGAATAAAAATTAAAATTGTAAATAGGTAATTTAGACCATGTTAGATTCTAAGTTTTTACGCAATGACTTAGCAGAAACAGCCGCGAAGTTAGCTACTCGTGGTTTTGAACTGAACACAGAAAAATTGGCTGAGTTGGAAGCACGCCGAAAAGAGTTGCAAACTTCCACTCAAGAATTGCAAAACGAAAGAACGACAAAATCTAAATCCATTGGTCAAGCGAAAGCCCGTGGTGAAGACATTCAACCATTATTGGACAGCGTGGCAGGTCTTGGGGATAAATTAGATGCCGCTAAAGGCGAGTTGAATGAACTGCTTGCGGAGATCGAATCGATTGCGCTTGGTGTGCCAAATTTGCCACATGAATCAGTGCCAGTGGGCAAAGATGAAGACGACAATGTAGAAGTTTTAAAGTGGGGCGAACCGCGCCAATTTGACTTTGAAGTTAAAGACCACGTGGATGTAGGCGAAGCTCTGGATAAAGGCTTGGATTTTGAAACCGGCACCAAATTAAGTGGCGCGCGTTTCACTGTAATGCGCGGCCAAGTTGCACGTTTGAACCGAGCATTAGCGCAATTCATGTTAGACCAACACACAGAGCAACACGGTTATACAGAGGCTTATGTGCCTTATCTAGTGAATGCAGACAGCCTTCAGGGCACCGGTCAGTTACCGAAGTTTGCAGAAGATTTGTTCCACACTCAACCTATTACCGGTCAATCAGAAAACTCTGATGAACAAGACAGCCGTAAGTTGTCTTTGATTCCGACAGCAGAAGTACCTCTAACAAACTTTGCTAGAGACGTAATTTTTGACGAATCTGAGTTACCATTAAAGTTGACGGCTCATACACCTTGTTTTCGCTCTGAAGCCGGCTCATACGGTCGCGACACTCGTGGCTTAATTAGACAGCATCAGTTCGACAAAGTTGAATTAGTACAAGTGGTTAAGCCAGAAGAATCTGAGCAAGCGCTAGAGCAGCTAACTGGCCATGCGGAAGTGATTTTACAAAAGTTAAACTTGCCTTACCGCAAAGTTGTACTTTGTACCGGTGACATGGGCTTTTCCGCAATTAAGACCTACGACCTTGAAGTATGGTTGCCAGCGCAGAACACCTATCGTGAAATTTCTTCATGTTCAAACATGGGGGACTTCCAAGCTCGCAGAATGCAAGCTCGCTTCCGTGCGAAGGGCGCCAAAAAACCAGAGCTGGCGCACACACTTAATGGTTCAGGCTTAGCCGTCGGTAGAACCTTAGTGGCTGTATTAGAGAACTATCAAAACGAAGATGGTTCTGTAACGGTTCCAGAGGCGCTAGTGCCTTACATGAACGGTGTGACAAAAATAGGCTAATATGAAAGAAGGGTGGTGTTAAGCCACCCTTTTACATTGTATGAAGGATTGAAAAATGGCAAAAGAAGCGTCGAAAAAAGACGACAAAGCGCAATCTAAAGCAGACAAGAAAGCCGCTAAAAAGAAGGCAAAAGCGCAATTAACCCCTTATCAACGTGCCGCGCGGAATATGTATTGGTTCGCATTGACCCTGGCATTTGGGGTAGTTGTTTATTTGTGTTATGAAGCTTACCTATTGTTTATCTCTAACGTGAAGTAGTTATGTTTGATCTCTCTACAGTCTGGGCGCTCATGTTCGTTGCCTTGGTTGTGAGCGTATTTTGGCAACTTAGAAAGGTCGCCGAACTCGCTCGTCAAGCGGGCAGCGCCTATTGTAAAAAACACAGATTACAGCTGTTATCCATCGCTATGGCTAGCGTTAGGTTAGGCTTTAAAAAAGGCCCTCGTGTTATTGTGAGTTTTGACCTGAATTATTCTCCAGAAGGAATAAGCAGCAGGCAAGGGGAAATTGTCATTATAAATGGCAGGGTAGAGCAAATCTCACATTGGGATCAGATGTAAAGCCCGTGTGTTCGTATGTAATTTAATACGGCCTGTGGCATCTGGTGCTTTAATTTATGCTCTTCGTTTGCCTTCAATAACTGTCTTAATTCAGTTGAAGAGATAGCAATTTCATCCGTTGTAAATAGTGAAATACCACAACCCAGATACTTCTTTACTTCCGAGTCAACCAAATCTGCATCAAAAGGACTGCCACCTCGGCACATAACAACTACCGTTGCTAGCTCTAAAATCTGGCGCCAAGATTTCCAACGTTGAAAGTTGTAGAGAGAGTCCATTCCCACCACGAAAAACAAATTAGAGTGTGGGTAGGCCTGTTTGAAGTAAGTTAAAGAATCTCTAGTAAAGCTTTTACCTTCTCTTTCAATCTCAATGGTGCTAACCGTAAAATCTAAATCTGCTTGTTCAAATGCGAGGTTGAGCATTTCCACCCTATGTTGAGCAGCCGTTATACTTTGCTGCTTTAACGGTTGTTGATAACAAGGAAGTAGCACGAGCTGTGCGTCGTCAAACTGCTTGTAGACTTGCGTGATGGGCGTTATGTGACCCATGTGGACAGGATCAAAGCTCCCTCCGTATATAACCAGATTTTTAGCCATAACGCAGAGTTGAATTTGTTAGCGGTAACGATTGACTCGACATTGAACCACATAGGATTAACGCCAATTGAGCGAATAATGAATAAATGCAGCGGCCGTCGAAGCGCTTAATTGCCAGGTCGATATTGTGCAGCAAGTCAATTGCGTCATTGATAACTTCGCTTGGTATCAATTGGGCGACCCGCTCAAATTGTTTTTGCTTTGATTGCCACAGGCGATAGCGGGCAAAAACATCTTTTGTTGGCAACTGGCTCAAACCTGCAATTTGCAGTTCATGAATCAGCAAAACATCTTTTTGAAAGCTCCAAAATAGAATGTTTGGCTCAAATTCCTCGGCCTTCAACCGACTTAATATAGTGACGGCCTTTTCTGATTGCTGCGCCCAAATCGCATCCATCAGTTGAAAAACACTGTATTTGGACTGATCGGCGACAAATCGTTGAATTATGTTGAGGTCGTATACAGTTTCATTACCGAGGGCCATCAACAGTTTGTCGAGTTCCTGAGCGGTGGCAAGTAAGTTACCGATAGTAAATTGTAATAGATACTGGGCGGCATCTGGACTCATCCGCATACTTCGAGTATTTAGTTGTTGCTGCAGCCATTTATTCAAATGGTTGCCATCAATATCGTAGACAGGGACATAGACGCCCTTGCTATCGAGGGCTTTAAACCAGGCCGATTTAGTTTGACTTGCGTCTAACTTCGCACCAAAAAGTACTAAAACGGTGTCATTATCAAAATTTTCGGCAATCTGTTTGAGGACATCCGCACCTTCTTTACCAATTTTGTTATTGGTCAATTCGAGCTCAATTAGCTTTTGCTCTGAAAACAGCGACATAGCTTGAAAATGTTGTACTAAATCTTGCCACTGAAATTGGTCGTCTTGAGTTAGTCGAATCACTTCTTCAAAACCGGCAGCTTTAGCGGCTATTTTTATTTGCTTGCGGCCATCATCAATCTGAAATGGCTCGTCACCAAACAACAAGTAACATGGGCCTAGGCCTTTTTGAAGTTGATTCGGTAACTGGTTTGCGTAAATTTTCATGTTATTGCAGCATGATCAATTGCGACAAAATACGTTCACTAGCAATGGTACGGAGCTCTTCTAGAATCAAGCTTCGTTCCCGTTCTTTTGCTAACGACGCATTTGGATCGTCTTCAAACTCGCGGCTTAACTCGAAACCGTATTGCGTTGGCTCTTTGCCAGGCTGAATGACGAGATAGCGAACTTCATAAATAAGCTCATACTCTGCAACTTGGCCGTTGGGGAACAAAGATAAGGTTTTGCGTTGAAAGCGCTCTGGTAGGACTCTTAACTCTGCGGATGATTCGTTTCTTTGTGATAACAAAACCACCTGGTTCTGTTCTAGTCTCATTGCCAATTGCTCGGTTAACGGACTGTATGACTTTTCTGATGATAAATACAGTTGCTTTAGATTGGCGGGCAAATAGTACTGACCTTTGAGGTGAAAACCACAGCTAACGACCGTAAGAGCAAGGACCGTGATTAAGAAAAAGCGTAAAGTCTTCATTTCACCTCTGAATTTAAAAGCGTGGGTTAAGGTTAAGGCCTTAACCCACATGTTTGCTTAGTTTGCGACAATGTTCAACAATTTACCTTTCACAAAGATGACTTTACGAATGGTTTTATCTGCTGTGAACTTAACTACGTTTTCATCGTTTAAGCCAAGCTCTCGAATTGTTTCTTCATCTGCGTCGGCAGCCACAGTAATTTTGCCACGTACTTTACCGTTTACTTGGACAACAATCAGTTTTTCACTCTCAACCATCGCAGCGGAGTCAGCGACAGGCCACTGTGCGTTAAGAATGTCACCTGTATTGCCAAGTTGGTTCCATAACTCGTGAGAAACGTGTGGTGTGATAGGTGCCAACATAACGACTATCGCATTCATCGCTTCTGTCATTAGAGCCTTGTCACTGTCGCTTTTAAGCGGTGCTTTTGCTAGCTTATTGGTCAGTTCCATAATCGCTGCAATCGCAGTGTTGAACGTGTTACGGCGACCTAAGTCGTCTGTTACTTTTTCAATCGCTTTGTGCAATTCACGGCGTAGCGCTTTTTGATCACTTGATAGTGCGTCAACGGCGAGTTCGTTGTTTACACCAGCTTCGATAACTTCTTGCGCTAACTTCCAAACTCGTTTGATGAACCTGTGTGCACCTTCAACAGCAGAGTCTGACCACTCCAATGTTTGCTCTGGTGGTGCTGTGAACATCATGAATAAACGCACGGTGTCGGCGCCTAATTTATCAATAACTGCTTGCGGGTCGATGCCGTTGTTCTTGGATTTCGACATTTTTGACATACCAGCACTGATGACTTCTTCGCCATCTTCTTTCAGCCATGCTTTGGTAATACGACCTTTGTCATCCAACTCAACATCAACGTCTGTCGGCGCAAACCAAACCTTACCGCCGTTTTCTTCGTCGCGATAATAGGTTTACGCTAATACCAAGCCTTGGCACAACAAACGTTTGAACGGCTCATCAGATTCGACTAAACCAACGTCACGCAGCAATTTGTGGAAAAAACGTGCGTACAACAAATGTAATATCGCGTGCTCAATACCACCGATGTACTGGTCTACAGGCAGCCAATAATTTGCTTGATCTGAGTTAAGCATCGCTTCATCTGATTGCGGACTGCAATAACGAGCATAATACCAAGATGACTCCATGAAGGTGTCAAATGTATCCGTTTCGCGGAACGCAGGTTGACCATTAATAGTGGTCTTAGCCCACTCTTTGTCAGATTTTATAGGTGATGAAGCGCCATCCATTACGACGTCTTCAGGTAATACTACCGGTAAGTCTTGCTCTGGAACCGGCACACTTGTACCGTCTTCTAATGTCGCCATTGGAATTGGCGCACCCCAATATCGCTGACGGGAAACACCCCAATCGCGAAGACGATAGTTGATCTTCTTGCGGCCTTTTTCATCCGCTTCTAGTTTTGCAACAATCGCGTCAAACGCAGCTTGGAATTCTAAACCGTCAAACTCACCTGAATTAACAAGTTTACCCTTTTCCACAAATGCAGCTTCTTCCAAGTTCACAGCTTCTTCTGAGGTCGATTCAATGACTTGTTTGATCGGTAAGTTGTATTTCGTGGCAAATTCCCAATCTCGCTGATCGTGGCCTGGAACTGACATTACAGCGCCTGTGCCATAACCCATCAATACGAAGTTTGCGGTCCATACTGGGACTTCTTCTCCAGTAATTGGATGAATTGCTTTTACCCCAGTGTCACAACCTTTCTTTTCCATTGTCGCAACGTCAGCTTCCGCAACCGATTGACCTTTGCAGTCTTCGATGAACTGTGCCAATTCAGGGTTATTCTCCGCGGCTTGCAAGGCGATAGGGTGTTGAGCCGCAACTGCGACATAAGTGACACCCATTAGTGTGTCAGGTCGCGTTGTATAAACTTCAAGCGCGTCATCTTGACCAACCAAATTAAATTGGATGTCAGCGCCTTCACTGCGACCAATCCAGTTTTTCTGCATGGTTTTAACTTGCTCAGGCCAACCATCTAACTGGTCGATGTCGTTGAGCAATTCTTCTGCGTAATCTGTAATTTTGACAAACCATTGAGGAATTTCTTTTTGCTCAACAAGGGCTCCAGAGCGCCACCCACGGCCGTCAATGACTTGTTCATTGGCCAATACAGTTTGATCAACAGGATCCCAGTTAACCGTTGCAGTCTTCTTGTAGACTAGGCCTTTTTCGTACAGCTTAGTGAAAAACCACTGTTCCCAACGGTAATATTCAGGTGTACAGGTTGCGACTTCACGATCCCAGTCATAACCAAAGCCTAAGCTGTTGAGCTGGTTTTTCATGTATTCAATGTTTTCGTAGGTCCACTTAGCTGGAGCAGTGTTGTTTTTGATCGCAGCGTTCTCTGCAGGAAGACCAAATGCGTCCCAACCCATAGGCTGGAGTACGTTTTTGCCGTTAAGTCTTTGAAAACGTGAAATTACGTCACCGATTGTGTAGTTACGCACGTGACCCATGTGCAAACGACCACTCGGATAAGGCAGCATGGAGAGACAGTAGAATTTCTCCTTGGATTGATCCTCTGTCACTTTAAATGTCTGATTTTCTTGCCAGTGTTTTTGAACTTTTTGTTCAATGTCCTGATGGTTATATTCTGTTTGCATTTACTTTTCTCAAACTTATCTGACGCAACGTTAGTTGAAAATTTGCGCCACGGAACCTTACTTAAGATCGAGTAAATCTCGACCCTTAAAAAATGTTTCAAATAGCGGGGTAGGATACATAATTCAAAGCCTAGCAACAAGCCAACCACCGCTAAAATGAAGCGAAATTGTTCACTATTTAAGCCATCGAATTAAACTTAGTGAGCAGGTCGCTGTATTTCCGTATAGACTACTAAATATAACCCTAAAATATTGGATAGTTTTCATAAAAATCATGGAATTACTAAAAGCGTTTGACCTCGACTCTGAGCAACTTTTACCGCAATTGGACCGAGAAAAAATCGGCAATATTATGGCGTCGAATGTCGATGCCCAGGTCAATTTTATTGGTCAGGAACGGGCCCAGCAGGCGTTGGAGTTCGGTCTAGATATGGAGATGAATGGCTACAACCTATTTGTAATGGGGGAGCCAGCTACAGGGCGACATACTTTGATAGACAATCACCTGCAGGAAGTTGCCAAAGTTAAAGCGACGCCGTTTGAATGGTGTTATGTCAATAACTTTGAAGACAATCGCACACCGAATTGCATTCGGCTCGCAGCAGGAGAGAGCAAACAGCTAGTGTCGACACTGGAGTTGTTCATCGATGAATTGCTCGACACCTTTCCTGCAGCGTTTGACAACCCAACGTATCAACGAAAAAAGCGCGCAATTGAAAAGGAATTTAACAACAAATATGAAAACGCTTTAGAGCAAGTAGAGGCCAAAGCGCTAGAGCAAAATGTAGTTTTGTATGAAGAAAAAAGCACCATCAGCTTTGCTCCAGTAATTAATGGTAAGCCGGTAAGTGACGCCGATTTTGCGCAGTTAGATGAAGAGACTCGACAGGCTTTCTACGACATCATTTCGGAGCTAGAGTCATTTCTTAATGAAAACTTACTTGAGCTACCACAGTGGAAGCGAGAAACATCAGAAAAGAAACGAGCGCTTCTAAAAGAAACGATAGAAACCGCGCTGCGCCCCTTGTTTAAGGATTTAGAACATCAATACGCGGCGGAAATTAGTGTTGTCCGCTTTTTTAAAGATATGCGCGAAACCGTCATCGAGTTGGTAGGCGAGTTACTGGCCGACGAAGCCGATGAAGAAAAGAGTGGCGATGAGATTGACGTCAAAAAAGTATTTGAAGATCAGTTGATACCAAATACCTTAATTTCCTTGAGCTCTCATGAAGGTGCTCCAATTGTTTACGAGCCAAATCCTACGTTCCAAAATGTATTTGGGCGAATTGAGTATAGCAGCGTTCAAGGGTCTGTTTATACCAGCTATCGGATGATCCGTTCTGGCGCGTTACACAAAGCCAACGGCGGCTATTTATTGATTGAAGCGGACAAGTTAATTCAGCAACCTGCCGTTTGGGAGTCGCTAAAACTGGCGCTGAAAAGTCAGCAAATAAAAATGGAATCGCCTGGGTTTGAACCAAACATTGTAAACGCATCTAGTTTGAATCCGCAGCCGATACCATTGGACGTCAAAATCATATTGATGGGCAGCCGTGAACTCTATTATTTGATGCAAGAATATGACAATGAATTTAATGAGTTATTCCGTGTTCTTGCCGACTTTGAGCATTTCATACCATTAAATGACAAAGCCTTGTACGGTTTTGTGCAAAAGGTAAAAAGCTTTGTTAAGTCCCATGACATGGAAATTAGTAGCGACGCGGTCGCGGAATTACTCTTATTTAGTTTTCGGCAGGCCGAACATCAACATAAGCTCTCTGCCCGATTTGCGGACGTGTTGGAATTGATCAGCGAATCGCAGTTTTATGCTAAAAGGCAGGCGCGTGGCGACGATTCAAAATATGTGATTGAGAGCGAGCATGTGGTTCAAGCGCTCAAAGGTAAACAATATCGAACCGGACAAATCAGTGAATCTTTTTTGGAAGATATCCAAGAAGGGCAGATCCTCATTGATACCAGCGGATATCAGGTGGGTAAACTCAATGGTTTGACCGTCTTAGAAATTGGCGATACCGCGTTTGGCACGCCAGCCCGCATATCAGCGACGGTATACGCAGGTTCTAATGGCATAGTAGACATTGAAAGAGAAGTTGAACTGGGAAAGGCTATCCACTCCAAAGGGGTTATGCTGTTGAGTGGTTATTTAGGCAATAAGTACGCGCAAGATTTTAGTTTGTCATTTTCTGCGAATATTGCACTTGAGCAGAGTTATGGACATATTGATGGTGATAGCGCCAGTTTAGGTGAGGTGTGCACGCTAATATCGGCAATAACGCAGATCCCGCTGAATCAATCTATCGCAATTACCGGCTCCATCAATCAACATGGTCAGGTTCAATCCATTGGCGGAGTTAATGAAAAGATTGAGGGATTCTTTAAATTGTGCGTGGCCCGAGGCTTAACGGGAGAGCAAGGTGTAATTATCCCAAAAACCAATTGCATCAATTTGGTTTTGAATCAAGAGGTCACAGACGCCGTAAGCAAGGGGCGTTTTCACGTTTATGCGGTCGAAAGTGTGGATGATGCAGTCAGTATCCTTACCGGAAAAGTAGCAGGGGAAAGAACTAGCAGAGGTCGATACCCTCGCGATTCGGTAAATGCGATGGCTGCAAAACGTTTACGTCATATTGCCGATATCGTAAACAGCGATTATGCAGAATAAAAAAAGCCGGTGACCCGGCTTTTTTTTAGTTTTTCTCGTCTTTGGCTTCACAGCCCTCTGCCGGTTTCTCGGCTTCTGGGTCATCCGGACATTCTGTTTTTGCCTTGTTGAGACCAAGGCTCGCAACCATACCGTCGACTTCAATTTCTTTAATGCCATTCTCATCAAAGATAAAGGTTAACTGGGCGATCTTTTTGGAGAAGAAATAATCTGTATCGTTAATTGATAAGATGTAGTCTCCCATCACCGGCTTGGCCAAAATTTCTTTGTAAAGTCTAATTTTGTAGTCACCAATATTCCAATCAAACGACTCAAAATAGCCTTTGGCAAACTCTTGCACCCAAACGTAATTGTTCCTTTGTAATACAACTGCGAACGAGTACTTTTCCGGTTGACCAGACACGTTGTACTTCATTTTGCCAACTTGGAAAATATGATCATATTCTCCGCCTGTATAGGCTAGCGGCATTTCCAACTTTTTACTGCTGCCCGTTGGATACAACAATTCAAGTTCACCACTTTCAGCAAAATCCGCTATGGCGACTGATGAAAACAGCAAAGCGGAACACAATCCCGTTAGTTTCAACCAGTTCACATTATTTCCTCTTAATCCCATCTGACTGTTTTAACTATAGTTTATGTTTGAGTAACATCGACAAAAAGCTTCAAAGATTGACCTGGCTGCAAATATTTTTTGCCATCTATCTGGTTCCACTTAATGATATCGCTGACTTTGACGTTAAACTTTTTCGCAATTCGAGCGAGAGAGTCACCGGAGCGCACTTTGTAAAATACCGAACGTACGACCGCATTTTTTGCGTGATTTTCGCTGACAGACTCTTTCCAAATAACTAGGTTTTGGCCAGGTTTTATAGGGTCTTTCGGCGCCATGCCGTTCCACTTGGCTAAACTGCGAATACTTACATCATATTCCTGACTAATATCCCAAAGCGTGTCACCGCTCTTTACTTTGTAGCTAAGCTTGTTAGATGCACGTTTAACGTTTTGCGTTTTGACCAAACGGTTATCGGCGGTTAGGGTGTACTCAGTCAAGGCTTTTGTCGACTTCGGTATCATTAGCGGCTGTTTTACCCGAATGATATTACCGCGAATATTATTTACATCGCGCAAAACTGCAACCGAGGTATTAAACTTCTGCGCTATGCCACCTAATGTATCACCAGAGCGAACTTCGTAGCGCGCCCAACTCATGCGCTCGGACTTATCGAGTTTGGCAATCTTGGCTTCAAACGCTGGCGCTTTTTCAATCGGGACGATGAACTTATGCGGCCCTTTAGGATCCGTCGCCCATTGGTTGTAACCCGGGTTTAACTTGTGGAGTTGCTCCAACTTCATACCAGCCAATTCTGCGGCTTTAGCAAGGTCGATTTGTGCCTTAGCGTCCACAACTGCAATAGCGGGCTCGTTGTCGATTTTCTGCCAATTCAAATTGAACTCATCATTACGCTTAAGTAAATCGGCCAAAGCCAACAACTTAGGCACGTACGCCGAGGTTTCTTTTGGTAAATCAAGCGACCAGAAATCTGTCGGTAAATGTTTCTTACGGTTTCTCTTTATAGCCCTTAAAACGCGGCCTTCACCCGAATTATAGGCAGCGATCGCATTCAACCAATCACCATCTAACGTCTTGTGAAGAAATGACAAATAGTCCAGTGCTGCATGCGTTGCTGCAATGACGTCACGACGTCCGTCATACCACCAAGTTTGCTTTAATTTGAAGCGGTTGCCGGTGCCAGGAATGAACTGCCACAGTCCAGAAGCTCGGCCATGAGAATACGCGAACGGATCAAATGCGCTCTCAACGATTGGTAAAAGCGCAAGTTCAATTGGCATTTCACGCTTTTCAATCTCTTCAACGATAAAATGCAAAAATGGTTTTGCTCGGGTCGTCACTCGCTTGATGTAACCCGGGTGTTTAGCGTACCAATTACGCTCCGCTACAACTTGTCTGTTCTGAGGGACATCAATCGACAATTGATAAGCGATTCGATCCCAAACATCGTTAAACAAAACCGGGGCCGGCTCGGTGGTCAGTTGGCCAACTTCCAACTGCAGAGCAGAGATGGTCAACGCATCGACGATATCTTCTGGCACGGCGCTGTTTGTTGGAGCTGGTGTATTGACCGTTTTGGCGACCTCGTCAGTTTCAGGCTTCGGCAAGGTCATTTCGCAACCGCTTAACAAGCCGCTCAATACGATAGCGGCAACGGGGGTGAGTTTCTTATTGTTCATAAGTCGTTCTTATTTTTTTCTGGCCGGCCACCAATAAAACCAGTGGTTGGTGGCGACTTCCATTCCTGTTTGCATCTTAACGTAATAATAGGTCTGTCGCTATGACTTAATAATTGCCCAATAGTTTAAAAATGATCTTTCCATTGTCGCAAAAATGCAAAGGTCTCGCTCTCACTTGGCTCTTTTTCTATCGCAAAATGCCGACGAATATTTTCTTTTATTTCATTTTGTTGGCAGCGCAAGAACGGATTGATCTCTCGTTCTAATCCTACGGTCGTTGGAATAGTTGGTTTGTCATTTTGACGCAGCAACTCACATTGTCTGGCGTATTCAATCAATTCCGAATTTGAAGGTTCGACGTTAAGTGCAAAAGCGATGTTGCTCAGGGTGTATTCATGAGCGCAGTAGATTTTTGTTTCCAAGTCCAGCGTTTGCAATGAATTAAGTGACGATTGCAACTGCTCAGCAGTTCCTTCAAATAAGCGTCCACAGCCCGCAGAGAATAGGGTGTCACCGACAAACGCGTTGTTGCGATCGAGGTAGCCAATATGATCTCGGGTGTGGCCAAATAGCTCGATGACTTCGAGTTCTGAGTCAGTGGCTCTTAAATGAATAGATTCACCGAGTTTAACCGCAGCGCCCAAAGCTTTAAATCTCTCACTATTTGGGACGTAAACCTTTGCATTAGGGAAGGCTGCTTTGAGTGCTTCTACCCCGCCAATGTGATCTGGGTGATGATGGGTTATGAGTATTTCTGTTAATTCGAGTTGTTCTTCAGTGAGTCTTGCAAGCACTGGCTTTGCATCTCCGGGATCAAAAACTGCGGCAAAATTACTGTTTCCTGAAAGCAACCAAATATAGTTGTCCGAGAAAGCTGGTATGGGAGAAACCTGATACATGTTCATACTTTATATGCTATTAATAGCGCTAGTGTAACCCGAATTTTTTGACTGAGGTACTCAAAAAGCAATGAAACCAGCATTAGGGTATAGGTTAATCGAGGCGCCAGAACATTGGCACCAGATACCTTCAGGCGAATACTTATTGGAATTACAAAACAAGATTGTCAGCGAGCGCCTCAAAATGTGTTTTGGTCGCCATCTGATAAAGCTTGGCGGGTTATCAAGTGGGTTAAACAGTCGCGACAGTCTAATCAATCACCAGGTATGTTTGTCGCCTAGTCAATCAAACATGACCATAGGCCTACTTGCTGAACTGGACGATTTGCCAATTCAAAATAACTCAGTCGATTTGCTGATGATGGCACACACGTTAGAGTTTAGTGCAGATCCTCACCAACAACTTCGTGAAGCTCATCGAGCACTTATTGCAAATGGAAATCTGGTCCTGTCTGTTTTTAACCCGCTTTCTATGCTCTTGTTAGGTAAACTTTGGCCGTTCAAGTCTAATAAGCTTTTTTGGAAAGGACGATTGTTCACTGTGGGCCGAATTAAGGATTGGTTGCACCTGTTGGGCTTTGATGTCATTGAAGAGCAATACTGTTGTTATTCAACATTGCTTGGCAAGGATTCACCCCTAGACACTGGTTTCATTAGCCGTATGCTGAGCCGATTTATGCCTAAACTCGGTTCGGTGTGTGTAATTACAGCGAAAAAGCGTGAGTGGCCGTTGACGCCAATCAGGCCTCGGATACGATATAAAGCGGTTTTTAACCCAGCGGTGAGAAGCGCAGGCGTTTCAAAAGTAGGTATCGAAAAATAACAGCCACGCACTGTACATTAGATAATTATAATATAAACTACCTGTTATATATTATAACTTTTGGTCATATAAGTGGGTTTAGCCATCGTCGCTGCAATTCTGATTGGGTTAACTCTGGGTCTACTAGGATCTGGTGGCGCAATCATTGCGCTACCTTCGTTTGTTTACATCCTAGAGTTTTCTGAAAAACAAGCTGTCGTTGCGTCTCTCGTTGTTGTGGCGGTAATTAGCCTGCTAAATAGTATTCAAAGGATTTGTCAGCGAAGCCTTCAAGTAAAAGCCACTTTGTGGTTTCTTATTCCGGGAGTCTGCGGAAGTTATTTAGGGGCGTTTTTAGGTAGTTTAGCTGAACCCAGAATACAGATGTTAGTGTTTGTGATTCTAATGTTAACCGCCGCGTTTAAGCTGTTATTAAAGCCGGAAGCGAAATCTTGTGGGAGTGAATTTGCTACCCATTGGGTAGTGCTTACAGGTACTTTCGTTGGTATTGCCACTGGTTTCGTTGGCGTTGGTGGTGGGTTTCTGATTGTGCCAGCATTGATTCTTATACTTAAATTTGATGTAAAACAGGCCATTTCTTCTAGTGTTTTTGTGATTATGTTTCAGGCCATATCAGCGATTATTGGTTATAAACTAAATTCCCCCGAACTATTTAATTCCATTGATTGGGCAGCGGTGAGTATTGTCGCGGTCATAGGTACTGCAGGTTCTTTTGCTGGGGGCTATTTAGGTAAAAAGTTAGATACAGGATTGACCACAAAACTTTTTGGTTCATTCTTAATTATGATTTCGTTAGCAATCTCAATCAGCCAATTTGTCGCGTAGGAGCATAAAATGATAAAGACGGGGGCGCAGCTTGTGCAAGATGCCAAGCAAACTATTACTGAAAAGACCATCGAAGAATTAAAGCAAGAAATGAATGAACATACTGTATTAATTGATGTTCGCGAGCCTCAAGAGTTTTCTCAAGGTCGCATTGATGGTGCAGTAAATTTCCCGAGAGGGGTTTTAGAAATGCAATTGGCAAATCACCCAGTGTGTGCTTCGTCGGAAAATCCTCTTGAGACGCTAAATCAACAGGAAATTTACTTAATCTGTCGAAGTGGTGCACGCTCAGCGCTGGCTGCCGAAAGCCTCAATAGAATGGGCTTTGAGAAAGTGACATCTGTTGCAGGAGGTATGATGGCTTGGGAACAAAAGGGATTACCTTTGGTTAAGTAAATTTTAATGGCCGGTGTTTAGCTGGCTTTTAGTTTGTTCTCGGCGTCGATAGACAAATTCATCATATTGATTGCGTACTCTTGCAATTTTTTATCAAGTTTTGTTTTAGGTTCAAAGGATTCAACTAACACTTTGTCACCGTCGGCGTCGACAGCAATAAAGGTGATTATGCAGTGATTGGTCTCTATCGGTTCATTAACCTTTGGATCAGTTGCTTTAACACTAACGTATATATGCATAGAGGAGCGACCGGTGTGAACCACTTTGGCCTCCACGGATACCATATTTCCAACTAGAACCGGTCTTACGAAGCGTATGGCGCCGACGGACACAGTGACGCAATACTTTCCGCTGTAGCCTGCTGCACATGCATAGGCGGCTTGATCTATCCATTTCATGACGATACCGCCATGGACTTTACCACCAAAATTTACATCGGTCGGTTCAGCCAAAAAACGAAGTTCTACGCTTCTCGAAGGAGTTGCCATGAGTAAAAAATCCTAATCCATGTTTCATAACTAAAGTGTGGAAGTTATCTTAAAAAAAGCAAATATATTATGAGCTTAGTTGAAAGTTATGACGAAAAGCCTTGTTTACCAAAAGACTAATGTACTTTCATCAGCGAAAGGTCGCAGATAAAAACAGGCGAATTTTTACAGATTGTGTAATCTAACTTTACATTTATAGCGAAAATAGTTGCGACGACTAAGTTGACGTTTACGTAAACTGCGATTACATTGTCGGCCACAATAAAAATAAGATCCTTAATGTTTAAACAGACACATTCAAAGGTTTTGGAGTAGATATGAAAATCCTCGTACCCGTTAAAAGAGTGATTGACTACAACGTGAAAGCGCGCGTTAAAGCGGACAACACGGACGTAGATTTAGCTAACGTTAAGATGGCTATGAACCCATTTTGTGAAATTGCTGTTGAAGAAGCAGTTCGTTTAAAAGAGCAGGGCACAGCAACTGAAATCGTTGTTGTCTCAATCGGTGACAAAGCTTGCCAAGAGCAGCTACGAACTGCATTGGCTCTTGGTGCTGATCGCGCAATTCAAATCGATACAGATTTAAAATTGGGATCATTGCAAGTTGCTAAATTATTGCAAAAGGTAGTTGAAGAAGAGCAACCAGAAATGGTCATCTTAGGTAAACAAGCCATTGACTCAGACAACAACCAAACTGGCCAGATGTTAGCTGCACTTACCAATATGCCGCAAGGTACATTTGCCTCTGAAGTGAAGGTTGCTGATGGCAAAGTTGAGGTTACTCGTGAAGTAGATGGCGGTTTGCAAACAGTTGCTTTGAACTTACCGGCAATTGTATCTACGGATTTACGACTAAACGAACCTCGTTATGCGTCGTTACCAAACATTATGAAAGCAAAGCGCAAACCATTAGACGTGAAAAACGCCTCTGAGATGGGTGTAGAACTTACTTCTAAAATTAATTTGGTGAAAGTAGAAGAGCCTGCTCAACGAGCTGGCGGTGTGATGGTTGAGTCTGTTGCAGAGCTTGTAGAAAAACTTAAGTCAGAAGCAAAGGTGATCGCATGAGTATTTTGTTAATTGCAGAGCACGATAACGCAGAGTTAAAACTCGATACATTGAAAACCGCATCTGCTGCCGCTCAAATCGGTGGTGATGTTCATATTCTAGTTGCCGGCTTAGGTGTTGATGGCGTAGCAGCTGAAGCAGCAAAAATTTCAGGTGTGAGCAAGGTTCTTGTTGCAGACAATGCAGCTTACGAACATGGTTTAGCTGAGAACTTAGCGCCTATGGTTGCTGAACTTGCGACTGACTATAGCCATATTCTAGCGCCTGCTACTACCACGGGTAAAAATTATATGCCTCGTGTTGCAGCCTTACTTGATGTAGAACAGATTTCAGACATCATTTCGGTTGAGTCATCTGACACGTTTAAGCGTCCTATCTATGCGGGCAACGCAATCGCGACCGTTCAGTCAGAATATGCGAAAAAAGTAGTAACCGTTCGATCGGCTGCTTTTGACAAAGCTGAGTTGACAGGCTCTGCAGAGGTTGTCGCAGTCTCGTCTGTTACAGATGCGGGCATCTCTAGTTTTGTAAAACAAGAATTAACCGAATCAGAGCGTCCTGAGCTAACAGCTGCGGGCGTTGTTATTTCTGGTGGTCGTGGCATGCAAAATGGTGAAAACTTCCAGTTATTAGACGGTATTGCCGACAAACTGGGTGCGGCTATCGGCGCTTCTCGTGCCGCAGTAGATGCAGGGTTTGTTCCTAACGACATGCAAGTCGGTCAAACGGGTAAAATCGTTGCTCCGGATCTGTACATTGCTGTTGGCATTTCAGGTGCGATTCAACATTTAGCTGGTATGAAAGATTCCAAAGTTATTGTCGCTATCAATAAAGACCCTGAAGCACCTATCTTCCAAGTGGCGGATTACGGTTTAGAAGCTGATTTATTTGAAGCGCTACCAGAGCTAGAATCAGCGCTTTAATAAAAGAGCGTGAATCTCTAATTGGAGGGGCAAACCATCAAGGTTTGCCCTTTTTTTATTTGTTGTAACATCATTTTTGGTAGTTCGTTCTCATTCGTTTCCTCATAGCCCAACGACTGATAGAAAGTAATTAGGTTAGGGGCGCAAACCAGATATATGTCACCATCGACTGATGCTCTTAGCTTTAGACATATTGACCGACCGATGCCTTTTTTTCGCTCTCTTGGCTCAACGAAAAGGCTTCTGAGGAGGAGGAACTCTTTGTTGTCTAGGGAAAGAGTCCTGATCATACATGCGGCATTGATGCGCTCACTAGAACGATAAAAAACAACCTCGTCATTACGATTAACGCTGACGTATTGGCCATGTTGCCGGTAAAATTTGTTAATTTTGCGAAGGTCGGCAATGTCGCCGGCGAGCTTAATTTCTGCGGTCATAAAAAAAGCAGGCTAGGCCTGCTCTCATCATAGATGGTGGAATTACCATTTCTTTTTCGGAGCAAACAGCTCGTCCAAGTCGTCTTTTTCTTCTTCCAGCTTTTTCTTAACTGCACTCGCATTAGCCGACTTCAGCTCGTTCATGATGGTTTCAAGTTTTTCGCTAAGCTGCTGCTTTCGAGAAATAATATATTCGTCAGAATAGGTTTGTGCATCGAGTGTGGCGATGGCTTTTTCAAAATATTGGCGAGCAGAACCCGTCATGCCATTTTTCATCGCCATGTTACCGCGCTTGATTTGTGAATCTACGTTAATTCTCAACTGCAGCTTTTCGACTTTTTTGTCTTCTTGCATGAACAAATTACTAGGAATTCGACCTTTGCCATGTTCAGAGCGCAATATTGTTCTGTATTTTTTAATGCCTTGAATCATCGCAATAAGCAATTTTTCATTTTCTGGAAGGTCAACGTTATTGGCATCTTTGGCTGGAAAGTCGCCGCTTTCGATTTTTTCTGTAACCGCTTGGATACGTGCTAAAACGTCTTTTTGATGTGGTGTCGTCTCGTTCATACCTTGAAGTGCAAACAAAACGCGCTTGTGAAGGATTAGAAATCCTTCTGTTGAAATAGGAACACCGTATTCGTTCATTATTACGATTTCGGTTTCCTCGATAATTGCTCTAAACTTCGCCATCTCTTGGCGTCGATCAGCTTCTTCTTTTTCTTTTTGTTGCTGTATTGTGTTGGCGACAACCGCCACGATCACAAGACCGACAATTAAAGCGACAATAATCGCAAAAAGCATGTTACTTCCTTAAATTTTTAACCGATGATTTACTTATTGTTAAATATCTATGCATTCAACGGGTTAAGGCATAGTAAACAAATTAGTCCGATTACGGTAGTGTTAATGTGAAAACGCTGCCATTTAATTTTCCGCCGTTTTCAAGCTTAATCGTACCTTTACGGCCGTTTTGAGAATGGGTTGTCGCAATTAAATTAGCGAAGTACAAACCCAGCCCGGTTCTACTTAATGTTAGATCAAGTTCTGACGGATTCAAAAATTGGTTGTTTAACATGGCCTCTGGGTAGCCATTGCCATCGTCAACTACCTCAACTTGCAGACATTCATTTACCAGCTTGGCCGTTACCAAAATTTTCGCTTTGCTGTAGCGCATTGCATTTACGAAAATATCGTTTAACAGATTGGCAACTAATTCATTGTCGAAATACCAGGCAAGATCAGGCTCAATATCAAATTCCACATCAAGGTTGCGGTTTTCTATATAAAGGTGATTCTTAGCGATGAGCTCTTCGAGTAATTCGTCAAGATAATGTTCGTCTAAGTGCAAGGGGAGAGCATCCTTTTCCGCCCGATACATCGCCAACATTTGCAGCAGGTTGGTATTCAGACGAGAAGCTTCATAATGAATCTTGGCTAATTCTTTTGCTTCATCGGCGCCTTTTTTTTCAAGGCGGTTACTAAGGTTCTCGATGGACTGGATGAGCAGACATAAGCCATTTTTCATATCATGGACCGAAGACGCGAGTACGGAAGAGAAATCAATAATGCGTTCAGAGTTGTTATTTTCGCTCATATGGTCTTTGGTTAATTAGAATTTGATTACAGTTTACCTTGGTTTTTGAGAATTAAAACACTCTCGTTAGCAATTTAACTTTTTGAAAAAGAGTCTTTTTTAGAACTTATTGAAATAAATTTTCAAAAAAACCAAATTCTTTATGGAATAAATTTTTGAATATGTATATATTTTTCGAATAACGAGGTGAATTATTGGGCAACAAGAATGAAGTTACAACAGTTACGTTACATTGTGGAAGTTGAGAACCACAATTTAAATGTTTCCGCAACCGCGGAGAGTCTTTACACATCACAGCCTGGCATCAGTAAACAAGTTCGAATGTTGGAAGATGAGCTTGGCATCCAGATTTTCGGTCGTAGCGGTAAACACCTGACTCATGTAACGCCTGCAGGCAAAGAGATCATTGATATTGCCCACGACATTCTGTCAAAGGTGGATTCAATAAAGTCTGTTGCTCGCGAACATACACTCCCTGATCAAGGTAAGCTAAATGTCGCAACGACCCACACTCAAGCACGTTATGCACTTCCTGATGTAATAAAAGGCTTTATGGATAGGTTTCCAAAAGTTTCTTTGCATATGCATCAAGGAACACCTTCACAGATCAGTGATGCAGCAGCAAAGGGTGAGGCGGACTTTGCAATCGCTACTGAAGCATTGCACTTGTACAACGATTTAGTAATGCTTCCGTGTTACCACTGGAACCGTTCTATCGTTGTCAAGAAAGATCATCCTTTGGCTAAAAAGGCGGGCAGCTTGTCACTCGAAGATATCGCTCAGTATTCACTCGTAACATACGTTTTTGGTTTCACCGGCCGTTCTGAGTTGGACAAGGCGTTTGCAGAGAAGGGACTTGAACCAAAAATCGTTTTCACAGCGACTGATGCAGATGTCATCAAAACTTATGTTCGCATGGGCTTAGGTGTTGGTGTTGTTGCAACTATGGCGATGGATAGCTCGGATTCAGATTTAGTGGCAATTGACGCAAGTCATATCTTTGAAGCATCAACGACAAAAATTGGCTTCCGCAAAGGCTCTTTTTTGAGAACTTACATGTACGAGTTCATCGAACGTTTCGCTCCACACTTAACGCGAGACGTTGTCGAACGAGCTTGCTTGTTGAGAAATCAAGAAGAAGTGGACAAGATGTTTGCCGATATGGATTTGCCTGTAAGGTAATTGTTTGAGACACAAAAAAGCCACTTCATTGAAGTGGCTTTTTTATTCATTATTTCTCTACTGCAGTGAAATAAAGAAGCCTGCAATTGCGGCACTTAACAAGTTCGCCATCGTCGCAGCAAGAACTGCTTTTAGTCCCAGTTCCGCCAAATCATGGCGTCGAGCCGGAGCCATGCTACCCACACCACCAATTAATATTGCTATGGATGATAGGTTGGCAAAACCACACAGGCCAAACGTAACAATGACTTGAGTCAGTTCGCTGAGGTTGTCCTTGTGATTCAGGAAGTCTAGGTAAGCAACAAATTCATTTAACACCAGTTTTTGGCCAAGGAAGCTGCCCGCTAGTTGAGCCTCAGACCAAGGAACACCTAAAATGAAAGCGATTGGAGCAAAAAGGTAACCAAGGATGACTTGCAGTGTTAATCCTTCAAAGCCAACCCAGACGCCGATGGCACCTAACATACCATTGATAAGTCCAATTAAGGCTATGAAAGCGACCAACATAGCACCAATACTTAATGCGAACTTCATACCCTCTGCTGCACCGTCTGCAGCTGCGTCAATGACATTGACGTGATTCGCACTTTTAAGATTGAGTTCTTCCAAGTCGTTTTTGGGCTCTTCAGTTTCCGGGGTAATGATTTTGGCCATCAATAAACCGCCAGGCGCCGCCATAAAGCTTGCCGCTATTAGGTACTTCAATTCAATGCCAATACCGGCAAGTCCAGCAATGATTGCACCTGCAACAGTCGCCATGCCGCCCACCATAACGGCAAATAACTCAGAACGAGTCATGGTAGGTAAAAACGGTTTAACGACAAGGGGCGCTTCCGCTTGGCCAACCACAATGTTTGCCGCTGCGCACATCGATTCCGGTTTACTTGTGCCAGTAATTTTGCGCAGACCACCGCCAATAACGCTCACCAGCTTGCCCATAACACCTAAGTAATAAAGCACTGCTATCAGTGAACTAAAAAATACGATCACTGGTAAGATATGGACAGCGAAGATAAAGCCCAAGTTCTTGCCGCCGATCTCTTCACCGAACATAAATTTGATACCATCTTCGGCGTAACTAAAGACATTGTTTAGTGTGCTTGAAACCGCCATAAGAATGTCTTTGCCTGGGCCCCAATATAAGACCATGGCGCCAAGAAAAAATTGCAGCGCAAAGGCGCTGATAACGGTTCTTGGGTTTATAGATTTTCGATTTGACGATAATAAATAGGCAAGACCTAGTAATACCGCTATGCCTATTAGACTTCGTAACCAGTCAAATTCCACTTCGAATCTCCCCAATTAAAGTGAAAAAAAGAAAGCAGAAGATAATATGCTTATCTGGGTCGGATGCAACCAATTTGTTGCAAATTTTAGGCTTTTAAACGAGAAGTCGTTACAAAACTAAACAAAATTGAAATCTTGCTATAAAATAATGTGACAAATCTTGGTGTTACGTACAAATATTGGTCAGGGAAGCCGACAAGATTTATTAGATAACAACTACCACACGGAAAAACTATGAAAACGATGAGAAAAGCAGCAGTCGCGTTAAGCGTAAACGCCGCTTTAGTAGCCTCAATGTCTGTTATGGCTGCAGAGCAAGAACAAGAAATTGATGAGAGTAAATTAGAAAAAATTACCGTAACTGCGTTAAAACGTACGCAATCAATTCAAGACGTCCCTGTCTCTATCGCCACTCTATCTGGCGAAAAATTTGAAAACATGTTTTCTTCTGGTGAAGACATTCTTACATTAGCTGCTCGTGTTCCTGGTTTATACGCGGAAAGTTCCAATGGTCGTGTTGCTCCTAGGTTCTACATGCGTGGTCTTGGCAACACGGATTTCGATTTAGCGGCGTCTCAACCAGTTTCAATCATTATGGACGACGTAGTAATGGAAAACGTCGTTTTAAAATCTTTTCCTTTATTTGATATCGACCAAGTCGAAGTAATCCGAGGTCCTCAGGGATCATTGTTTGGCCGAAATACAACTGCAGGTATCATTAAATTTACAACCCGCAAGCCTACCGACGATTTCGAAGGTTACGTAAAAGCAGGCGTAGGTAGCTATGGCTTGTTAAACCTTGAAGGTGCTGTTGGCGGTGGTTTGACAGACGAATTATCTGGCCGTGTGTCTGTATTAAACCAAACCAAAGACGACTGGATCGATAACGGCTACACGGGTCAAAATGATGCGATGGGCGGCCATGAAGAGCAAGCGATTCGTGTGCAACTCGCTTACAATCCAAGTGAAGAGTTGGACGTTTTATTCAATTTCCATTCACGCTCACTTGAAGGCACATCTTCTATTTTCCGAGCTAACGTTTTGACGACAGGTAGCAACGATTTAAACAGCAACTATGATCGTGACAAAGTGTATTTCGACGAAGGTGATAACAACCCACAAGAATACGATAGCTCTGGTTGGGGCGTAACCGTTAATTACGATTTCGGCGATTTCACCTTAACTTCTGTTACTGCTATGGAGCAGGCGGATGGTCGCTCATTAGGCGACATTGATGGTGGTTTCGGTGCGGTATTCTTGCCTGAGATGGGCCCGGGTTTCATTCCATTCCCATCGCAAACACAAGATGCGGCAGACGTTGAGCAATTTACGCAAGAGATTCGTTTTGCTTCAAATGGCAGTGGCCCAATGACATGGCAAACCGGATTCTTCTATTTTGATTCCGAGCTTGAAGTTGTTACAACTCCATTCTTTGTTGCTGCTTCTACTGTAAATCAAACTAACACTACTTGGGCAATTTTCGGTCAAGGTACTTATGCGCTGTCTGACCAAACGACACTTGTTGGTGGTTTACGCTATACCGATGATGAAAAAAGCCTAACCGGTTATTCTGGCGGTTTTGGTGCAGACGTTACACCTGTTGATCTGCAAGATGATCAGATCAGCTGGGAATTTATGGCGAATCACAAGATTGATGAAGACTTCTCAGTTTATGCCCGAGTTTCAAACGGTTTCCGTGCACAGTCTATTCAAGGCCGTGATATCGCATTTTTCGGCACACCTTCAGTGGCTGAATCAGAAACCATCATGTCTTATGAGGCAGGCTTCAAATCAGACTTGATGGACAATACGGTGCGTTTGAACGGTGCTGTATTCCATTATACGGTTGATGATATTCAGTTAACTGCGGTTGGCGGCAATGGCAACAGTATCGGCTTAACAAATGCCGGTAAAGGTGTAGGTCAAGGTTTCGAATTGGACGCAGAAATTCGCGTAAACGAAGACTTTTTGATCACAGCTGGCTTCTCATTTAATGATACTGAGCTACAAGACAAAGACCTACAGATTGCGACCTGTGGTTCTATGGCTTGTACACCGACAGATCCACTTGAAATCATCTACAATGAAGATGGTAGCGTTGCCGCAAAAAATGCTTACGTAGATGGCAATCCATTCCCAAATGCGCCTAAGACTATCTTCAACGTAACAGGTCGTTACGCGTTCCCAATGGGTGATAGCGGTGAAGTTTACGTTTATTCTGATTACGCTTACCAAGGTGAAACAAACTTATTCATCTATGAGGCGACAGAGTTCAAGACGGATGGTCAATTTGAATTGGGCTTACGTGTTGGTTACGTGAATTATGACATGGACTATGAAGTAGCATTGTTTGGACGTAACATTACTGACGAAGATAACCTAAAAGCGGCGATTGACTTCAACAACAATACTGGTGTTGTAAACGAACCGACTGTTTGGGGTATCGAGTTCAAAAAGAACTTTTATTAATCTGACGTCTTAGATTGAAAAACCGGCTTAGGCCGGTTTTTTTGTTTAATTTTATCAATAAAAAAGCCGCGTAAAGCGGCCTTTTTGAAACTTTGATTCGTTGTTAAACAACCATCATCTTCATAGTGTTAGTTGCGCCGATCGTTTCCATACGGTCACCGTGGGTCAACAACACCAAGTCACCTTTTTGCAATTTACCAGCGTCTTGAAGGGCGTTTAACGCTTCGCGTGCGTCATTTTCCTTGAACTGAGTCGTGTCAAAGTTGAATGGGTATACGCCGCGGAATAGGGCGCAACGATTTAAAGTACCATCGTGTCGTGACAATGCGTAGATAGGCAGACCAGATGAAATTCGAGATAACAAACGAGCCATACCGCCAGATTCAGTTAACGCGACGATAGCTTTGACACCACTCATGTGATTTGCCGCATACATAGTTGCCATTGCGACTGTTTCGGAAAGGTTATCAAACTTCTCATCTAATCTATGTTTTGAGTTGTTAACGCTTGGGTGTTTTTCAGCACCAACGCAAACATTTGCCATTGCCTGAACTGTTTCAACTGGGAAGTCTCCAGCCGCAGTTTCGGCTGAGAGCATCACTGCATCTGTGCCATCAAGTACCGCGTTCGAAACGTCCATAACTTCAGCACGGGTAGGCATCGGGCTAGAGATCATCGATTCCATCATTTGTGTAGCAGTAATAACTGCTTTATTTAATTGGCGAGAACGAGCGATTAATTTCTTTTGAACACCAACCAATTCAGCGTCACCAATTTCAACGCCTAAGTCTCCGCGAGCTACCATGATAACGTCTGATGCAGATACAATATCGTTAATCGCTTCATCAGTTGCGACTGTTTCTGCGCGCTCAACTTTGGCAACAATACGCGGTTGAAAACCTGCTTCATTTGCCAATTCTCTTGCATAATCAAGGTCTGCGCCGTTGCGCGGGAAAGAAACAGCTAAGTAGTCTACGCCAATTTTCGCAGCGGTCTTGATGTCCTCTTTATCTTTGTCAGTAAGCGCAGGTGCAGTTAAACCACCGCCTTTACGGTTTATGCCTTTGTTATTTGATAAAGGCCCAGCTACGGTTACTTCTGTGAATACTTTTGAACCTTCAACTCCTTCAACGCGTAGTTGCACTCGACCGTCATCTAAAAGCAAGATGTCGCCTTTTGTTACGTCGTTTGGCAATTCTTTGTAATCGATACCAACTTGTTGTTGGTTACCTTCGTCGCGACCTAGCGCAGCGTCAAGCGTAAATTTATCGCCCACTGATAATTGTATCTTTGTGTCTTTGAAACGAGATACACGAATTTTTGGCCCCTGAAGGTCGCCCAAAATTGCAACATAAGTGTTTAATTTTGCGGCAACTTCTCTGACCCTAAGCGCTCTGGCAATGTGGTCTTCGGCGCTTCCGTGGGAAAAGTTCATGCGCACTGTATTGACGCCGGCCTCAATAATTTTCTCTAAGACACCGTCTTTGTCGGTGGCAGGACCTAACGTTGATACAATCTTTGTTCTTCTCAGTGCGTTCGTCATTACGAAACTCCAATATGGGCGGTTGTACTTCAATTTGTAATTTAATTACATTTTGAAAGAATTCTAGAAAATTACAAGGGGTAAATTGGTCGGATAAGAATAAAATACTAGGTGGGTGACGCAAAAGAACAACAGGTTGTTGCTCTTTTGCACGATTGTTACGTCTTTATGAAGCTTCGTTGAAATTTTCTTTCTTTTCAAAACGAGACGAACGCAGTGAATCTTTAACTTTTTTCAAGTTGTCTCTGAACTTAGGCCCACGGCGTAATGTGAAACCTGTTGTTAAAACATCAATAATCACTAATTGTGCGATTCTAGACGCCATTGGCATGTATAGATCAGTATCTTCTGGTACATCTGGGCTAAGGCAGATATTACACTCCTTTGCGAGTGGGCTGTCTTTGGCCGTTACACCAATGACCGTTGCATCGTGTTGTCTCGCAATCTCCGCTATTTCAACCAAAGGCTTAGTTCGGCCAGTATGCGAGAATAAGACAACAACGTCACCTTCGGTGCAGTTCATACAGTTCATTCGCTGCATTACAACGTCTTCGAAACATGTAACGGGTACATTAAATCTAAAAAATTTGTTTAACGCGTCTTGAGCTACTGAAGCGGAAGCGCCTAAGCCGAAAAACGAAATGTTTTTGGCTTGTGTAAGTATGTCTACAGCGCGATTAATCTGATTTACGTCTACGCTTTTACGCGCTGTGTTGAGCGCAGCCATCGTAGATTCGAAGATTTTCGAGGTATATTCTTCAGGACCATCGTGTTCGTCTACGTGACGATTGACGTATGGTGTACCATTGGCAAGGCCTTGAGCTAAATGTAATTTAAAATCAGGAAAACCTTTAGTGTCTAACCTGCGGCAAAATCGGTTCACCGTCGGTTCACTAACGTCAGCAATTTTTGCGAGTGTTGCAATAGAAGAGTGGATAGCCTGCTCTGGGTTATCAATAATCACTTCCGCAACTTTGCGCTCAGATTTACTGAAGGTCGTGATTTGTAAATTAATTTTTTCAAGAATATTCATTAATTGTCCTCGTACTCATAACCACCAAGCATTAAAATAGAGGCCAGCTTTAACTGATTTCGTCTACCCTATATTCAAGCCTATTACTTGAGTGCAAATGCCAGTTGTTAATCTATTAGGTGCATTAGAAAGTAATTACTAGTGAAAAACAACCAAATTAGTTAAAAGTTTACTCAAAATGTAAAAAAATTACATAAATCGGGTTTACATCGGCAGTATTAGTTCGATAGCATTGGTTCTATGTAGTTTAATTACAATAAACTCACATTAAGTATCAACAACGGAGAATCTGATGGCACATCAATTAAGCCACAAGCCATGTGATTTAGTATTGTTTGGAACAAAGGGCGATTTAGCGCGCAGGAAGCTACTTCCTTCTTTGTACCAATTAGAAGTAGCTGGTCTGTTGGCCGAGAAGACTCAAATTGTTGGCGTAGCTCGTCACGAACTAGACGTGGATGGTTACAAAACGTTAGTTAGAGAAAGTTTAAACAAATTCATTAAAGAAGATCTTGATGACGCTTCTTTAGAACGCTTTATTTCGCGCTTGCAATACTGTCAGGTCGATATGACCGACCCTGAACAGTACAAGCGAATTGGCGAAGTGATTGATTTAGATAACCGCACCATGGTTAACTATTTCTCTACGCCACCTTCTATTTTTGGTGATATTTGCAGCGGTTTGCACCACGCCGGTTTAATCAATGATGAAACTAGAGTTGTTGTAGAAAAGCCAATTGGTCATTGCTTAGAATCATCAAAAGTGATCAACAATAAAATCGCAGAGTTTTTCAAAGAAACGCAAATTTACCGCATTGACCATTACCTGGGTAAAGAAACGGTTTTAAATCTATTAGTTCTTCGCTTTGCCAATGCCATCTTTACCAACAACTGGGATCATGAGTGTATTGACCATGTTCAAATCACTGTAGCTGAGAAGGTTGGTGTTGAAGGACGCTGGGGATATTACGACGACGCAGGTCAAATGCGCGACATGGTTCAAAATCACTTGTTGCAAATTTTATCCCTTCTAGCGATGGAGCCACCGGTTGATATCAGCGCTAATAGTATTCGTGATGAAAAGTTAAAAGTCTTAAGAGCGCTGCGTCCAATTACGAGTGAAAACTACCAAGAAAAGACCGTTCGAGGTCAATACACTGCTGGTTTTGTTGCAGGAGAGTCGGTGCCTGGCTACCTGGAAGAAGAAGGTGCCAACACTGAAAGTACAACCGAGACGTTTGCGGCGATAAGAGTAGATATTGATAACTGGCGTTGGGCTGGTGTTCCTTTCTACTTGAGAACCGGTAAACGTATGGCGACAAAGGGCACAGAGATAGTAGTGCACTTTAAAGAGCTGCCTCACAACATTTTTAAAGACACTTACAAGACCTTACCAGACAACAAGCTGATCATCCGTTTACAACCGGATGAAGGTGTTGAAATTCATCTACTTAATAAAGTACCAGGCTTAGGCGAGCAGATGGAGTTGCAACAAACCAAATTGGACTTGAGTTTTTCTGACACATTTAAGACCGACCGTATCGCTGACGCCTACGAAAGGTTGTTATTAGAAGCCATGTTAGGCAACCAGTCGCTGTTTGTTCGTCGCGACGAAGTCGAAGCAGCTTGGATTTGGGTTGACGGCATTCTAGAGGCCTGGGGTCAATCTAACGAACTGCCACGTCCGTATTCAGCTGGCTCTTGGGGACCGGTAGCATCTATTGCGATGTTGGCACGTGATGACAGGGAGTGGGACGAATAATGAAAGCAACTCTAAGAAAATTTGCCACAGCTGCAGAATTAAACGACGAATTTGCGCCAGAGATCGCTGCCAAGTTACAAGCGGGGATTGAGCAAAATGGCCGCGCTTCATTACTTGTTTCTGGTGGTTCAACTCCGCGCCCTATGTTCGATAAATTAAGCCAAATCGACATTGCGTGGGACAAGGTAGATATTGCACTTGTAGATGACCGCTGGGTTGCTCTAGATGATGCAGCTTCAAATGAAAAAATGGCCAATGAAGCGCTGTTGATCAACAAGGCAGCTAAAGCCAATTTTGTCGGTATGAAAACTGAATCTGCTGATGCCTTTGCCGCCGTAGAAGCGGTTACCGCAAAATTGAGCAACATCGCGCAGCCGTTTGATGTCGTAATTCTTGGCATGGGTGAAGATGGCCATACCGCCTCGATTTTCCCGTGTTGCGCTCAGTTAGATGAAGCCCTAACGACCAGTGCTCCGATCATGGCGACAGAACCGACAACGGCACCTCATCAACGTATGACTTGGACCAAGTCGGCGTTACTAAATTCAAAGCAACTTTACCTTCATTTAGTTGGTGAGAGTAAAGAAGCTGTTTTAAATCAAGTCATCGAAACCGGTGACGTTAAACTTGCACCTATATGTGCTTTCCTAAATCAATCTGACGTTCCAATGTCTGTGATGCTAGCCACATCAAAGTAGATTGATTTAGTTTTGGGAGAAACAAATGAACCGCGTTATTCAAGAAGTAACTGAACGTATTATTGAGCGCAGCAAAGAAACCCGAGCTGCCTATCTAGCAAAAATCGAGCGAGCGAGACGTCAAGGCCCACACCGTGGTGTGCTCTCTTGTGGTAACTTAGCGCACGGTTTTGCCGCTTGTTCGAAACAAGAAAAGTCTGATCTGACGGCTTTGACCAAAGCCAATGTTGGCATCATTTCTTCTTATAACGATATGTTATCTGCGCACCAGCCTTATGAGGTTTACCCTGCAAAAATCAAACAGGCTGTAGATTCAGTAGGTTCTGTCGCTCAGTTTGCGGGTGGCGTGCCAGCTATGTGTGACGGCGTAACTCAAGGTCAACCAGGTATGGATTTGAGCTTAATGAGCCGTGATGTGATTGCAATGGGTGCCGCGGTTGGTTTGTCTCACAATATGTTTGATAGTGCTGTAATGTTAGGCATCTGTGACAAGATCGTTCCGGGACTGGTCATGTCTGCTTTAACGTTTGGCCATTTACCTTTCGTATTTGTGCCGGCAGGGCCAATGGAATCGGGTATTCCAAATAAAGAGAAAGCTCGTGTTCGTCAGTTGTATGCTGAGGGCAAAGTAGGCCGTGACGAGTTACTTGCGTCTGAGTCTGCCTCATACCACTCAGCGGGTACTTGTACTTTCTATGGTACAGCAAACTCTAATCAACTTGTTGTTGAGGTAATGGGTTTGCACCTGCCTGGCTCATCATTTGTTAATCCTGGTACTGAACTTCGTGAAAAGCTCACTGAAGCCGCTGCGATTCAGGCCACTCGTATAACAGATCTTGGCACGGACTATCGCCCAATTGGCCATATCGTCGACGAAAAATCTGTGGTCAATGGTATCGTTGCATTGTTAGCTACCGGTGGTTCAACAAACCACACTATGCACTTGGTCGCGATGGCTCGTGCAGCCGGTATTATAGTCAATTGGGACGATTTCGATGCGTTATCTTCAGCAACTCCGCTGTTAACTAAAATCTATCCAAATGGCCAAGCTGACATTAACCACTTCCAAGCTGCTGGCGGCATGGCGCTGCTATTTAAAGAGTTGTTACGTGGTGGCTATATTCACAATGACGTTAAAACCATTTGTGGCGAAGGCTTAGAGATCTACACCAAAGAGCCTGTGGTTCGTGATGGTAAGTTAGAGTGGGTCGATGGCCCAACTAAGTCACTCGACGATACCGTTATTGCAACTATCGAAAAGCCGTTTAAACCAGACGGTGGACTATGCGCACTGAGTGGAAACTTAGGTCGTGCGGTAATCAAAACTTCATCATTGCGTGATGGTAAAACCAAAATTAAAGCGCCAGCGGTTGTTTTTGAAAGCCAACACGACTTAGATGCAGCGTTTAAAGCGGGCGATCTTGATAAAGACTGTGTTGTTGTCGTTCGATATCAAGGCCCTAGAGCAGTTGGTATGCCTGAGCTACACAAATTGACACCCCCGTTGGGCGTGTTGCAAGACAAAGGTTTTAATGTCGCTTTGGTGACGGACGGTCGTATGTCTGGGGCGTCTGGTAAGGTGCCTGCAGCAATACACTTATACCCTGAAGCGTTGGATGGTGGATTAATCGCTAAAATCCAAGATGGCGACATCGTCGAAGTAAACGCGGATGAAAACATCGTTGCTTTGCATGTATCAGATGAAGAGTTAGCGCAACGTCAGCCAAGTATTAAAGATTTGTCTGAAGAGCGCGAAGGTATGGGCCGAGAAATGTTTAACGGCTTCCGCAGAGTGTTAACTACACCGGAAGAGGGTGCGAGTTGCATCTTCCACGACGCTTAGGAGAGTTTGATGTCAATTAAAGCACTCGTAGCAGATGTTGGCGGCACTAATATTCGCCTCGCAATTGCGGATTTAGAAAACTTCGATATTAGTCATGTTCTTACTTATCAGTGCAAGGATTTTGACAATATCGACGCTGCAATTAATCAATATAAAATGGACGCTGATGTTGATTTTCAATATGCGTGTATCGACGTTGCGACAGCGGTTACTGGCGATCAGGTATCTTTGACGAACAATCACTGGGATTTTTCTCAGAAGGCATTAGCCGAACAGTTTGGATTAGAAAAACTGTTCGTCATAAACGATTTTACCGCAATCGCTATGTCAGTCCCTCAAATACCGGATGCAAAAAAAGTTCAGGTTGGTGGAGCTGAGGCGCAAGCAAACAAGCCAATAGCGATATATGGTGCCGGCACAGGCCTTGGCGTTGCACATTTAGTTCACTCAGGTGATAAATGGTTGGCGCTTTCTGGCGAAGGCGGTCACGTGGACTTTGCCCCTATCGATGCTGATGAAATCGCTGTGTTGCAAGAGCTACAGAAAAAATATGAGCGGGTATCAGCAGAACAGCTGCTATCTGGTCTTGGTCTGGTGCAAATTTATCAGTCTGTGTGCGCAGCTAAGGGCATAGAGGCGAAAAGCTACGAGCCGGCAGATGTCACTAGTAATGCCATTGAAGGCACTGATGAGATAGCTGAACTGACTTTACAAATTTTCTGCCGAATCTTAGGCAGTTTTGGTGGCAATTTGGCACTTAACTTAGCGACGTTTGGCGGTGTTTATATTGCAGGAGGTATAGTTCCTCGCTTTATCGACTATGTGAAATCAAGTGATTTCCGTAAGCGATTTGACGCGAAAGGGCGCTTTGGCAAGTTAGTCGAGCAAATTCCTGTGTACATAGTCACAGAAGAGCAACCGGGTTTGATCGGTTGCGCAGCATTCTTGAAACAAGAACTGTAATTGATTTTTATTTTCTCGGGGCGTCCCCGAATAGTATTGAAAGGATAAAGTATGGCAGAGCGTAATTGGTTAATTGATTCTTCGGAAGTATTTGCCGCAGGACCCGTCGTGCCAGTATTGGTTATTGAAAACGTTGAAGACGCGGTGCCAATTGCTGAGGCATTGATGGCCGGCGGAATTAAAGTGTTAGAGGTAACTCTGCGCACGCCAGCAGCGATAGATGTGATCCGCGAGATTGCAGAAAAATGCCCTGACGCCATTGTTGGTGCTGGAACGGTGACAAATGCTGAGCAGCTGCGTCAAGTGACAAAGGCTGGTGCCAAGTTTGCAATTTCACCCGGTCTGACTCCGGAGTTGTTGGATGCAGGTAATCAGGGCAGCATCGCTTTGATCCCAGGAATTGCATCTATCTCTGAGCTTATGGTTGGTTTGGACAAAGGTTACAGCCACTTCAAGTTCTTCCCAGCAGAAGCATCTGGTGGCGTTCAATCTCTCAAGTCGATTGGCGGTCCTTTCCCTGATGTTCGTTTTTGTCCTACAGGTGGCATCAATCCAGGGAATTACCAAGATTATTTAGCGCTGAGCAATGTTTTATGTTGTGGCGGTTCGTGGTTGTGCCCTGATGCGGTTGTTAAAGGCAAGCGTTGGGACGAAATCACAGAGTTAGCGAAAACAGCAGTCGCTGGTCACTAACTTCCCTATAAATAAAAAGCCTGCTACAAGCAGGCTTTTTTGTGGGTTAATTTCTTATTGCGCTGTGGTAATAATGCGTTGCGTTAAGGTGTGGCTTTGCCCCGGCGCGATCAAAAGTCTTTGCGTATTTGCGGCCTCGACACATAGCATATTGAGATAACCTTCATCATCAAAATCTGACATAGCCTTTGCGTTCTCGCGCCACGGATTCCAGACAACAGTAGAGTCATGATTTGTTGCAGAAATTTGCACTTTTCGATGGCCATCAACAACGGCTAAGTTTTCCTCTTCGGTGATATAGACTCTATCAGTGTGACTGTCTACAACCACGTCGCCGATTTGCCTGTTGACTTCGGTGGTCAATTTATCGATGTAGTCAGTGGTTTCTAGGCCTGAAAGGTAAGTGGTTGAGATGTTATCGACCGAAAGGTAGGTGTGAATAGCTTGCGATAGTTTTTGTGTCTCTTCGCTTTGGTTTTTACTAATAACTTGGATATCCAAGCTATCGGCGAAAACCAAGACGATTTCAACAGAAAACTTCACGTTTGGTTTTATCGCGTCTGGAATGATTGGAACGAGCCGGATTGTGAGACTGTCGACTGATTCTTCTACTGATTTTATGTCCCAATTGATAATTCTTGCATAGCCGTGTTGTGGCTCACCTTCATAAACGCCGTTTGCAGGTCCAAACCATGGCCAACAAATTGGTACACCACCACGAATTGCCTTGGTTCCATCGAGAACGGCGCTTTGACTTAGCCAAAGTAAATCACTTTTGCCAGTGGGAATAAAACTCAATACATGCGCTCCATATTTCGAAACTTTTGCTTGAAATTTAGGGTGTTGAATATGCCAAATGGTGTTGTTACCGACACAGCTTTCGGAAATGTAATTCGATTTCATAATGTGTATTTCCAAATAAAAAAGGTGGCCAAAGCCACCTTTATTTTATCGATTAATTAGGCCTTGCCCAATATTATTTCGCATTCATTAATTGAACAGCGTTGTCCAACATGCGGTTTGAGAAACCCCACTCATTGTCATACCAGCTCATAACTTTAACTAGACGACCTGTGACACGAGTCTCGGTTGCGTCAAAGTTTGAAGAGTAAGGATTGTGATTAAAGTCGACAGACACAAGAGGTTCGTCATTTACAGCTAATACTTCAGCAAGTGAACCACCCGCGTTAACAGCTTCACGAATCGCATCGTTAATTTCATCAACTGTCACGTCTTTTGATGCAACGAACGTTAAGTCTACTAATGATACATTAATTGTTGGTACACGTACCGCTAAACCGTCAACTTTACCCGCTAACTCTGGAACTACAAGACCTACAGCTGCTGCAGCACCGGTTTTTGTAGGGATCATTGACATAGCCGCTGCACGAGCACGACGCAAGTCTGAGTGGTATACGTCGCTCAGACGTTGGTCATTTGTGTATGCGTGAATCGTGTTCATTAAACCTGATTCGATACCAAATTTGTCGTTTAATACTTTAGCAAAAGGAGCTAAGCAGTTTGTAGTACATGATGCATTCGAAATGACGGTCATATCAGCCGTAATATCTTGCTCGTTAACACCGTAAACGACGGTTGCATCTACGTTCTTAGCTGGCGCTGAAATAATAACTTTCTTTGCACCGGCCTCGATGTGAGGTAGAGACGCTTCTTTTGACTGGAAGATACCAGTACATTCAAATACGACGTCAATCTCTTTCTCAGCCCAAGGCAAATCTGCTGGATTGCGCTCTGAAGTAACGCTGATGACATCACCGTTAACGATAATTGAATCTTCTGTGTGCTCAACTTGAGCGTTGAAACGGCCGTGTGCCGTATCGTATTTTAAAAGATGCGCATTAATACTGGCATCACCCAAATCGTTGATTGCAACGATCTTAAGGTCATAATTCTTTTCTGATTCGTACAAAGCACGTAAAACGTTGCGTCCAATACGCCCGAAACCATTTATAGCGACACGAATTGTCATAACATCACCTGTTAATAATGTATTCAAATTTCAAGGTTGTAATAAAATTACATTTAAAAGCATCTCATGTAAAGGCTTTTGCTATAAATGAATAAAATAAATTTGTCTATTTATCCAATTTGAAATTAAATAACTACTGAGGGCTGAAAAGTTCATTGAATATTAATGTCTTTGTCACAACAAAAGGATAACGTGTGTTTTTAGCTAGACTGTTTTCATTAAGATTCAAGTCGGAAATTAAACTTTAGCAAAGGAATTGCAATGCAAACGTATGTAGTGGCATTGGATGCGGAAACGCTTTTATAGTTACATCCTGTTCTGGGATTCTTCTAATAAAATTTCATGTCCCAGAAGTCACTCTATTAATCTGCAGCATAGGAATGAGCATGAACGCATCATTTATCGAACAGTTAGTCCAGGCGCGAGGAATTGAATCGGAATATACCGATGCCTGGGGAGCTCAAGCGATAATTAAACAAGAGTCTAAAGAAAAGATTTTAGAAGCTATGGGCTACCCAGTCCATGACGAAGAGGCATTAATCAGTGCTGTAAACCAAGAAATGGAACAAAATTGGTTGACGGTAGTTGAGCCTGTGACTGTAGTGAGAAGCAATCAAGTTGCTCAGTTGTCTTTTAAATTGCCTATCGATTTTGCAAATGATGAATTAAAGCTTGTTATCAGGCACGACGTTGTTGACGTAAAAACGGTTTCGTTTGTTCCTGTAGAACAAGAACTCGTTGCCTCAGTTGAAGTTAAAGATATGGAGGCACAACAGTACGTCTATCAACTTGAGCAAGAACTGCCAATTGGTTATTACGATATTGCGTTATTCGAACCTGGCGTAGAAGAGCCGCTTGGTAGCGGTCGTCTTATTGTTGCACCTGCCCAATGTTATAAACAACCTGAGTTAGTTTCAGGTAAAAAGATGTGGGGCCCTAGCGTCCAGCTTTATTGTGTTAAAAGCAAACACAACTGGGGCGTTGGTGATTTCTCCGACTTAAAGTATTTAATTGAACGCGTGGCAGATCGCGGCGCTGACTTTGTTGGTTTAAACCCGATTCATGCCTTGTACCCGAACAACGCGGATGCGTGTAGCCCATATAGCCCATCTTCTAGACGTTGGTTAAACGTGATTTATATAGATGTGCAAGCTGTTGACGGCTTTGAAACGAATGTCGAAGTGCAAGCATTGTTAAATGACGAACACTTTAAAGCCCAACTTGAAGCCGCAAAGACCAGCGAACATGTAGACTATGGTTCGGTTATGGATATGAAACTGCGCGCGTTAAAGCCTTTGTACAGAGGGTTTGTTGAAACGCACGTAGACAAAGATTCTGAGCTTGCGCATAAGTTTTTGGCGTTTAAAGAAGAGGGTAGTGCGAGTTTGCTGCAGTCAGCGACTTATGACGCTATTCAAGATGTGTTTAAGACTGAAGGCAAGGACATAGGCGATAACTGGGGCTGGCCAGTTTGGCCACAGGAATACCAAGATTACGCTTCTGAAGCGGTACAGAAGTTCGCGAAGAACTATGCTGATCTCGTCGATTTTTATTGTTATTTACAGTTCGTCGCGTTGACTCAGTTGGAAGAGGTTGACCGCGTCAGTCAACAGAAAGGAATGGCGATTGGAACCTATCGGGATCTAGCGGTAGGCGTGAGCGAAGGCAGTACTGAAATTTGGGCAAACAAAGATCTGTATTGCACAGATGCGTCTGTCGGTGCGCCACCAGATGTACTTGGGCCACTCGGTCAAAAGTGGGGTTTACCTCCAATGGATCCGGTGAAGCTTTATCAACAAGCGTATCAACCAATCATCGATTTGTTCCGTTCAAACATGCACGCCTGTGGCGCATTAAGAATTGACCATGTAATGGCATTGTTGCGCCTGTGGTGGGTGCCACAGCAAGACAATGCCAAAGAAGGCACTTATGTGTATTACCCAGTGGACGACTTGTTAGCGATTTTAGCGCTTGAGAGTCATTTAAATCACTGCTCAATCATAGGTGAAGACTTAGGGACTGTGCCGGATGATATCGTTGGAAAGTTGCGTGAAAACGGCATTCATTCTTACAAGGTATTTTTCTTTGAGCAAGCGGAAGACGGTGGCTTCTACTCTCCAGAGCATTACGTAGAGCAAGCGATGGCCACTCTTACCACGCATGATATGCCGACATTAATTGGCTATTGGCATTGCAAGGACTTAGAGCTAGGGCAAGAGCTTGGCTTGTACAACGGTGATGATCTGATGCGCTCATTGTATGACGATAGAGCAGAGGCTAAACAAGCCATTTTAGATACTTTGCACGGTCATAATTCGATTCCAGAGCACATCGGCCGTGATGCGAATCAAGTGCCTATGTCTCGAGAACTAAATTACGGATTACAACTGCACATGGCCAAAGGATCATCTGCATTGTTAAGTCTGCAGTTAGAAGACTGGTTAGAAATGCAAATGCCAGTCAACATTCCAGGAACGAGTAGCGAATACCCGAACTGGCGTCGTAAGCTAAGCGTTGACTTAGAAGAAATCTTTAGGTTCAACGAAGTAAATCATCTAACGGATGCGCTTACAAAAGCTCGACAATCAGCGTCTTAAGGTGTTAAAAAATAAACAGCAATTTCAAATGTTTGGAATTGCTTTTTTGTCGTTTTTACCATCTTCGATTTTTATTTAAAGGGATCACGTATGCAAAAATCCATTGATTTGGTAAATCAACTCTCTCACGCGAAACTCACTCACCCCTTTGCCCATCTTGGGCCTATCGAAACCGATGGCGCTTGCTTTATCAATACTTGGCAACCCGACGCAAAGAGCGTTGCGATTTGTGACCTAGAAACTGGAAAGCTCATTGCAGAAATGAAACAAGTTGAAGGCACAGATCTGTTTCAATACAAGACAAGCAAGCCACTAACAAAGCCTTACAAGCTTCAGGTTAGTTACGTCGAAGGTAGTGAGGAGGTTGTTGATCCCTACCAATTTAAGGACGCTGCGTTCCATGCCGTCCATTATTTACAAACTGATCCTGAGAATATTTATCAGCAATTGGGCGCGCAAAAGGTTGAGTTAGCCGAAGGCATCGAAGGCGTGCGTTTTTCTGTATTTGCTCCTAATGCGACAAGTTGCAGCTTGGTCGGAGAGTTTAACGAATGGGACGGCCGCCGATTGCCAATGGAAAAGACGCAGTGTGGTCACTTTGTTATTGTTCTGGCGAATGTTGAAGTCGGTGCGCGTTATAAGTTTGAGTTAAAAGATCAAGCTGGTCACAACCTGCCACACAAAGCGGACCCAGTGGGTTTTTGGCATGATCAATACCCATCGTTTGCGTCACGGGTTTACGATCACAATAGCTATCAATGGCAAGACCAAAAATGGCAAGACCGTCAAGTTGGTGACCCCTATCTAGAACCCATGTCAATTTACGAGGTTCATTTAGGCTCTTGGAGAATGAAAGAAGTTGATGGCGAACATGTTCCGTTGAGCTATCAGGAGCTAACTGAACAGCTAATTCCTTATGTGTTAGATATGGGCTATACCCATATTGAACTGCTGCCGGTTTCAGAACATCCGTTCACGGGTTCTTGGGGCTATCAACCAACGGGTATGTTTGCCCCGACCACTCGATTTGGCGAACCAGATGATTTCAAAGCGTTTGTTGACTCCTGCCATCAGGCTGGTATTGCAGTGATCATGGATTGGGTTCCAGCTCATTTTCCTGAAGATGCTCACGGTTTGGCGCGATTTGACGGCACTCACGTGTATGAATACGCCGACCCACGTCGTGGCTGGCACCCGGATTGGAATTCTTGCATTTATGACTTTGGTAAAGACACGGTTCGTCAGTTTCTGGTCGCCAGCGCTTTGTATTGGCTGGATAAATTCCATATCGATGGTATTCGCGTCGACGCCGTTGCTTCAATGCTGTACTGGGACTATTCCCGTGAAGAAGGCGAATGGATTCCTAACGTCGATGGTGGCAACCACAACTATGAAGCTATCAGCCTATTGAAATGGATGAATGAGGCCGTTAAGTCGAAGTTTCCGAAAGCCTTAACCATAGCGGAAGAATCTACGTCTTTTGCCGGTGTATCAAAAGAAACCCATACAGGTGGACTCGGATTTCACTTTAAATGGAACATGGGTTGGATGCACGACTCATTGACCTACATCAGTAAAGATCCATGTTATCGCCGTTACCACCACAACGACGTTACCTTTGCAATGGTATACAACTACGATGAACATTTTGTTTTGCCAATTTCTCACGATGAAGTGGTGCACGGCAAAGGCTCTTTGTTGAGAAAAATGCCTGGGGATGAATGGCAGCAGGCAGCAAACCAACGTTGTTATGCGTCATTTATGTATGCGCATCCTGGCAAGAAACTTAATTTCATGGGTAATGAGATAGCGCAAGCAGATGAGTGGAATCACAACATCAGTTTGAGTTGGCATTTAACTGAGTTTGACAAACACAAAGGCATTCAGAATCTGTATCGCGACCTCAATCGTGTATATAGGGAAACAAGCGCGCTGCACCAGCTGGATCACCAACAGGCAGGCTTTGAATGGCTAGACCATTCAGATGCTGAGCAAAGCACTTTGTCTTTTGTCAGACGTGATCAAGATGGTCAAGAAGTCATTGTAATCGCCAACTTCACGCCAATTCCAAGAGAAAATTATCGGGTTGGAATAAATCTGCCCGGTAAGTATGAAGTTATTTTTAACTCTGACAGCGAGTATTATTGGGGAAGCAATTACCCAGCGGGAAATAACTTAGAATCAAGTGAAACACCATGGCATTACAAAGAGAACAGTTTGGTGGTTAATTTGCCACCTCTAAGTACCATTTATATCGCTAAAGTGAGCAACTAACAGAGGAAGTCAACTTTATGATCGCAAAGTATGTGTCTGTGAAAACTTCGACCGGAAAAGCTTACCCTTTGGGAGCAAGTCGGTGTCGACAAAGCGGTTGCACAAACTTTGCGATTTATGCGCCGGATGCGCTCAGGTTATACTTGTGTTTTTTCTTGCCCGATACAGAAGAGCAAGTCGCAAAAGTTGAACTGGTGAATCGCACCGGTAAAGTGTTTCACGTCAGTATTGAAGATTTACCTGATTCTTGGTTGTACGCAGTTCAAGCAACACAAAAAGATGAAGATAAAGGCAAGCGGGTTAATGCTAAGTATTTAATTGACCCATACGCGAAAGCGCTGAATCGGCCACTGGTATGGGAATCGAGCCTTTATCAAGAAGACAGTCCACAATTTATACCGAAAGCAAAACAACTGACGTCCGAATTCGATTGGCAAGGTATAGTTAAGCCTGCGATTCCCAAAAGCAAAACCATACTTTATGAAACGCACGTAAAGGGATTTACTCAGATTTGTGAAAACCTACCGAAAGAAAAACGCGGTACATATCTCGGGTTGTGTGAACCCACGGTTTTGGATTATCTCAAAAAGCTTGGTATAACCAGCGTGCAATTAATGCCTGTTTTCAGTTTTATGTCGGAGCCAAGGCTGCAAGAGCTGGGGTTGACTAACTATTGGGGCTACAACCCGATTAATTTTTTTGCTCCCGATCCTAGATACGCGATAAACGATGCCGTTACTGAATTTAAGACGATGGTAAGAGAGTTTCACAAGATTGGCATCGAGGTGATATTGGATGTGGTGTACAACCACACGGCAGAATCAGGAAAAGATGGCCCTGCACTGAGTTTTAGAGGTTTAGCTGAATTCGATTTTTATCTAAAAACTTATGACGATTATTGTTTTGAGTATGCCAATTATACTGGCTGCGGTAATACCGTTAACTGCGATGGTGACTATGCTTTGCAGTTGATTATGGATTCCATGCGATACTGGCTAACAGAAATGCAAGTTGATGGCTTCCGATTTGATTTAGCCGCAGCCTTAGGTCGAAATGGAGAGCGTTTTAACCGAAAATCTGCACTGTTGAGAGCAATGTCGCAAGACCCGGTAATTTCTCAAGCTAAACTCATTGCAGAGCCATGGGATATCGGTCCAGAAGGGTACCAGCTCGGTAACTTCCCGGCGAACTGGGTGGAATGTAATGACAAGTACCGCGATGGCATGCGCAAGTTTTGGCGCGGTGAGAAAGGCTTAGTGGCGGAGATTGCAAGCCGAATCTTAGGCTCGCGAGATGTATTCCGAAAAGGTAAACGCAGCCAGCTCTCTTCGGTGAACTATATCGCCTACCACGACGGCTTTACCCTTCAAGACATAGTAAGCTATGAACAACGTCACAACTTGGCGAATTTAGAAGACAACCGCGATGGTCATGGCGCTAATTACACCAGCAATTATGGGGTAGAAGGGCCAACGACGAATATGGAGATCGTCGAAGTCCGAGAAAGACAAAAGCGCAATTTGATCGCCAGTTTACTGTTTTCGCAAGGCATACCGCATATCTTGGCTGGCGATGAGTTTAGCCGCAGTCAAAACGGTAATAACAACGCATATTGCCAAGATAATGAGATAAGTTGGTTAAATTGGAACTTGGACGCCAGACAAAGAGCGTTCATGAAGTTTGTAAGGCGCTGTATTTCAGTGCGAAGTGAATTTTCAATCTTACAACAGTGTTTTTTGCTCGACGATAACTACCAACATTCCGATTATCACCATCATGTAAGTTGGATAAGGCCTGATGGTGAGGAAAAACAAATTGAGGATTGGCACAATCATGATAACCAGTGTTTAGGTCTTATCATTGCTGATGACGATAAGGGTTATCAACTGCTTTTGCTATTAAACTCATCCACTCAACCTGTAACCTATGTTTTACCGGAAGGTCGAAATAAAACGTGCATTTTAGATACATCATTTCCAGAAGATGAAAATCGAACGATTGAAGAAGATACCGAAAGTTATCAGCAGTTAGACCGTAGTTTAAGTTTATGGAAGATTGATTATCAACTTGATACATCAATTTGACCTGTTATTGACTCATAAACAATCAGCTAATAAGTTGAATAACTTATCTTTAAATTGACTATAGTTATACCCAATCGCGGATTGTTTCTGTATAATCCGCGCCAATTTTTTCTGGCGAGCATGCCACACACAACTGAATGAGACCTAACATTTATGTCAGACTCCGCAAATTTATGTGATATCGGATTTATTGGTTTAGGCGTTATGGGCAAAAACCTAGCGTTAAACTTAGCAGACAATGGTTACAAGATTGCTGCATTTGATCTCGATACAGAAAAAGTCGCAAGCGCTATCAATCAAGACGATGCCGAACGTGGTAACAAAGAACAGCGTATTTTCCCTTGCACTTCGTACACAGAATTACTCGCGAAGCTGAAATCTCCTCATTTGATCATTTTATCCGTCCCTGCTGGTGCGCCTGTTGATGACGTGTGCCACAAGTTAATAGATGCGGGTATTCAGGCAGACGATATCGTTGTTGATACCGGTAATAGCTTATGGACTGATACCGTCGAGCGCGAAAAGCAATACGAAGGTAAGTTTTTGTTCTTCTCTACTGCCGTTTCTGGTGGTGAAGTAGGTGCTCGATTTGGTGCCTCGTTAATGCCAAGTGGCGACCGTTACGCTTGGACCAGAATAGCGCCTATGTTTAAAGCAATCGCAGCGAAAGTTGATCCTGCGACAGGCAAACCTATCGAACGTCACGAGCCGGGTAATCCAGTGCTTGAAGGTGAGCCTTGTGCCACGTATATCGGCGAAGCGGGTTCGGGTCACTATGTCAAGATGGTCCACAATGGCATCGAATACGCGGATATGCAGCTAATTTGCGAAGCTTATAATATCATGCGAACTGGCCTAAACATGGACCCAACGGAAATTGCTAAAATTTTCCGTCAGTGGAATGAAGGCGAACTAAATTCTTACCTGATTGAAATCAGTGCAGAAGTGCTTGAACATGTCGACCCTGAAACGCAGCAACCTTTGGTTGATATTATCTTAGATAAAGCGGGTCAGAAGGGTACTGGTCTTTGGACTGCGGTGAGCTCATTACAAGTTGGAGCTCCGTCACCAACTATAACTTCAGCGGTTTATGCACGAGCGTTATCGACCTTAAAACAAGATCGCGTTAAGGCGTCTGGCATACTATCAGGCCCAGATATTTCTGAACTTAATTTGGATAAAGACGAAGTCATTGCCCAGCTACATGATGCACTTTATTGTTCTAAGATTTGTGCTTATGCGCAAGGTTTCCAATTAATGGGTATTGCCGCAAAAGAACACGGTTGGAGTCTGGACTTTGCAGGTATCGCAAAGATTTGGCGTGCAGGCTGTATTATTAGAGCGGTATTCTTACAATCTATCACCGAAGCCTATGAGCGTGATGAAGAGTTGGCCAATTTACTTATGGATCCGTTCTTTGCTGAGCAAATCTCTAAATATCAAGCCAACTGGCGTCGTACGGTTGCGAACTCTTCATTGATGGGGATTCCTGTCGGCGCATTCAGTTCAGCTTTGGCGTACTATGACTCGTATCGCAGTGCAGTATTACCTGCTAATCTATTGCAAGGACAGAGAGATTATTTTGGCGCTCACACTTTTGCTCGAGTCGACAAATCGGATGGCAAAATGTACCACGTAGAGTGGAGCAGCGAAGGCCGACCAATAAGCAAAGTTTAAAGCAAAGAAACCACGTCCTAAAACGTGGTTTTTTTTTACCTAAAAACACTGGATTTAAGATGACAAAGATCACCAAAACAGAGCAGCAATGGCAGCAACAACTAGACGATGAGACGTTTCGAGTAACTCGATTAAAAGGTACCGAGTATCCAGGCACCGGAAAATATCTGTATCACAATGAAAATGGGCAATATTGTTGTGTCTGCTGTGACCAAGTGTTGTTTGATTCGTCAAATAAGTTTGATAGCCATTGTGGCTGGCCATCTTTTGATGACTGTATCGAAGGCACTGTCTCTTACGTTGAAGACAATAGCCACGGGATGCAAAGAATTGAGATTGTCTGCAGTCGATGTGACTCGCATTTGGGTCATGTATTTGACGATGGCCCAACTGAAACTGGTAAGCGCTACTGTGTTAATTCGGTCTCGCTTTCATTTAAAGAGTGAAAAGAGTGAATTATTGATCAATATTTAGGCATTGAATGCGTATTTAACCCTGTCCCTTGCGATGGAACAATGTATAAGTTGTAATTAAATCTGTAATATTACATTTTGACTTTCATGTTGGGCGGTTTTGTTTTACAATGCCGCCGTTTTCAGAATTGAAGGCGTTCGCCTTTTTGCTTGTAACTTTTAAACGAAGGTAGTTGAAATGACACTTACACCGGAACAGCAATATCAACAAAGTTGGTTAGAAAGACAAGATTACGCAGAGCGTATGCAGCCACTAATTGGTAATTTATACAGAAACCGTGGCATTGAAATTTGCGTATACGGTCGTCCGTTAGTTTCCGCGTCAACCATTGACATCATCAAGTCACACAAAACCGTTTCTCGTTACGAAGCGCACAAATTGCGTCTTCGCGAAAGTTATGAGTTTTTAGAGCTAATTTCTGGCTTAGATTTAAACCCTGCAAAAATCGACTTAGGTAAATTGGCTTACGGCTACTTGTTTAAGAATGAAGGCGAAGGCCTTTCTAAAGAAGAATTCGTTAAACGCGAACTAAATGACGTTCTTAACCAAGAATCTCGTCCTGAACCACAAGACGTTGTTTTATATGGCTTTGGTCGTATCGGTCGTTTATTGGCGCGTTTACTTATTGAGCGCAACGGTCCAAATGCAAACTTGAACCTTCGTGCAATCGTTGTACGTGGCGGCAAAGGCGGTGACTTAGAGAAGCGTGCAAGTTTATTGCGTCGTGACTCAGTTCACGGTCCATTCAACGGCAGCATCACTGTCGACGAAGAGGCGAATGTAATCAAGGCTAACGGCTCTTACATTCAAGTTATTTATGCAAACTCTCCAGATAGCATCGACTATACGCAATACGGTATTAACAACGCATTGATTGTTGATAACACCGGTATCTGGAAGGACGAAGAAGGCCTTGGTTTGCACCTTAAATCAAAAGGTGCGGCGAAAGTGTTATTAACTGCACCAGCTGGCGGCGAAATTAAGAACATCGTTTATGGTGTTAACCACACTGATGTTGAAGCTGAGGACAACATTGTTTGTGCAGCAAGTTGTACAACAAACGCTATCACTCCAGTATTGAAAGCGATTAACGACAGCTTCGGCATCGAAAACGGTCACGTTGAAACGGTTCACTCTTACACCAATGACCAGAACTTAATCGACAACTTCCACAAAGCTGAGCGTCGTGGTCGTGCTGCAGCGCTAAACATGGTACTGACTTCAACTGGCGCAGCGAAAGCAGTTGCAAAAGCGCTTCCTGAGCTGAAAGGTAAGTTAACAGGTAATGCTATCCGCGTACCTACGCCTAACGTTTCGATGGCTATCATGAACCTAAACCTAGGTAAGGAAACGACGGCAGAGGAATTGAATGAGTACTTGTTAGAAGTTGCATTGCACTCTGAATTGCGTGACCAAGTTGATTTCACAAGTTCAACAGAAATCGTGTCAACTGACTTAGTTGGTAATCGTTACGCAGGTGTAGTTGACTCTCGTGCAACAATTGTAGACGGCAACCGTGCAGTGTTATACGTATGGTATGACAACGAATTTGGCTACAGTTGCCAGGTAGTGCGTGTCATGCAGGAAATGGCTGGCATCAAGTTCCCATCGTTACCAGCGTAACACTGCTATTTATTTGAATAAAAAGGTCACTTTACAAGTGACCTTTTTTGTTTTTTTACTTATATTTAACAATAAGTAAGGCACTCTCGTCGTGTTGAGTTAAATAAATTAAAATAAATAAGCTTTTTACGTTATCTCTAATAA
>CAXRBI010000043.1:0-58759 GCA_964229075.1 Alteromonadaceae bacterium | reverse complement strand
CAAAAGTGTTATTAAGCTGAAACTAAAAGGCCTGAGTCCGATAGAGTATCGAAATCAGGCCTTGGTAGCCGCTTAGAAATGAGTCCAACTTTACGGGGTCACTTCAAATTGCGAGGCTTTTTTGTATGTTTAGTAATTGTCTGTGTAATTTGAGCTGTGTTTGGGGCGACTCACAAATAATTGCTCCCCGCCTTCGCGACGCCAATAGGGTCGTAGGTGTTAGGGCAACGCAGGACCCTAAAGCCGAGGATGACGACGTGTGGGTTTGTCATTCCCTGCTCACGTCGGCCTTTGCCGCTGCAACTTCGTCATTACCGAGACATACCCGCCAACCCTAGCTCGCGTCAGCCATTACCAAAACAAGGCGTTGCAATCTCAACTCCGTCGTTGCCTCTATAACTCCATCATTCCCAATGCAAGTCCGCCATTCCCAGCTTGTTTGGGAATCCAAAGCCGCGGTTATTTCGTTAAAATTTGCTCTATATCGGTTGGCCAATCGACACGAGGAAACTCCAAAATACGGTCAATCTCTTCACCGTTTTGATAAACGATAATCGTGGGGGTTCTACGAATATTATGTTGTTTAGCTAAGCCATCAGGATCTGATTTGGTGATGTCCAAGGCCATAAACTCTACAGTCAGGTTTGGATTATTGGCTTTTTCGATTAATTGAATCACCCTTGGCACTTCACGTTGACTGTCGTGGCACCATTGCCCAAAGAAAATCTTAATGTTGGTTGGTTCTGCAAGGTCTTTAAAATACTGAATCTGTTGTTCTGAATAGTCAACATCACTTTGGTGTTTAACAAACTTTGGAAAGTCCGTCATGATTTTTTGCGCGTCTATTTTACCCACGTAAAAACCATTGTTGGTATTGTTATCATTTGACGCTGAACTGCAGCTGGCAAGGGCGAGTGCTAGAAAAGGCAGTAGACGTTTCATTTTATCATCCATTTTGTTGTTTTCACGCTATCCTGAATTAAGGTGGGTCGAAACTCAAGTTTTGACCCCAAATCAATTATCTGGCACTGTGCAAACAAGTAGTAAACATTGGAATTAATATGGAACATTCCGCCGGTTTTCTGGCTGTCGTTAATGACGCAAAATCAAGAATTAACGAAATATCAATTGAACAGTACCAAGCAGACTATGCCAATACGCCACATGTGTTGATAGATGTTAGAGAAGACAACGAATGGCAAAAAGGTGCTATTGCCGGTGCACTACATCTAGGAAAAGGGATACTGGAAAGAGATATTGAGCAGCGTCAGCCGGACAAAAACGAGGTGTTAGTCTTGTATTGTGGTGGTGGTTTTCGCTCGGCACTGGCAGCCGACATGTTAGTCAAAATGGGTTACTTAAATGTTGTTTCTCTCGATGGCGGTTTTCGCCGTTGGCAAGTACTTAACCTACCTACCGTTAGAGTCGCTCAATGAAGTTAATCGTCTTCATTTTTCTTTTTGTTGCAAGCGGTTGTTTCAACATTGTTTATGCCGCAAAGACCTACATTTCCACTGAGACCATCGATTTAAGCAGTGCTCCTGGCGCCAGCGTTATTGAACAATGGCCGTCTCGTACTTTGTTTACTTCCAGCGAAGAATCCGTTGATTGGATCAAGGTAACTGGGCATTTTCCCGAAGGGGAATGGCAACCACTCTCGACGCCTCTGTATGTTATCAAAAGTACAAAAGTCGTTGAACGAGCAGCTCAATCTGAAAACGCCCCTAAAACTTTTGTTTACAAGACGCTCGAGAGCTCAGGCTCGAAAGCAAAGGCCTACCGATTAAAACAGAGGGCTATCGCGTTTAAAGATAAACAAGCCGCGGTGGCGATGGCAGAGTCAAACGTAGGCTCTGATGATCTCATTGAAACCATCGAAGTAGCTGAAACGGAAGACTCACCCGCAAACGTGATTTCTCTTGCTCCCGGATATACCTTCACTAGTGGCTATGAAGATGACATCGTGGTTAAGGTCACTGGTCACTTTCCCGAGGGACATTGGCAGCCGCTCGATACTCCAATGTGGCTTGCCAAGCCTATATTGTTGCAGAATAGAACTCAGCCGAGACTTTATCGCAGAGACCCTGATGCCCGACGTTTTGTGGTAATTGATAAAGCAGAGTTTAACCTCACTCTTTACGAGGCGCTTGGTGATAACGTCACAAAAGTGATGAAAACTCCGGTTGCGTTGGGGTATGACCGTTGTTTGCCTGAGAGTAAAGGCGGAAAGTGTTATTACACTCCAGAAGGCGTGTTTGAAATTGAGTTTAAACTGTTTGATCCTGACGGTATCAACTGGTGTATCCCAAAGAAAATGGAAGGGGAGTTCGCATCAAAGATAGCAAGTGGAGACCGATGTTGGCGAGGTGTAATGGGCAATCATGCGATGCACTTTGGCCAATCTTTGTTTCTTCATGGTACTTCGAACCCTAATTCTATCGGCAGTCGCAGTACACACGGCTGTGTGAGGTTAAGAAATGTTGATATCTCAATGCTTTACCGTGCTTTGCAGACGGGCGATAAGGTAATAATCACAGAACAACCGGAGTCCTTGGACTTGGTAACCTTGATTTCTAGCGACGATGAAGCGAAGCGTTCAGAACCACCAGAGGACCCCCAACCCCTAGACATTAAAACTCTACCTAAACCTAGTAAGGGGGGCGTGTTGCCGGGTAAAAAAGAAGATAGCTAGTTTTTTCCTGTGACCAGTGGTAATCCGTCTTTCTGCCACTTCAGCATGTCACCTTCGAGGTGCAATAAGTTTGATATGCCATTTTCCATCAGCACATCTTCTGCTTTTCCAGCACGGTAACCACTGCGGCAATGAACAACGATGGTTTTGTCAGACTCCGCTTTGAGCCGAGCAATATGATTTGCTACTTCAGTGTGGGGAATGTTGATCGCTCCTTCGATGTGCCCTTCAGCGTATTCCTTATTGCTTCTAACATCTAGGACGACATATTGTTCTCTGTCTTTGAGTAATTGCGTATTTGAAATGGTTTTTACGTCGCCAAAGTAAATCGCGTTCGCGGTAAACGAAAATAACGACAATAAGCCGATAAAGAATTTTTTCATGAGGTCACCCAAAATAATAATGCAGAAGTTAACAAGATTAACATTAACACCAAAACTCTAAATTGATTATGCCACCGCAACAACTGATTTGTGGTTTCGGTTGTTGGTGTCTTACCTTGCAGTAGTCTCGGGCGCTCAAATTTGTTCCCAGAAATCTTAACCGGTCCAGCAAATTCAGTTTTGCAGCCCTTTGCTGCAATGCATAGCCATACGAGCTGGTTATTGCTATTGAGCGAGTTTAACCGCCAGTGTTTCTTATGTTGTCCATATAACTTCAACCAACCGCCGGAGAACTTAAATACGGAATACAGAGGGGCAAATACCCAAGTTGGGATTAATTCCAACAAGTTGTTAACGGTCCGGGAAAATTTTGAAAACTCCGGATTGGCGCTCCAGCAACGGATTATCTCAAAAAGCGCTCTGTAGAGCAGCGCAGCCAGCCCATCAAACAATAAGAACAACAAAGTTGGCATTAGCCAAAGGGCGAAAAAGCGCAGCACCAAATTTTCATTCATGAGTTTTCGTAGGCCCAGCTCCGATAAAGGCTCAACATCAAAGTCGGTGGTGGTTTTTAGACTGCTCTTGGCAGCTGATTTTTGGCCTACATCCAACAGTTGATTCGTTTGTTGGCTGGATTGGGCAATGTCCTGGTAGCCTAAAGCTAGGTAAAACAATATGCCTTGTGTAATGACATCATTTGGCGCAATAAACAAAACCGCAGCGATGAGTGTACCTATGATGGCGAAATATACGATTAAAGATAGCGCACCGTACAGTGCTAATTGTTTGGCCGCAGCTTTGGGTAACAATTGACGTTGAAAGCCGACCCCAAGTCGATGACAGAAGTTAGCAGGAGAGTACTTGTAGGGTAACGGCAAAATCCACTCTAGAAGGATAACTGCAATCGCAGCCGCTGGAACAGCGACCGCGACAGGTACAGCGTTTGGATCAAAACCAAACAAAGTTAGCCATCCATTTTGTCGAGCAGGCGCAAGACAAGTTCCGATGAATTTTTCGATGCAACTTCTAGATACGCGTCAAACGACATCGGCGACTCCTTGCCTGCTATGTCAGAAAGTGAGCGAATCACCAAAAATGGAGTTTTTAGCTGATGGCACGCTTGAGCTATTGCGGCGCCTTCCATCTCAACTGCCAACATAGTTGGGAATTGAGCACGGGTAGCAGAAATACGCTCCGGGTCACACATAAAGCTATCGCCGGTGGCGATCAACCCAACTTTTGAAGTGATCTCAGGCATTTCATCAACACACTCTGTGATCTTGGCGACTAAACTCGCATCTGCACTGAACGTTGCTGGCATGCCGGGCACTTGACCGAATTCGTAGTTAAATGCAGTTACATCAACATCATGGTGTACTAATTCGTCACCAATGGCTAAATCTCCGACTTTTAATTCTGGATCGAACCCGCCAGCAGAGCCCGTATTGATTACATAACTTGGAGCAAACAATTGAATAGCTAGAGTCGTGGCAATCGTTGCTGCAACTTTACCGATGCCGCTTTGCACCAGTACCACGTCTTTACCGTTGAGAGTACCTTGATGAAAATGGAAATCGGCGACTTGTTTTGTTTGTGGGCTTTCAAGTTTTGACTTTAAAATGGCTACTTCCGGCTCCATTGCGCCGATGATAACGATGGTCATAAAAATTCTCTATTTATTACAGTTTTAGCAATTGTATCAGAGCTGTTTCCGAATACATTATTTGTAAGCGAATAATCTAAAAAAAGCACGTGAGCAAAGATAACGGGGGAAACAAAATTTGGTAAAGGCACGGTTGTTACTTTTATCCTGTGTAATCTTCTTTCTGCCGTAATGTTCTGGCACGGTCCATGCTAAATACAAATCAATATTGCCAAATAACTACAACTTTTTGACGACTGGAGAGATTTATGGAATGGGTTTTAGTTTCCCTTGTGACCTTGGTTGTGACAATTACGTTAGTCGCTAGTCATTTTATTGACACCAGTAATCCTTATCCGTTTAAGAAAAAAAATCAGCTATTCACTAGCGTTGAACGCGGTTTTTACGCCTTGTTGGAGCGAGCCGTTGGCCAAGATTTCATGATTGTTAACCGAGTTAGATTGAATGACATCATTGAAACGAAAGATACAATTAAAGGGAGAGTAAAACGTTCTGCTGAGTTGAAGGCCGGTAGCAAGTTTATTGACTACGTTTTGGTTGATCCGAAGGATTTTCGAATTGTTGCTGCAGTAGATTTGGTCAATCAGAAACAAGGCGGTCACAAATCGAAAGCTGACTGGTTCGTTACAGGGGCGTTGGAATCTGCGGGTATTCCGCATATTAGAATTAAAGTCAAAACCGGATATAAAATCGAAGAGATCCGCAATGGCATCCTCTACAAGATTGGCAAAAAAGAACGCACGAGTCCGCCAGAACCGATTATTAAGGGCAACATCCCTCGACGACCTGTTGGGGCATTGTCAGCGGGACAAGTCAAAGCACACATCAGTAACTTACCATTTGCAAAAGCCTCTTAAGAGGCTTTTTTTTCAGCTTGAATCCGTCTAAGGGATTCTCCTATTGTTAAAATCTTTTTGTGATTCTTGCACGTAGATCTTTTATACTATTAAGACCTTTAATTTTAAGGGCAGTTGGTCTAGTTTTATAGACTGTACCATTGAAGTATCAAAGGGAAGGGTCACATTTACCCTAACTGACTCTTAATTGTTGATTTACCAAAACTTTTTTAGGGAAAAACATGTCTTTGCGCAAGTTGTTAACTATTGTTTCGTTGTCATTGGTTGTGACGTATCCACAGGTAGGTGAAGCTGCGACTGATTTAGAGTTGAAAAATAAGAAGCGCGAAGTTGAGCGCTTGTACGCAACTTACCAAACGCATAATGACGAGTACGAAAAGCATAATTCAAAAATGATGATTGCTGAAAACCGTATCGAAGCCATCCGCAAAACAATCGAACAGCATGAAAAAGAGTTGGCTGCGTTTCAAGGCATCAGTGTCGTCGATATGCGCAGTGAAATGATTGAAGCCTTGCAAAGTGTTAAGCGCAAAATCGAAGCGAAAGAGACAGAGCTTGAACAAGCAAATCGTCAAAAGATCCAGATTGAAAACGAAGCATCTAACGTAAGTGTTCGTGTTGACAATAGCGAGAAACGTTTTCGGTCGGCTAATCGAGCTTTAAACAGCCTGATCAACCAAGCAATTGAAGCAAAAGCACACGGTGAAATCGAAGCGTTTGAAAAGCCTGTTAAAGTTACAAAAGCCGTAAAGGTTACCTGTGCACGTACAGAAAGCCCTGAGCAGTGTGAACAACGTGGATATCAGAAAGCCACCAAACAGATTCAAGACAGCAAGCAGCTGATAACCAGTAGCAGTGTTGTTCGTGACTTTGAGCTAGAGTCAGACCTTGTTGAGCGTTATTCCAATAACCAGCTTAGCAATGTGACACAAAAACGCATCAGCACCGAATACAACCCAGAAACATATTCTCTAAGTTCAACACTTGAAGTGTCTGCAATGGTGTCAGCTCAGGCAAATGAAGCACTGATCAATAAATTCAAAGAAAAAATTGGACTTCTCTTCTCTCAGTATCGTTTCGTAGAAGGGGCGCCTCTGAGCTTAGATGAAGAAGTGAATGCAGCGATACAGAAACAACAAACGGCGTCACCAAGCCCTAGACCGGTCGCAAATAACATCGATGTCGTTATGGAGACACTGTTTACCCAAGGGCTACGTTTGGTAAACCTTGAGTCATTCGAAGGCGAAAGCCAGTCGGCTTTTGCCGTGCTACGAGAAATGGCAAGCATCAATCTAAACCACGAAAAAACCCAACTGCTTGCGACTATGATGGACAGTGCCATTGCCATCAAGGCAAAAGAGTATGCGATTTCAAGCAAAACTGCACAAGGCATTGGTTTAGTTACAAATTATAAGAACCTACAGTCGGAGCTGGGGTTACCTGCCAGTTATTGGATTCCTGAATACTTGGCTGCCGGCAGCAATACATTGTCGGCCACTGCGGCGCAAGAGAGTGCCAAGATTGAGCAAGCCAAGAAAGAAGTGAAGAAGCTGTCAAAGCGCGACATCAAGAAGTTGCTTGATTCTGCTCGTTACTTAATCAGAAAAGATAAGTATTTTACTCCTTCTTCGTCGAACGCCTTTGATAAGGTAAAGTTAGTACTGGACTACGATGCTAATAATTCAAAGGCGAACAGTTATTACGATAAAATCTTTGAAGACGCAGCAGAAGATGCGGTTGAACTGGCGGAAGATGGCGAGTTCACTCGTGCAAAAGCGCTGCTCCAGTCGGGCTTGGATAAAGTTGCTGGTGAATCAAGGCTTAAGCGCGCTATGAATCGTGTCAACGAGCTTGAGTTAAACCCGAAGAAAAAAGTTAGACGTATCGTCGGCGGATTTTAGAAATGCGCCTGATTGGTTTACTAGTAGCATTGTTGCTCATGTGCGGTGGTGCTCAAGCTAACTCTACTGTCCCCGAGTGGGCTCTTAACCCTCAGAAAGAGGGATATTTGACCGGCGTTGGGGTGGCGAAGTTAAAACCAAACAAAAAAAATGCAGAAATGTTCCGTGACAGAGCGGCCAAGTTGATGGCTGAAGCGGAACTTTCAAAACAAATTTCGATTCATATCAATAGCCAAACTTCCAGCGCTAGAGGTTCAGGTGGAAGCATGGGCATCCGAGTCGACTCCGTTCAAACGTCGATTACGACGCTTAACACGAATGAAGCGGAAGTGATTCAGCGGTGGATTGATCCTGAAAACGGTACCTTATATCTGATGTTAGGTATTGAATTGGCGAAGGTGGGACTTTAATCAATTAAATTTATGAGGGGTCGCAGTGACAATACGTTTGAAACTTCCGCTTGCTTTTCTGTTTGTGCTGATGCTTTCAGCATGCTCCTCTACTCTTTATCATCGTGTCGTCAACATTCCATCTTGGATATTAGCGCCCGATGTAGAAGGTGGTATCGCAGTTTCTGAATGTGTCACCTGGAGTGGCGACTTTGCTAAAGATAAAGCCGCAGCTGCCGCCAAGTCAAAATCCCGCTTGAACCTAATATTGACCGACAGGTTTGAACGACTTGAGCGTTATTATCAATCCAAATATTCCGATCTCGATGCTGATCGTTCGTTCAATAATTATATCCAACCTGTATTGGCCGACAATGCAGAAAAAGCAAAAGTTGTCCGGGTAGATTTTGCCGAAATAGAGGAGTCGGAAAGCCTCTGCACTATGGTGCATATGAAACAATTGGATTTTGAACAAGTGTTTAGTCAAGTGATTGTTGCCAGTTCAAGAAAAATTGACGTTCAACAAAGACAAGAATTGCTCGCCCGCTTTACTTCTGAAAAAAGCGGTTAATACTTAATTGGTTACCAAACGTTAAAGGAAGTTAACAATGAAACCCCAAACAAAAATCGCGCTGTTTGTCGTAGCATGTTTAGGCTCATCAAGTGCTAGCGCTGAAGTATGGTTTAAGCCACGTATCGATTACGGTCTTACTCAATATAAACAAACAGCGATTACTCCCAACGATGTTGAAGATGCCGAAGGCGGGAGTAACGATGCTCAACTAGATATGAAACTTATTACTGTCGGGGTCGGAGCAACACTCGGTATTGACGCTTTGTATTTGGATGTGGATTACAAAACAACGCAAGACTCCGAATTACACAATTACTACTCAGATTTGGGCACATTTCAGGGCTCACCGATTCGAGATAATGGCGGCATTGACCGAACAGAAATGAGTATTACTGCTGGTTTTGGCTGGGAGTGGTTTTCATTATTCGGAGGTTATAAAGTGACGTCCACCGATTTTGATCATGAGTTGTATTTGGAAGAAGCCAACAATCCATTATTTGTTTTGACCGGAGATAGTGGCTCAGCACAGGAAATTGTGACTGAGACGTCGTTTGAATCTACCGGGATTTTTGCAGGCGCAGGCTTTGGGTTCCCACTTGGGGATAATGGCTCATTTGCGATTACAGGCTCGTATTCCCAGATAACAAAAGCGACTCTGCAAGACGACTGGTTTAGAAGTGAAGGCGTATATGACTTGGAAGCAGACGGTAATGGTGTGTCGCTATCGGCCTCATTATGGTACAGCTTCTTATATACTCGATTCGAATACGCTAAATACGAATACACGGGCTATTCGAAAGTCGATGAGAACTTAGGTGGCAGTTTTAACAATGATGTCACGGAAGAGTTCAGCCGAGTGAGTGTTGGCGTCTTTTACCAGTTCTAACATCTAATCATGTTCTAAAGCCGGCGAATCAGCCGGTTTTTAATTTACAAGGAGTCATATGTCTTTGTCTGTCCTGTTGTTGGCAGTCGGCTTTGTTTTAGTCGGGTTAACCGCATTAGTTGAATTTACAAAGCGGCGTAAAATGTTGTTAGTAAGTAGCGGATTTTTAATATTTTCTGTTGGTCTTATTGCAAACTTCTATGTATCCGAAACGGCAAGTTCCACAGACCTTTCAAACCAAACAACGAATACCAGCTACAGTGATAAATCGAATATCGAGCCTCAAACTCAAGTGAGTCGTAATTCCCAAGGGGCAACTCGCGCAGCCTTTAATCCAGGCTCAGAGCTACCATCAGTTGATTCGGATACTGAAGCCAACAATTCTCTAAAACTCAGTTTGAGTGCGCCTGCAATTATGTCCATTCCTGCAGGCAAACAATTGGAAGTAGCTCATTTGAATTGCGACGTATTGGTTAGATTTGATCGAACGACGATTCTGCTGCGAAAGGGCACTGACAGAGTATTTGTGAATCGGCTGGGCCGGGCACAGAATTTGAGAATTGAACTTCTCGACAACGGAATGAGCGGTGACCTTGTTCAATCCACAGGGATTTTTGCTCAGTCAAAATCTAAGCGCCGAGGTAATCAAGGTTGTCGTGCTATCTACAATTTGATTTAAACGCGGGAGTAGCCCTGTTTTTACGCCTAAATTTGCCGGTTTATTTGTGTTTTATCAGGCAATTGGGTAAATTTTTGTTCCTTTTCAAATTTAGTCAGACACTATGGAAGTAGAGCTTAAGTTTCTCCTCTCGCCCCAGCGCATAGAACAATTCGAACACATCATCGAAACTTGCCCGTTTGGGGTTGAAGTGCAGTCAGTAAAACAACTTCGAAACGCATACTACGATACACCTGATTTAATCTTGAGACGCTTTGATATTGGTTTTCGTTCGCGACAATGCCAATTCGTTGAAGGTGGTGGGTATTTTGAGCAAACGGTCAAACTAGCCGGGCAAGACTTAGGGGGATTGCATCAACGCCCCGAATACAATTTGCGATTCGATGACTATCAAACGCCAAGATTCCCAGACCTTACCAAGTTTGACCCAAATATTTGGCCGGATGGTTTTGATGCGACACAGATTCAGTCACAGCTATCGGAAATGTTTGCAACGGACTTTTGCCGTAAAACTTGGTTGGTCACTCTTTGGGATGAGACCCAGGTTGAATGTGTATTAGACCGCGGTGAAGTTTTGGCCGGTGAAGCATCGTCGCCGATCTGTGAAGTTGAACTTGAATTAGTTAAGGGCAACGTATCTGAGATGTTTCAACTTGCAAAATTTATTTCGGCAAATGTAGAGGTGCGTCTAGGCAGTCAGAGTAAAGCAGCGAGAGGCTATCTACTGGCAGGCAATACGGAACTGAAAAGCAGTAATTTAGACAGCGCCGAATTAGCCGTTGATGTTACGGTTGAAGATGCCTTGGTTAAACTAGTAGGCCACGGGCTAAAATATTTGCAACACAACGAGATTGTTTTCCAACACAATAACTCGCCCAAAGCGCTAAGACGGGTCATTGATGGCGTTTCAATGCTAGGTCATGTCATGGGGTTATTCGCTAATATCATCCATAGCGATTCATTTGCCCAATTTCAAAAGCGCTTTAAAAACATTCGAAAAGAATTGAGTTGGGTCGATGCATTTTATCAACTGCAACAATTGAACAACCGTCAGTCGCCTTACCGAAAAGATATTGAAAAAAACGCTTACCTAACAGATTTGTTAGCCAAACATCGAATGCCGATTGAAAAAACGGAAGAAGCCAAGCGATTATTTTCAAGCGCTGAGTTTAATCTTTTGATGCTTGAGTTTATTCAGTGGAGTACGGCTAAACAATGGCGCAATGACCTTGTTTTATCCGATTTAGAAGTACTGTCAGAACGACTCAATCAATATTCATCGACATGGTTGTCAGATGCCTGGCAAGATTTGAAAGAACAGCTCAACGATCTCGAACACAAGGATAAGGATAACGAGCAGTCATTCGAAAAGCTCTATTGGCCGCTGGCGACCGGATTAATGACCGGAGTCTGTGTGGGTAGCCTTTATAACAACGACGATTGGCAGTCGTTTCGGAACCCTTTGTTAGACTTTTTAGTCGGCTGTGAAGAGTTGATGTTGCTTTCGACTCTAAAGAACTTGCTGCAATCTCAATCAGAAGAAGAACTCAATCACATACAATGGGTTGAAGGCAAACGCGCGAGTTTAGAAACGGCTTTGAGAGCTTCTGTGTCGACCTTAAAGAAGTTACGTCATTATTGGTGATGTTATGAATCTATCTCCAGATTTACAAACGCTGGGGCAACAGCGATTTAATACACTGGTTGACACTCACTCTTGTGATGTCAATGAGCAGCAACGCAAATCTCTTGAGTATTTGTTGGCTATGAGTGATTTCGTATATGACGTTTGTTGTAAATACGAGCAGACCTTTAAGGGACTTCTTAGCCATTTGGAATCACAAGATAATGTGACTAAGCGATGGGGTTTCTCTGACTCGTTATGGTTACAACAAGACGAGACTCGCTTTTTCGCAAACTTGCGGCAATTTCGCCATTTCGCAATGATATTGATCGCTGCCGACGACTTTTTGAAGCGCTGCGATATTGTCGAAACCATGGCGGCATTGTCACAAATGGCAGACGATTTGTTTGTCGCGGCCAGAATGTGGGCAGAACATCAACTGAGTGAACGATTCGGTCGTGCGATCAGTGATGAACAGGATGTCGCTTTGATAGCCCTAGGCATGGGGAAGCTGGGTGGAAAAGAGCTCAACTTTTCGTCAGATATTGACCTAATTTTTTGCTTCGCTGAAAAAGGCCTGACGCAAGGGGGAAGAAGAGAGCAAGACTTCCAAATCTATTTCACTAAGTTGGCTCAAAAAATAATTCAAGCGTTAGATACGGTTACACAAGATGGGCGAGTGTTTCGGGTCGATATGCGTCTTCGGCCATTTGGGGACAGTGGTCCTTTGGTATGCAGTTTTGACTCCATTGAAGATTATTACCAAGATCAGGGCCGAGAATGGGAACGTTATGCCTTGCTGAAGGCTCGACCTTTAGGACATGACTGTCCGATTCCAACATCTGAAATAGAACAACAGAAGCGCCTAATGGCGATTCTGAAACCCTTTGTATACAAGCGTTATATTGACTTCAGTGTGATTGAATCTCTGCGCAACATGAAGCGGATGATCAAATTGGAGGTCAAGCGACGGGCTTTGACTAACAACATAAAACTTGGCGTGGGCGGCATCAGAGAGGTTGAATTTATTGTTCAAGCCTTACAGATGTTACGAGGTGGTAAAGAAGCTCAACTGCAAAACCCTAGCCTGTTACAGGTATTGCCTGAGCTAACCAAATTAGGGGTGTTTTCTGAAGCTGAAGAGATAGAACTACACAAAAGCTATATTTGGCTGCGTCAGTGCGAGCAATACTTACAAGCATTTGCAGATAAACAGACTCAAACTTTGCCAGATGATAGGACCGAGCAACAGCGTTTGGTGCAACTGTTTGAGTGCCAAGATTGGCCACAGTTGCTTACCGTATTTAAATCCATTAGCTCTGGCGTCAATCAAATTTTCACTGAACTTATCGGCGAGCCTGAGACAGAGCAAGAAGAAGCTGAATGCCCAGAGCAAGTTGCCTATTCAAATTTGTGGTTGAATGGTGACGATGATACAGATATTGAATTGGGCGGCTTGATATTGTCCTACCGCGAAGAGTTACAGAAATCTGTCAGTGGCGCTCGTGGTCGAGAAAAACTCGATGCCCTAGTGCCAACACTTTTGTTGATATCAGATCAAATGTCTCTTGACGATAGGCAGCTTGTTGAAGTTTTGCAATTGATAAAGCGGATAGCCTCCAGAACAACTTACCTAGAGCTCCTGCTAGAAAATCGTGGAGCCTTAACACAATTAATCAAGTTGGTGTCGTCATGCAAGTTTATTGGTTCTCAGATCAGTCGTTTTCCGCTGCTCTTGGACCAATTGATAGATCCCAAACTGCTTTATTCGGTTCCGGAATTGTCAAGTTATGGCAGCGAGTTGCGCCGTTATCTACTGCGTGTTGAACCAGATGACTTAGAAACACAAATGGAAGTCATGCGGCAGTTCAAACTGGCAAGCCAACTGGTTGTAGCTGCATGTGATGTAGAAAAAGTAGCGAGCTTAATGCAAGTGAGCGATCACTTAACGGCAATTGCTGAATGTTGCTTGGAGCAAGCCGTTAACATAGCATGGCAACAAATGGTTAGTCGGTACGGCTATCCCGCTGGCGCGGACGACGATAACAAACACTTTGCTGTACTTGGTTATGGCAAGTTGGGCGGCTTCGAGCTCGGTTACGGCTCGGATTTAGACCTAGTGTTCGTTCATGATTGCGACACAAATGCGCCAACTAATGGCAACAAGCAAATTGAAAGTCGTCAGTTCTATATCAAGCTCGCCCAACGCCTGATGCATTTGTTTACCACCAGAACCCTGTCAGGTGAATTGTACGAAATCGACACCCGTTTGAGGCCCTCTGGAGCGTCGGGGCTATTAGTGATCAATATTGAGACGTTTCGCGAGTATCAATTGCAGGAAGCTTGGACTTGGGAACATCAAGCGCTGGTTCGCTGTCGAATGATATGCGGAACAGACAAATTACAGCAAAGGTTTGCTGAAATACGCTCAGAAGTACTGACCAAACAGCGCGAGTCGGGCAGTTTACGCAAAGATATTGCCGAGATGAGAGCCAAAATGCAGACGAACTTGAGTAAAGAGAACGAAAGTGAGTTTGACCTGAAGCAATCCCGAGGTGGTATTGCTGACATTGAATTTATCAGCCAGTACTTGGTTTTAACTCATGCAAAAGCGCACCCAGAGTTGCTGGTACATCAAGATAACATGCGAATTTTGGAACAGGCAAAGGCACTTGGTTTACTCACTGGAGACGATTTCAAACAGTTGTCCGGTGCTTATCTCTCTTACCGAGACTTGTATCACATTGCGTCGCTTAACAACCAAGCAAAACTTGTCGCCAGAGAATCGGTGACCGATATTGCAGAGAAGGTTTTGGCAGTTTGGAATCGGTTGCTGGTTGACTAGTATGTTAACCAGTGCGTTGCATTAGGCGTAAAAACCATTTGGCTTGATAGTGACTGAGCTCATTTTTGTCGAGTGCCAGTTGTACTTCGCGAATCAATGAGGCCACTAACTCAGAATTACTGAGCTTTTGATTAATCTCAATTAACATTAAATTAGTGTCATGGACTGCGACAATGTCTTGTGAGTCAATAAACATCCGCTTAGCTTTAATGAACTCGTCGGATGCTCTCTTGTACTGCTCTGTAAGTTGATAGCTTCTAGCCAAGTTGTAGTGAGTAACACCAATTTGTTGCTTGTTAGCGGTTTGCTTTGACCAAAACAATGCCTTTGAAAAGAATTCTACGGTTTTGTAGTTTTTATCGACTATCTGCGAGGTGTGCCCCAAGTTTGTATAGAGCTCCATCTGAAACTTAGGGTTATTGTAGTGATAAAAATTGTCTCTTACTTTTAATAATGTAATTTTTGCATCGCGGTACTTAGGTAAGTACACATCTTTTTGTTCGTACTGCTTAGCTCTGTGGGCTTCGTACAGAAGAATGTTGCCATAGCGAACAAGGTGCATCGGATTGGAAATTGAGGAATTAAACTGATCAAACAAGGCTTTGGTTTTGTTTAAGTACTCTTCACCTGTCGCTTCATCGCCGTTATAAAGATTGGCTTTGGCATAATATAGATAGGTGATAAACCGGAACTCTGCGGGTAAATCAGGATACTGAATCAGTTGCCTCGTTTCTTCAACCAGCGGCTGCCAGTGATTGAGGAACAACATCGAACTCAATTTATACGATGTTAATCGGTACCAAGCTGCACTATGCGGGGTGACGTTTTGGATGTGGTCCGGGACAATGTTAAGACACTCTGAGTATTCGGTTTGACAAATTTTATGGACTTTTGCACTAACGCGCTCATTCGCCTGCCCGGCAAAAGAGCATAGTAATGCAATTGAAAAAATCAATAACCGCATAGTCTCATTGCTTCCCTTATCGGTTTGTCCCTGTTTTCGCGAAACTAAGTATTACAAAACTTCTGATTAAATAATAGTACAAAATCTATCCACTTGAACTCGTCAATTAGCTAATTCAGACTATCATTACACTATTGCAGGGAGACTATAGCAAGAAGCGCTAAATTGAAAGCTTACCAATCAAATTGAGCACTGTTTTTATACCCGTTTACAGGCATGTCTTTGATAGTCGTAGTATTTATGGCTGGGCTAGGATTTATGCTGGAAACTTGGGTTTACGAACGCAATGAACAAGAGTTGCACCGTATTGCTGAAGTAACAAAAAAAGCATGGTCAGCGTTGGCGCCAGTGTTGATGAAATGGACCTCATCGCAGACAGTGTTGGTTTAGCGACGACGAACATGCGGATATCGATCTTAGACCAAGATGGCATGATCATTGGCGATTCATTCTACGACGAACACCGTTACGCGAACTTTGCCACTGAAAATCAAATGCCAGAAATCAAAGACGCATTTTCCACTGGCAATGGTAAAAGCATCCGGCAAAGTGACTACCTCAAAGCGCAAACTTTCTCTTATGCCCTCAAATATGCCGAAAATGGCATGATCGGGGTCATTCGAGTACCTATGCCGATGCAAGAGGTGAATGAGGCAATCTTTCGGCTTAGATAGATGTTGGTTGCAGCCGCTATTAGTGGTTTGTGTTTATTGGCACTTTTAATCGCAGCGTTTACCCGCAAACTTCGTTACACCATAGAGACTGAACGCCAGTTGTTAGAAAGGCGAGTTGAAGAACGCACCACAGAGATTGAAATGTTGCAGCGCTTGGCAAGCATGTTGGCAGCGTGCAACTCAATTGATGAAGTTCAAAAGGTCGTTTCCGATATCGTTCCAAAGATTATTGGCCCTATGTGCGGTGCGGTGTCGCTTATGAACGATAAAGGCAGTTTAATTGAGCAGAAAATTGAGTGGGGTGGACACTGGCCGGGTCAAGCTGTGTTCCATAGCGAAGAGTGTTGGGCGCTGCGCAAAGGCAGATATCACGTTTCAAAAGATGCCCACTCAACACTGACCTGCCAGCACATGGGCAAGGTGGAAGAGCGCACACTTTGTATCCCTTTGCTCGCTCATGGCACAGCGATTGGCTTGCTTCATCTTTTGCTGGGTGAGGAAAAGGAAGAAGAGAATCAGAACATCTGTTTTACCATCGCCGAGCATTTGGGGTTAGCATTGGCAAACCTAAATATGCAGGCCAAATTGCGCGAGCAAGCTATCAAGGATCCGTTGACCAAGATTTTCAATCGCAGATACATGGACGAAACCTTAGAGAAAGAGCTGAATCGCACTGAGCGCCACGACAAAGCGTTCAGCATGTTGCTGTTGGATATCGATCACTTTAAACCTTTCAATGACAACTTTGGGCATGATGCAGGAGACTACGTTTTACAAAGGTTAGGGGAGCTGCTATCTGAAGTGGTGCGGATGGAAGACGTTGTATGCCGTGTTGGCGGAGAAGAGTTTGCACTGTTGTTGCCGGAAACTTCGGTAGATGACGCTAAAATGTGTGCGCAAAAAATCAATCAACTCGTTCGAGAGGAATCTCTGTTTTTTAATGGCCAGTCGCTTGGTAAATTGAGTGTTTCAATTGGCATCGCGAGTTACAATTTGCATGGTAAAGATCCCATATCGCTATATAAAGCGGCGGACATTGCGCTATATGAAGCGAAAGGCGCTGGCAGGGATCAGTTTCAAGTGGCCAATGCACAAACGACGAGCAAAGTTTTAGATATAAAACTGGGATTAAAAAAATAGCACAATCGCCGAAATCATTTTTTTTGGAAAAAAATCGTAACAAATTAAAAAAAATTGTGGCAAGGGTGTTGAAAACCAATTTGCTAACCCCACTTACTCTCCAACAAAGATAAAAACCCCATTTTAATTGATGTTTTTGGAGTGTAATCTCATGGGTAAAATTATTGGTATTGACTTAGGTACGACTAACTCATGTGTCGCAGTTTTAGACGGCGACCAACCACGCGTAATCGAAAACGCGGAAGGCGATCGTACAACTCCTTCAATTATTGCATACACTGACGAAGGCGAAACGCTTGTAGGCCAGCCTGCAAAACGTCAAGCAGTAACCAATCCTAAAAATACATTATTTGCGATCAAACGTTTGATTGGTCGTCGTTTTGAAGACAAAGAAGTTCAGCGTGACATCGATATCATGCCATTCAACATTGTTAAAGCTGACAATGGCGATGCATGGGTAGAAGCGAAAGGTGAGAAAATGGCGGCGCCACAAATCTCAGCTGAAGTGCTTAAGAAGATGAAGAAAACCGCTGAAGATTTCTTAGGTGAAGAAGTAACAGCCGCTGTAATCACGGTACCTGCTTACTTCAACGACTCACAACGTCAAGCAACAAAAGACGCTGGTCGCATCGCTGGCCTAGACGTTAAGCGTATTATCAACGAGCCAACCGCTGCAGCACTTGCATACGGCGTTGGTAAGAAGAAAGGCGACAACGTTGTTGCGGTATACGACTTAGGTGGTGGTACATTTGATATCTCTATCATCGAAATCGACGACGTAGACGGCGAGCAAACATTCGAAGTATTAGCGACCAATGGTGACACGCACTTAGGTGGTGAAGACTTTGATAACCGTTTAATCAACTACTTAGTTGAAGAGTTCAACAAAGAGCAAGGTGTAAACCTTAAAAACGACCCACTTGCGATGCAACGTGTTAAAGAAGCTGCGGAAAAAGCGAAGATTGAACTTTCTTCTGCACAACAGACTGAAGTGAACCTTCCGTATGTAACAGCTGACGCTTCTGGTCCTAAGCACATGAATATTAAAGTGACTCGCGCTAAGCTTGAGTCATTAGTTGAAGACTTAGTTATCAACTCTCTAGAGCCTGTAAAACAAGCGCTAGCGGATGCAGACCTTTCTGTAAGCGATATCCACGACGTTATCTTAGTTGGTGGTCAAACGCGTATGCCTATGGTTCAAGAGCAAGTGACTAACTTCTTTGGTCAAGAGCCTCGTAAAGACGTTAACCCAGACGAAGCAGTTGCACTTGGTGCGGCGGTGCAAGCGGGTGTACTAGCGGGTGACGTTAAAGACGTACTTCTTCTAGACGTTACGCCTTTATCACTAGGTATTGAAACTATGGGTGGCGTAATGACACCTGTAATTGAAAAGAACACGACGATTCCTACTAAGCAATCGCAAACGTTCTCTACGGCGGATGACAACCAAGCGGCTGTAACAATCCACGTATTGCAAGGTGAGCGTAAACAAGCAGCAAGCAACAAGTCTCTTGGTCAGTTTAACTTAGAAGGCATTCGTCCTGCACAGCGCGGTGTACCGCAAATCGAAGTAACATTCGACGTTGACGCCGACGGCATCTTACACGTATCAGCGAAAGACAAAGATACGGGTAAAGAGCAGAAGATCACAATCCAAGCGTCTTCTGGTCTATCTGACGATGAAATTGATGCAATGGTACGTGATGCAGAAGCAAACGCGGAAGAAGATAAGAAGTTTGAAGAGCTAGCACAAGCTCGCAACCAAGCTGACGCGATTGTTCACGCAACTGAAAAGCAAGTTGAAGAAGCTGGTGAAGAGTTACCTGCGGCAGACAAAGAAACAATCGAAAAAGCGATTGCGGAATTGAAAGACGTGGTTAAGTCTGGCACTAAAGAAGAAATCGAAGCAAAACAGCAAGCTTTGATGGAAGCTTCGCAAAAGCTTGTTGAAATTGCGCAAGCGAAAGCAGCTGCACAAGGCGGTCAAGCGGGTCCAGATATGGGTGGCGCGGAACAACCTAATGCACAAGACGATGACATCGTTGACGCTGAGTTTGAAGACGTATCAGACGACAAAAAATAATCTCTAAAGAGTAAATTTTGTCTCGGGTCAATATAACGTGACCCAAAGTTTTAAGCAGGGCGTTTCTTTGAAAACGCCCTTGTTTCGTTAAAGAAGGTTCAGATTTAATTATGTCTAAACGCGATTATTACGAAGTTCTGGGTGTTGAAAAAAGCGCAACAGAACGTGAAATCAAAAAAGCGTATAAACGCTTGGCGATGAAGTATCACCCAGACCGTACCGCGGGTGACAAAGATTTAGAAGCTAAATTCAAAGAAGTGAAGGAAGCTTACGAAGTCTTGTCTGATGGCAATAAACGTCAACAATACGACCAATTCGGTCACGCTGCCTTTGAGCAAGGTGGTGGCGGTCATGGCGGCTTTGGCGGCGGTGATTTCAGCGATGTATTCGGCGACGTTTTTGGCGATATCTTTGGTGGTGGCCGCCGCGGTGGCGGAGGTCAGCGTCAGCAGCGTGGAGCTGATTTGCGTTACAACTTAGAGATGAGTTTAGAAGACGCAGTTCGCGGTAAAGAATTAGAAATCAAGGTGCCGACCTGGGTTAGCTGTGAGCCATGTGATGGCAGCGGCGCGAAGAAAGGCACAAAACCGAAAACTTGTACTACTTGTCACGGCAGTGGTCAGGTTCAAATGCGCCAGGGCTTCTTTGCGGTTCAACAAACATGTCCAACTTGTGGCGGCACAGGTCAGATTATTGCTGATCCGTGTAACTCTTGTCATGGCCAGGGCCGCGTTGAGAAGACTAAGACGTTATCAGTTAAGATCCCTGCGGGCGTTGATACCGGCGACCGTATTCGCCTAGCAAGTGAAGGTGAAGCCGGCCTAAATGGTGCGCCAGCAGGTGACCTATTTGTTCAGGTTCATGTCAAAGATCATCCAATATTTGTTCGCGATGGCAACAACTTGTATTGCGAAGTTCCTATTGGTTTCACCACCGCAGCACTGGGCGGCGAAATTGAAGTTCCGACTTTAGATGGTCGCGCTAAGCTGAAAATTCCTGCGGAAACTCAGACCGGCAAGATGTTCCGTTTACGTGGTAAAGGGGTTAAATCAGTGCGCAGTGGTGTGATTGGTGATCTAATGTGTAAGATCATCATAGAAACGCCAGTGAACCTAAATGATGACCAAAAAGAACTACTTCGTCAGTTGGACGAAAGTATGTCTGGCAAACGCTCAAAGTACCGCCCTAAAGAACAAGGTTTCTTTGATGGCGTGAAAAAGTTCTTTGATGACTTAACTAGCTAGTAGTCAACGAATAAAAAAGAAAAAAGCCCTCACTTGAGGGCTTTTTTGTGTCTTCTTTTTGGCGCTACGGCTTTACAAAATTCGATGCAGGGCAGTGCGTAGAGAGCGAGCAGGTTTTTATACGGACGATGACCAACGCCAAACGTCAACTTGCGGTTAGCCTCTTCGGATAGAACCAAACTGCCAGCAATACGGTCCCAAATTGCTAGCGCAGAGCCAATATTTTTGTTTCTGTGCTCAATGGCGCTGCTGTGATGGATTTGATGTTGTGCCGGCGAAATCAGCCATTTTTCTAGGAGTTTTGGCCAAGTCAGCCAGACATGAGAATGACGCAAGTTGGCAGCGAACATGTTAAAGAGAAACACCCCAATATTCGCACCCAATACGTCTACGACGTCTAAGCGATGCCCGAATAGATAAAACCCCAAGCCAAGCACTAAACCTTGGCTCAGAACCAACCTGCATGCGTACAGTGCACTTTCTATTGGGTGAATTCGATAAACGGTAATTGGCGTCATTACTTCTGCGCTGTGATGCACTTTGTGAATTGCCCACAGTGCCGGCACTTTGTGCAAAAGCAAGTGTAGCCAATATCGAGTCAAGTCATCCAATACGAACAGCATCAGAGTAAACGATAAGGCGACAGCTGTTTTATCTAAAAACAAGGGCGGCCTGTCACCAAAGGTCCGTTCCAAAAAGAACGAAAGTTCTATCGCAATTGGTGCCGCGGAGAATAACAGAGGAATGATTAATATCGTCTTGATAGCGGCGTTAAGCAACCAAACAATGTAGTCTTGTTTTGCACTTTGGTTTAACCAAACTGCACGAGGAAACAAAAATTGAATTAAAGATTTTTGGCATTTGCTTCGCCACCACACAAACGTGGCAAACCCAAAGGTTGCAAGCAAATAGCCCCAAAACAACCGTTTATTGGGGTCAAATACATGACCCCAAAGGTTATCTGCCAACTCGATAAACGGTGTTTGCAATGATGTCATTAGAACTGATACTTATACCCAACAAAAGCCTGTTGCGGTTTACTAGGTCGCGCACCATAAGGACGGCTTGAGACCAAAGCGACTTTATCTAACAGGTTGTCAATTTTTAAGTAAACTGAGTGTTGATCGTCAAACTCATAACGTCCACTGAGATCGACAACGGTATAGTTATCGGTTTTGAAGCCAGTGAATGCTTCACCGCTGCCTGCGGTTTCTTCCATTTCACCGATATATTTCACAAGTAAGTTCAGTTGCCAATGGCTGTTGTCCAGTCCAACGTTCAAAGTCAACTGGTTCTCAGGCAAATATGGCACAGGGTCACCTGGCATAACGTCGCCCCAAAGTTCAAAGTCAGAGCTAAATTGGTCTTTGAATTCGCCTTGAGTGTGCGTGTAAGTAACACTCACTGGCAGGTCGATTGAGTCGGTAAATGCAAAGCGAATTTCGCCGGACAACTCCAAACCGTAGACGTCGACATTACCAGCGTTGAACTCTTGGTCCAGCTCGCCTTGTTCGTTGCATCGCGAGGAACTAGAGGCCGTACAGCTTTCTTTCAAATTAGAAAAGTCATTAAAGAAAATGACTGCTTCCATTTTACTGGTGCTGTTTTGATAACGTCCACCAATCTCATAGTTGATGCTCTTCTCTGCTTCTGTCTCTGGTGATTGTTTAGGACTGGTCGGCACAAACCCTTCGTGAATACCGAAAAATGCGCCTATTTCATCCGTCACTGAATAGAAACCTGAGACACTATAGAGCCAAGTCGTTGTCGATTTCTCCAACCAGTCTTGTTCTGAGCCTTCTTTTTCATTCTGATAACGGCTATCAATCATTTCGCCACGAACACCGGCGGTCAGTTGCAGTTTATCAAGCACGACTGTGTTTTCTGCATAAACAGAAACCGCATCGGTTTCTTCGTAATTCACAGTTGTAAAATAAGGAGCTTGTCCGGCAGTCTGTAAAACAGCAGAGCGCATCAAGTAGTCTTGCTCAAAATGATCTCGGTCAATGCGGTCTTGATGGAATCGAACACCGGTGTTGACGATGTGCTCTAAGTCAAATGCGCTTAGAGAGAAACTTGCGTCTGATTGCCAACCTCTGGAGAAATAACTGCGGTCATTGGTGCCAACCACCAAAATCTCGCCAGTCTCTGTGTCTTTTTCTCCTGTCAGCACTTGGTAGAGTTCCGGATTGCCTTCCGGTGATGCCAACACGTCTTGCAGTGATGCGCCACTTTTGAATTTATTTAGTTTGCGCCAAGCCCGCGCAAAATTGTTGTTGTAAACTCGGTTGGTCCAACTGAAGTTTTCACCACTCAAATTGTGGGTCAGCAAAACTTGGTCGTGCTCCCACTTCATATTGGCGGCTTGGCTTGCTGCGTATCTGCGGTACGGCGACGCTTCGAAGTCCTCAGTAGCTAGGCCTAGGTAAGTTTCGTTTGAGTCTTCGTCATTCACCACCACCTTTAACTCAACATAATGCTGAACGTCTTGACCAAACATTTTGCCATCAAATTGGTAGTTTAGTTTTGTCAGTAGGTCGTTCTTAACAAACCCAGAGTCACTGTCAAACAAGCTGTTCTCAGCATTGTCGATGTCTTTGAAGCCGTCTGCTTGGGTGCTCAAGGCTTCAATTAAAAAGCCCATTTGATTGCTGGCAACAAGCGTTGCATTGCCCACAAATCCATGCAGTTTTTGATATCCATTAGAGCCAAGACCAAGCTCGAATTGACCTTCCAAATCGTCAGGAATTTCTCGAGTGGTCATGTTAAGTGTGCCCGCCACTGTATTTGGACCGTATTTAATTGCCGCAGGGCCCTTAAACACTTCTACAGAGGTCATTAGATTTACACTAGGAAAATAGTACGCGGCGGGTGCAGAATATGGTGCAGGGCCAATCAAAACACCGTCTTCTAAAATGTTAATCTTTTTACTGCGCTCAGGTGTTACACCGCGAAAACCTATATTCGGACGCAAGCCGTAACCATCTTCCTGACGTATATTGACACCTGGTACATTAGCTAGAACGCGATGAATATCATCGTATTCCATTTTTTCGAGTGCCAGTTCATCGATCAAGGTCGCAGAGCCCGACTCTGTTCTTAGCGTATTAGAACGTCCCAGTATCTGCATATGTTCCATATTCGGAGCGGCTTCTACGCTTTTTTGCTCCGACGTTTCTTCCGCTTGAGCAAAGGTTGATAAAACCGCAAAGCTAACAATTGACAACTTTTTCATTAGTCAGCATCTCCCGCAGAAGTAATAGGGAGTTCGAGAGATAAATAGGTAATAAACATGGATTTCAAATTATCGGTCACTGTTTTAACTGCACTGTGCAGATCTTGAATTCGTTCTGGGTTGTTGTTTACTGCGTCTAACATCGAGCCTTCAAACGCCTCCGCCGCATCAATTGCCGCTTGGATATCGGTTGCCATAGTATTGGCCAACTCCGTGTGTTCTTCCGCGATTAAGTAATCGTCGAAACCGACAGCATCTGTGCCTAGAGGCGCACCTAAAAATAGCGACTGCAGTGCGATGAGATTGTTTTTTACATTATCGATGGCGTTGTCGGCAAATAGCGACTCAACATCGTCAGTACAAGCTGCGCTGCCGCAACTGTTTGTCGCCAAACCAATTGGCGCGGCAAGTTTCAAGTCTTTGGTTATGCTATCGACATAAAACATTGCATCTGTGATGTGGTTGACTGCACCATGGGCGCTATCGAATTGACTTTCGCTTTCTCCTGCGGTGGTAAGCTCCGTTGCGAACCCTTGGTCACCGGTCCAAGATTGTTTTAGTGCGGTGGCTGAGCTGGCGATATGACTGGTTACAGCCACGGCAAATTGGCAACGAGCTAATTGCTTCTCCTGCACTGGCCTTGCATTCCAACCTGCAGGGGCTAGAGAATCATTTGGGCAACTGTGATTTAAGTTGTCGTTAAACAAAAGGTACTCAGCAGCATCTAGGCCTCTTCGGCTGTTCGTGCGACGTGTAATATCATACTCGTCGCCGCCGTTTAGACTTGCCTCATAAAGGCCAACATCTTGGTCTACTGCGCACTCGCTGGTAGTTGGCCAGGAATAAATGGTGTTTCTAAGGTTATTGTCGTTGCTAAGTAGGGGGCCTACTTGCATAACTTCCAGCTGTTGCCAGCTCGCCATGTTGTCACGCCAAGCTTGCTTTGCGTTTGCTAGAGAAGTGGCGGCGTCATTACCTTCATTGATGTCGTTGCAGTAAGTTTCAACGGCGGTCGCTAAAGACACGCTGCTTTGTTCGAACGAATCATTGGCTGGAATAAATACTTGGTTGACCAGTCCATCGATCAAAGCGGCTTCATCAAACCCTGTTGGCTCAACTACATCGGTGCCGTTACCACCGTTGAAGTCTGAACCTGCATTGCTGGAAGCACTATCGCTGCAACCAGCAATTAAGGCCGTCAATGCTAGGGAAATAATCGTCTTTTTAGCAAAATGCATGTTAAATCTCATAGTTCTTGAATAACTCTTTTCTTAAACGCTAAATATGCGAAAGGCTGGCACATGGCCAGCCTGTTATACGTCACTGATTTTAAAAAAGATTACCAGTTTGCAGCATTATCTGCATCAAAACCGTAGGCGTCACGTAAGATGTCGCGAGCTGTTACTAAATCTGCTTTATAAGCGTCTACATCTGCAGCGTCTAACACAGGCGCATCTTTAATCAACGTATTCACTTGTTCGTGCTGTTCGTCAGTTAAAGGTGAACGACGGTTGAACTGTAAGCTAACTACAAAACCTTTAAGTTCTGACCAGTGTTTTGCAAGATCTGCATAGCTAAACTCGTCAGTACCAAAGTTGTCGTAGTCACCCAAAGTGTCGTTTACGTAGTGTACTGCTGTCGCTGCAATTGACTTTTCCCAAGCCATTAAAGCCGTGTCACGGAAACCTTGTAGCTCAAGCATTTGGCTAGCGTCTAACGCAGTACCAGCAGTATCTGCTAGAAGCTTACGGCCAGCAATGAATGCAACCATTGCATCGTTTGTTAGATCAGTAGGTGCAGCGCCATCAACCGTACCACGGTCGCGTTTTGCTGCGTTTTGAGAGTGGCCCCAGTTGAATTCAGTTACGAAGTCAATCATGCCATCTGCGTCTGTATCGTGCATACCTTGATAGTCGTCACGACCGTCTTTCTTAGCGATTTCGTCATCAGTGTAAGCCAGGTAGTCTTGCGCTGCGCCAAAGTAACCAAAACCTTCGTCGTATTGGTGTTCTAAGTTTGTGTACAGTTTACCTTCAACAACCGCGGTGTGGTCAGTTAAAAGGCCTTTGTTTTCGGTGTCGTCGTCTAAGTAGTCATCTGCACCTTGAGAGAAAGCAACTGCACCTAATAGGATTTTTTGAACTAGCTGTTTGTAATCAAGGCCGTTTTCACCCAAGTAGACTTTAGAAATGTCATTGCCAAGTGCGTCTTGACGTGTGTTACCTGAGATGAACTCACCTGCATTGTCAGCGATTAAACCAAGTAGACGTTCGATTTCAGCTTGTGGAGAACGCGTACCCTTGTCGCCAAAAGCAACAAACTCTGCAGACCAGTCTTTGTGCTGACCTGTTGCATCGTTACCAGCAATTTTACCGTTCAAGTCTTTAGTAGATGACGATACGTCAGCTAGCTTAGTTTGAACGGCGTCAACTAAAGTTGTAGTTGTAAGTGCACGTTGACCTAAATCGATTTCATAGTTTTCGTCAGTCGTAGCAAAGAAAGACATCAAGTGTGCGTAAACTGCGTCACGGTCGGCAAAAGCTTGCGCGTCTAGGTCTGCTTGAAGGCCTTCGTTGATATAGTTATTTAGTTCATTAATAAGTAAGTGACGTGCAATTTGTCCAGTGTAAGAAATTGAATCCGCAACTGCATAAGTCGCTGGAAGATCACCAACGATGATATGAGTGTCATTAACAGAAACGTTTAACTCTTGGGTAAACGTAGCACCAGCAGCGTCAGTTGCAGTAACTTCAACAGTGACTTCTGATTCGGTTTCAAAGTCTAAACTCACGCCTTCAGCAAGAGAAAGAGTCGAGCCCGAAATTGAGAAACGGTCGCTTGAGGTTGTGAATGTGTGTGTGTCACCACTGTCCGCATCTGTAGCGCTTAAGTCGCCAATTGACGCACCAACTTGGTTTTCATCTACAGAAGATACAGATACTGAGATAGCTGTAGGTGCAGAGTTTTCGGTCGTTGTAGTGTCATCATCCGAAGAAGATGAACATGCAGTGATTTGAGTTGCGCCCAAAATAACGGACAGCGCGATAAGAGACTTTTTAAACATTAGCGTTCCCAAATAATGTTAATGAGAATAGTTATCATTGATGGCGGGCACTATAGTTTAAAAATAAATGAGAATCAATCTCATTTGTAAATTAATTTACCGAAAATTACGACTTTTACTGATTTAGAACAAAATACGCCAGAATTGGCTCAAAAAACTAAGATTCCATCTTGTAATGTCGCCCCAACTCCAAGGTCCAAGCTGATTTTTTGTCGCCATCGCTTGGCAATTTCAGCGATGCGTTTGTTGGCCTTTAGATAGGCAAATCCACTTCGCCACTGTTTAACCAGCCTATCGTCACTGGCTTTTGACATCACGATGTATACGTCACTCTTGTTTATCGAAAACAGCGGCTTTAGTTGGGTTCTTGATTGTTTATCGTTTTTTAACAAAAACGCGATGGAGTGACTCTCGTGCACAATGGCGTCGACACGGCCGCGAAGTAAAAGAGCTAGATTTTGTTGGTGTTCGCTGGCCAACACCAAATTTGTGAAGCCTCTTTTGCACATCCATTGCTGCCGTACGTCACCGCGAACAACACCGATGCGTTTGATTGCCTTCAGGTCTTCAATCCGATTTACGCTAATTTGCGAGGACGTTAACGCAAATACCCGCCAAGTTTTTTCCATAACTTTGCCAATCCAATAAAACTTAGTTTCTCGATCAGGTGTTCGGGAAAAGCTAAAAAGAACGATGTTTGCCTAACTACTGGCGAGATCCAGGGCCCTTGCTTCAGGAACAAACAGAATCTCGTTTTCCGCTCCAATATGTTTTTGCAGAGCTTGAACGATCTCCAGAACATACCCTGTCTGTGTGCCGTCGGCTTGTAAGTAATTGGCAGGGGGCTCGTTACCACTATAAATAGAGACCTGCGCCATTGCCAATGGCGGATTGATCAGGAGCAAAATAATAAAAATTAATGATATGTAAGCCATCTTAAATTTGCTGATTGGTTTTGGTTGCACCTCTAATTGTAGGGGGGAGTGCGGATTAAACAAACAGTGTAACTAAAATTCGCAAACGAATCGCGTTTAGTTATCCATCTAGATTATTGGTAAACCTGTCCTGCATTTTCATCAGGCTGTTCTATAGTTAATGAACGCTATTTCTGGCGCCAAATTTTTCAAGGAAAGGACGATGGATTCAAACACTCCTAACAATGAAGATGTAACGGTATCTGTGGCGGACAACCAACAAGAAGCGGTTGATTCAAAACAGAATGTTAGTGACAAAAAGCCTCTAGTAGAAAAGATAGGCGATGGTTACGATGTGAAAACCGGCCACCTGTATTTTACTGAGAGAGATCTCAATCGAATCTTACACAATTTAGATGCGCTCAGAGATAAGGTTTACCCAACTGAATTAGGAGCCGAGCTTGAAGAAAAGCTAAGTCCAAATTTCCCTTCTGTCTGTTTAATTGGATTAGGACGCTGCGGGTCAAACATTGCGCTCGATGTTGCCGCCTTAGTTTATAATGCTCGCAACTATTACCTCAATGAATTTAATGACGAACAGATCCGATCAAAAAAGGAATTGCAGTCAAAACCCATCCAATGGATTCAACGTAATCTTCACCTCGAAGGTCAGCAAACTATAAAGCCAGTGTTCCTAATAGAGCCGTTAGTGATGTTAGGTGATCTAGACAAAGACATCGCTGGGCGGATTCAGTTTTCATCAAAAGGGGTCGGGAGTACCTTTGTTGAAGAATATAAGAAACTAAAAATTATGGATTTGTCAGAGGTGCATGCTGGTGGCGCAGGTAACGCACCTATACTCGGTCAGTACCTAGCAAAAATTATCTTAAATAAAGAAACAGACCACTTTAGTAACGAAGATTGGAAGTTCATTCACTCATATTTAATCGACTCGTGTGGCATAAAGGCGAACCAGTCGAGACTCTATTTCTATATCTTTAGTGCGGGTGGCGGAACAGGCTCTGGAATGGCATCGGAGTTTGGATTGGCTCAACAAAACGCCTACATGAGCAAAACGTTTAATATTAGTCCCGAAGAAGAAGTTGAAAATAATAGTCAGTCTTTTGTTTTCGAACCGATTTTTACAAGCGGGATATGCATTCTGCCAAATCTAACTGATCCTTCAATGTCTATGTCAGAGGCGTTGCATATCAATGCCGGTCGTCTTTTATGTAAGTACTTGGCGGAGGAATGGGCATTTTCTTATAACGTCGATAATGAAGAAGCCTCAACCGAGAGCATCTTAAAGAGAATTCGCCCTTGGAATGCGATGATGCTTATTTCCAATGACATCATGCGCTATGCCGAGCAGAATGATTTAGAGGGTGAGAGTAAATACATTGATGTCAATGCGATGGAGGCCCACGCCAATCAATACATTTCGCAACAGATTTTCAATATTCTCACTGCCCAAGCGGTGACGACCGATTATGACGAAAACTATTTCCGTCGTGCCGGCATTGATATAGGAGAAACGATTCGACTCGATGCGAATGATCTTTTCATGAGTTTGGCTGGCCCAGTTGCAATTGCATATGCAGAATCTGTCGTTAGTGAGTCACAGCTAAATAAAGATGCCGCACCCAAACTATTCGGTAGCCCGTCGCACAATCTTGATATTGATGAGTTGTTTTATCGTTCAATCGACTTGCCGCACTTCAATAAAGATACTCAGGCCATTGAAGGGGTAAGCCTCTTACCGATCGAATCGCAACGATATAGGGCTGCTTTAGAGCAGTATAGAGAACATAACTACGATCCCAAGTACCTCAAGGACCTGCATTTCTTCAATAATTGTTCGTCGGTGGTTTCTATCATCTCATTACCTAAAGACTACAAGCTGTCTTATATGGATTTGAATAAGTTGAAAACCCACCTCAATGGCTTATTCCCGAATACAACGCTGAAGCGCTACGCGTTAGTCATTGGCGCGTCATCGAATCTATCGTTGACAACTCTGATTGCAAAAAGCCCTTGTTTAAGCGATGATTTTTTAACATTAATAGTGGCTTACATTAAACGTTGCTTTGCCAAGGAACAGTATCGATTTGATTCCACGTTGGATGAGTCCATCCTGCGCTTTATTACAGCGCCGGACTTCAATGAAGCGGAACTTGAAACCATGCTGAATCAGTTCGAAAATCCGGCAAAAATACTAGATACGAATTGGTACGCAATCAAACCTATGTATGAGAAAAAGTACCGAGAGCTCATACGTGACAAAGATAAGTTTACTTCGATAAACGATATTCGTTTGTCTATCGAATGTGTGAAGGGGGCTATCAAGTATTTGAGAGAAATCTATCGCCATAGAATTAGTAAGACGCAGATTATTTCATTGAACAGTTTATCAAACACGGAAAATGCAAAAAATGAAGGAGGGGCATAATACGACAGGGGTAAGGCCTTTTTACCGGCCGTTATGATTTAGGTGTACAGCTATAACAATGAATAACTATAAAAAAGGATTGTTTTTATGACCGAAAAATTGTGCTCTGCAACAAATGAATTAAATAACAACGCAGAAATTGTAGTGTCATTAATGTCACCATTTGAATATGTTGACCGAGAAACTGGGGAAAAAAAGAGTTTTAGTGCGTTGCAAGATAAAGTCGTTGGGTCACCAATGATAGCAGCAACACGCGGTTCAAGCGATGTTGTCTCAAGTCCAATGTTCGCTACAACGCGCGGTTCAAGCGATGTTGTCTCAAGTCCAATGCTGGCTGCGACGCGCGGTTCAAGCGATGTTGTCTCAAGTCCAATGCTCGCTGCGACGCGCGGTTCAAGCGATGTTGTCTCAAGTCCAATGCTGGCTGCAACGCGCGGTTCAAGTGATGTTGTTTCACATCCAATACTCGCTGCAACACGCGGTTCAAGCGATGTTGTCTCAAGTCCAATACTCGCTGCGACACGCGGTTCAAGCGATGTTGTTTCAAATCCAATTCTCGCTGCGACACGCGGCTCGATTGATGTAGCATCGACTCCAATGGCTGCAGCCACCCGAGGTAATATTGATTTGGCCGAAAGTGTGGGGACATACGCCGGCAGTGTACAAGGTGCAAAAATTCAAGATTTTAGAATGTTATTAAAGTCATTCAGTAACGACTTGATAACTATAAAGTAGTTCTAAAAACTTAAATTGAGAAATGGAAAAAGCTGGGGGAATCCCGGCTTTTTTGGTTTTTGCAGTGGCTCAAAAAAATGTAATGTTATATTATATCAGTATGTCGATGATCTAACTGAGGAACAAAAATGCGTGATGTTGTTGGTGCGGGCTTGTCAGTTCTGTGTCTTTTACACTGCCTATTACCAATCGTTTTAGTTGCATTTGGTGCGTCGTTTGGCTTGCATGAAGTTGCTGAGTCAATGCATGCTGAGTGGCTACATTTAGTATTTTTAGTCCCTATCATTGGTCTATTGTTGTACAGCATACCGACCGCTTATTTTAACCATCGTAATCCATTACCAGCCATTATTGCCGTTGTAGGTAGTTTGTTGTTAGGTATAGCTCTCATTATCGGCGGTTCAATAGAGACACCGTTAACTATGGTTGGCAGCGTTTTGGTCATCAGTGCCCACCTTTTAAACCGTAGGCACATTAAAGAAATCAGAGCGGTTACCGCCTAAAACATGAAAGTGTCTTGAAGGGTTTGCCGCAAATATTTATATAACTGGTCAATCGACTTTCAACGATTCGAACACGTCGGTCTTGCGGTAAGCACCTAGCTCCAATTTGATGCTAAACGAATTATCACCGTTATCTCCTGCGTTTTATTTATCCTGCACCTGATCAAAATATGCACTTTGCCAGCCGTCGTGTGCCGAGAAAGTCAGAGATTGCACTTCGCCTTTGCCTTCAATATTCACAATGTTTATTTGTTCAGCCCAAATCTGTTGAAACAGCTTTTGTTGAACTCTGAGTTTGCTCACGTTCTTTGGTAGTGGCATGTCTTGGTAAACCCAAAAATACCCTGCGTCATTTTGGTATCCGAGTAGTTTAAGAGGCAGTTCGTTGCCGTCTTGGTCTTTCATTTTAAACTTTGAAATGGCGTGCTGAGCAACTTTCTCTTGAGTCTCAGAGTCAGAAATAATATCTGCATCAGAGCCATAGAGTTTCCAAGCGGCTTCTTCGGCGTCATGAAGTACGATTCGGTGCATTACTTCAAGGTAGCCGCTACGTTCGTTAAAAAGCACTATCGTGAACGCAGATTTCATCTTGTGTGCTTGCAGTTGAAAGCTGCAACTAAGTAGGAGTAACACAAGGAGTGAGGTTAAATATTTCGCCATCGTAATTCCCAAAAAAAATGCCCGATAATAATCGGGCATTACAACTTAGAATGTAAGATTAATCCTGTTTAGGTTCGTCTTTTTCTTCAGTTTTTAGCTCGGTTTTAATGTCTTGCATGATATCACGGTAGACTTTTGAAGTGCGTTTTTTACGCTTAAATGCTTCAACTCGAGACTTGATTAACTGCTGCGGGTAACTGTTGTTGCTAACGTCAACATCGGCAGTTTCCCAATGAGGATCAATCTGAACGCTTGCTAAACGCTTGTTTTTATCAGTAACGATTAACTTTTTCACCGCTTTTGGTGTGCGACGCCAAATTTCAGCAGGGATGTATTGCTCTTCAACACTGCCGTCTTCGTAAGTCAGTTCAAGTAAGATTGGCATAACCAAGCCACCCTTGTTTGAGAAGTCAATCACATAGTAATTTTTGTCTTCTTCAACCGCGCGTTCAAAAACGCGACGTTCCCAAGGCTCTAATCCTTTCAACCATTTGTTATACGAATTGCGTTCTTTGTTTGTCACTGTAAAGCGGTCATTTTCATCGTAAAAATCACGAATGTCTGGGTTTGATTCTACCCAAGTTTTCTTGCCTTCTTGTTGGTTGCGCTCAACAAAAAGCGGCATTGGTTTGTCGTTTTCGATGTCTCTCAAACGAGCGAAGTCAATGTCTGGGTTTTTCGTATCAAGTCTCAACTCGTAAACTTTATCGACTGAGATATCAACATGGTCAGTGGTGTAGAACCAGCCATGCCAAAACCAATCAAGATCAACACCTGAAGCTTCTTCCATCGTGCGGAAAAAGTCTGAAGGAGTCGGGCGTTTGAACTTCCAACGTTGCGAAAACTCGCGGAAAGTGAAGTCAAACAATTCGCGGCCTAAAACAACTTCGCGCAGAATGTTAAGTGCAGCGGCTGGTTTTGAGTAGGCGTTAGGACCTAGTTTTAGAACGCTGTCTGATTGGGTCATAATAGGCACTTGTACGTTGCCTTTCATGTAGTCGGTAATGTAACGCGGCTCAACACCCCATGGAATGTTTGGATCCCACTCACGACAAGCGACTGCGTCTAAGAAACTGTTTAAACCTTCGTCCATCCATGTCCATTGACGTTCGTCTGAGTTGACGATCATTGGGAAGTAAATGTGACCAATCTCATGAATTACAACACCAATTAGGAAACGCTTTTCCGCTTGAGTGTATGTGCGATCGCCGTCATCACGAAGTTTGGTTCGAGGACCGTTAAACGTGATCATTGGGTATTCCATACCACCGACTGGACCATTTACAGATTGTGCAGTTGGGTATGGATAATCGAAAGAATACTTGGAATAAACTTCCATCGTGTGGATCACTGCTTCGGTAGAATATTTCTTCCAAAGGTCGCCACCTTCTTTCGGGTAGAATGACATTGCCATAACAAACGGTTGGTCTTCGCCACCTTGGTCATATCCGCGCGCGTCCCACATGAACTTTCGCGATGATGCCCAAGCAAAGTCTCTTACGTTGTCAGCTTCAAAACGCCATGTTTTAGTTTGATCTGTGCCTTCTTTTTCATTTTCAAGCGCTTCTTCTTCCGTCACAATGAAAACTGGGCGTTTCGCCGTTTTCGCTTGCTCTAAACGGTTGCGTTGTGTCTTTGTTAGAACTTCTTTCGGATTGTCTAAAACACCAGTCGAAGAAACAATGTGGTCAGCAGGCACTGTGATTTCAACTTCATAGTCGCCGAATTCCAAAGTGAACTCACCACGACCGATGAATTCTTTGTTGTGCCAGCCTTCGTAGTCCGAGAACGCGTGTAAACGTGGGAACCACTGGGCCAATAGGAAGATGTCGTTACCGCCTTCGCGAGCGTCTTTTGGGAAGTGTTCATAACCGGCACGCGCAGAAACTGCGTTTTCTTCAACAATGTTGAAACCGAAATCCATGTCAAAAGTGACTGACTTACCAGGCTTAAGTGGTTTTGCTAAATCAACGCGGACGTTAGTACCAACAACAACGAAGTTGAGTTGTTTGCCACTCGTCGTTCTGAAGTCTAATACGTCGTAGCCAAGCTCATTGTCTGCCAAGAATTGTTGGCGACGCAGTTCACCTAAACTCAATTTTGCTGGCTTGCTTGCAGTACCTGCCGAGGTTGCAGGGCCACGGCGACCAATACCTGCGAATGACGTGCCCGCTTCAGCGATTGAATCTGGTTTAAACTTGTTTTGTTCCAACTGCAACCATAGGTACTTTAGCGTGTAAGGAGAGTTGTTTTTGTAAGTGATTTGCTGTTTAGCATCAAGACGACGTTTTTCTTCATTCAATGCAACTTGGATTTTGTAGTCAACTTTTTGCTGCCAGTATTGTTCACCAGGCTCACCTGTGGCCGCACGATAGACGTTGGGGGTAGGTAAAATTTCATCTAGCTGACGAAATTTGTCTTCAAAGTCACCTTTGGTTTGTTTTACTGCGGATGCATTTGCGCTGGCGCTCATAGCGACGGCAAATACCACAGACAACAAGCCTTTGACGTTATGGATGTTCATAGTTAGTACCACGGTATTATTATTGGTTTAGGAGGATATATTGCGGCCTGATATTGGAGGGCAATATAAAAACGATATACAGTATCAAAAGCACTGGGTGATGAACATACGTTTACCGCTTTAAATGCATCGTTCGTCGCAATTTTGCACGGTTGTTTAAATTCTTTATATTGGTGTGTTTATTGTCGGTACAGCAGGCTTGCAAGCGTTACCCAACCGCAATATGGAGCGGTTGGGTACATTGGTTTTACATTCGTTTGGTGGTGAGTTGGCGCAGTGCGGATATTTTATTCTGGTAAATCGATTTTTCGTGGGCACTGGCGGCGATTTTTTTCGCTCGTTGCAGGTAATAGTCGGCTTTATCAAGTTCGTTCAGCATCAAGTGGTTTTGTGCTAGGCCAAATAAAAATGAGTGTTCCAACCTATTGAGTTTTACCGCGGTCCGATATTTTCTTAACGAATCTTGATAGTTACCCTCTTCAAAATCAATGCGCGCCAACATGGCATGGTAATAAGGGTTATTTAATCGTTTGCGATGGATACTTGCCTTTACCCTTTGTGCTTGCTTTTCACGCTCGGTCTTCATGTATAAAACCGCTAAATTTTCTCGGGTATTTAAGTTGTTCTCGTCCAGTTGTAGGCTCAATTCGTAGAGCCCTTCAGCCTGCTCGAAATAACCTAATCGACCATACAAGCTAGCCAAGTTACCCCAGGTCGAGGAAAGGTTTGGACCCAGTTCAGTCGCAGCTTTGAAGTAAGTATAGGCTCTGTCGTAGTCACTATCGACCATGGCTTCCGCGCCCTTGTTGTTGTAGAACAGGGCAACGATTTCGTTTTTTTCTAGCGCTTTACGGCTAATGATGCTGGCGTTGAGCATAGGTAGAAAGTCGATGGTAAGAATCTCTTTGTCTTTAAGTAGCAAGTTTCTCGAAGTTCTGTTGGGTTCAAATACTTGCAGGTTAACGTGACCATTGAACAAGCTGGTGCCTCGATCATAGGTCCAATTCTCTTGAACTTTAACGTCCATTATTTGGGCGGCCAAGCGGGCTTCTTTAACTAGCACATACGATAATATTGTTAGCGACAGGCAGTTAGCAGAGCCTTGGTCGAAAACTTGTTGGGCGGTGAGGTTTGCGTTGTGAGAATAATGTATATCGAGAACTTCGGGATCAAACAGGTCGCGTAGTAGTTGCTTGGTTCTATCGCCTAGATCTTGGTGTTTCATCAGGCGTTGTTTGACGAAGTTGCGCATTTCTTCTGTGACGTAGAAGATTTCGTCTTCCGTTTCAATTTTGATGTTATCGGCAAATTTATGGTCCAAATAAACATTTCCCGATTCTATCTTTTTCGTCGGCTCTGGCGTGCTATTGCATCCAAGCAAAACAATCGCAAGGAAACTCGGTAAAAGGGGACGAATATATTTCATGGCTTACCTACCCCTGCACATAATGCAGATCTTAACTACTCTTAACCTAAGTATTGATACAGGAGCATTAAATGGCAAAGGTAATTGGGATAGGCGGAGTGTTTTTTAAGGCCAATGATAGCCAAGCGTTGAATGAGTGGTACAGAAAAGTGTTGGGAATTAACATTGGAGAGTACGGTGCAACCTTTAAACCAGAAGCGATTCCGAGAAACGGTTACACGGCGTTTTGCATCTTTAATCAAGAATCCAATTACTTTGATGTGCCGGAAAAAACGCCGCAACAACCTTACTTGATAAACTTCTTAGTGGATGATTTGTTCGCTATTTTGATTAAGGTGGAAAAGTCTGGGGGGCGCTTGATAGGAAAACCTGAAGAGTATGAATATGGAAAGTTCGGCTGGTTTGCGGATCCCGAGGGCAACAAAATAGAACTGTGGCAACCGTTGTAATCGTCTGACGAAATACTGCATACTCTGGGCTAAAAATAATAGTCAAGGATAACAAATGAACGCTGTCGTTTTAGCCGTTCTGTTGATGGTTGTATTGAGTTTACTTCGAGTAAACATTGTCATCGCACTGGTATTAAGTGCAATCACTGGAGGATTAATCGGCGGTCTAAGTTTAGATCAAACCGTAGAGGCCTTTACCAATGGATTAGGCGGTGGAGCAGCCATAGCGCTAAATTATGCGATGTTGGGCGCGTTTGCCGTGACCATTTCAAAATCTGGGATAACCGATTTACTCGCTCAGTCTGTCGTCAAGAAAATCGATGGTGCAGAGTCTTCCTTAGTCTGGATCAAGGCAATGCTGCTATCGGTGATCCTGTTAGCTGCCATTATGTCGCAGAACCTAGTGCCTGTTCACATTGCATTTATTCCTATTTTAATCCCACCACTATTACACACAATGGCGGAGCTAAAACTGGACCGACGCGCAGTAGCGTGTTTGATCACTTTCGGTTTAACCGCCACGTACATGTTGTTGCCTGTTGGTTTTGGTCAAATATTTTTGAATCGAATTTTACACAGTAATCTGACCGAAAACGGCTTGGATGTTGCGGTTGAGCAACTGCCTCTAGTAATGGCCATTCCGGTATTCGGCATGTTCTTAGGATTGTTATTTGCACTGTTCTTTACTTACCGAGGCAGCAGAGATTACGCCAAGCTTGAAATCAGTGGCGACAGCGAAAAAGTCGAGACGTTAAACAAAAAGCACATCTATGTAGCAGTGGTGGCAATTGCGGCTGCAATGTCCGCACAATTGCACACTGACTCTGTGATCGTGGGCAGTCTCTTGGGCCTCATAGTATTTGTTGCTGGCGGGGTTCTGCGTCACGATCAAACTCAAGATGCCTTTACTCGAGGCGTCTACATGATGGGGCTATTTGGCTTCATTATGATATCAGCGGCGGGCTTTGCAGAAGTGATGAAGGCAACCCAAGCAATCGACTCATTGGTGCAAAGTACGACTCAAGCCATCGGTGACAACAAAATGTTGGCGGCGTTACTTATGCTACTTACCGGACTTTTGGTCACTATGGGCATAGGTAGCTCATTCTCCACGATTCCAATTATTGCATCGATTTATGTGCCGCTTTGTTTGCAGTTTGGCTTTTCTCCTCTGGCGACAGCGGCGATAGTCGGTACTGCTGCTGCGCTGGGGGATGCGGGGTCACCTGCTTCGGATTCGACTTTGGGGCCGACTTCTGGTCTAAACGCTGATGGTCAACACGATCATATCTGGGACACCGTCGTCCCTACCTTCATGCATTACAACATTCCTTTGATCCTATTCGGTACCGCAGCCGCTATGTTGCTTTAGATGGAGAAAATGAAGCTAAATTGAAATGACAAAACGAAGAATTCTTTTGTTTTTCAGTGAAGTATTTACTAACATTCTCATAGGCTTAAATTTAATTCCGGGCCGCGTCTAAATGGTTGCGCGGCTACGGATATTTGAAACTACACTCTAAAGCTATCCCCGAACGGCCACAGTAAAGGCATAGGAATGAATAATCATACGGAATATTTAGTTGAACTGCTGCAAGCCAGCACTGATTTCAGTGAGTTAGACACCGACATTCTCACTGACCTTGCTAGTGCGCTTGAGGTTATTCACGTCAAAGGTGGTGAAATAGTTATCACTGAAGGGGACGACTCAGATTCAATGTTTATCTTGGTCAGCGGTCGACTCAGGGTGTCTCGAACCGTTAAAGACGGTCAACGTTTATTGTATAACGAAGTATTGCCTGGTGATTGTGTCGGCGAGACTGGCATGATCTTAAAACAGAGCCGTACCGCTGATATTACCGCTATGCGGGATTCAGCGTTAGCTGTTCTTTCTGTTGCACAGTATGAAGAGTTAATTACCAAACATCCATTGCAATTGAATCGAGCCTTTTCTCATGCAATTTATCGTCATTTGCGTCATGACCGACGAGTGACGGAACGACGCAGAGCACAAAGCTTTTTCCTTATTCCCCTGCATGAGTCAGTCGATATTCAAGGTTTTGCGCAGGCGTTCAAAGCATCTTTGTGTGAGCATGGCGGCACCAACATTATCGAAACCGAGGCCATCAGTTTTGAACAACAAGATGACAATTACATCGATTTAGATGTCGCTGAGGCTAATTTTGATTATCTGATCTTCCAAGGGCAGCTTGGTACTTACGACAAAATCGTTGAAACCCTTCAACACGCTGACCAGGTTGTGTTTGTTGCTGATGGATTGAAAGAAACCAAAATTACTAAGCTCGAGCAAAAGTTACAACAAGACGTGGACTTAGAACTTATCCGTCGTCACTTGGCTTTGATTTACCCGGAATCTGCACAACATTGTGGTGATCGGCTGGCTTGGCAAACCCATCGCGGCGTTGAAAGGGTTTATCCGATCAAACTCAACGACAACAAGGATTTCGCTCGTTTAAGTCGATTCTTGTTGGGTAAAGCCGTTGGGGTTGTGCTCGGTGGTGGTGGTGCGCGCGGTTTTGCTCATATTGGAATTCTGCGTGCGTTTGAAGAGTCGGGGATCCCAGTCGATATCATTGGTGGCAACAGTATGGGCGCGCTTATTGGCGCGTGTGTTGTAGCTGGTATGCCAAGAGAAACCATTCATCACGAAATTCTCAAATATTCGAAAGGTGGGATGAAATTGACCTTGCCTTTGGTCGCCTTGATGTCCAATCAAAACTTGAAAGGCGCGTTTGTTGAGGCACTAGGGGATGTCAATATTCAGAACCTGTGGACGCCTTATTTTGCGGCTGCGTGTAACCTAACCACGGCGGACACTACTGTGCTTGGTGATGGGCCTCTGTGGCAAGCGGTGTTAGCAAGTAACTCACCTGCGGGACTGTTTCCCCCGGTTGTTGTCGATGGTCAACTACTAGTCGACGGTGCGATATTAGAAAATGTTCCGGTGCAAGCCATGCGTCAACGCTTGTCGACCCCTTTGGAGCGTCGTCGCGGTCACGGTGCAGTTATAGCGATTGACGTTGATGTTAAAGAATCGTTTGAGGTCAACAAAGAAGTCACCTCGCTTTCGACTTGGAAGAAATTAAGATCACATTTTGAGAAGAACAAACAAACCTTACCGGGTATAGTCGATATATTAATGCAAGTCGCGCATATTGGTGGTTTGGCGCAGCGTCAAAAAACTAAGTTTGCCGCCGATATCTATTTTGAGCCTCCATTGGGCGATTTTGGTATGATGGACTACAAAAGAGCAGAAGAAATCATCGAAGTAGGGTATAAATACGCGATGGAGCACATTAATCAAATTAAGAACGGTTTAAAATAGGACATCGATGACCCTCTACCCATTCTCAGCCAGCCAAAAGGATATTTGGACAGAACTTTTAGCATGGTCAAATAGTAGCCACCTCAACATAGGTGGCTTTTCGCGTCTTAAGGGCAAGGTAGATCCCGCTTTGTATCAACGTGCGCTAGACAGTTTGACCGCAGAAGAAGATGCCCTGCGTTTGGTACCGTGTATTGATGGTCAGCAAAAGTTACTCGAGCATTATCAATACGACTTAGTGATCAAAGATTTCAGCGGAGAGGAGAATGGCGAGCGCTTAGCAACAAAGTGGCAACAAGATTGGATGAAACAGCCGTTCGAGATTGGCGATGTTCCTCCGATACGTTTTGCCCTTGTCAGTGCCGCCGAAGATCTTCACTACGTTGTAATTCAAAGTCTGCACATCGCGATGGACGGTTGGAGTCTATCAAATACCGTTCAGAAACTGGGCCAGCATTACACCGCATTATTAAACGGTTCAAAAGACGGTATTGAAGACAGTCGCTCCTATTTGGATTTTATTGTCGAGTCCAACGATTACCGCACGAGCAAGACGTTTGAAAAAGATTATGCATATTGGCAAGAAGCGTTACCGGTTTTACCAGAGGGGGTGTTTGAACGTCGTTATAATGACATTAATGCCTCTCAAGTGGCCCGTGCGAATATTGAAACCTGTGATATTCCTAGGACACTGATTGATGCATTGAAGGCGCTAGCTGCTGAACATAAAGCAACTTTATTCCATTGTTTTATGGCGCTATTGGCGATTTATATTGCAAAAAGTCAGGGGCGCAACGATTTTGTTATCGGTATTCCGAGCTTGAATCGAGGCGGTAACAAGTACAAAAAGAGTTTGGGGATGTTTGTTGGGGTCATTCCAATTCGTATTTTGGTCCCCGACGACGCTACGCCTGCCGACCTGGTTGAGCAAATATCTAAGTCTTTAAAGAAGGCTTATCGCCACGCTAAATACCCGTTGAGTGAACAATTCAAACGCCTAAATGCCATTCAGCAAGGGCGAGATCGTTTGTTCGATGTCATTTTCTCGTTCGAGGACTTTGTTTTTTACACGGAATATGGCGATGCAGAAGTAGGGGCAACCAACCAAACTTTCTCTGGGCACTCACGCTACCCATTGGCAATTTCGGTTTGCGACTTTGAAGAGTTTGCCGACGCGGAGATGGTCCTCGAAGGCAACCAGGAGTATTTTTCAGCGGCGGAGACGGGCTTAATTGGCCAACGTATTTTGTATTTAGGGCAACAGTTGCTATCCGACTTCAACGCTCCAATTTCTGAACTGGACATCTGTACGCCAAAAGAAGCTAAGTCTATGGTGAATTCTGGGCTGTCATTGGCGCAAAGTGAGCGTTTGCTAACACCTTACTTTCAACAAATATTGGACAGAAGTAATTTAGACCCGAGTGCCACCGCCTTAGTTTGGGAAGGCGGAACACTGTCATACTACGACATGACCAAAAAGGCGGAGGTTGTTGCGCAGCAGTTACGGGAATTAGGCGTTGTTCAAGGAGACTCAGTCGCAATAGCACTTGAACGAGGGCCAGAAGTTCTTATCGCGATTTTGGCATGTGGTTTTATCGGTGCCGTATTTATTAACAATGACGTTGAGATACCGGTCAGCCGGTTACAAACTATCATCCAACAAGGCAATGCCAAATGTTTGTTATTGAATGATGCAAACAGTTCAAGGTTTGTCGACGTCAGTGTGCCGGTTATTGATGTTGATATAGAGCGATTGAGCAAACGAGCGTATATAGAAGATTTTGAAGTGGCCGCGTCAGGACCAGATGCGGTGGCTTATGTGTTGTTCACATCGGGTACGACAGGGACACCAAAAGGCGTTGCTGTTAGCCATAAAGCATTGTCACTGCGCTTGGGGTGGATTGCGGAAACGTGGAACGTCACTTCCTCAGATCGTTCGTTACAATCAACTCAAGTAAATTTCGACCCCGCATTAATTGAACTCTTAGTGCCGCTGTTACGGGGCGGTAGCGTGGCATTTCCTGCGCCTGGACGTTTGTTACCTGAAGTATTGCCAGAGTGGATGGTGAAATACGCGGCGACCATGATTGCCTTTGTTCCATCAACCCTGACTCGTTTTCTCGATGGCATCAAAGAGCCAGAAAAATTAAAACTGAGAATTTGCTGTTGTGGAGGCGAGATCCTATCGACCGAAATTGCCCAGCGTTTCGTCAGCCAAACCGGCGCGACCCTTTTCAACGTTTACGGACCGACTGAAGCAACTATCTTTGCCTCAAGTTGGCAGGTTCGAGAACAAGACAAACGTTACCGTTCGTTGCCAATTGGCGAACCTTTGGCAAATACTCAAATCTTTATCTTAGATAAAAATAATAAGCTGTTGCCTTATGGTGTCGTTGGCGAAGTCTTTCTAGCAGGGGACACGCTCAGTGACGGTTATGTCAATAATGAAGAACGCAATGTCAGTCATTTTATCGAAGCGCCTTTCACGGAGCAGACTCGTTTGTACAAAACCGGTGATCTTGGTTGGTTAGATACTGACGGCGTATTGCATTTTTCTGGTCGCAATGACCGACAAATTAAGTTGCGTGGTTATCGCATAGAGCTGAACGAGATAGAAAACACCTTGCTCAATCAACACGGTGTTCGCTCAGCGGCAGTCAAGGTTGTAGGTCAAGGCAGTAAAGCTCAAATTCAAGCCTGGATTGTGTCTGAAAGCAGTTTTCAACTCGATAGGCTGCGGACCAAGTTGGCACGTATTTTACCTGATTACATGCTCCCGGCTCGATATAACTTGCTGGAAGAAATGCCTTATACAACCAATGAAAAAATTGATTATGAAGCACTTTCGCCGACTGGATTCGTTTCGAATCACAGTGAGAGTCGAGAGCCCGTTGGGCGTTTCGAAAGGCAGATTTTAGCGATTTGGCGCGACACATTGTCGCAACCGAACCTAACGGTCATGGACAATTTTTTTGAGTTCGGTGGAGATTCGCTTTCGGCGGTAACGACACTAAACCAAGTCGAACAAATGTTAGGGAAGCGTCTGTCGCTGTATCAATTGGTTGAAAACCCAACGGTTTCGTCATTTGCCGATTGCATAGAGACTGCATTAAACCTACCGAAGCTGATGGTCAGTTTAGGGGATACCACTCGAAACGTCAGTATGTACATTTGTGCATCCGGCAATGGCGATATGTTGCGTTTTCAGGCGTTAGCAAAAGCGATGCACGGCATATGTGATTTACACATGTTACAGCCTCCTGGCAATCAGACAGATATTGATATTTACGAGTTAGCGTCGCTTTACGCCAATAAAATTATTGAACGCAACGAGACTCAAGTGTACATCGCTGGTTTTTCTGTTGGTGGTTTGGCAGCGCTTGAAACGGCCAAGTTACTCTCTTCGTCACAAGTGAAAGTTAATGAGTTGCTTATTGTTGATACTATCTTGCTGAAGATGCCAGATATTGGTTTACTGCTGTGGCGCAAACTCGGCGCTTGGTTACTGAAATCCGGAGATCGCGGTCGAAAATTGTTATCAAATAAAATCGTTAACACCGTGACAGACCGAGGCCTTTATATGCAGGTTAAGGCAATGAAAAATTATCAGCTGAGTGAATATCAAGGCAAGGCATCGCTGCTCAAGTCTTCCGCCTATCGATACATTCAACGCCTGCTGGTGGGGGGCTGGAGAAAAGTGATAGCGTCGGATTTACGCGAGTATCAAATCGAAACCTCCCACAGTCGATTTTTTGAACCTGGTAATGTTGAGCGCTTAGCGGAAAAACTTACTGCCAGAATCAAGCAAAACAGCGACACAGAAAAGTGATAAAAAAGCCGGTAAATACCGGCTTTTTTGTTACTCGTTTGCTGCTTGTGGCAACTGGGGGTAAACCTTTGCCAGCGACACTTTGTTGTCTTTTACTTCGATGATTTCTATTGGGTAACCTGAAATCTGCAATGACACCCCAACTTCGGGAATATCTTCCATGAATTCAAGGATTAAACCATTGATGGTTTTAGGTCCATCTGTGGGCAGCTCCCAATTCATCTCTTTATTGATGTCTCGAAGTGAGGCACCACCATCAATCACATAGCTGCCGTCCGATTGCTCTTCAACTTCTTCAGATGTGTCTACTGCCATACCGGTTGTGAAGTCGCCGACAATTTCTTCGAGGATATCTTCAAGAGTGAATAAACCTTGGATATCGCCGTATTCATCAACCACTAAACCAATCCGCTCTTTGTTTTGTTGCAGTTTCTGCAATAGCGTGAAAATGGATGTCCCTTCAGGTGTGAAATATATTTCTCGAACGGCGCGTAAAAGGGTGGTTTTACTAAAGTCTTCTTTTGCTAACAAGCGCAGAGCATCGCGGACATGAATGAAGCCAACAGCATCATCAATATTGTCTCTGTAGAGCAACAGGCGAGTATGTTGGGCGTTGGTTAAGCCTTTAAGTAAGTCTTTCCAATCATCGTTGATATCTAATGCGTAGATTTCATTGCGAGGCACCATGATGTCTTCAGCGTTGATATTCTCGATATCTAACAAGTTCACCAACATGTTTTGGTGTTTGTCTTTGAGAAGGCCGCCGGATTCGTTTACAACGGTTCTGAGTTCTTCACTGGATAAGCTGTGTTGCTCTCTTTGTTCAGGGCTCACACGAAGCAGAGCAAGTAAACCGTTGGTGATCCAATTAACCGCCATAACCGCAGGGTAGAGAATTTTCATCAAAATTTGCAGAATGAAAGAGCTTGGGTAAGCGATTTTTTCCGGGTAGAGGGCCGCCATAGTTTTAGGCGTCACTTCCGCAAAAATCAGGACCACTAACGTCAGTGCAACGGTTGCAATCAAAGGTCCCCAGACATCCCCATACATTCGGATGGAGATTATTGTCGCAATAGACGCAGCGGCGATGTTCACTAAGTTGTTGCCAATGAGGATAAGACCAATGGTTTTATCTGGACGACTCATTAATTGGGCTACACGCTTAGCTCCTTTGTGCCCTTCGTTTTCAAGATGCTTAAGGCGATATTTGTTTATGGCCATCAGGCCGGTCTCGGAGCTTGAAAAATACGCCGATAAAAAGATGAGCACACCTAATATGATAAATAGGGTACTCGTTGATATGTCGTCCAACTAAGGAATTCCTGTGTGACTAGTAGAATCGTATAAGTATGATCTTATGTCGTAAGAGTCAAGCAACTTACGACTAATTGAGTAATATTTCGCGTACAAATCGGCTGCCAAAGTAAGCCAATGTGAGTATAAATGCGCCCATGATGGTGGCAATTGCACTCTTGTTACCGCGCCAGCCATAGAGCTTATGTCCAACAGTGAGCACTGCAAACATACCCCAGGCAATCAGAGAGAGAATCGTTTTGTGTGCGTACTGTTTAGATAACATGTTGTCCAAAAAGGCAAACCCGGTGATCAACGCCAAAGTCAACAAACTCAGGCCTACAGCCATTAGGCGGAATTGCTGCGCTTCAACTGAATTTAGCGGAGGTAAATGAGAGTGCAGCGACAAGGATTTGGCTTTGAGTTTAGTGTCGATATAGCGAAATTGAATCGCATAGAGAGAAGCGATGACCAGCACACAGTAGGCTGATATTGATAACAAGATGTGGATAAACATTGGCACTGACGAATTTAGACTACCACCAACGTAAGCAAATGAATCCAATGGTACAAACCACAAAACTAACGACAACAGCGCCGAAAACGCAAAACTGACTAACATCATCATAGTGTTAGTTTGTTTTAATGAGCGAATCACAATGAGTGCATTGATGATGGCACTGATCAACAAACACATAGACGCCAGCGACAATTGGGCATCGCCCGAGAGAAACAGCGATTCACGTCCAGATAAAATTTGTGCGATGATTGCGAGCGCAGCAATCACATACAACTGCTTCGACTCTAAATTAGATTTATAAAATACGGTGCGGCCGCACAAAAGGGCTGCAAAGGTAAATCCGGCAAAGGCCAACATCAACCCAAAATGGATGGACATCTTTCTAACTTCCTAATTATTGTTATCAACTAGCGCATTCGAGTACGCAAATTAGTTTAAGTATTCCGAGAACTTAGACTTTACCATATTTTGATTGACGGGTTTGGTTAAATATCCAGTTGCGCCCATATTCAATGCTTTGACGATGTGTTGTTGTTCTGACAAAGAAGAAATGAGGTAAAGAGGCGTTCGCCAAAGCTCGCTGTCGGTTCTTACTTTTTTCAACAACTCAAGCCCGGTCATTCTAGGCATTTCCCAATCAGATACGACTAAGTCATACGGCTTTTTGTGTTTATGGGCATTTTTTAACATTAAAAAGCCTTTATGACCATCTTCTGCCATATCGACGTTCTTGAGACCCAGTGCCATAAAGTAATGCCTCAGGACGTCACGCATAGATTTCACGTCATCGACGATAAGCAATTTGAGTGACGATTTGTCCTTACCGGATTCGGGTTGCAAGTGTTCGAGCTTATTGACAATGGAGACGACCGTTATCAGATTGTTTTCCAACCCTTCGCGGCCAGACGCGTTTTCAGGCGCGCCGTCGAGTTTACTTTGCGCTTTTTCGATAAAACTGCCCAGTTGGCCCGTCAAAAATGCCAGTTCGGATTTTGAAAACATGGTCTACTCACTCTAACTCATTGTCATTTAACTTATAAGAGATAAATGCTGTTTTCTCAAAGCGCTAGCGGTATTTGTTGGGATAAAACCACACAGTCGATATTGAAATCTGTATTTTGCGCAACCACATGTATATAATTCGCGACATACTGTCGTGCATTGAGCACAATTTAATTAATCAAAGCAGCATTGATCTATGTTTAGTAATTTATCCGATCGCTTATCCGAATCGCTGAAAAAAATCAGTGGCCGTGGCCGCCTGACCGAAGACAACATTAAAGATACGCTACGTGAAGTTCGCATGGCGCTATTAGAGGCAGACGTTGCCTTGCCTGTTGTCCGTGAATTTGTGAAAGCGGTAAAAGAACGAGCGGTGGGCGAAGAAGTAGGTAAGAGCTTAACTCCTGGCCAAGTGTTCGTAAAAATCGTCCAAGGTGAACTTGAAAAGGCCATGGGCGAAGAAAATGAAGACCTAAACTTAGCCGCGCAACCGCCAGCGGTTGTAATGATGGCGGGTCTGCAAGGTGCGGGTAAAACTACCTCGGTAGGTAAGCTCTCTAAGTTCTTAAAAGAGAAGAAGAAAAAGTCTGTATTGGTAGTGAGTGCCGACGTTTATCGCCCTGCGGCGATCAAACAGTTGGAAACTTTGGCGACCGACGTTGGCGTTGAATTTTTCCCAAGCTCGGTTGAGCAGAAGCCGATCGATATCGTCAATGGTGCGATTGAACATGCCAAGAAAAAGTTCTTTGATGTTCTATTGGTTGATACCGCAGGTCGTTTGGCCATCGACGAAGAGATGATGGGCGAAATCAAAGAATTACACGCTGCCATCAATCCGGTTGAAACATTATTTGTTGTTGACGCAATGACGGGTCAAGATGCGGCCAACACCGCAAAGGCGTTCAATGAAGCCTTACCGTTAACCGGTGTTATTCTGACCAAAGCGGACGGTGATGCACGCGGTGGTGCAGCGTTATCGATTCGCCATATCACCGGCAAGCCAATCAAATTTATCGGCATGGGTGAAAAGACCGATGCCTTAGAGCCTTTCCATCCTGGACGAATTGCCAGCCGAATTTTAGGCATGGGCGATGTTCTATCTTTAGTCGAGCAAATCGAATCTAAGATCGACAAAGACAAAGCCGAAAAAGTTGCGAAGAAAGTAATGAAAGGTCAAGGTTTTGACCTAGAAGACTTTCGTGAACAGCTGGTGCAAATGCGCAATATGGGCGGTATGTCGTCACTGCTTGAAAAGATGCCGGGCATGGGCAAGTTGCCCGATGCAGTGACGGGCTCAGAGGGCGATAAGCAATTCAAACAATTGGAAGCCATCATCAACTCAATGACGCCAAAAGAACGTCAGTTCCCAGAGCTGTTAAAAGGGTCCCGCAAACGCCGAATCGCAGCTGGTAGTGGTACTCAAGTGCAAGACGTTAACCGTTTGTTGAAACAGTTTACCCAAATGCAGAAAATGATGAAGAAGATGAAAGGTGGCGGTCTGATGAAGATGATGCGCGGTATGGGTGGCATGGGCGGAATGGGTGGCCTAGGTGGCAAAATGCCGGGCGGATTCCCTAAGCTAAAATAAGCCATTGCGGAAAAAAATATCACAAAGCCGAGGAATTCCTCGGCTTTTTTGTACTTACTCGCCCATATCTCGAATTTCAGGTTGAATTTTTTGCTCAGATCCGTACAATTGCGCGACCTTTTTTGGGGTGTCCAAAAGAGGGGGTGAATTTTCACCCTAAACTAAACAAATAATTGAGGAAATTATGGTAACTATTCGTTTAGCTCGTGGTGGCGCGAAAAAACGTCCATTCTACTCAATCGTTGTTGCTGATAGCCGCCGTGCACGTGACGGTCGTTTCATTGAGAAAGTTGGCTTCTTCAACCCGATTGCAGCTGGTCAAGAAGAAAAAGTACGTATCGACTTAGATCGTATCGAATACTGGGTAGGCACTGGTGCTCAGGTTTCTGACCGTGTAGCTAAGTTAGTTAAAGACGCGAAAGCGGCTTAATTGCTAATTAGTGAAGAAGTGAAGGTAGTTTTATGAGTCAGTCAAATTCCAATGAGTCGATTTTAGTTGGCAAAATTGGTGCCTCTTACGGCATTAAAGGCTGGTTTAAAGTAAACGCCTACACAGAAGTCCCTGAGGGGATCTTCGAGTATGCGCCTTGGGTTGTTAACCTAAATGGCAAAGAGCATACAGTGACGGTTGCTGAATGGCGCCGACACAACAAAGGCTTGATAGCAAAAATTCAGGGTGTGGATTCAAGAGACGAAGCGGAAGCATGGCTTCACGGTGAAATCTTTGTATCGGCAAACCAGTTACCTGAACTATCTGATGACGAATTTTACTGGCGTGACTTAACGGGCATGATGGTAAAAACCGACAAAGGATACGATTTGGGCAAAGTTTCAAGCTTAATGGAAACCGGTTCTAACGATGTCTTGGTTGTTGATGCGAATCACAACGATGCCTTCGGTAAAACAGAACGTCTGATTCCATTTATTCAGGACGATGTCATCATCGACGTCAGTAAGGAACAAAACACCATTACGGTGGATTGGGATCCGGGTTTCTGACCTCTTATGAGTAGTCAGTTATGGATAGGGGTGATAAGCCTTTTTCCAGAAATGTTTGACGCGATTACCCAACAAGGCGTAATCAGTCGAGCCATCAAAAACGGCACGGTGGAGTTTAATGCGTGGAATCCAAGAGATTTTGCTCATGACAAACATCGTACGGTAGACGATAGACCCTACGGCGGTGGCCCAGGGATGTTAATGATGGTGCAACCCTTGACCGATGCAATACACGCAGCGAAAGCCGCAGCGGGTGACGATGCAAAAGTCATCTATCTTTCACCTCAGGGTAGGAAGTTAGACCAAAAGGGCGTTGAACAGCTAGCGCAAAACAAAAAGTTAGTGCTGGTAGCCGGTCGTTACGAAGGCGTAGATGAACGAGTGATTCAATCGGAAGTCGATGAAGAATGGTCGATTGGAGATTTCGTATTAAGTGGTGGTGAACTCCCAGCCATGACACTGATTGATGCAGTGTCGAGATTGATACCTGGAGTGCTGGGGCATGAGCTTTCAGCGGTACAGGATTCATTCACAGATGGCTTGTTGGATTGTCCACACTATACTAGACCTGAAGTTTTAGACGGGCAGCGGGTGCCTGAAGTGTTACTTAGCGGTAATCATGAAAAAATCCGACAATGGCGATTGAAACAATCGCTTGGAAGAACTTGGTCGAGAAGACCTGATTTAATTAATTCTCTAGCTCTGACTGATGAGCAGCGCCGATTCTTAGACGAGTACATCTCCGAAGACGATGGCAAACAAGCTGCCGAATAGTTCAGTGTAATCTAGAAAAGCGAGTATATAATGAGCAAAGTTAGTCAAAACATCATTAAGGCTCTTGAAGAAGAGCAAATGAAGACTGATGTACCAGCATTTGGCCCTGGTGACACAGTAGTTGTAAAAGTAAAAGTTAAAGAAGGTAACAAAGAGCGTCTACAGGCGTTTGAAGGTTTCGTTCTAGCGAAGAAAAACCGTGGTTTACACTCAGCTTTTACAGTTCGTAAGATTTCTAACGGTGAAGGCATCGAGCGTACTTTCCAAACGCACAGCCCTTTAATCGACAGCATCGAAGTGAAACGTCGTGGTGACGTACGTCGCGCTAAGCTTTACTACATGCGTGAGCGTTCTGGTAAGTCAGCACGTATCAAAGAGAAGTTGGATAAAAAATAAGAACTTCTTGTTCGATGCCACATTGATATTTCAATGTAAGCAGACACAGAAAGGAGCACAAAGTGCTCCTTTTTTTGTGCCCGTCTCCCCAACCTTTGCCCTGAATACGTCTTCTTTGTTGTTGTCTTGCCTATAAACAACAATGCGCTTCATACAGTGTTTGCCAACGGTCTCTTTCGAGCGCTTCATCCGCTTCGATCATTCCCACCAACTTCTAGCGCAGTTGCTAGTTGCCCAACATGCTTCAGCGTTATGTTTTGCTCGAATACCGAGCCCGAGAGCACTGAATAAACAGCCTATTTTCATAAAGTTGAATAATTACTCAATTTTGCCGTTGACAATGGCTACTGAGTTTTCTAAGGTGTAATCATATCAATACAGAGTGTAATGAATAATTTACGACTTAAAATTCAAAGTTGTGGGCTTGCCTTTAAATCTGCATTCAAATGGTGCGAAACGCGAGCTACAGATAGGGGAACAAAATGCACCAAGATAATCTAAATAACGTAAACGTCTTAACGGAACGTGTGTTGGTTATGCCAGCCGCGCTAAAAAAGTCTTTACCGCTGAGTGAAGCAGGCAGTGAATTCATTGAGAGCTCACGCCACACTATTTCAAATATTATTCATGGTGACGACCCAAGAACTTTAGTGATCTCCGGGCCTTGTTCAATTCACGATCCTGCAGCAGCAAAAGAGTACGCATTAAAACTAAAGCGTTTGCAGCAAGAAGTTGGCGATACTATGTTTATCGTCATGCGGGTTTACTTCGAAAAACCTAGAACAACGGTTGGCTGGAAAGGTTTGATCAACGACCCACACCTAGATGGTTCATTTGATATTGAAACTGGTCTATACAAAGCACGTGAGTTAATGCTTTGGTTGACAGAACAACAAATTCCAATCGCGACGGAAACATTAGACCCAATCTCGCCTCAGTACCTGTCAGATTTGGTTTCTTGGGCGGCAATCGGCGCGCGAACAACTGAATCGCAAACGCACCGCGAAATGGCCAGTGGTCTTTCTATGCCAGTGGGCTTCAAAAATGGTACCGATGGTAACGTGACTATCGCACTCAACGCGATTGGCGCAGCGGGCAGTGGTCATCACTTCATGGGCATCAGTGAACAAGGTCAGGTCACGATTGTTCAAACTCGTGGTAATCCAGACGCTCATTTGATTCTGCGTGGAGGTAAAGAGCCAAACTTCCAAAAGCCGTTTATAGACGCTGCTGAAAAACAATTGGTCGACTCAGGTTACAATCCAGCCATCATTGTAGATTGCTCACACGCAAACTCTTTCAAGGATTATCGTCGTCAGGGCGAAGTAGCAAATGACGTTATGCAGCAAATTGAGCAGGGCAACCAGTCAATTAAAGGCATTATGTTGGAAAGTCATCTAAATCCAGGAAACCAAAAACTGACGGCCGATTTAGGACAGCTTGAATACGGTGTATCCATCACCGACGGTTGTATTGACTGGCAATCGACGGAAACTCTGATTATGGACTATCATGAGCGTTTAAAACCCGTGATTGCGGACAAGAAACAGCTCGCCATTGCCTAAGTCGGAGTCATTATGGCAATTGAAAATCTAAGACAACAAATCGATGAGTTGGATATTCAACTCGTCGAGTTATTGGCAAAACGGCAGCAAGTGACAGCTGCCGTTGGCGTTTATAAAAAAGAAGTTGGCAAACCGATTTACGATCCAGTGCGAGAAGCTGAGCTCATTGGCAAACGACGAGCTTTAGCTGAGTCGCTCAATGTCTCTCCTGACTTAGTGGAAGACTTGCTGCGCAGAATCATGCGCGAATCCTACCAGAGTCAACACGACAGCTATCGCTGCATTAATCCAGAAGCCAAAATCGTTGTAGTTGGCGGCCAAGGCGCTCTTGGCGCTCGTTTTGTTGAGATGTTCCGGCGCAGTGGCTATGACGTCGCCATTTTAGAAAAAGACGATTGGGACAAGGCTGAGGCAATTGTGTCAAACGCCTCATTAGTTGTGGTGTCAGTACCGATTAAACTGACCGAGCAGGTGATTCAAGCTCTGCCGAAGCTACCGAGTGATTGCATATTGGCGGACTTAACGTCATTGAAGGCGTCGCCTTTAAATGCCATGTTAGCAAGTCACAGTGGCCCGGTTGTGGGTCTGCATCCAATGTTTGGCCCAGATGTACCCAATTTTGTTAAACAAGTTGTTGTTGTCTGTCATGGCCGTGAACAAGAAAAGTATCAATGGTTGTTACAACAAGTGGCACTTTGGGGCGCAGTGACGCAAGAAGATGATGCTGAGCAACACGACGACAGTATGCAGCTGATTCAGGCAATGCGACACTTTACTACCTATGTGTATGGGCGTTTTTTAAAGTCGCAAAATCCAAATTTAAATCAGCTATTACGTCTCAGTTCTCCGATTTATCGACTAGAATTAGCAATGACAGGACGACTATTTGCCCAAAGCCCTGAATTATATGCAGATATTATTTATGGCGCGTCACAAGCGACCGTCCTGGGTGATGCTTTTAAAAATGAACTACAAAGTGCATTAGATGATCTCAACAAGGAAGACAAAGAGGCGTTTAAAGCAACGTTTGCGGAAGTGGCTACTTGGTTTGGCGAAAAATCTGGCGAGTTTCTCGCTGATAGTCGAAGTATGTTGCAAACAGCGCAAGACTCGAGAGATCTATAAAATTGAACAAATTTTGATCTTTTGTGCGTTGGCGACGATGCAAATCAAAACGTCACCTCGGAGTAGCGAAAAAATAGTTGTTAAAACATCCAATTAGATTAACAATAAAGCAAAGCATTCTGCTTAAGTGTCTTCTAGCGCGCTATGCTGTTAGTGTAAAAATAAAGGAAATTGTATGTCTACCGAAAATGCACTATTGACGATTTTGGTCGAAAAAATCCAAAGTGATTCTCTTGTTTTACCGACGCTCCCTGAAATCGCAATTCGTATCCGTGAAGCGGTCGACGATCCGGACGTAAGCCTAGTGTCGATAGCAGACGTCATTGCCCAAGATCCAGCATTGTCTGCTCGCATGGTTAAAGTGGCAAACAGCGCATTTATGGGGCGTTCAGTAAAAGTTGAGACTTTGAATCAAGCGGTTACCCGCATTGGTTTACGCCAAATTAAAAACATCGCAACAGCGATCGCGATGGAACAAGTGTTCGTTTCTAAAAACGAATTGGTTCGCGACTACATGAGCAAGTCGTGGCAGAAAACGGTAAATGTTGCGTGTGTTGCTATGGCAACCATGCAGATCTGGTTGAAACAAAATAAACACTCTTCGATTAACATCGACACCTTGACGTTAGTTGCGTTGGTTCACTCAATCGGTGTTTTACCAATTTTGACGGAAGCGGAGCGTCACGAAGAAGTGTTTGCTAACCCAAGCTTCTTAGAAGCTGCGATTAAACGCATGGGTGGTAAATTGGGCGGCGCTATTATGCGCAGCTGGGAATTCACAGGTGAATTCATCGAAGTAACAGAGAACTGGAATAACCTAGCGTATCAAACAGACGACGTTAGCTACATCGATTTCGTTCGCATCGGTGCTATCTACAACAAGGTACTTGGCAAAAATGCCGATACCAACGAGTTGTTACAGCCGTACGTCGACAAAGGTGTAATGCCAGATCTAGACTTCTTTAATTCAGAAGAATTTAACGAAGCTCTAAACGACGTTAAGTCTGTTTTTGCCTAATTCAGGCGATTGATTGCAAAAAGTCGGCTTGGCCGGCTTTTTTTTTGCCGACAAAAAACAATCCAAATCCAAGACTTTAACGTACATAACCGGCTATTAACCCAATCTACATATCGCAGTGCGAAATATATTGTTAAAACCCACGGTCTAGACTTAGGTCTTTATCGAACAAAAAGAAATAGTTAACTTTTTGTTAAGCGGAACCTTTAAATTTCGCTATTATGACTCCATAGACTGCTGTCAGTAAGCACGTTTGCTTGAAAGGAAAGATTGCATTTTGACATCTCTACAAAATCAACTGTCGCAATTGCGTTCAGAAGCCGCTACAAACGCGGTAAAAGGTATTCAACGCGGCATCGAACGAGAAGCTTTGAGAATTTGCCCGGAAGGTAAACTTTCACGTCAGGACCACCCACAAGCGCTTGGCTCTGCACTCACGCACCCGTATATCACGACCGATTATTCAGAATCCTTGATGGAGCTAATCACGCCACCATCAAATGATATCGAAACAACGTTTAACCAACTTAAAGACGTCCACCATTATGTGCTGTCTCACCTAGGTGAGCAGATGTTGTGGCCAATGAGTATGCCTTGTTTCATAAGCAATGAGGACGATATTCGCATTGCTCAATACGGCAGCTCAAACGTCGGTAAGATGAAAACGACGTATCGGGTTGGTTTAAAAAATCGCTATGGCTCGATGATGCAAGCGATTTCAGGCATTCACTACAACTTCTCATTATCGACGGAGTTTTGGCAGTTGTTACAACAACACGAAGCCTCAACGGATGACTTGCAGACATTCCAATCTTCGAAATATATGCATATGGTGCGTAATATTAAGCGTTATGTTTGGGTGGTGACCTATCTGTTTGGTGCGTCGCCTGCAATGTGTAAATCGTTCCTACAAGGCCGAGAGACAGGGTTAAATTTTGAAAGCTTTGGCAAAGGCTCAATATTTTTACCTAACGCGACATCGTTGCGGATGAGTGACCTGGGTTATACCAACAGTGCGCAAAGTGCCTTAAATATTGAATATGGCTCTTTAACTGACTATATCGAGCGTTTGCGTCAAGCGATCAAAACCGAGTCTAACGAATACAAAGACATCGGCGTAAAAGTCGATGGTCAATACAAGCAGCTCAACCATAATATTCTGCAAATTGAGAACGAATTGTACGCCCCTGTTCGTCCAAAACAGGTCGCCAAGTCAGGTGAGAAGCCGACCGATGCACTTGAGCGACGCGGTGTTATGTATGTTGAATTGCGGGCTCTGGATGTTAATCCATTCTCGCCATATGGCATCACCTTAGAGCAGATGCGTATGTTGGATGTTTTCTTGCTGTTCTGTTTGTTCAACGAACAATCTGAATTGTCTCAAGCGCAGCAGCAGGAAGCGGAAATAAACCAAGACGCGGTTGTTCTGAATGGTCGCGACAAAAATCTAGCCGTGACGATGAATGGTGAAACCATCGCCATGAGTGACATGATGACGTCACTGTTCGCTGAATTTGAGCAAATTGGCCAGTGGTTAGATGGTCATTATGGCGGCGACGACTACCAACAAGCGGTTGCCCAGTTCTTGCCTGCGGCAAGTGATGCGGCGCAAACCTTGTCTGGTCAACTTATGACTAAGTTGTTGGATACGCAAATCGACAATGGGTACATGGGCATTCATTTGGCGGAGCAATACAAGGCCGACATCCTTGCCGCGGAGCCTAAAGAGTTTGGCACTGACTTTTTGAGCCGCGCTTCGGTGCAGTCCCATGAAGACCAGCGGCAGGTTGAGCAAAATGACTCAGTCGATTTTGATACTTTCTTGAGCAACTATTTCGCTTATTAATTATTGCTTAGCCGACCTTGAGTCGGCTTTTTATTGCTTTTTTAACCAGTGTTGGGCTATGTTCAAACGATAGGTTGGAATGCGCGAGCAGAAGTAAATGAAATTAACATGGCTAGGATGTGGCGTTTTATTTATTATTTGTTTTAATGTGCAAGCCACCGCAAAAGTTATTGAGGTGATTGCTATAGAATATCCTCCATTCACAAGTTCTAATAGCGCAAATGGGGGAGTTGCTTTTGACCTTTTGCCTGATGTTTTAGAAGGGAAGAAGGTTATATGGCGTCCATTTTTTCAACCGCCCAAACGTGCTCTTCAGAGCATTTCCGAAGGAAATTGGTGCGCCAGCTTCTATCCACCCCGCACTGTAGCGTTTAAGCGTTATCAACTAAGCGAGCGTATAGTTCACTTGGGGCTTATTCGTAAAGTGGCACCTGATGCTTTTAAATGGCATTCATTAAGCGAGCTAAAAGGTCGCTCAATTGCTCTGTTAAGGACTTCAGCACAATCACAGTTTGCTCAACAGTTTATTAGAGCTGGACTCAATATAAGCTTCGTTGAAAATGTTAAGATCGGTGTTCAAATGGTCAAGCTGGGAAGAGTGGACTTTGCTTTTGCAGATAATAATTTATTGCAAAGATCGAGTGAGCAGGGGATGGCGGTGACAAATTTGGAATTTTCGGACAGCGTTTTATTTTCAACACCTTTAAGTGTTTATGTGAATCCGAAATGTGAGATACGCTTGCCCGCTGATACTTTGATCAGCGAGCAATACTGAGCGCCAGATTAAGAGCGCAGACCGTCGTTCAAGTGTGGACGGATAGTCTTAAGAATCGCACCAAGTACTTTTGGTGTTGCAACGACAATGTTACCGCTGCGATCGTAGTTGTTACCACCTTCAAAATCGGCAATTACAGCACCGGCTTCTTTTGCAATCAACTGACCCGCTGCAGTATCCCAAGGCTTAAGACCGATTTCCCAGAAACCTTCAAAACGACCCGCTGCAACATACGCTAAGTCTAGTGCTGCAGAACCTGCGCGACGCATGTCTGCAACTTGAGTGAATAGGTCATTAAAAATGCCAGTGTAAGCATCTAACTGATGTTTTTGTTTGAACGGAAAGCCTGTCGCTAATAATGTACCAGTTAAATCACGTGCTTTTGAAACGCGAATACGTTTGCCGTCTAGCTGAGCGCCAGCGCCTTTTGATGCAGTGAATAATTCGCCGCGAATTGGATCGAAGATAACAGCTTGTTCTAACTTGCCGTCGACTTTTAGGGCGATAGAAACGGCAAAGTGAGGAATGCCCTTTACAAAGTTTGTGGTGCCATCAAGCGGGTCGATGATCCATTGGAATTTTTCGCTGCCGTCAGTTACACCGCTCTCTTCTGCGACAAAAGAGTGCTCTGGGTAAGAGGCTTTGATGGTTGAGATGATTGCTTGTTCGGCTTCTTTATCTACGTTTGTAACAAAGTCGTTTGAACCTTTAAGTTCCGCTTGAACTAAATCTAACTGCTCATAAGCTCGAGCGATAATTTTACCAGCATTACGCGCAGCACGAACTGCGATGTTTAACATCGGTTGCATTTACAATCACCTATTTTTAAAAAGAACGTAATATTTTTGGCGCGAACAAAACCCGCCTCGGACCGAAATCCGGGCTAAAACAACTCGCGTCAAAACACATTACTAAAGAACATTTTTTAATCAGTCGCGCATTGTAGGGATTTTTACGTGAAAGTAAATAGGGAAATCCTTAAATACCGCTAAGTGGTGGAAAGCTAGCTAATTTAAGTTGAGAAAATAACCGAACTGCAAACTTGGAGGCCGGCTTTTTCTCAACTCTTCAAGTCACTTTTTAATTATGTTTCGGCAGACACTCGGCGCTCAGTTAAATACCCTAGCTTGTTTAATACTGCGGCCTTGATAAGGCCAGGCTCTATTAGTCCGGTCACTATCGTATGAGCAATTATGCAAACGGCCAAATTTCGCTCACTGAGGATGTAAATAATGGCTAAACCCGCCCCCAAGAAGAAGGTATAGAAAGTTGCGTTAATCGCTGCAGAGATTGCTTTGCCACCCCATACCAAATGGGCAATACCAAAAACTGCACCAGAGGCCAGCACTTGCCATAACTCACTCATCTGTTGTTGATGCATATAATCCATCAATAGTTTTCTGAACACGATTTCTTCGAAAACGCCAGATATCAAAGCCCCTAGCATGGCGGTATATTTTAACTTGTCCAACTTGAACATGTGCTCTCGCACAGTTGAGATGCTTGCAGCGCCCCAGACATAAACAACGATAAGAGCAGCCGCCGCTAGCCACGCGGAAGGCGCAATTGACGCTACTGTGCTAAACCCTGTGTAGTCTGCAAAGTTCTGCGAGGAAATTATCCACAACAGTAGGACACCACCTTGAACTAATATGATTGAATGAATGATTTTAAGTGTTTGTTTATTTGCTTCTTTCACGTCATTTCCCTATCGATATTGAGTGTGTACATTAAACTCTCTGCTACCAAAAAAAGAAGTGACAAATGTCACAACATTCTAATTATCTAATGAAGTAATTGATTTCAGCGTAAAGCTTTGGGTGTTGCTCGGAGAGATGGTTACGGCTTTTAAGTGCCAGAAACCGTCATTTATTTATTTTGACTTTCCAACCGATGGTTATACCTAAAATAAGCAGCAAGAGTAATATTTTTCCAAGGGTGTCGATCATATGCTCAATCACCTCTAATGCAGATGTATTCATATCTACCTGAGATCTAAGAAGATCGTGTGTCTGAGCAAAATGCTTTGCTAATTTAACTCTGTCGATTTCAATACTTTCGTCTAAAATTAGCTCGACTAATTTTGCTTGATTGCGACTTAAATTATCAATTGTTTGATTATCAGG
>CAXRBI010000042.1:0-8288 GCA_964229075.1 Alteromonadaceae bacterium | reverse complement strand
CGAAGAAGAAGAGTTCGAAGAAGAAGAATTCGAAGAAGAAGAAGAATTCGAAGAAGAAGAATTCGAAGAAGAAGAACTCGAAGAAGAAGATGATGAAGAGGAAGACGAGGAAGAAGACGAACCTCCTCGCACTTAAACTGGAAACCACATGGACGCAATCAATTCAAACATCCTTATTGTTGAGGATGACGTCGATTTAGCCTTGCTCATGGCCGAATACTTGTCAGCCCGCGAGTTTAATGTCAGCGTTGAACACAGCGGCCTACCAGCCGTTGAAAGAATCGTCTCAGAACAGCCAGACTTAGTTGTTCTAGACCTGATGTTACCTGGCAAAGACGGTGTGGCCATCTGCCGCGAAGCGAGACCCAATTACCAAGGCCGTATACTCATGTTAACGGCGTCTGAGGATTCTATCGATCAAATAGTTGGGCTTGAGGTGGGCGCAGACGACTTTGTTCAAAAACCAATTGAACCAAGAGTTCTACTGGCGCGAATTCGAGCACTGCTTCGACGAGCTAGTATCGCCCCTGAATCCACTGAGACGCCGAGTAAAAACCTTCTTAAATTTAGAGAGCTCAATATTAATAAAGCGTCAAGAAATGTGGAATTTCAACAGCAAATGCTCGACTTAACGACACCAGAATTCGACATGTTGGCGTTGTTAGCAGAAAATGCCGGTGAGATTGTCAGTCGCGAACAAGTATTCAAAGCGTTAAAAAACATCGAATACGATGGCTTAAACCGATTTGCCGATATCACGATTTCGCAAATCCGAAAAAAACTCGGCGACAACGCCGACGACTACCTGAAAACCATCCGTGGTAAAGGTTATTTATTCATGCCGTAAGGCCATGACCGTGCGAACCTCCATTTTAGAATAAGCGAAACTGTGATGCCCTACGCCCTATTTGACCAATTAAACGACTCCACATTAGTAAAAACAGACGCCTATTTTGCCGGTAGATGGCACTCGGCACCTGACTCGTTTTCAGTTGCTAATCCAGACTCTGAAGAAACTGTCGCTCTGGTGGCCGACGCTGGCGCTGAGGCTTGCCAAGCGGCCATCGATGCGGCGTATGACGCTCTGCCAACTTGGTCGAGTAAAAGTGCGCACGAACGCTTCTTACTGCTAGAACAGTGGCATCAATTAATGATCAGCCACCAAGACGATTTGGCCAAGATTTTAACCATCGAACAAGGCAAGCCGCTTACTGAAGCCAAAGCAGAAATTGCCTACGGTGCGTCATACATTCAGTGGTTTGCGGAGGAAGGCAAACGAGTTTACGGCGACACCATACCGGCCCCCAGTGGTGACAAACGAGTGTTAGTTATCAAACAACCCGTTGGCGTTGTCAGTGCGATAACGCCTTGGAACTTTCCAAACGCGATGATTACTCGAAAAGCGGCGGCAGCATTAGCCGCGGGCTGCACGTTTGTTGTCAGGCCGTCCGAGTTGACGCCACTGTCCGCATTGGCAATGGCGGAGCTCGCCCATCGCGCTGGCATTCCGGCAGGCGTTTTTAATGTTGTACCAGGGCTTGATGCGCCTGAGATGGGCAAAGTACTGACGCAAGATCCCAAGGTGGCAAAATTTACCTTTACCGGCTCGACACAGGTTGGAAAGATACTGACCAGACAATGCGCAAGCACAGTTAAGAAAGTGTCAATGGAGCTTGGCGGCAACGCCCCTTTCATCGTATTTGACGATGCCGACATCGATGCAGCCGTAAGTGGCGCGATCGCATCAAAGTTTCGCAATGCCGGACAAACTTGCGTATGCAGCAACCGATTTTTGGTGCAAGACTCGGTCCTAGAAACCTTTACCACTAAGTTTACCGCCGCAGTGCAAAGATTACGCAGCGGCAATGGTCTCAACCCCGACCATCAAGTCGGCCCACTGATTTCTGCGGCTGCGGCAGAGCGAGTTGATGGCTTAGTTAAAAGCGCCGTCGCGGCAGGTGCAAGTATCGAAATCGGTGACCAGCAATCGGCGGAAGGCAGCCACTATTACCCGCCAACCGTATTGTCGAAGGTAACAAACGATATGCCCGTGGCTCAAAACGAAATTTTTGGTCCCGTCGCACCAATCATTCCGTTTACCACAGAAGCAGAAGCAATTGCCTTGGCAAATGACACCGAATATGGACTTGCCGCCTATTTTTACGCACGCGATATTGGCCGCGTTTGGCGCGTATCCGAACAACTGCAATTTGGCATGGTCGGTATTAATGAAGGCGTAATCTCCAATGCTGCCGCCCCATTCGGTGGTGTTAAACAGTCCGGTGATGGACGAGAAGGTTCGAAATATGGTCTGGATGACTATATGGAAATCAAATATTTATGTATGGGTGGCCTGTCTAACTGACGTCATCAATCTGCGCTTTTAGTGACACTTGAAGTGCCAAGCCGGGTGACATGCGTTGTAGCTTGATTCGCCCCTCTTGAGCCGCCACCAGCTCTTGTACCAAAGCCAAACCAATGCCTGTACCTTGGGTAGTACGGGTCAGTTCATCACCGCCGCGGTAAAATAGCTCAAACAATTTATTTTCTTGTTCGGGCTCAATCCCTATTCCGTAATCTCGAATCTCCATAACCACACGATCGGATTCGTGCTTATCCGGGTAAAAACTCACATCGATGCGCTTGCGCTCCGCTTCAAGGATGCGCTTGTGATCAAAAAACTTCACGCTGTTGTCGACGATGTTAATTACAATTTGAGAAAACGCGTCCGGATCTATAAATAATTTCACCTTGTCGGGCTCGCTGTAAGATGCGGTTAACTTAAGTTCAAACCCATTGCCACCGAGCATTGACGATACCTTTGACCGAATCGTGTCCTTGATGACCGACAGTTCAATATATTTTGGCGCTAGACTTTGCTGCGGTTGGCTTAGTTTCGCCAGTTGCAAGATATTGTCGATTAACCGCGATAACCGCTCACTTTCACTGAAAATAAAATCGTAATAGTCTTTTTGATGCTGCGCCGACATGACTTGCCCCGACTGCAGCATTTCCGCGTACATACGAATCGAAGTCAGTGGCGTTTTCAGCTCATGGCTTACCGATGACACAAAGTTCAGTCGTTGCTCCGCCAATCTCAGCTGCTTAATGCCAATGCGATAGAACCCAAAACAGGCAAAAACCATAGCGAGCAGCAACACCAGGCTAAGGACTAAGTTGTATATACCTTGTGGCGTGTAATTTACCGCTGAGGTCGAGTACGAGATCTCAGTATTAGCGTAAGGCCAGTTGAGTGTTTGGCGCCCCAAATGCTGCTCAGAAAGTTCTAGAGCCGGAGCCTCTTGACGCTCGACAAGTAAGTTCCCCTCCACTCCTTTTTGCGATGCAAAATACCAAGTATGGAAGGGTTCAGACGCCTCTTTCGGGGTATTTTTCAAAGTGACCGCCAACGGCACGTCCACCTCAACTGCATTTAGAGCCAGTGTCACGTAGTGAGTCAAATACGCTGTGCGCTCTAGCACATAACCTTGCAGTTTGGTTTCACCATTGAGAGCAACCACTCGGTAAAATATCAGATAATTTGGCACGTCGGTAAACAAGTAAAAACGGCCATTGTTGCCTTTCATTCCGCCTGCAATGAAGTCTCGATATTGCCCCGACCGCTGTACAATATTTCTAAGCTCCACGGCCAATAGTCGCCTTTGCGAGAGACTATCTGATAAACCGTCGCCCTGACTTTTGTTATCTTCTACTGAGTCTAAGGGATACGGCCAAACCGGACTGTTAAATCCGCCATCCAAATCTTGCTGAAAATACCCTAAGAGTCCCGCGGTATCTTTGTAAGAACTCGTGTCAGCCAACGGCGACAGCGTTTTAGTCAATGTATCCGTCAGCGGATTGTAAACATGGAAGTAGTATTCGAACTGCTCCTTTCGAATCGCGTTGGTATTTGCCAGCTTTTTGAAAAATCGCTTGTTTAACGCCACCGTGACTTTTTCGGTTTGGCGTTGGTACTTCAGCAACGTTTCCTTGTGCAATTGCTGAAAACCAAAATAAGAAATCAGACTGGCAGGCACAAACAACAACAAAAACAGCAATGCTGTGATCAAACGCAATCTGGTAAGACGCTGTTGATAGTTCAAGAGCGGTTTATTCAGTCGAAGCCAGTTCATTAACCCGGTTGTCCACTAAACAATTGATAACCTTCGCCCCTAAGCGTTACTAGGTATTCAGGTGCTTTGGGGTTACGTTCGATCTTCTTGCGAATTTTGGCAATATGAATGTCTACTGTGCGAGTATCGATGTCGTCTGTGACTTTATAGCCCCACACTTCACGTAACAATTCGGAACGGGTGACATAAGAGCGCTGCTGATTTAAATAACTGATGATGGCCACTTCCCGGCGGGTAAAATGCACAGGCTGTTCAAAGGCTTTGCCGGTGAGGGTCTGGGTGCAAATCGAGACTTGCTCACCAATCTGAATGGAAGTGCCCTGACCGGACCAACCCGAGCGTCGAATAAGGGCATTCACTCTCAACACCAATTCAGAGGTAGAAAACGGCTTCGCCAGGTAGTCGTCTGCCCCCAAACTCAACCCATTGATGATGTCCTCTTCCGCATTTTTCGCGGTTAACATTAAAATAGGCTGGGTTTGCGACTGTTGACGAATAGCTTCACAGATCTCAAAGCCATTCATGCTCGGTAACATGACATCCAGCAAAATACAGCGATAATCGCCTTCTAATGCCATTTCCAGCCCAGCTTTACCGTCAGTCGCAGTGGCAACATCGTAACCATGAAACACAAATAAGTCGGTCAGCCCGCGCAAAATGCTCGGTTCGTCTTCAATAATTAGTAAGCTGGGTTTGGCCGTCATGACATCCATTCAATTTTTTACTTTCACTGCAAATATATCAGCCCTGAGACTTCGGCAATGTAAACTTTTGTAAATTTTTGCGGCATTCATTTTTACGTTTTGTGCCTGTTTTCGCAACTGCTGGATTTCTATCATCTGCTGCAACTTAACCATTTTTGGCAACAGGGACAGAATACATGCGTCGCTTTAACTTACATTTCATTTCAACGGCCATTGCCACGACCATGGCGTTTTCAGCAGCAGCGCAGACAACGCCCAACACGTCCAATGTCGACCGCTATGACGCCAACTACTTTATGGCCTTTGAGCCCCAAACCTTATATGACGTACTTGAACATATTCCAGGGGCGACTACGGTTCTTATCGGACTCTCTAGCGCCGACGAGACTCGAGGCTTTGGCAGCGCAGGTGATCAGGTTCTTATCAATAGCAAACGAGTATCAGGCAAGGACAACAGTGTAGAAAAAGAGTTGGACAACATTCTCGCCCGCGATGTTGAGTACATTGAACTGATTCGCGGTACCCGCTCGGATTTGGATGTTCAGAGCGAAGGACTGGTCATCAATGTAGTGCTCAAACAAACCGTAGAGGCGTCAGTGTTGTGGACATTGGGCGCCAGAACTACGCCGGACCTCTCTCCAAAACCATACGGCTCGGTGGTATACAGTAATGGCTTCGACAAGGTTAAGTATCGACTAGGGGTCGAGCGTTATGCCAATCCAACCCAGTTTACCATCACCGACCGCTTTTGGACGCCTGATAATCAGCTAACCCAATCCTACATAAGACAACGCAAGAACAGATACACTCAAGACGGCTTCAGTGGCAAATTCGAGTACTTAATGTCGGATGATACGCAAATGCAGATCAGCGCCTTATATCAACAAGAGCGCGTTGACAGTAACTACATCAGTGAAAAAACCGACTGGCTAGAAGATGAAACTAGCAGTAACAATCTAAAATATGACTGGCAACGAGACATTTGGGAGATTAGTGGCGACATCACTCACAACGTCAATGCGGATAACCACCTAAAACTGCTTTTTATCAGCAATAAAACCGACGCCGACGATCAAATATGGTTAGTCGACCTATTGGAAAACAATCAAACTGCGCCTAATTATCGTTTACCTAGACTTTATGTCAGCAAAGAGAATGTGCTTCGAGGCAACTGGAAGCTGACCATAAACCCGCAGCACAGTTTGGATTCTGGTTTAGAAGTGGCCATCAATGAACACGATGAAACCGTCCAGTTTGAGGGTGAAAATGGCGACACCTATCACTCTACAGAAATCAATGACATTGAAGAAGTTCGGTACGAAGCCTTTGTAAATCACAATTACACCATCAACGCACAGATGAACTTGCAGTCTTCTTTGGTCTATGAAACCTCGACCTTAGATGTGACGACGGATTTTCAGCTGCAAACAGAGACGTTACAGAGCAGTCGCAACGAATCGAGCCGTACCTTTTCCTACTTAAAACCACGGATCAATTTTCGCTATGATCTCAACGACAACAACCAGTTGCGTTTTAATTACCAACGTACAGTTAGCCAGTTGAATTTAGACGATTTTGTACCGGAATTTAATCGCGACGAAGCGCGCCTTGAAGAAACCAACCCCGAACTTAAACCCGAAATGCGTGATGAGTTTTCCATGAGTTGGGAAATCCAATGGCAAGACAAACAAAACAGCGTCACTGTCAGTCCTTACTTTCATAAAATTACCGATCTCATAACCCAAATTCCGTTGGTCACCTATTCCGGTGACGGTAATGTCGATGACGCAATAGAATATGGACTGACGTTGGACTCGAGCCTAGTGCTAACGAAGCTGGGTCTTGAAAACACTCATATAACCGCCAGTTACACGCTCAAAGACAGTGAAGTGACCGACCCATTTACCGGCGAGGACACAATTATTAATGGTTTCAGCCATCATGAATGGAATCTAAAAATCGATCAAAATGAAATACTGCCAGGTCTCTCTGCGAGCTTATCGCTGGCAAAACGCGGTGATTACCCTTGGGCAAGGTACGATTTTCGTCATCGCTCGATGCCAGAGATGACCGCTAACGGCTTTATTGACTACCAAATCAATGAACACATTAAATTGCGACTCAAAGGCGACCACTTACTTAACCGCAAATTTGCTTACGACCGCGAACGATTCGAAGGCCTCTACACAGAAACCGATTTGATCCGAAGAGAGCACCGCAGTTACCGTTTTGAGTCGAGGTACTCGCTCATCCTGTCTGGGCAATTTTAATCTCGGGTAAATACTCAACGAGGGGGATTGAATCTGTTCTAACCAATCCCCATTGCTTGATTTACTTACAATGTGTTTGAGACACGGGAGTCAAGAATGAGCGAAATCAAAGTCACCTATTTTGATGTCAACGGCGGTCGCGGTGAGCCGATACGAATCGCATTGCATGCAGCAGGTAAGCCGTTTACGGATTTTCGTTTTAAGTTTAACGAGTTTCCTGATATCGCCCAAACCACGCCGTTTGGTCAGGTCCCTACGGTTCATTTTGGCGATGAACAAGTGACACAATGTAATGCCCTAACCCGATATGCAGGCAAACTTGCCGGTCTCTACCCAAAAGACGATTACCAGGCCTTGCTTTGTGATGAGGTGATGGAAGCGACGGAAGACATTTCATATAAGCTGGTGACTACATTTGGTATGGAAGGCGACGAGCTCAAGGAAGCGAGAGAACGCATTCTTCAGCGCAACATAGTCCCGCACTTAAGATGGTTAAACCAAAAATTAGAACAACGTGGAAATTATCTCGCCGACAATCAACTCACAGTCGCCGATATCAAAGTCTTTGTGCACGCTAACTGGTTAGCCAGCAGCATGTTAGATCACATCCCAGCAGACACAGTGGCAACCCATGCGCCGCTTGTTCAAGCGTTGGTGGAGCGGGTAAAAGCCCATCCTATCGTCGCTGGGTATTATGCGTCGTTAGAGTCCTTGTGAAACGACTATTTAGTTTGCACACTAACACTAATAATTACCTTAAACATTGCACAGAATCAACCTGCTGTTTTAGGCCAAAATATCGTGGTGTTAGAAGGTTAACTCTGGTTAATCTCTTCAAACTCCATTTTCGCTACCCTTTATTCAACTTGGCTTAGGCAAAGGCTCTAAAAAGCACATTTTCACCGCTACAAGTAAACTCTAAAAAACCACCGAAACCGTCTTCCACTAAGACGGTTTCGGTTCCTTTTTCTACTTGGTATTCTGTATTATCGGTGCTAACTAAGTAATTAAAATAAACATCATTATTGTTGGAAACTTTATCTATTTTTACCCCCCCAACTTTTTGATTTAGGGTAACATCTGATAGGCATCCAAGGTTATTTTTACTTTTCACGAAAAGCTTATACTGGATGTCGTTATTAACTGTCATCTTGCATACGGCAGCAAAATAGGAAGCACGC
>CAXRBI010000041.1:0-18376 GCA_964229075.1 Alteromonadaceae bacterium | reverse complement strand
TTTATTGCCTGAAATTCGCTGACCACGGCAATCGCTCCTGCATTGCTCGTGTACCTACATCCCTGTAGGCAACCGTCATCCCCAACTTGATTGGACTGCTAAAGCCAAACAAACCAAACCGGAAGAACAGATCCCCGCGTTCGCGACGCCTATATGGACATAGGTGGTAGTGCGACGCAGGACGTCAAAGACGAGGGCGAGGAATCGGACTGGATGACGATGTCGAAAAGAAAATACAGCGAATGTCGTCATCCTCACTCGAGCCGAAATCGATGACATCATTAGCCTTCGATAATAATCAACATAGTGACTTGTTACCTTCGAAAAAGATAGGACTAGCTTTATGGTGTTTGGATTGTTGCTTTTGAACAAGGTTCTAGGATCAGAATTTTTGTTTTTGGTCGAATTTTGTTTACATAGTTTTTAACAGGTGATATCAATAACACGTAGCATGCGGTCGTTGGTAATGAAGCAGAAGAATAAAAATCCAGCAGGGGTACCAATGTTAATTGCTACAAGCGCTTGGCAGCTGTTGCCCATCGTGGTTATTTATATGCGAATACATAGCAACAGTTTTGTTTTTGAGACGAGACGTACTCTGTCATTGTTAAGCCATGGAGGCTTTGTTTTGTGATTTAGTCACAGCTCAGAACGGAACACGCCAGAAAATTACCGCGTTAGAGTGCTATGGAGGTGCTCTAACGCGGATCATTCCACTTCTAGAACATTCTCAACGTTTTTGTGAAATCCTTTTTATACTTTTCGTTTCTATTACTTTTACTGTAGTTAATAAACCTAGTTACAAAGAACATAAATTAAAGCTTGAGGAAGATTATGGAAGCGATAGAAATTATTAAGCCTGTTATTGCGATGGGTGCGCTTACCTTCGGTATGACTATTTGGATGTTCGCCAGTCGGCTCCCGGCAATGTCACGGTTAAAAATAGAGCCACAACAAGGACAAGATCCAAGCAACCTAAAGTCATTGTTGCCTTCGAAGGTGACTCAGGTAGCAGCCAATCACAACAACCTTTTTGAACAGCCAACCCTATTTTATGCGCTCGCACTTGCAATAGCGGTTTTGGGTCATACGGATGCCATTCATGTTTATAGTGCCTGGGCGTATGTGGCATTTCGTATGTTGCACTCTATTGTCCACGCAACAATTGATCATGTCCCAACACGTTTTACCCTGTTTATAGGTGCAACTTTATCCTTAGGATTGATGTTAGTAAGAGAAGTAACTAACGTATTTATTTAGGAGCGACTATGAAAGAGCGATTAGTTGGAGGTTGCTTGTGCGGCGAAATCAAATTCGAGTTGGAAGGCGACTTCAAAGCGTTTTATCAATGCCACTGTAAGCAGTGCCGGCAACTAACGGGCACCGCTTTTGCCTCAAATTTGTTCACGAACACTGAAAATATCAGATGGACTCGTGGTTATGACAGCCTATCCAAATATGAACACCCAACTCGTTCGTTCAGTAAGGCCTTCTGCAGTTTATGTGGTAGCGCATTACCATTCGTTAATAAGAGTCAATCCGCACTTATTGTTCCAGCAGGATGTCTGAAAAGCGAAATTTCCCCAGTACCGTCAGCTAATATTTTTTATGACGAAAGGGCTTGTTGGCTGGAGTCAGGTCAGAACGCCCCAAAGAAACCTTCGTTTCCTTAAAAACGAGCAAAAAAAAAGAGTCCTGAGACTCTTTTTTGTTTAACGAACATATCGCAATTAAGCGTTTTCGTTTAAGAATTCTAATAGTTGAGTTTTGCTTAACGCACCAACTTTAGTTGCAGCTACAGCACCATTTTTGAATAACAATAGTGTTGGGATGCCACGCACGCCAAATTTAGGTGGAGTATTAGGATTTTGGTCGATGTTTAACTTAGCGATAGTTACATTATCAACTTCTTCTGCCACTTCATCTAAAATTGGAGCGATCATTTTACAAGGACCACACCACTCCGCCCAAAAATCTACTAGGACTGGCTTGTCGCCATTGATCACTGACTCAAATGAATCGTCAGTTACTGCTACGATCTTATCGCTCATGAAAAACTCCAAGTTTAATAAAATATGTACTTCTATTTTGAATAATATGTTTCTTATTGCAAGGGTTAAGGTTATGCTTATCCGCTATGAGTAAGACACATTTAACCGAAACAAAATTCGCCGATTTTTCAGTACATGACAATGTACTGAAAGCTTTAACCAATTCTGGATTCACCAATTGTACGCCAATTCAAGCTATGTGTATGCCTCTTATCGAAAAAGGCAAAGACATCGCCGGTCAAGCCCAAACAGGGACCGGAAAAACCATAGCATTTCTTACAGCGACATTTAATAAACTTTTAAAATCCGAAACGTCTACTGGTCAACCTCGTGCCATCATCTTAGCGCCAACTCGTGAGTTAGCGATTCAGATCCACAAAGACGCTGTTGCGTTTGCGGAAACCACGGGATTATCGCTTGGCCTTATATATGGGGGCGAAGGATATGAATCTCAACGCCAACAATTAGATAAAGGCGTCGATGTGCTTATTGGCACAACGGGACGTATAATCGACTACTTCAAACAGGGTGTTTTTAACCTCGAGTCAATTGAAGCTGTTGTGCTTGATGAAGCCGACAGAATGTTCGATCTCGGCTTTATCAAAGACATCCGATATTTGTTTAACAAAATGCCACCAAGTGAAAAGCGCTTGAACCTAATTTTCTCTGCAACTATGAGTTATAAGGTAAAAGAGTTGGCATTTGAGCACATGAATGATCCGACGCACGTGCAGGCAGAGCCTGAGCAGATGACGGGACATCGTATTCAAGAAGAGCTGTTTTATCCTGAATCTCAGCACAAGTTTTTACTGTTGTTGTCTCTGATTGAAGAAGACTGGCCGGAAAAAGCGATCATCTTCACCAATACAAAGCATGCATGCGAAAAAGTTTATAATTGGATGCGTGCGGATAAACATCGCGTAGGTCTTTTGACTGGCGACGTTAATCAAAGAAAACGTTTAAATATTCTCGAGTCATTTGCCAAAGGTAATCTAGACTTTTTAGTGGCAACAGACGTAGCTGCACGTGGCCTTCATATCCCTGAAGTGTCGCATGTCTACAATTTTGATTTGCCAGATGATCGTGAAGACTATGTGCATCGCATTGGCCGTACAGGCCGAGCTGGAGCGAGTGGTAACGCGATTAGCTTCGCATGTGAATCTTATGTCTATAATTTACCTGCGATTGAAGAGTACATTGGCCATACGATTCCAGTGAGTCATTACGACCACGAAGCATTGTTGGACGATGTGCCAAAACCAAGGTTTCAAAAGAGACGTCATCATCATCAAAGACGTCGTTCGTAAATAATTTGAGATTTGATGGAAAAAAATAGCAGTTACGCAGTAGTCGACCTGGGGTCAAACAGCTTTCATATGATGATTGCTCAGGTGGTTGCTGGCAGCGTACAAATCATTGGCCGAGTGAAACGAAAGGTTCGCTTGGCTTCTGGTTTAGATGAAGAAGGCAACTTAACCGATGAGGCCATGCTTCGAGGTTGGGAGTGTCTGGATTTGTTTGCTGAGCGATTGCAGGATATTCCAAAGTCCAATATCAGGATTGCCGGTACCGCAACGCTGAGGCTTGCGAAAAACGTCAATGTCTTCCTCGAAAAAGCCGAAGCAATTCTTGGTTACCCCATAGAGATTATTTCTGGAGTTAAAGAAGCAGAGACAATCTACAAAGGGGTTGCGTTCACCTCGAGCAACAATCATAAACGATTGGTTGTTGACATTGGTGGTGCGTCCACTGAATTGGTTGCAGGTGATGGCGACCAACCAGTGGTATGCAAGAGCCTAAACTTGGGCTGCGTAACTTACCTTGAACGTTTTTTTCCGAACGGCTATTTATCAGAACAAAATTTCACTGCTGCGATAGCGGCGGCTGAAGAAGAACTCCTCAAGATTAGAGATCTCTACAAAGACTTTAATTGGCAAGAGGAAGTTGGTGCATCGGGCACGGTTCAAGCCATTCAAGAAATCTTGATGCATCAAGGCCATGATGAAATTATTACGTTAGATCGATTGGTTGCGATTATGCAGCAATCTATCACGTACGGCAGCATAGATAACTTGAATATTCCGGGCTTGACCAAAGAGCGTCGTTTGGTGTTTCCAAGCGGTATCGCAATTCTTATAGCCATATTTAGACAACTCAATTTGTCTGGAATGACGCTTGCCGGCGGTGCATTACGTGAGGGCCAGCTTTATTCTATGCTGCCTGAACTTACTAAGCTAAATGTCCGCGAACGCACAATTGATAGCGTTATGACTCGTTATCACGTTGACGTTGCCCATGCAAAACGTGTCGCCGAGTTGTGTTTGAGTATTGCCGAGCAAGTATCAAATCACTGGGATCTACAACAGTTCCAAGCCAAAGATATTCTGAGTGCGGCCGCTATGGTACATGAAGTTGGTTTACAGGTTGCGTACAAAGGTCAGCAACTGCATGCCAGTTATATTTTAGCGAATACCAATTTACCTGGTTTTACTGAGGCGCAAAAGAAGCTGTTGACTGCTTTAGTGCAAAATCACAGAGAAGATATAGATCAACAATCGTTGGCTAAGCAAACGACCACCAGTGTTTTGCTTGCTTGTCGGTTGGTTCGCATTTTGCGATTGGCGGTTATCTTAGCGCTTAGACGTGCCGATGAAGTCCTGCCGGATGTAAAGGTTGAGGTTATCAACGAAGATATTAACCTTCACCTTCCAACCAACTGGCTTGAAGAAAATCCGCTGTCAAAAGCAGAGTTGTCTCAAGAAGCTGGTTATCAAAAAGAGCAAGGTTGGAATTTGAATTTGATATAAAAAACCGAGGTTAGAACCTCGGTTTTTTATTATTTATTTTCCTGCATCCAAATTGCAGCTTGTTTCGCAAAATAAGTAAGAATGCCGTCTGCACCAGCGCGTTTGAAAGCGAGAAGAGATTCCATTACTACTTGTTTCTCATCGAGCCAGCCATTTTGAATCGCTGCCATATGCATCGCATACTCGCCACTGACTTGATAAGCGTAAGTGGGCACTTTAAATGTATCTTTCACTCTACGGACAATATCTAGATACGGCATGCCTGGTTTCACCATAACCATATCTGCACCCTCATCTAGGTCCATTGCAACTTCGCGAAGTGCCTCGTCACTGTTGGCTGGATCCATTTGGTAGTTCTTTTTGTCAGCGCCTTTTAAGTTTCCTGCGGAGCCGACTGCGTCTCTGAAAGGACCGTAGTAGCTTGATGCGTATTTTGCCGAGTAGGCCAAAATACTCACATTGTGGTGACCGGCCTCTTCTAGAGCTTCTCTGATCTCACCTATGCGGCCATCCATCATATCCGACGGCGCAACGACATCTGCGCCTGCGTCAGCGTGAGAAAGTGCCTGCTTTACAAGAATCTCGGTGGTGACATCGTTTAAAACGTAACCATCTTCGTCGATGATGCCATCTTGGCCGTGTATTGTGAAAGGGTCCAAAGCAACATCGGTGATAACGCCGAGTTGTGGGAACGATTCCTTAACAGCACGCACGGCTTTTTGCGCTAAACCATTTGGATTGTAGGCTTCCTCGGCCATTTCAGATTTTAGCACTGAAGGTGTGACGGGAAACAGAGCGATTGCGGGCACACCTAATTCAACCAGTTGCTCAGCCTCTTTGAGTAGGTGGTCGATGGACATTCTCTCAACGCCCGGCATCGACGCAACGCTTTCCTTTCGATTTGTTCCTTCAATGACAAACATAGGATAAATAAGATCGTTTACCGTCAATTGGTGCTCTTGCATCAATCGGCGAGAAAAGTCGTTCTTTCTCATGCGTCGCATACGAGTGAATGGAAACACACCTAAATCATGTTGTGCCATGGGTTAATTGTCCTCTGCTTGGTAAATAACTACTTGGTTTCGACCAGACTGTTTGGCTTTATATAACGCGCTATCGGATTGTTCGATCAATTGTTCTGGGCTCATAGCTTGGCGTGCGTCTGAAACCGCGACACCTAAACTGATCGTACACCTAACTTTTTCGGAGCTGCCTTGGATAACCAAAGACTCCACAGCTGCTCGCACTTTTTCAGCTATCATAGCAGCACCGTCAACCTCGGTATTGGGCAAGATCAATGCATACTCTTCGCCGCCGTATCTAAAGATTTCATCAGCTGAACGGTTGAGTTGCTCCTGCGCAATATGAGCGACACTTCGTATCACTTCGTCACCGGTTAAGTGGCCGTAGTTGTCGTTAACACGTTTGAAGTGATCAATATCGAACATGACTAAGGCAAGAGGCGTCAATTCCCTGCGCGAACGGCGTAACTCAGCAAGAATGCGTTTATCGAAGTGACGGCGATTATGAATGCCAGACAGTGCATCCAAAGTGTTCAGTTTTTCCAGCTCTTGATTCCGTTCTTGCAACTCGCGAAGGGCAACTTCGAGTTCAAAGTTTTGGTTTGCTAATTGTTCTTGTAACTCGTCATCCGAGCGCGGTTCAGCGTTCGTTTTTGGATGTGCAGGTGTTCGTAACAATGACACAGCAATGGAAAGCACCATGAGCAGTAGACTGAACTGCAATAATTGTACGTTGTTAAAAGGCAATGGCAGTGATGTGAAGTTGTTGATTGCTATGACAAACAGAGATGTTAACAGAACAGCTAAACCAAAATTCACTTCCTGATTTTCGTGTACGCCTTGTCGCCATATCCAAACACCTGTTGCGACATGTGCAAGGCAAATCAAAATAACCGCGGATACAATCAGGTAGAGACCTAATTGGTAACTTAGCAGCAGAGTGAGTGGCACGAAAGCAATAGCGAACAAAGCAATAACGGTAAACATTTTGGCTAAAATATGCTGATGTTCGTGGTCAATTTTTCTTAAGTTGTACCGTGCTAGTAGCGCTGAGCAAAGGATGCCAAGGCAACTAAGAATGTAGATGGCATGTTGTTGCATAGCAGGTAGTTCTGGCCACAGATAGTGGAAGCTGTAGCCATTGAGAGTGTTTATGATCAGCAACAAAGACAGTAGCAGGCCAGCATCTAGAGCAGGGATTAGGGAGCGTTGGTGGGCCGCAAGTAGTAGGCAACCTACAATAGCCGCGATTGCAATGCCAAGAATCAGGCCATTGCTGAGACGAGTACGGTTTTCATACTCTTGAAACGCTTCTTTTTGCCAAAGGTTAAGAGCAAAATCTAACAGTCCCTGAGACTGGAAAGAGATATAGACCTCTATGGTCTCGTCGGCCAATATTGAAATAGGCACCAATAGCTTTTCTTGCAATACAGGCCGCAGATGAAACGCTTGGGTATCGCCTAACGTTTGGGCGCTCGTGACTTTGCCGTTTTTTACCAGGTACACATTGACCTGATCGATCAGCGGACTGCCCAGTTCAAGGTACATAGACAATGGCATCGGGTTAGGGTTAGTGATTTCTGTTCGCAACCAATGCACATTTCGGTCAAACCCGAGCTTTAGATCGTCGTTGGCGTAGGTTACCCAACCTTCAACCGGTGGTGTTTCCATGCCATTGTCCGGTTGGCCATTGTATTCAGTGAATGGGATGAGGTTTACTTTGACGCGTTCGCTGTCGATTGAAAAGGTTTGAGCCTGACACACACTGGTCGAAGTGACAAAGCAAACTAGCAAGACCAAACACCATTTGAACAACGACGCCACTGAGATTCCCTATTTAGATACCGATGACATAAGCAACAGATTTAAGCTATTGAGTATATAACTTATTTGTTACTTTTGACGTTTCACTTTAATGGCTTTTTTCTTACCGACTCTATTCAATTTAAACGAGCCTAGAGATGCGCGGGTAATAACGACCTGTTCGCCCTTTTTCAGCTTAAGTTTCCCAGAGTCAGATTGTATCCACTTTTGGCCATTGTCCAGAGTGATTCGGAGTTTGCCATAGGCATTTTTCTTTACCGATGTTACGGTCGCAGTCATGGAGTCTGGCGCGTCTTCAGTTCGACTGATTTTATGTTCAATACCAAACTCTTTTTCCGCAATGGCCGCTTTAGCCGCTGCAACTTTAGGGGCGACTTCAGGGACTGTTCTAACGGCAGAGATTTCGTCTTTTGCTTCTTTTAGATGATGTTTCTTGCGCACTAACTTGTCGTAACAAGCCAATCGTTTTACGTCGTTTTTCAACTCGGCACAAACGGACAAGCGCTTTTGAAGGCTCGGTTTATAAGCCATTGTTGAAAACGAAATTGCGATTAGCGCGAGAGATAGAAAAAGTTTATTCATTGTGAGTTTCCTTTCCTTTACCGGCTAACACCGCCATGATGATGCCAAATTCATAGAGAAACCAAATTGGTATTGCAAGTAACGTCTGACTAATGACGTCAGGTGGCGTCAATAACATGCCCAAGACGAACGCTGAAACGATAACATAAGGTCGCTTTTCTCTGAGACCTTTAACGGTTGCAATACCCGCCCAACACATGACAAAAACAACAATTGGTACCTCAAACGCAAAGCCAAAGGCGATAAATATCTTTAGTACAAAATCCAAATAGCTACTGATGTCTGTGGCGATGGTAATACCTTCTGGTGCCACACTCGTGAAAAAAGCAAAGGCCAACGGAAACACAACAAAAAAAGCAAACGCGATGCCGCTATAAAAAAGTAAAACTGACGAAAACAAAATCGGCATCGCCAAGCGTTTTTCGTGACTGTATAGGCCTGGTGCGACAAAGCCCCACATTTGATGAAGAAGATATGGGAAAGCCAAAACTATCGCTAACATGAAGGCCAATTTAAACGGCGCAAAAAATGGTGCAGCCACGTCAGTGGCAATCATACCGGCACCTTCCGGCATGACGTCTAACAATGGTGTCGCGACCTGGGTGTAAATGTCGTTAGCAAAAAATGCCAGACCCATAAAACAGATAAGAATCGCAGCAATGGCACGTATGAGTCTTTGCCTAATTTCTATGAGGTGTTCGATAAATGGGGGTTTACTGCTTTGAGTCGACATGGTTGTCTTGCGGATCCTTAGACGGTTTGACGGGTTCATTAACGCTGTTTGCGGCGTCTTTTAATTCGTTCACTGACTTTTGTAAATCTTCTGGCAGATCTTGCATCCCCATCTGCTCCGCTTTCTTTAGGTTTTCATGAAGTTCATGGGTGCGAAGTTGTTCGTTAACTTCCGCACTCAAACCTTGAGCCATTTGGCTCATTTGTCGTTTGAATTGCACAATTTTGCGAATCGCTCCTGGCAGCTTATCCGGTCCAAGTACAATGGTGCCAACGACGGCAATGAGTATGAACTCCCAAAAACCCACTAGTCTTTTTTCGCTTCTTGTTTGTCTGATTTCGCGAAATCGGCATCTGCTTGAGTGTTACTCTTATCTTCAATATTTGTACTTTCGTCAGTTACCGATTTTTTGAAGCCTTTGACCGCAGAGCCTAAGTCAGAACCGATGTTTTTCAATCGTTTCGTACCAAACAATAAAACAACAATCACCAAAATGATTAACAGCTGCCAAATACTAATTCCACCTAATCCCCTGGTGCACCTCTTTTAAATGATTTGTTGCTATTATAAAGTGATATTTATCACAATTCATACCTTTATGTTTAACAATGCGCATACTAATGGACTGGAAAATGAGTGCTAGGATAAATCGCAGTTTGATACTTATCAGCGCGGCATTACTACCTATGGGTAAAGCGCTTGCATGGTCAGAAACCGATCCAAATCCAATTTCTGACACTCAGTGCCAATCGCAAAACGAGCAGTCACCGCAAGTTCAGGACAATCAAAACGCGTCACGAAATAACGACTGCAAGGACAAATCGAGCTCGTCAAGTGTCAAAAGTGAAGAAGAGAAAAAGCTTGAAGAGGAGCGGCTTAAAGTTCTATTTGTAGATGTTAACACCGTGATGGAGAAAGTAGGTTCTACAATGGATTGGACCGCCAATTGGCTCGACGGTTATTTTGCAGAGACGGACGAGAGCAAAGACAAAGCGAAAGCTTGGGGCCACGTCATCATGGGGTGGGAGCCAAAAGACGGCGAGTGGAGTAATTTTCCGGTCAAATTCAAAGTGCGGGCCAAACTTCCGAACTTGAAGAATCGAGTCGAACTGATCTTATCTGATAACGAACAAGATGACTTTACTACGTTACCCTATGAGACCGTTCGTCCGGAGGCGTACAAATCGAGTCAACGTTCACTGGGGGCCGCAATTCGCTTTCTTCATTCTAGTTCCGAAAACGTCAAGTCTGCAACCCGATTAGGTTGGGGTGACAATCAACTTTATCTGCGTTCGTCTTTAACGTATCGGAAGAAATATTTTGACGACAAGGTGACATTTTTAACACAGCCTGCATTGGAATATTATGTCAAAGATGGTTGGGGGGCTCGTTTGTTGTTTGATACGGCATACAAATTTAACGAGTCTCAAGAAATGCGTCTGAGTTATGCGATTCGAGACTTGGAGTCATTTGAATCTCCTGAATGGCGCACAGGTCTGTTCCATTTTACCGCCTTTGACGAAAAATCTGCGCTGATTGTGGGGGCTTCTTCGGTGGGCATAACTGAGCCAGAATACCGAACGTCGTTCCATAAATTCAGCATCCGCTACCGCCGTAAAGCAATTCGAAGCTGGATATTTATTGAGGCTGAGCCCTTTGTTCAGTTTTCGAGAGACTGGATCTCGGATGATAGTACAATGATGCCCTACTTCAGCGATTTTGAACGAGATGTGGGCATTGCCTTTCGCTTAGAGGCGCATTATGGTTTTTTATAAATACGCGTATAGTTAGCGCGTACTTGCTCGAAGCTTAAACGCTGAAACCAGCGAAGCGTAACCGCCTATCGCCGCTGCAACTTGCCAACCGATGAGTGATAAGTCGGCAAATAAAAACACCGCCGCTGTAATTGGCAGAGACACGGTAAATGTCGCCAATACCGCGAAGAACCGTTGCTGTTGACGCTGTTGTTGGCGATACTGATTTATTAGGTCTTGTTTCATCTCCGGCAGTTGTTTCACGCTTTGCAATGAATGGAACACCAGTTCTGGCATCATCGGCGCTTTCTCAATCCAATATGGTAAATTTGATTTGGCCGACTGAAACAGAGCTTTAATCCCCATTTGCTCATTTACCCAGTTTTCTAGGAAAGGCTTGGCGGTCTTCCACAGATCTAACTCTGGATAGAGCTGACGGCCTAAGCCTTCGATGTAGAGCAAGGTTTTCTGCAATAAAACAAGTTGTGGCTGAACTTCCATTTCAAATTGGCGGGCGGTGTCAAACAGACCTACTAATACTTGGCCGAAGGAAATTTCAGAAAGTGGCTTGTTGAAGATCGGCTCACACACAGTGCGAATAGCCATCTCAAACTGCTCGACATTCACGTGGCTAGGCACCCAACCTGATTGCACGTGCAATTCTGCGACTTTCAAGTAGTCGCGATTGAAAAATGCGACGAAGTTTTCCGCTAAGTAGCGTTTGTCTTCGGAGTTGAGGGTGCCAATGATGCCGAAGTCGATACCAATGTATGTCGGGTCAGCAGGATTTTCTTTAGAAATAAAAATGTTGCCTGGGTGCATATCGGCATGGAAAAAGCTGTCTCTGAAGACTTGAGTAAAGAACACTCTAACACCTCGCTCCGCTAACTTCTCAAGGTCACTGCCTTGGGCTCGAATGGCCTCAACATTACCCACCGGGATGCCATAGATTCGTTCCATTACCAGTAGCTTTTTCGTGGAATAGCTTGGATAAATCTCAGGGATATACAAATCGTCAGAATTCTCAAAATTGCGCTTTAGCTGAAGTCCATTAGCGGCTTCTTGAGCTAGGTTAAGCTCACTGAGGATGGTTTTTTCGTATTCGTAAATGACCTCAACTGGTCGCAATCGCTTACCGTCTTTTAGGTATCGTTGTACTAACTGCGCAAGCGCCAGCATCAACTTTATGTCGGCGCGAATCTCTTGTTCTATGTTCGGACGAATGACTTTAACAATAACGTCTTTTTCATTGCCCTCGACAGACAATTTGGCACCGTGAACTTGAGCGATGGATGCGGTTGCAAGTGGCTTGTCGTCAAAGCTGAGAAATATGTCATCCACACTATCAACATTGAGCTCTTTGGCGATTAAGGCTTTTGCCTTGGTACTTGAAAATGGCGCGACCTGGTCTTGTAGCTTGCTCAACTCGCAACTGAATTGTTGATTCAAGAGATCTTTTCGAGTCGACAACATTTGGCCTAACTTGATCCAAACTGGGCCCAGTGACTCCAAGGCTAAACGCAAGTTCTCCGCGCTGTTTTGCTTTTGGTTTACTTTTGGGTACCAAAACAACAGGGTAACCAGAAATCGCAAGTACCAAGGCTGGTATTGCTTCGGAATGATTTCGACAAGACGATATCTTACGACGGTATGAGCAATGTGAACAAAGCGGCCTATGGTCGAAAACTTCAAAATTTATCCTTTAACTCATTCACTTGGCTTAACAACTTTTCTGTTTGCGCCGCGACTCTGTCTACTTGCTGAACAAAATGCGCGACTTCTTGGCTGTCTGGCGTTACTTTTAGTTCGTCAGTTAAGCCTGTAGCGACCGTATAATTCATGTCTTGCGATTTTCGTTGAATGCCGGCGGCTAAAGCTCGCATAAACTGGTCGATGCGATGAGCATTGGCATCGCCTACGAACTTGGACAGAATCTCTTGCCAGTCGATGTCGTTATTTAAAAACACGTCGGAATACTGTTGAGCAACGTGTAAATCTCCTTCCAGCACAAGCTTGTCTTGTTTAATGAGAGCTGTGAGCTGCGACGCATCAGAGAGATCCTTAAGGTATTTTGACTGGGTTTTCACCATGCAGTCGGACTGCTCTAAGTTTGATGATAGGCGCACATAGCCAGCAAAAGTCGACATAGATAAGTTGAGCCCGATGTCGTCTAGAGCGATGGCAAAGTGTTTATTCTCCAATCGGTTAAGTTTGTTTGCCGCGAGCGCATCATACTTCAAAGCCCCGTTTAATAGAGGCTCTGCGATAGAGAATAGGGCTTGTTGCATCAGCATCAAAATTTGAAGCCCTTGTGCAGGGCAACGATACCACCGGTCAAATTGTGGTAACTGACTTGTTCGAAACCAACGTTTTCCATCATGTGTTTCAATGTATCTTGGTCAGGGTGCATGCGGATTGATTCTGACAGGTATTGATAGCTTTCTTTGTCATTTGCCACCAACTGACCAATGTTTGGCAAGATATTAAACGAGTAGAAGTCGTACGCCTTGTTCAACCAGTCTTGTTCCGGCTTACTAAACTCTAACACTAACAAGCGACCACCCGGCTTTAAAACACGAAAGATTGAAGCAAGTGCATTGTCTTTGTTTGTCACGTTTCTAAGACCAAATGCAATCGTTACGACGTCAAAGGTATTTTCCGCGAAAGGCAATGCCTCGGCATTCGCTTGGATATACTCAATGTTGCCTATTGCACCTAAGTTTTGCAGCTTTTCACGACCAACCTTGATCATGGAGTCATTGATATCGGCCAAAACCACTTGCCCACGGTCGCCGACCATTTCACTGAATTTTCGAGTAAGGTCGCCTGTACCACCGGCAAGGTCGAGTACCTTGTTACCAGGACGTACAGCGCTGCTGTCAATGGTGAAACGTTTCCACAGACGGTGAATACCAAATGACATTAAATCGTTCATCACGTCGTATTTTGCCGCTACGGAATGGAATACACCGGCCACCATTTTTTCTTTCTGGTTTTTGTCGATGGTTTGGTAGCCAAAATGGGTTTTATTATCGGAATTATGCTCTGAACTCATGGTTTAACATCGTATCTGTTGAATTGCCCTTAGTTTACTGAATTGTGCCCGCTATACCAATGGAAATAAGGTGTTTCTTTTGGCCAAATTTTAACGCGTGCAAAACTTACCCAATTCCAAAATTGTTTGTTATGCTTAGAAATAAGGATCCTGTAGGTTAGTAGTAAAACATGCGTGTTATAGCACTGTTTGTCACATTGCTGTTTAGTGTTCCAGTTGCTGACGCAAATCAGCAGGCTTTGTTGCGCTTGCATTGGCAAAACTTAGTTAGCCAAAGCGGTACTTTAAACTACGCTGAGAAAATCGCGCTGGTTCAATCTTTTTCCAATAAAATTCAGCTCGTTAATTCTTCCTCGACCCAAATTAACCGAACGTCCGCCGATATTCTCTCAAGTGAACAAGCAACGTCTGCCGAACTGGCGTTTACCAAGTGGCAAATGTTAGTGGCTATGGGATATCAATCCGATCAGTTCCGTCTTGTTTACCTTACCGATAGTGAGCAGCAGGCCCAGGTTTGGCTTGCGGTTGACGAGGGCGGCATAGTGCAGTTGTTGTCGATAGATCAAGTAATTAGCCAAACTGAATTTAATAAACTATTGTTATCTAAACAAATTAGCGTGGTCTCTGTGGTGGACCCTAGTCGGATTTTGGGGTCAAGAGAAAACACGCGTCTGAGCACTCACCAACACGGCGATACGACATACTTATAGTTCGCCCGATTTAGAGGGAATTATGAAGTTATCTCGACAATTGCTGGTCATACATAGCCTCATAATCTTTTTGTTAGTCCTTGGTTACGCCTGGTTGTCGTTACTTAACATTCGTCAACTTACCATTCAAGAATTACATAACCAAAGCCACAACGCCGCTCAATACTTAGCGGATCCTTTGCATCTCGCATTACTTGAAAGCAATCCATCCTTGTATCAGGTTAAGATTGACGTGTTTTATGACGCCGGTAACTACGCGCGTATTTCTTTGTTTGACGGCTCAGAACAAAGGAAATTACTTTATAAGCGTGATGATCTGGCAATGACTTCAGGTGTCCCCCAGTGGTTCGTTGATCGCTTTCCGATCAATGCGATAGTCGGGCAACAAGAGTTATACAAGGGCATAACAAAAGTGGGGGTGTTGGAAGTTGAAATCCATCCGTTTGCTTTTTATCAGTTTGTCTGGCGGCAGTTTATCGATATCGCTTCAGTGACCGTATTTGTTGGGCTTGTTGCATGGGCATTAGGATTGGCACTGATAAACATCGTCTTACAGCCCGTTTTGGCAGTAAAGCGGCAAGCGGCAGCGGTTGCACACAAACATTATCCACAGATCCAATCGCACTCTGGTATTGCCGAATTTGAGCAACTGATTCAAGTACACAATGACATGACCAAGCAAATCAAAGTGTTGTTCGATCAACAGCAGGAGCGGATGACCTCGTTAAAACATGAGTTGTACCATGATCAATCTAGCGGCTTACCAAATCGAGCGTATTTTAATTTGACGTTGGCAGACGTGTTGGGGAGACAAGATAAAAACGCATCTAGCGGCCTCATCATTGTGCATCTCGCTAACGCATCAAAACTCAAACACGAACAAGGCTACCCAGTTTATAAAGCGGTATTACGATATGTAGTCAAAACCTCGGAAAGCCTCACTGGAGACAACAAAAATGTTCAGCTTTTTCAGCTAAATGAACAAGATATCGTATGTTTGTATCGCCATCACAGTGTTAAGGAAATGGTCGACTATTGCAAAAGTATGGTACGCCTGTTGGAAGATTGTGTGCCACTGCAGAATTATCAAGGTGCCACGATGGGCGCAACAGAAATCCTGTCTAACGACGACCAGGTGAGTTTAATGAAACGCGCGGATGGTGCTCTGAAATACGCAGTTGTTAATGACAAACGCTTTTTTATGGATGGATCAGCGGACTCATCAGGCGGTCGAGCGCTGTTTGAGAGTAAAGTTGAATTGGTGGCCGCCATCGAAAAAGCGCGTATCGAATTTTTTGTTCAACCAGTTGTGGATCCACAGACTAAGAATTTGTTATTCACAGAGTTATACACAAAGTTATCCATAGACGAGGAGCCTGTTGCACTAGCGACAATTCTGGCCTTGGCGGAGAAATATGAAGTCACCCATGACCTCGACAGAAGAGTGCTAACGGAAGTTCAAAAACACTACCACTTAGGCGCAATCAAAGGTGTCATTTCAGTAAATATCTCGGCGTTTTCCTTACAAAGTTCTACGTTTGAGAAGTGGCTTTTTGAATTGTTTGACCAAACTCCGGCGTTTTCCCGTGACTTGATTTTGGAGTTTGATGAAATCGACTTGTCGCAGAATATTGCGGCACGAGAGGTCAGCTACAAGTTAAACAATTACGGTGTTGAAATCGCTATCGATCATTTTGGCCGTGGCTCCAGTAGCTTGTCGAGATTCTCGGATATGAAGATACATTGGTTAAAAATCGACAGCAGATACGTGCATTTGGATGAGTCACACGCGAATCGAGACTATCTCAATATGATATGTGAGCTGGTGGAAAAACTAGGCGTGAAAACGATATTGCCCAATGTGGAAACGGAATCTCAGCTAAATTTAGCTAAAGAGGTTGGTGCCAATGGTGTTCAGGGTTTCTTACTAGCGCAACCCATCTCTTTGTACGACCAAATTTAGTCGACGAAAACTCTGTTTCTTCCCGTCGCCTTGGCCATGCGCATTGCAGCATTAGCGCGTTCTATTGTGCCGTCTAGACCCAATGATTGATTGTATTCGGTAACGCCCAGTGAAATCGTTACCTTTGGCAACTTTTGTTTGTTTTTGGCATTGACGAATTGAAGCTTTTCAACGCCTTGGCGAACTTTTTCGGCAATTTCTTGGGCTGAGTGTTTGTTGGTTTCAGGGATCAGTAATAGGAACTCTTCGCCCCCAGTTCGAACCGGAAGACCACTGTCAGAAACGTAGCTTTTCACTTTTTGCGCAACTTTCGACAAGATGACATTGCCGATAGTCACACCATAATTTTCGTTAAATTGTTTGAAGTGATCGAGGTTTATGGCAATGGCAGCAATGTTTTGCACGTCATTGTCCATCCAAACATCAATTTGCTGACCCATGACACTGCGATTATACAAGCCAGTAAGCTGATCGAGTTGACGGCTGGTTTCAAGCTCTTCAACTTGCTTTTGTAACTCTGCCGTTTTGGCTTGAGCTTGGCGTAGTGCTTTGACTAATACTTGTTGAGCGTTTTTCATTGAGCTTGATACTTTGATCAACTTTTCAATGACTTGCTTGGAAGTAATTAAGTCGGAACGATCGAGCAATACCAAGCCTTCATCTAGCATAGTGATGTAATTACTCGTGTCTTTTTGGGCTTTATTGGCGTGCTTTTGGGTGACAGATACAATGGAAGTAACGTCTTTGACCATTGCGTCTTGTTTTTCGTTTTGCTGCAGAATGTGCTCTTTGAACAATCCATCCATTAGATAAGAATCAATGGTTTGCCCAGTTTTCAAGACTTTATCCATGACACTAATGAGGACTTCATTGTTGCCTGTCATGTACTCATAAACGACACCATAATTGATCGGACTGGCGGGCAGTCTATGTTGCTTCAAAAAACCTAACGTTTTTTGTAATACAGCATCCGCTTGCTCAATGGTGTCCTGATATTTCATTTTGGGTTAAGGCTCCGAACAATAACACAAGGGCTACACAACTTGGTTGGCGCGCATTTTACTGCTGAATAATGCAAAGGCAATAAGTAAGCGGAAATCAGACCGTTTTGTTATTGTTATTTTCTGGTACTGGTAAAAATAAAATCTTGTTACCACTAAACTAAAATTCTTTTATTTTAAGGTCAAGAAAATACTGTAATAATCAGGTATCGCACTCGTCTGATTGGACGAGTTTTGGTCGAATTCAAACGGAATTTTCTATGGAAATAAAAAAGGCAAAGAGCCAACAACAAAAACTGCATAGAACGAATACCATCTTAGATGCAGCGGAACACCTGTTCGTTGAGGCGGAAGGAGAGTTGCCTTCAGTCATTCAAATTGCCAATCAAGCGGCCTTGGCAAAAGGCACTGTTTACCTCTATTTCAAAACAAAAGAGGGTATTTTCCTGACGTTGTTGGAGCGCCATTTGCAAAAGTGGTTGCAGGACTTGGACAAACAGTTACGTCGTTACGAGCAGCACTCAGCCCAGGAGTTGTGTGAATATCTTTCGCAATATTGGGTGAGTCATCCGAATTTAGCACAGCTTTATCGCATTTCTGATGCAGTGCTGGAGGCAAACGTCGATGATAAAACCTACGCAGGTTTCAATACCCGAAAAATAAACGAGATAAAACGCGTAGTGCCGGCGTTACAGGAGCTCAATAGTCTAGTGAGCACTCAAGAGTGGGCTGAATTAATTAGCACAACAATTGCCCTGTTGGGGTCAGCTTGGGTTATGAACTATCCACAGAGTGCTTCAGCGCTAGATCGCGAGAAGTTCAAACAAGACAGCGTGAGATTGTTGACGCCATTTTGGCAAGCCAACATTGAAAA
>CAXRBI010000040.1:0-24633 GCA_964229075.1 Alteromonadaceae bacterium | reverse complement strand
GTCGGGCCAAATAGACGTCATCAATATAAATGCCAACACCAGGCTCATAACCCCACAACGGATCTTGTTGACCAACACCTCGAATAAATGCAGTTAATGTCGAGTTTGTACCTCGGCTGGTTTGTAAAGTAGTGTTTGGAGAAAACTGTTGAACTTCGGTCATCGTCGCGATGCCAGCCTCCGCGAGATCTGAAGCACTGACAGAAGTAACAGCAACAGGTACTTTTTGCAGATTTTCAGCGGTTTTACGAGCGGTGACTTCAATCACCTCTAAGCCTTCTTGTTTTTCAACCGCTTCATCTTCCGCATACGCATTGACGCTAAACGTCGACGCTATCGCTGCCGCGATGACCGATTTAGTTAACATTGTGTTTTTCATGTCTTGACCCTGCTTTATATTGTTTTTTATTGACGTGAAAAACCTTATCTCACTTCGACACAAATTTAATTTGTACGATAGTAGTATAGGGCCCCTCACATTTAAACTTTAATTTCTTAAGCAATTACATGAACTTACCTATAATCGCCACACCTCTACCAAATACAGAGAAGTGCTAAATTCGTTGTCGATGAAATACGCCTCTGGTTTGCCGCCACCGTCAACCGATGCATTGACCGGTAGCCCATGCCCTAGCCCATCCAATTCAACGAAATGCAATGACTTTTCATCCGAACGCCAGCGCTGAATTTTCGTTTTCCGGTTTTTAGAATCTTGAATTTGTTTGGCGGTCACGGCCGCGGATAACCATGCTTTTACATACGCTTGACTGTTCTTGTGATTAACTACGGCGTCACTGACGCTGGAGATGATCACAGTGTTTGAGATGAGTTGGGAACTGGCCATCTTATGCTGGTCGAAGAAATTGTTACCCGGTCCATTTTTCATGCAAGCAATGGCTTGAATTAGACCACTCGCGCAAGGAAACGGTACGCCAGAAATCATAGCCGCGCCGGTAAACATTTCCGGGTAGTGGCTGATGACATTGCTTACCATCGCTCCACCTGCGGACAATCCCACCAAATAAACCGATTGAGATGAAGTTTTAGCACTTGCAGTTTGGATCAAATTCTTGATTGACAGTGTTTCGCCTTGGTCTTTTTGATTGTCAATCTCTGAAAACCAGTTAAAACAATTTTGAACATTGTTGTTTGGGTTCTGGCTTAATACCAACAGATTAAATTTGTGTTTTTGAGCGAGTTCTTCAAAGCCGCTGAGTCTCGCAAAGTCGAGGCCTTGTTGGGTGCAACCGTGCAGTAACACTACTAAAGCGGCTTTTGGCTCCTGAATAAGTAGCTCTGCCGAGAGCTGCCCTGGATTATCAACCCCATCATGTACAGTCTGATAATTTATCGCCTTTGCATAAACACCGAACAATGGCAAAAACGACAATAAAAAAATAATGGTGACGCGCATGGATAGCCTTCCGTTTTCATAACCTGCCCTTATGGTGGCGAAAACTTAGGCGTTGGCACATGGTACTTTAGTACCTTAGGTAAGACCCTCCCCTTTAAGTGTTTGTATAAGCTGGAGTTTTTTTCTTCGAGACAACTTTTTTATTGCTGCTTCACGCTTACATGCCGAACTGCGACAGTCCGCATCTTCCGAATACGCCAGTGTGACAGGGGTCCTGTTACGCGTGTATTTTGCTCCCGTTTTGCTATTGTGCTCGTTCACTCGACGTTCCAAATCAGTCGTGACCCCAGTATATAGAGAGTCGTCACTGCAACGTAAAATATAAACAAACCAACTCATGGGCTTTTATTCTCTCCAAAGGTCGATGAAGTAGGAAAACGGTCGCCGGCTAGATTAATCAAAACCCTTTAGTTTCGCTAGATGAATTTCCCATCGCCAATTCGAAAAATTCAGTTTTTGATTTTGGTGAAAAACAAATTCACCCGTAGATTCGTAGTCATTTGGAAACAATTAGATGACATGCGGCTTATTAATCTTTCAAGTGATTGATATAAACTGTCATCAAGGTTTAAGACACTCTTAGTCAACACAAAGGATTTAATCATGAAACTATTAGCATTTGCTGCATCAAGCAGCTCAAAATCAATCAACAAAACACTCGCTAATTATGCCGCATCGCTTGTTGCAGATGCTGAAGTTGAAATCCTCGACATCAACGATTTCGAAATGCCGATTTTCTCTTCTGACCGCGAAGAACAACTTGGCCAACCCCAACAAGCCAAAGAGTTCTATGCCAAGTTAGGTAGCGCCGACGCCATCATTGTGTCGTTTGCCGAACACAATGGCTCTTACACGGCTGCATACAAAAACCTGTTTGATTGGACTTCACGCATTGATATGAAAGTATTCCAAAACAAACCAGTAGTGTATTTAGCAACATCGCCTGGCCCTGGTGGCGCGTCAACCGTGTTAAATGCAGCAGCGACTTCTGCACCATACTTTGCAGCCGATTTAAAGGGCAGCCTGTCGATTCCGAGCTTTTATGACAATTTCGATATGCAATCTGGTCAACTGTCTAACCCGGAGCTATTGGATAAACTGCAGTCTGTTTTAGCGCAATTGTCGTGATCCTGTAGCTCGTTCAAGATTTTACCAAAGCAGTTAAGATCAATTAAACTAAAGAAACAGGCTATTTTGCCGCTAACCTAACTGAGTTTTGTTGTCCTCATTTTGAGAGATTTTTAGTTTTATGACATCTTTTCTGCATTCTCGATTTTATCTGTTGCTCACCCTGCTAGCGGTTTTTCTGTTGGCAGGTTGCAGTTCGTCAGAAAGCGAAGAAGAAGTTGTGGATTCGTTCACTGTCTCGCTTTCTACCACCGAAATTTCGGTGGCTGCTGGCAACATCGTAACGATCAATTTTAGTTACGACAAAACCTCAGACTTCTTAGTTACGGCAGAACTGACGGCCGGTCCGACAGGCGCTACCGTTAACGTCAACAATAATACCCAAAGTTTGATCTTCACTGCAGGCAATGTATCTAGCTCTGGTATATTTACCGTGACCTTCAGCAGTGAAAATCAGTCCATTAGCCAAGACATTAATTACCAAGTAACGTCCGACGATGATGACAATACGGACACCGATTGTGAAGTGACCGAAGATTGTGATACCGCAGCTATCAACCCGAACATACTCTCGTTTCCCACCGATTACATTACGATATTCGAAGACGAAAGCGTTGAGATATCACTGCACAGAAACTATGAAATGGCCGACGATATAGAGGAAGCCGTATATTTCAACAGCCATAACATTGTTGGCCGGGTTTCAGAGGATAAGCAATCTATCATCTTAGAAGCCACGATTGGCGACGAAGATACCTACGGCGAAATCATCGCTGTAACCAAACAAAATGGCGTTGAAAACCGACGCAGAATGTATTTGGTCTATTACAACAAAAATCGCGATTTAACCTCTTCCAACACCCCGGTGGTGGCCTTATTAGACAATCAGATTACTTACACCCCGGGTCAATCCAGTGACTTTGATTTTGAGCTGTATGACTCGGATTCAGACCGAATCGCCTATCGAATTACCAATGCTCCAGCCTGGTTAGACACTCACCTTCACACGACCAGTGATGGCATGCGTATGAGCCTATACCCTAAATCCACGTTCGACAGTAACGATAACGTTATCTCGTTGCAGTTAAGTGATGGCTTTAACACCAGTACATTTGAATTCGAAGTGCAGGCACCGAGCGCTGATGTTGATTACGAGAACACCCGGCCCACTATGACCATAGAACCGAATGTGGATCTCAGTTTAATCAAGCGATTACAAGGCGATGAAACCGACCTGATAGCCACTTTTGCCTTTGCGGTCACGGATGCAGAAGAAGATCGATTGGATTACGATGTACTTTTTTCTAATTCGGGTTACACCTTCAGGGAAGCCTTCCCTTACATTTACGTATATTCTGATGACGTTTCGCAACTGCAACACGACCAAGTCACTGTGGTTGCAAACGACGGTAGCTATCAATCTAAGCTGACCTTCCACCTTTACAAAAAAGACAACTTTTTAGAGTTTCAAGGTGGCTCTCCCAACGTCGCTCCTGTGATTAGCAGTGATACCGCATTAACTATATTGGAAACCAAAACCGACCGTCTTGCATTTTCCGTAGTGGATATGGAAGCGCACGAATTTAATACGGGGCTAACCTTTTCTGACAGTCAAATTCAAGCTGTCATCGACAATGGTGAAGTGGTCATAACCGCCTTGCCAATTACAGGCGATGAAGATATCAACGCTGAACTTACAATTTGGTCTGAGGACAGTTTTGGCGCACGCAGAGAACAAATAGTAACCGTCACAGTAGAGAAAAACACTCCTCCTGACATCACGATTGATACCGAACGGCTGGATTTAGTCGAAGGCTTTGATGTCAGTTTCAATTTGACCGTGGATGACATTAACGAAGGCAGCCTAGAGCCAAGCTTTGGCTTTGACGAGAGTAAAGTTAGAATCGTCAATATTGACGGTGTTGTTACTGTCACTGCACTCAACATAGTCGAGGATTACGAAGGTATTATTACTATCTCCGCGACGGACGAGTTTAATGCCACCACCACAATTGAATTACCAGTAAGTATTGCATTTACCAACAGCGCGCCGATTGTCACCGCTTCTGAAACCTTTATTAATTTACTTCCCGGTTTCAGTACCGACGTCAGTCTTTCTTTCGCCGACCCTGAGGAAGATACCGTCACTTACACCTTGTTGGTGGATGACGACAACCTTAATTTTTTATATGACCCTGACGCCGAATCCTTGACCCTAAGCGTTGAGAACACGACGCCATATGAGACCATACTTAACTTTATTATCACCGCCACAGACGGTTTTTTAACTACGACTGAAACCATTACAGTTCGAGTTCCAGAAGAGCCCCGAGCGCCTGAGTTAACAATTCAACCTTACCTGCCAACGGTGAATGAAGGTGGCCGAGTCATCATCAATTTCGAAACCTACGACTTTAATAGCGACAATGTTACAGTCGAAATCTTGGGCGATGGACTTGGTGACTTAACCATCACAGAGTTTGATAACGCTATTCAATTAGATGTTCCTGACAACGTCCTGACGACCGAGACATACTCATTTAACTTGCAAGCCACTGACGACTCGATTTTCGCCTTTACCGATATAGAGTTTATTACCTTTGACGTGCTGCCGGTAAACGATCCGCCGATCGTTGAACTGTCGGCGTCGGTTTTAGTTCTCACCAACGACGATATTGTCAACTTCCCGATGACAGTTACCGATATAGATGATTCAACCCATGTCGTTGAAATACGCAGTTTGACCGATGTATTGCCCCCAGATGACATTGTCATTCACGCAGCGGACGTTGACACCATTCAGATTTCAGGCGCAACCAAAGGCACTGAAGTAACCAATGCCCCTGTCGTCGTTCGAGTTTATGACAACGAAACGTATACCGATGAACTGCTGTTAGTCACGGTTGTTTTGGAGAATGAACCACCAACATTTGAAGAGCCGGGACAAGAGCAAATCGACCTAATTCAAATGTTAGAGAATTCAACGCTAACCTTCCCAATCAGTGTATTTGATCCGGATACCGCAACCGATGGTGACGTCGTGACCATTACATCGGTAAGCAGCAGCGACGAAGGCATTTTAACCATCGTAGGTGATCCCGATAACCCATCTCAAATCGATGTAACGGTCACCACAGGTGAGGTCACGGAAAATACCGAGTTGGTCGTTACTCTCTTTGCAACCGATGGCTTTGACTCAGTGTCTAAATCGGTCATAATCAACGTTCAGGATGTGCCCTAATCGTAATTAAAAGCCTGTTTGCAGTAACAATCCTGCCCAGGCTTTATCGGTGAATAATAACAATAATAAGGAATTCCCGGTGCCTGCTAAATTCTCGACCTTCGCTTTAAACGCGTTTTTGTTGACTGCTGCAATATTTTGCATATTGACGTTTTTCGAACCTTTTCCCTTCAACTGGATCCCCAAAGTCATTCCAATGCTGATTTTAATTGCAGTGGCGATGCCGTTAAAGCAAGACAAAAAATGCCGTTGGTTTTTTATAGGTCTTATATTTTCAGCCTGTGGTGATGTGTTGTTAGCACTTAATGGCGGTGAACTTTTTGTATTTGGCCTCGGTGCATTCTTAATAGCTCACCTGTTTTATCTCGCCTATTTGTTGCCAATCGAGATCACCAGAGGCAACCTTGTTCGCGTATTGCCCTGCCTAATCTACGGCACGATCATGATGACCATTCTTTATCCAAATCTAGGTCCGCTAAGCATCCCAGTTGTGATCTATATGGTCGTACTGATGGCGATGGGCGTAGCTGCTCTTTTAAGCAAAAAGAGTCACCCTTGGCTCGTGTTGGGCAGTATCAGTTTCATCGTCTCCGACTCCATTATTGGTGTTAACAAATTTGTTGTTGATGTGCCCTACTCGCATTTTTTAATTATGGTTAGCTATTATTTTGCACAAATCTGTCTTGTGTTTGGGGTTTTCACCAATCAGCAGCAACAACTTACTGAAAACTCTTCAAAAACGATGTTATGATGACGCCAATCTGACACCATCAGCAGTTACGATGAAACTAGAAAACATAGACAAAACGACCTACCGAAAGCATTTAAACCGAGTTATAGCCGGCTCAACCATTGCATTTGCGGCGCTCGCCATAGGCCTTGCACAGGCAACCATATTTCTGTTCACTGACCGCGAAGGCAGTCATTTTGCCATCAATCTAAGTGGCGTTATTGTTGCCATGATCATTGTCGGTACGGTCTTAAATAAGATAAAACATCACCCTTACATGTATGAGGTGTATTACGTTTGGCGACTCAAACAGCAAATTAACTACATTACCCGTAAACTGAAAGCGGTCGAAACTGCGGCTGACCAAAATGATCCAAAAGCCATTCACACTCTCTATTTCTATTACAAAGCCTGCCGTCAATTGTATTTACTTGACGATAACACCATTATCATGGACGAGCTGTCAGTGAAATCTGCGGCATTGGACAGCAGAATAGACGACTTAAACTTAACGCTTGATGCAAGCGACTATCAACAAGCATGGTTAGACGCATTTTGAAGTTAGGTAAAATCAGCCTTGTTGGAATATTAGTGACGGCGGCGTCGGCATGCGGGGGTTATGGCGATACTCACCAGTAAAAATTAGACGCACAGGTTCTCAGCGTACTTTCTTGCGACAAAGAAGCGAATACATGCCGAGCCAGAGTGAACAAAAGCAACAAAACCCAATACTCGGAAGTATGGCTAGTTCAAGGCACACCACAGCAAGGCGACGTGGTGTCAAAGACCTGCAGTTTCAAAGTCGTTAAACAGGCCGCATCAAAAGAGCAAATAGGTGCCTCGTTTAGTAGCCGAGACACCGTTGAAAAGACCTTAGACAACACCAATTGCCTGAACCTAGCGCAGATAAAACAAGCTAAGTTCTGGCAAATTTTCAGCTAGTCATCATTGGCAGCAAACATTTGTTCAAAACGCTGCTGAACCTCTTCCCACTCAAGGCTTTCAATATGGGTCATTATCGTCCAGTTATGGCCGAATGGATCAGCTACCGTTCCCGCTCTATCGCCCCAAAACTGGTCTTCCGCTGGACGAACTACTTCTGCACCGGCAGACACAGCTTGAGCAAACACCGCATCGACATTTTCCACATACAAACACAAAGTAATCCCCGCTCCGCCCAACGTTTGCGGGCCTTTCATTCCCATTTCTAGGTTCTCTTCGCAAAACATAATGAAACTGTCACCAATTTGCATTTCGCCGTGCATGATGGTGCCATCTGGTGCAATTAACTCGCCCCGTGGTTCTGCACCGAAGGCTTTGATATAGAAAGACAAAGCCTCTTTGGCATTGCGGACGGTTAAATACGGAGTGACTGCGTGATAGCCAGGTGGTATCGGAGGTATGGACATGACGTTTTCCTTAATCAATCAGTTCCCCTGTAGATTAGTTCAAACGAACTAAATTGTTGAATTTTCCACCTCGTTTATATTGCACTTGCAACAACTTTATTTTCCATTTTATGATGTCCCCATAACAACTGACAAAAAGAACAAAATATGAAAGCGCATGACAGCACCCCTCTTGATGATTATATCGAATACCCAAGCGATGAGATGCTTGAACGCTCTAAGACTTTTTACCAAGAAATTAAGCGTCGGCATTCAATTCGTAAGTTTAGCGACCGTCCGGTGGCTCGTGAAATCATCGAAAATTGTATCAAAGCGGCAGGTACTGCTCCGAGTGGCGCAAACCATCAACCTTGGCATTTTGTCGCGATTGGCAGTGATGAGATCAAACGTCAAGTCAGGCAACAGGCAGAGCAGCACGAACAGAATTTTTACGCGGGTAAAGCCGGCGATGAATGGTTAAATGCGTTAAAACCTCTGGGGACCGACGACCAAAAGCCATATCTAGAACACGCGCCTTGGTTGATTGCGATCTTCAGTCAAAAAAAGGGCGGGATTCACGCCGAGGACAAAAACACCAACTACTACGTCCACGAATCGGTTGGAATCGCCACTGGCTTTTTGATCAACGCCCTGCACAATGCTGGACTGGCGACTTTGACCCACACACCGAAACCAATGCAGTTTTTGTCAAAAATATGTGAGCGTCCGGATAATGAGCGCCCTTACATGTTGCTGATTGCAGGCTATCCAGCCGAAGACGCAACGGTGCCAGACCATGCACGAGTGAAAAAGTCGCTAGAAGACATCGCCAGCTTCTTGTGATCCTGCCTGCGGGGTTAGCTTGGTTGTGAGTCCCGCAGTGACCAACAGCATGACGGACGAGGCGATTAAGCACGCCTCGATACCCGCAAGCAAAAACAGCCAGCCGGAAAGCAAGGTCCCCAATAGACGCCCCGCCGCATTCGCCATGTAATAAAACCCAACGTCCATAGATACACCATCTGAATCGGCGTAACGAACGATCAAAAAGCTGTGTAAGGATGAGTTTGCGGCAAACACCACGCCAAATAGCAAAAGCCCCAGTACTAAGACCCATTGACTGTACCACTGAGAATATATCCCTAAAGCGATTAGCGCCGGAATAGCGACAAGCGCCAATACCCATAAAAGCGCAGTTCGCTCATAATGAGTCCGTTGTTTGACAAATCTTGGGGCAAGGGATTGAACCATCCCGTAGCCGATCACCCAAAGCGCAAGAAAGCCACCAACCCAATAATGATCCCATTGAAACTGACTCGCTAAATAAACCGGCAGTGCAATAACAAACCATACATCACGAGACGCAAATAAAAACATTCTGGCCGCTGACAACGCATTGATGTTAGTGCTCTTAGAGAACATTTCTGTGAACTTGGGCTTTGCTTTTTTCTTGCCTAAATCCTGTTTCAACAACATCAGGCTCAACAGCCAAATAACCAACAAAGTCGCCGACATGAGCAATAACGCGGCTTGAAAACCGACAACGGTTAATAACACACCGCCGAGGAAAAAGCCGACGCCTTTCAACGCATTTTTAGACCCCGTCAGTATTGCTACCCACTTGAACAGTTTGCCGTCTGCGTTTTCTGGGATCAGCGTTTTAATTGCGCTCTTGGCGCTCATCTTATTGAGGTCTTTTGCGATGCCCGACAGCGCTTGCGCAAACATTACATAAGCAACACCTAAGTATTGCTCCGGCACTGCCAATAGCGCCAAAGCCAGCACTTGCATAATAAGGCCGAGATTCATGGTCTTATTCAGACCCAATCGCGCACCTAAATAGCCACCAAGCAGATTGGTTACAACGCCAAAGAACTCGTAAAACAAAAACAACATTGCGATGCTCAGTCCGTCGTAGCCCAACTGATGAAAATAGAGCACGACCAACATTCGAAGCGCACCGTCGGTTAAGGTGAAGGCCCAATAATTGCCAGTTATCACCAAATATTGCTTTACCGACGATGGTAAACGTCTGATTTCCCCGAACATCGCAAATACCTAACTTTTGTCCAACTCGGCTACTTTCAAGACAAGCTCAGCAGTTCGGTTTACATAACCCCATTCATTGTCATACCAAACATACAGCTTTAACTGAGTGCCATTGATGATCATGGTTGACGGCGCATCAACAATGCATGAACGCGGATCGGTTTTATAATCAATCGATACCAGCGGACGAGTTTCGTATCCCAAAATACCCGCCATATCACCTTCTGCGGCCTCTTCAAACCAGCCGTTTACTTCGTCTTGTGTCACCGCTCTTGGTAATTCGAACACACAATCGGTTAACGATGCGTTCGTCAAAGGTACTCTAACCGCATGACCATTCAATCGACCTTTGAGTTCAGGGAAAATATGGGTAATGGCCGTGGCTGACCCCGTGGTTGTTGGAATCAAACTTGTGCCGCAGGAGCGTGCTCGTCGCAAGTCCTTGTGCGGGGCGTCAATAATTGTTTGGGTGTTAGTTATGTCATGAATTGTGGTCATCGAGCCGTGCTTGATACCCACCTTTTCCATCAACACTTTAACTACTGGCGCTAAGCAATTCGTGGTGCATGATGCCGCTGTAACGATGGCGTGTTGTTCAGGTTGATACAAATGGTCATTTACCCCAACAACGACGTTCAAAACGCCCTCTTCTTTCACCGGCGCGGTGACGACAACACGCTTCACTCCTTGATCTAAGTATCCTTGCAGAAGCGCTTTGGTTTTCATTTTGCCAGATGCCTCAACAACAATATCGCAATCCGACCAATCGGTATCCGCAATCGCTTTATTGGCGGTTACGGCTATCGACTGCCCTGCGACTGTCATGGAGTCGCCATGACCTTGGATTTGTTGGTGCCATTGGCCGTGCACTGAGTCAAACTGCATCAAATGTGCGAGTGTTTCAGCGTTGCCAGCGGGATCATTCACTCGAACAACTTCCACTTCTGGCGATTCCATTAACACGCGCATTGTTAAACGGCCCATGCGGCCAAATCCATTAATACCAATTTTAGTCGTCATAATATTCTCTTTAGTTACAACAAGATTGTTGACGGATAGGTCTGTCACCCATCCCATTTAATAAGGTAATTTCGGTTTGAATAAATTGCGGGTTTTGCTCAGCCGTCGTACTCAAAGCATTCGCCGCCCAATCAGGTAAACCATCAGCAATTCGATAAAAAACCCACTGTTTGTCTTTGCGCGATTGCAATACGTTGTTTTGTTTTAACAGCGCCAAGTGGCGCGATATTTTTGGTTGGCTCTCATCTAGTGCAGTCATTAATTCACAGACGCATAACTCTTGCTGATCTTCAATCAACAGCAAACACTTGAGCCGAGTCTCGTCTGCCAACGACTTGTAAAATAAAACAGGATCCATAACCCACCACATATGAAAAATCGCATATATGATAATTCGTATATAAATTTTGTAAAGATGCAACTTGGAAAATTTGAAAACGTCTCCAGAATAAAAGGATACAAACGAATGAAGGATTTAACATGGAATATTCTCCGTTAGGCAGCAGTGGTCTGAATGTGTCGAGAGTTTGCCTCGGCAGCATGACTTGGGGTATCCAAAACAACCAAGCCGATGCAGATGCGCAAATCGACATGGCGCTACAGGCCGGTGTCAACTTTATCGATACTGCAGAAATGTATCCCGTGCCGCCATCAGCAGACACCTATGGGGGCACCGAAACCATTATTGGAGATTGGCTGAAACGCCATCCGGGACAACGTAAGGATCTTGTCCTAGCAACAAAAATTGCCGGTCCTGGACTCAACTACATTCGCGGCGGCGGACTGGTCACTGCTGAAGGTGTGTTTCAAGCCGTTGACGAATCATTAAAGCGGTTACAGACCGACTACATTGATTTGTATCAGATCCATTGGCCAAATCGTACGTCCCCGCATTTCGCCAAACATCAACCCAATCAAATACGCTTTACCGGCGTAGACCGTGCCGCGCAAAGTGCGCAAATGTTAGAGATTTTACAAGCGTTGAAGGAGTGTCAAGCGCAGGGGAAAATCCGTCACTGCGGATTATCCGATGAAACGACTTGGGGGATTAACGAATACTTAAAGCTCAGCGACAAACATTCGTTGCCAAAAATGGTTTCGATTCAAAACGAATTTAACTTGTTGCATGCTAAAGATTGGCCATATTTGATTGAGAATTGCGTCCATGAAGACGTTGCATATTTGCCGTGGTCGCCGCTCGCAGGTGGTGCGCTTTCGGGCAAATACTTGGGCGGCGCTCGCCCTGAGGGCAGCCGATGGACAATTAGCCAACGCAATGGCCTGTTCAGAGATACCCCACAATGTGAAGCTGCAATTTCGGCCTACGCAGATATCGCCAGACAAAACGGTATAACGCCTGCGCAACTCGCCCTACTTTGGTCGGACAACATTGATGGCGTAACGTCCACCATCATTGGTGCTACATCAACGCAACAGCTAGCCGAAAACTTAGAGGCATTCGAGCTGGACTATTCCGACGACTTGCATCAAAAAATCGCGTCAGTGTTTGCCCAATTCCCTGCGCCGTTTTAATTTACCGCAGTACACTCCAAAAGGTGGTTTCTTGCCACCTTTCTAGAACTTCATCCTATCGTCTTTAAATTCCTGCGATTCGCCTTGTTTTTCATATACTTTGGGAACAAAACCGGAATACCTCCGGAAGAAATATTACAGTTTTGTGTTATTTTTATTACAGTTTTATTACAGTTTCATTTTTTATCTGCCGATAACACTCAGATACGAGCTAAAGGGTTTTGGTAACTCTCTAATAAGAAACGGAAAATCTATATGAATACAATCAAAGCGAAGTTGTTAACCTCAGTCGTTGCAGGCATCTTTGTTATTCTCATTGGCGCGTTTGTCGCCATGTTTACCCTCAATGGACTGGCCAATAGTTTTGATCGCGTTATCAAACAAGAACTCAATGCTCGAAAAGACATCAATTTGGTGTTGTCAGACTTTAAAACTCAAGTTCAAGAATGGAAAAACGTTCTGATACGAGGCAACGACCCTAAGCAGCTAAAAAAATATTTTGAGCGTTTTGAAAAGCAAGAAAAACTGGTGCAAGAACAAACAGCCTCTTTGATTCAACGCCAATATGTGCCGCTGCAAATCCGTAAACAATTAGAAGAGTTTAAGACTGAGCATGTCAAATTAGGTGAACTGTACCGAGTTGGTTTTGAGCAGTTTAAAATGTCAGGTTTCAACACTCAAGCCGGCGACAAAGCGGTGCAAGGCATCGATAGAGCCAGCGGTAAATTGCTCAAGAGCCTAAGTGCCGCTATCAATAAAGAGGCCAACAAAACTTCGAAACAACTGTCGGATTCAGCATCGAGCTTGATATGGATAACCGTATTGCTTTTACTTCTCGTGATGGCGGCGACCCTGTTCTTCCTGATCCGATTCATTAACCGCGCGATTACACAACCCATCAACCAAGCCGTTGGCGTGGCAAACAACATTGCCAATGGCAATCTAAACGCAAACGTGGAGATTAACTCTAATGATGAAATTGGTACCTTATTGTCAGCATTAAAAACAATGCAAACAAATATTCGCCGAGCGCAAGAAGACTTAAACCAGCAAATGCAAAAAGAGCAACAAGTCGCAATTCGCAATGGTCGAATCAAACAAGCGTTAGACAGCGTATCGGCGAACGTGCTGTTAACCGACAGTGATAACCAAGTTATTTACTTCAATGACCAGATGCAAGCTTTGCTCGGTGTTTTGGGCAAACCTACACAAGTAGACACCTTAGATTTAGATCAACTCTTTACTGATGCGGCCATTCGCCAAAAGATGAGTGGCGCAACCTCAACCCAAAACGCCGAATTTAATCTAGCGGATAAGACGCTTGTGGTGATTTCCTCACCGGTAACGGACGAATCTGGCGAGGTGACAGGAACCGTTTATGAATGGACGGATTTAACAGAACAAAGAACCGCAGAACAACAAGTACAGCATGTTATTCAGGCGGCAGTTAACGGCGACTTAAACACGCGTTTGGAGGCCCAAAGTTTTACTGGTTTTATGCTGAACTTGGCAACCGGCGTCAACCAAATGCTAGATGCTATCGTAGCCCCTATCCAACAAACCTCAAATACCTTAGAGCTGATTGCAAAAGGCGATATTCCAGCCACGGTCGATGGCTATAAAGGCGATTTTTTGAAGATTCAGGACGCCTTACAAACGTGCTGCGATGCCATTGGTTCATTAATAACAGACACCAATACATTGGTTGACGCAGCGACCGCCGGTGAACTGTCGGTAAGAGCAGATAAGAGCAAACACAACGGCGATTTCCAAACCATCATATCGGGCATCAACCAAACGTTAGACGCCATCGTATCGCCAATTGAAACCACCTCGAGTTATCTAGATATGATCGCCAAAGGCGATATTCCAAATCGTATTGACGGTGACTACGTCGGTGACTTTGGCCAAATTAAGCAAAGTTTAGAAACTTGCTCTGTGGCAATCGAGAGCCTCATCGACGACACTAAAACTCTTGTAGACGCAGCAAAGTCGGGCAACCTTGGACTAAGAGCAGATGCGGATAAACACCACGGCGACTTCAGTGCCATCATTGATGGCTTTAACCAGACATTGGATGCCATCGTTGCGCCTATAGAATTGACTTCAGACTACCTTGGTCAGATTGCTCAAGGTACTATTCCGCAGGAAATCTCAAGCCAATATCAAGGCGATTTTAATCAGATTCGAGAAAGTTTAGAGATTTGTACTGGCGCCATTCGCGGCTTAATTACAGATACTAATACTCTGGTTAATGCTGCTGTCGCTGGCCAACTCGCCACCCGCGTCGACGAAAGCCTCCATAGCGGTGACTATCGCAGTATTATCAGCGGCATGAACGCCACTTTGGATGCCATTGTTAAACCGATAAATGCAGCGGCCACGTCACTGACTGGGCTGGCAAATGGTAAATTACAAAACATCAACCAAGCGGACTACAAAGGCGACTTTGGCCAAATCGGTCACAGCTTGCAAACCTGTACCGATGCGATTGCAAAGCTTGTGCATGACGCCAATTTATTAGCCGATGCCGCCATCGCTGGTGAACTCGATACTACCGCTAATGTCGAAGCTCATGAAGGCGAATTTGCCTCTGTCGTTATGGGTATGAATAACACCCTACAAGCGGTCGCCCTACCGATATCTGAGTGTAAAACGGTTATGTCAGCGCTGGCCCAAGGAAACCTGTCAATGACCGTTGATGGCCAGTTTAAAGGTGAGTTTGCGGTATTAAAGGACTCTGTTAATACCAGCGTCAAAACCCTTGCCGATATGGTGTCGCAGATTGATGCGGCGGCCAATACCATCAGTCAATCGTCCAACCAGATCAATGGCGGTATAAATGACTTGGCCAATCGAACAGAATCACAAGCCTCGTCGCTGGAAGAAACGGCAGCTTCGATTGAAGAGCTCACCAGTACGGTCAATCAAAACTCGGACAGCACCCAACATGTGAGCAACCTTGCTGTTGGTGCCAGTGACAAAGCTACACACGGCGGCCAGTTAATAGAGTCTTCGATAAATGCAATGAAAGAAATCGGCAGTTCGTCGTCAAAGATTTCGCAAATTATCAGCGTTATTAACGACATCGCCTTCCAAACCAACCTTCTGGCGCTAAATGCTGCAGTTGAAGCCGCCAGAGCTGGCGAAAAAGGCAAAGGGTTTGCGGTGGTAGCCTCTGAAGTCAGAAACCTGGCCCAACGCAGTTCTGACGCTTCAAAAGACATCACAATGTTGATCAATGACAGTGTCGACAAAGTCGAAGAAGGCACCCGTTTAGTCAATGAGTCTGGGGAAGCCTTGGCTGAGATTGTTGAATCGGTACAAGATGTCGCAAAGATCATTCGTGAAATTGCAACCGCGACTGTAGAGCAAACATCTGGCATCAATCAGGTCAACCAAGCCATCATGCAAATGGACGAAATGACCCAGAAAAACAGTCAATTAGTGGACCACACCCGGGATATATCCGGCGTCATGGACACGCAAGCTGTGAAGTTAAAACAATTAATGTCGACCTTTGTGTTAGAGCAAAAACTAATTTCTTAGCGGTTATAAAAAAGGCTTCCATCGGAAGCCTTTTTTAATCAATCAACTAAATTACCAGTTTTTACGAGCAACAAATTCCGCCGTTTTACCCATCGCCTTCTTGGTGGCAATTCTTTGGTTTTTCCCTGACAACACCTTCACTTGGTAGCGACTCTCCTTGCTCAGCAAACTTGACTCGCTTTTGTGCCAGTTATGTACATAAAGCTTTTTGACCGCAGCGAGCACGTCTGGCGAAGTCTGAAGTAAGGTGTTGGCGAGCTCATACGCGCTTTGTAATGGGTCGTCGTTGACCTCCGTCACTAAACCCAATTGCTTGGCGTCTTCGCCACTAATTTGCTCAGCGGTCATCGCCAGCTTTAACGCTTGGTCCAATGGCATAATTTGCGATAAAGGTTTATTGCCGGCCATGTCTGGAATGAGACCCCATTTTGCTTCCATTATGCTAATGTCTGCATTTGGCGACGCAATTCTAAAATCGGCACCAAGGGCTATTTGTGTTCCTCCGCCCCAACACCGTCCATGTATAGCGGCAATAACGGGAACAGGTAATTTACGCCAATGACTACTAACCTTTTGTGCCAAATTGGCATTTCCAGGCCACCATTTAAACAATAATTTTAATGCGCTACTGCCACTGCTCATGACTGACTTCACATCTAGCCCCGAACAAAAATCATCACCTTGACCAGAGAGAATCACGACTCGGATGCGCTTATCGCGCTTTATTTGTTTAATTGTGGCGGTGATCGCTTGGAACATCTGCATGTCCAGCGCATTTAACTTGTCTGGACGGTTGAGTCTTACCTCAGCAATGCCATCGTCATTGACGGTCATTAATACCCGATTTGAGTTACTCATAGTTATTCTTCTTTAAAGCCTGGTCAGACCAGAATGCCACAGCTAATGACAGAATTCGACTATTTAATTGCGTTTCATTTTGCATTGTTTAGACTCCACCACATACAAGAAAGCAACTGCCAGTTTATACAATGTCGAATCAATCACAGCCACTAGAAGTTCTAAAAAGTTTTACCAAATTGGGTTGGACTTCGTTTGGTGGCCCGGTCGCTCATATCGGCTATTTCAGAAAAGAGTTTGTAGAAAACAAACAGTGGTTGTCGGAACAACAATTTGCCCAACTATTCAGCTTATGTCAGTTCTTACCAGGGCCAGCAAGCAGCCAAATGGGCTTTCTGATTGGCCTCATGCGCGGTGGATGGCTTGGTGCACTGCTAGCATTTGTCGCATTCACTTTTCCATCGGCAGTGTTGCTGTTCATGTTTGTTCATTTGCTGCCTCATTTGCCTGCCAACATAGCTGATGCCAGTGTCCACGGCCTAAAGTTAGTGGCGTGTATTGTTGTTTTCGATGCACTTTGGGGCATGGCCAAAAATCTCACTAATACGACTAAAACGGCGGCAATCGCCGTGGCGGCAATCTTCCTGAGCCTATTGCTGCCATCTTTCTATAGCCCATTGATTGCCATATTTTTAAGTGCCATTGTCGGCAGTCAGTTGCTAAAAAAACAGGCATCAACACAGTCCACCGAGTTACCTATCAACATTCATAAACCTGTGGCGGTAGTTTGTCTGCTCACATTTACCGTTCTGCTTTTGTTACTTCCTGTACTCAATGTGGCCGACAGCGCTCTGTTTTCGCTGTTTGATGGATTTTATCGAGCTGGCGCATTGGTGTTTGGCGGTGGCCACGTGGTTCTACCTATGTTGGAAAATGAGTTTGTTGGCGGTGGTTTTATTGAATCAGAAACCTTCCTGGCTGGCTACGGTGCGTCACAAGCAATTCCTGGCCCTATGTTCGCTTTTGCCAGTTATATTGGCGCAATATTCCCAGGTGCACCAAGCGAGAGTTTGGCGGCTACCGTTGCACTTATAGCTATATTTTTGCCAGGCTTTTTGTTGGCCGTTGGCGTTATGCCTTTTTGGCAGTTGTTGCAGCAATCCAGTTCGGCAAAAGCCGCTGTTTTAGGCGTCAATGCTGCTGTGGTTGGGGTACTTGCCGCCGCGCTGATTGATCCCATATTAACCTCTGCTATCCGAACAGTAGCAGATATTATCATCGTGGCGCTTGGCGTTTTTGCCTTTAAAAAGTGGCAATTATCGCCGCTTGTCGTTGTCGGCTATTGTTTGATTACGAGCCTTATCGTTGGTGTGTTTAGTTAAGTGATACTGACCAGTTGGGACTTGGCGTTATTGGCTGTTCTTTGCTGCTTTTTTCTCTTACGCCATTGAAACCCCAACCGGTGTTTTTCAATACCGTTTGCAACAGGTTTGTCATCGAATACGCCATTTGTGTGGTCATCTTCATGCTGAGCTTTTTATTACCCTGACAAATAATGTGCAAAGTTTGCCCTTGTGGCGTGATGCCCGTTGCCAACATAGGTGGGTTGTTATCATCAACAGATTGCAAGTCTTCACTCGAGCGCCCTATTTTTCGCTCAGCGGCCGCCTGCTCTTTTTGAAAGTTCATGATCTGTTGCTGTTGCTGCGCGCCAGTTTGGCTATTCACCAATGGATCGGCTTTGGTCACGTTATGAAGCTGGGCCAAAAAGATCATGACAAATCGACGCGTCAACCACACCTTGTGTTGCTCATCTCCTGCTTTGACGGCCATTACCAAGCGATCTTCAATCGGTTGATACGCTATTTGAATCTGTTCCATAACTGCTTATTTGAATTGCGATTGCGGGCAGTATACGCCTTCAAGCTAAAAAAGTTGAGTAGGTTAAGTCGTCAGAAACAAAAAAGCCGGACAAAGTCCGGCCTAAAACGTATGAGATGACAATCAGCTAAACCATCTTCCGTTTTAAATTTAATGCCACATCCTCAATCATATCTTCCTGGCCACCGACGGTTTTCAACCGGCCAAGTTCCATCAAAATGTCTTCAGAAGGAACACCGTGTTTTTCACTCGCCCGCTTTGCATGGAGTAAAAATGATGAGTACACACCTGCGTAACCAAGCACAAGAGAATCACGATCCACCCGAATTGGCTGATCCATCATTGGTACTACGATATCTTCAGCTGCCGCCATCAACTTACCAACGTCCACACCCGTGTTTGCGCCCATACGGTGAGCAACGGCATTAAATACTTCCAGAGGAGTATTGCCTGCGCCTGCGCCCAAACCCGCCGCTGAGCCATCAATACGGGACGCACCGGCTTCAACGGCAGATAACGAATTTGCCACCCCAAGCGCCAAATTATGGTGACCATGAAAACCAATTTCGGTCTCAGGCTTAAGTCCATCTCGCAAACAAGCAATACGGTCATACACATCGTCCTGCAACATATACCCTGCAGAATCTGTGCAATAGATGCAATTGGCACCATAACTTTCCATTAGTTTGGCTTGCTCTAACAATTGTTGCGGCTCAAGCATATGCGCCATCATCAAAAAGCCAACGGTGTCCATTCCCAAGTTGCGAGCCGCTTCAATATGCTGTTGAGTCACATCCGCTTCAGTACATTGCGCTGCAACTCGCATCGTATGAACGCCCATTTCATGTGCCATTCGCAGATGCTCAACCGTACCAATTCCAGGCAACAGCAAAGCAGAAATCTTAGCTTGTTTCATTTTAGGGATCACAGCGCCAAGGTATTCTTCATCTGAATGCGCCGGAAAGCCGTAGTTTAATGACGCGCCGCCAAGGCCGTCACCATGGGTAACTTCAATCAAAGGGACACCAGCGTCATCAAGCGCCGTTGCCAACGTCACCATTTGATCTAAAGAAATTTGATGTCGTTTGGCGTGCATACCATCGCGCAAACACATGTCATGAAGTGTGATGTTTTTGCCTTTAATGTTCATTCTCACTCTCCTTGATTCATCATGTGTTGGGCAATTTGCTCTGCTGTGCTCAGCGCAGCCGCCGTCATTATATCGAGATTACCGGCGTAGCTTGGCAGATAATCGCCAAGGCCTGCTACCTCAAGGAACACAGACACTCGGTTACCATCAAATACAGGGCCGTTTTTAAGCTGATAACCCGGCACGTAGGTTTGAACCTTTTCAATCATCGCCAGTACAGATTCAGTAATTGCCTCCTTATCAGGCGCTTCCTTAGTCAACACATGAACAGTATCCCGCATCATCAACGGCGGCTCTGCGGGGTTCATTATAATAATCGCTTTGCCTTGTTTGGCTCCGCCTATTTGCTCAATCGCGCCAGCGGTCGTTCGGGTAAACTCATCAATGTTTTTGCGCGTCCCAGGTCCTGCAGACTTTGATGCTATGGTCGCTACAATCTCACCGTAGTCCACTTGTTGAATGCGGCTGATGGCTGCAACGATAGGAATCGTCGCCTGACCGCCACAGGTGACCATATTGACGTTAGGTTCATTGGCAGCGATGTGTTCTTCTAAGTTAACAGGAGGAATACAATACGGACCAATAGCTGCCGGAGTTAAATCAATCACCTTTACACCAGCGGCCTGTAATTTTTCGTTATTCTCTGCATGCACGTGGGCGGACGTCGCATCAAAAGCGATTTCAATGCCGTCTTCTTTGACATAAGGTAACAAACCATCAATACCCTGATGGGTGGTTTTGAGTCCCAATGCCTGTGCTTTTTTCAACCCGTCAGACGCTTCATCAATTCCGACCATCCAAACAGGCTCAATGGTTTCGCTGCGTAGGGCTTTGATCAGTAAGTCGGTTCCAATGTTGCCCGAGCCAATTAAGGCCACTTTAATCTTTTTGCTCATAGTTCCCCCTAGACAAAGCGGTAGGACGCTTGCCCAATTCCCTCGATTTCCATCACCATGTCATCGTCGTTCTGACACGGGATCATAGCGGCTAAAGAGCCCGACAAAATGACATCTCCAGCTTTCAACTCAACGCCATACTCTCCTAAGGCATTCGCCAACCAAGCAACGCAGTTGAGTGGAGATCCCAAAGCAGCACTGCCCTTGCCTTCTGCGACAATTTCCCCTTTGTTTCGAATCACCATTTTACAATTCTCAAAATCAACCTGTTCTGGTGAAACTTTGTCGCCGATGACAAACACCCCACACGATGCGTTATCTGCAACCGTATCTTGTATTTTTATTTGCCAGTTTTCCACCCGGCTATCTACAATCTCAAAACACGCCGCAACCGATTCGGTAGCAGCCATCACAGCTTCTGGCGTCACATTTGGTCCTTTGAGATCGTGTTTCAGAATGAACGCGATTTCGCCCTCAGATTTGGCTTGAATTAACTGACCAAATTCTATTTCAGCACCTGATGAATACATCATTTTGTTAGTCAGAAAACCAAAGTCCGGTTGGTGCACTCCCAACATGTCCTGGACAACCTTGGAGGTTAGGCCAATCTTTTTGCCAACAACACGCTCTCCGCGTGCTTCGCGCTTTGCTAAGAACAATTTTGAAACCTGATAAGCTTGTGTTAATGAGAGCTCAGGAAAGCGAGTCGTGAGTGGGGACACTGTCGTTCGCTGAGTCATTGCAGCGTCAAGTTCGGCAGCGATCGATTCTAGTTGTTGTTGGTCCATGATCTAAACCTATCGAGAGAATGTTGAGTTTGTCACTTTACTTCAATGCAATAAATAACAATAATTGAATTAAATACAAAATTAGATTCATTTTTTTTATATATGGAATTACCACATAGTCAGCTTAATATTAGTCATCTGAAGATGATCTGCACCATCAATGGCTGTGAAACCGTTAAAGAAGCGGCGGAGAAATTGTTTATCACCCAGCCAGCGCTCACCAACCGAATTCGAGAAGCCGAGCGTCGCTTGCAAACGCAATTGTTTGTTCGCAGAGGGCGTAAATTGATCATGACGACGGCAGGGAAAAGACTGCTGCATTCCGCAACCAAAATTTTGGAGGAGTTGGCCCGGGCTGAATATGATATTGCCCGCTTGTCCGATGGCGTTGAACAAGTGCTCCGGTTGGGCTTACCGCACTATGCCTCGTTTAAATGGTTGCCTAGCGTGGTAAGTTATTTTAACCAACATTTTCCTCATATCGAGTTAGAAATCACTTCGGACGCCGCTAAGCAGCCACTGAGTGCGCTTTACCACGGTGAAGTCGATATCGCGATGTTTTCCTCGGCGGAGCAAACCTTTGAAGCAGACGGCTCTGATTTTCAATCCACCTTTATTCTTCAAGATGAATTGGTTGCCTGCTTGTCCCAAGAGCACGACAAGGCCGACAAAGCTTTTCTAATGCCTGAGGACTTTATCAGCGAGACCTACATAACCAACTCAGCAGTACCTGAAAAAGACCGAGAATATGAATTGTTTTTTAAGAAACACAACATCACGCCAAAACGGGTACTACAAGTGGGCTTTAACGAGGCCATCATTGAATTGGTCAAAGTGAACTTGGGATTAAGCGTGTTTTCTAAACAACAAATATCGCCCTATCTGTCCGGTCACCAAGTCAACGCCATACCATTAACTCAAGAAGGGTTACACGTATACTGGCACTTGGTTTATCTCAACAACCAGGATATTGCCAAACCTGTGCTTAAACTCATTGAACTGTTAAAAACTTATGGTGCGAGCCGCTAAACTTAAAGGACTCGTTTATACGTAGTGTACCCGGATACAGGCTCGGTTTGAGGTTTAAAAAGCGCCGCACTTTGCGCTGGCATAGTTACCGTCAGATACGAGGCGCTGATACGAACCGGGGTTGGATAACTGCCGAGCAATTCTGTAAAGGCCCCCATATTCATCAATTTCGATTGCGGGACCAACAAGTGTTCCATTACCTCAGTTTGTGATGTGTTGACGACTACGATCACGGTATCTTCAACTTTATGTGTATAACGAACAAAAGCGAGCAACTTATCGGACTGGATAACCGTGAAATCGCCGTAGCGCAAAGCAAGGTTTTGTTTTCTAATTACCACTAGGTGTTTTAACCACTTCAGGCTTTGATTATCGTCGTTAACCAAACGCCAATCCATCGGAGCCCGCATTTCCGGATCGTCGCCTCCACGCATACCAAGCTCAGAGCCATAATATAAGTTTGGTGAGCCCGGTAAGGTAAACTGCAGTACCTGCGCAAGTTGTTGCGCTTTAGGATCTGGCAGTAACTCAGGCAGACGCACAGTGTCATGATTGTCCAATAACAGCCATGATTTTAACAGTCCTTCGTAGTCACAGTCTGCCACCATCTGTTGCAATTGTGCAGCGGCAAGCCTTGGACTTATCTCACCTCGACACAGCTGAATAATGCCGTGACGCAGCGTCAAGTTCATTATCCCGTCTAGGCTTTCTAACCACTGCTGAGGATAACTCCAAACCTCACCTATAACCAAAGATGAAGAATCAAACTTGTGCGACTCAGAGGTTAATTCTTGTAAAATGTTAAAACCAATGTCATGGGCCACATCCAAACGCCAACCATCTACGCCATCGGCCAAATACCCCTTTACAACCGAGTCATTATCGCCATAGAGATAGTCTCGAACTTCCCGCAATTCCACGTTCAATTCCGGTAAATTTTCCGCATTATCCCAACAACGATAACCATTGGGGTAACCTTCGCCGAAGAAAAACCAGTCTCTATAGGGGCTTTGTTCAGAGTCTTGCGCCGCTTTGAAAATTTCAGCATTTTGCCCCATATGATTGAACACGCCATCAAGCACAAGTTTCATGTCTAACGCGTGAACTTTATCTGCAAGTTGTTTCACGTCCTCACGGGTGCCGAACTCAGGGCTCACGGCTTTGAAGTCTAAGCTGTCGTACTTGTGATTGGTGTATGCATGATGGATTGGGTTTAAATACAACACATCTGCGCCAACCTCAGCAATATACTCCAATTTAGTGCTCAAAGAATTCAGATCACCGCCCCAAAATTCAATCTCGTGACTCCAAAGCCGCTCCTTTGGCAAATACTGGCCTTTTTTGGGGGTATCGCTCCAAGCCTTTAACTGCTTTGGCGACGCATAAAGGTGCGCTTTGGCTTCTATATTTTCTGACGGCACAAAACGGTCCACCAGCACTTGATACACAATGGCCCCCATTCGCCAATCTGACGCTCTAGTTTCCATTTGTTTTGCTAATTGACGTTCTTTTTCGGTGGCGTGTTTCATGCAGGTCACTGGTTTTTATTGGAATAGTGACTTTGTTATATACCCAACGCTCGGGCTTGTCGATGTTGTGGAGATTGCATACGTATTGATGCAAAGTTTTCAGCGAACGCGGCCATAGCCTCCATACTGAGATCCATAACGAAAAGTTAGCTCGGGCTTGTAAGATGTTCGAAGAAACACAAGTTCCGACCAAAGAAGTTGCGTCAATCTGCGGTTACCCGTCATTGCAGTACATGTACGCGATCTTCAAGAAACACTTTGAACAAACTCCCACCCAATACCGCGAGTCTAATAAGATCTCAACGACAAAGATGAATGCCGCATAATCGTTAGCGACAAAAAAGCCACCCCATGGGTGGCTTTTTACTAGAAGTTGAACTTAATCATCTGTTCAAATTCGTCACCTTTCAAGATAACCAAAAACAGATCGCCGTATTGGTCCTCACTAATCGTCACTTGCTCTGTCACTCCTAGCTGAGCCAATAATGCTGGCGTTGTATTGGAGTGGCC
>CAXRBI010000039.1:0-27746 GCA_964229075.1 Alteromonadaceae bacterium | reverse complement strand
ACCAAAAGAGAACGCTGCTGGAAGTCGACAATATTGTTGCGGGCTACGTTCATTTGCTCGCGATAACCTTGCAACACATTTTTGATGCTGTTATCGCGACGTGCTACTTCATCTGCACGTAACAAATCTAAACCGTCTTGCAGCGCTTGGTACAATTCCCAAGACTTTTGCTGTGCCTGCTCTGGCGAAGTGCCAGTGATAGATACCGATAGAATAGATGTTTGCTCGGTCAGTTTAATTTTGGGTTCACCAAACTGTGCCAAGCTCAATCCCATTCTTTTCGCAGCTTGTTCTAAAACTGCGCGGCTCGACAACATTTCTTTGTAGTTAACTCTCGGATTAAATCCGCCACCAGCAAAAGGTGTTGAAGTCTGTGAAATTACTTGCCCGACTTCATCCAGCGAGACGTTACTGCTAGCACCTGTGCCTGGCAACACGAGATCCATTTCACTTCTGAACTTGAGTGGTTGCGACATGTAAAACATGACAAACAGCAATACCATGGCATAACCACTCATCGCCGCAGCCATATATGGGCGTCGTATAAAACGATAGATGTTTGAACGAAACCTGCCATAGTCGTTGAGAACAACCAGTTGTCTGTCTTTCGCTACTCGATACTTAGCCATAACAACTCTCCTTAAAACAACTTAAATGGTGCGACAATTTCAGTGATCGCGTTGGCAACTGAGCGTAAATTGGTGACATCAGAGTCGTAACACGCAACAGCATCATTTGGCATTAGGTACGGGTTAATGTCTTCTCGTGACGCTGAACGCATGAGTTGCTCTACAGAGCGCTGAACCACCTGGGTTTCACCGCTGATTGGGTGTTTGCTCGCTAACATCACTTTACGCGGTGCATTAGTCCATTCTTTACCGCCAATGCAGTTGGCTGATACCGCGGCCTGAAGTAGGCGCGTGCCGTAAGGTAAATTTGTTGAATATCGGCCAACTGCTGCTGATGAGTTACTTTCCGCTGAGTCGATTAGATTCGACATAAAAACGCGAAAGCCCTTAGGGGTGATTTGACTTGGACGAACCAAATGAGATTGAAAACAGCCTGTGCTTGGGACAATCACTTGGTCGCCGGCAATCAAAGAGTAGTCAGTTACAGGGGTGCCAGTTAAGATGCCTGTTAGATCAACATCGACACGCCAGCCGTTGCGGATCAGGATAACCTGGTCTAACTTTGCATCGGGACGAATACCTGATGCCGCACGAATTGCTTCTGACAACAAACGTTTAACGCTGAAGTCGCCATACGCCTCTGTTCTCTCTTTCATGACATTGCCAGGTCTTTGATGATTGATTAATACACGTCCTGGCTGAAAAACCGCCCCAGTCACTGATACTTCAACCGCCGCCCAATTCAATACATGGATTTCTACGTTAGCAGTTTCAGGCTGAAAGATGTTCGCTCGCACTAAAGCTAGCTCCAGTTTGTCAGCGATATCATGTGGTAATAATCCTGATGCTTGAACTGGAGCAATCAAAGGCAAAGATAAGGTGCCAGATGGCGAAACGACATAACGACCGTTGAAGCCATCACCATTCTCGATGCTCACCTCAACTAAGTCGCCGATGCTCAATGGCAACGAGTTTGCTTGCAACATGTGCGGTTGTATGCTCATTGATGCACGGTTCGGGGTCAGATTTAGAGGCTCGTCAATGCGATAGTTTAAAGCAGCACCAAAATCGCTGCGTTCAGTACAATCTTTCTCAACACTGAACACTCTCTCAGGGACACTTTCCTGGTTAAAGTGAACGCCCTTTTCCGAATTATCGCCATAAAACGAATCGACTTCATTTTTTGGGTCTTGTAACGAATGAGTTTGAGTACACCCTATCAATACAGGGCCGGCTACCATTGCCGCTATGATTGACTTTGCAAATCGTTTCATTGTTCATCCTGCCTACCGTTATTTTCTCTGACTTGATAGGAGCAGAAAGCGTTCCAAGTTTCATAGCATTGATTTACAAGAGCTTTTTAATTTATTGAAATCTAAATTTTCTGAATTTAAGAAGGGTTTTCGCATTTCGCAAATTGGAAATCGGATAGAAAAAAGCGGAGCATTGCTCCGCCTTTTTAACTATTGCCCACTAACTAGTAGGCGCCACGTCCTGTGATCACGGTAGGAATCGTTGCTATTAAAATCTTCAAATCTAACCACCAGCTTTGCTGCGCGAGATATCGCTTGTCCAGTGCCAGTTGTTCTTCAAAAGTAGTATCTGCACGTCCGCTCACTTGCCACAAGCCTGTTACTCCAGGTTTGCAGAACAAACGCGGTAAAATGTTTCTATCGTATTGATGATATTCGGTCACTAAGTGTGGGCGTGGCCCAATTAGCATCATGTCACCTTTCACCACATTCCAAAGCTGGGGTAACTCATCAATCGACAACTTACGAATAACCTTGCCTACTTTGGTGATACGAGGGTCATTGAAGAACTTTTTGCAGACGCCATCACGGTCGCTTGCCAATGTGTTTGGATCAACATACTTAGGATCCGTTGGCAAATACATTGAACGAATCTTGTAACAGGTAAAGTGACGTCCGTTTTCCCCCACTCGAGTTTGAGTGAAAAATACTGGACCTCGGCTTTCTAATTTAAGCAACATTGCAGTCACTGCCACCAACGGCGAGATCAGCACCATACCTAACAAGGCTGCGAATCTTTGCACTCCTTGGGGTAAGCCTCGGTGGCCATGTGTCGGCTGTTGTTTGTTGGCTTTTTTCAAGCCTAACTGCAGAAAATGTGCTTTTAACGTTTGAGATAACATCATGAGATTTCTCCTGATTAAGCTTGTTTAATTAAAAATGTACGAATAAGAAATTCTGGGGTGCCAATTACGTAGCGCTTGAACTTGGTTTTGGGCTCTTGGATCAAACGCCATACCCACTCCATGCCTATTTCACGCATGAACAGTGGCGCTCTAGGAATTGCACCAGAAAAAAAGTCAAACAAACCGCCGACGGCCATCACTGTCTGGCAGTGCAATGCGTTGGCAAATTGTTCACACCAAAGTTCTTGATGAGGCGAGCCGAAACCGACCAAGACAATATCAGCTTGGGTCGCGTTAATTTCCGCAACCATAGCTTCGCTGGACGCTTTGTCCTTGAAATTGAAGAAGCCGTTGTGAGTGCCAGCGATTTTGAGAGCCGGATGAACCTGTTTTAATCGTTTAGCGGCCTTTTTCGCGATTCCTTCGCCACCACCCAATAAATAAATTGATTTACCATCTGCTGCAGCTTGTTTGCAGATTTCAGGTAGCATATCTGTACCATTGAGGTTGGCCAGCAGACCAAAGCCTTTTTTCTTGGCGGCGAGACGCATGCCTGAACCGTCCGCGAACAAGCCGTCAGCTCGTTGCAGACAGCTTTTAAACATTGAATCTTTAGACAAAGTGTTAATAGAGTGCGCGTTGATAAAATAACCAACTTGCGTATTTCTCGCTGTCAAATTTGCAGGCATATTGCAATTCAGTGGTTGACGACGAACCACCCAACTTACCGCTCGCTGCATAGTGACGTTATTCAGCTTTAGGCCGAACACAGGTACCTGCTTTGGAGTGGACAAATGACGGTCACTAAAGAAAGTTTTGTTTAGCAACGCTTTAAATGCGATACCGAGTGTCGATATAAATGAGCCCTGCAGCTGCTCCTGCATTAACTTCGCGGAAGCGCTGGCATCCAATCCAATCTGGGCATGAACATCTTGTAAACTAGTTAACCCTGGAAGTACTTGGTAATCGCGGGCAATACGTTTTTGACTTTGATAATCAACCGTATGATTTAATGAAGCGCCAACAAAAGATACCCGCTTTGCCAGAATGTCGAGTAAAACCGCGGTACTTGCTAACATGCCGCATTTGAAGCGGGTTATTTTGACCTCTCTACCCAACGCGTCTATTTTGCGCTGCTCAGTGAAAGTACCTTCACCTCGGACTTTAGCCGCAACCGCATTACAACCCCAGACAGGGGTTAAAAGCATTGCAGCTAATACAGCGATGGGACGATTAAGCCTATCACCCGGATGTTTCTTCTGCTTCTTACTAACTTTGGAATCGCTAGTCGTGCCGTTCGGGCTATAAAATTGTTGATTCATGTAACACCCCAAATCACTGTTGTGTGAATATGTAGGGTTTATTGCTTAGGTCGTACCAACTTTTTAAACCAAGAAATTTCAAGCACTTAAAGATAAGCACGAGTATCTACCGCCAGCTATTTCGCATTTTAAAAATGCAAAATGAAAAAGGCTCATAACAAAAGTTGCATTTCAAAACGCTAATGAGTGGCAGCGACTCGCTATAGATTAAATTTTTTAGAAGTATCAATGAGTCACAATTGAACATATCAACTCCATAAGACATGATTTACGCAACTAATAATGTTACTCCCGAGCGATTTCGTTTTCGAATCTTAGATATGTATGAATAGCCTAAAACATAGGCCTCGTCTCAATATTGAAAGTTAGTGAGTTTGCCACTAGGGAGGAAATGCGAAGGTACTCAAAACTTGTTGAGCGTTTCGATAAAGCGAAGGTAATCAAGTTAGAGGAGCTCTGCAGACAATGCGTATTAACACAAACACGGCAGAGCCCCACGTATCAGTTGGTCTTATCGCCGAGGACAGGGTAACGCGCAATGATGTTTTCGAGCTCTTGATAAAACCAACTCGAAGGAATTCTTTGTGAAGGTAACTCTTGATATTTAGTGGTGAATCTCACAAACGTTCGACTCGCTGCGGCCAAGGCTTTGTGTAAAAGACGTTTGAATGTGCTCGTCCTGAATGGTCCATGGTTCTGGTGTCTGATGTAATCAGTGATGCCTTTTTTATACGTGTTGTTCCAGGCACAATTTAGTTCAGCCACTATGTTCGACTGTTTAGCATAATAGATAACGTGTCCATTCTCACCCCAACCGACACTGTCTTCCTCTGGAATGGCGCGAAGACGGTTGCCAATGATCTGATTCAAAAAGTCGATAGCGTCGGGATGATTGTTGATTAACATGACGCCGCTGTTGAATCGCTTGGTGTAACCCTTCGCCATGTACACATGCTTGCCCTGCACCAGATTTTGTCGGATATCCGGGGCATCGTCGGTAACGATCGCATCCGCGTCAACAAGCAGCACATTTTCAAACCCTTGAGCCAGCGCTTTACGAGCCAGATGAAGCTTTAGCCAACAGCACTCAACACCTAGCTTCGAAACCGTCGGTTTTGATACCAACAGGTATTCCGCCCCAATTCTCTTGGCGTACGCCTTGTGCGTCTTTAAATGCTGGCGATAAGTGAATTGGTACCCGTTTAGCGCCAAGCTAATCACTATCAACTTATTCATACCCGCTCCTTTAATCACGTTGTCTTGTTCTAGTGCGAGCAAACTCCAATCCAACTTTTTAAACCATTGTTTTTATTGAATTTTAATATTTCTACAAGACTCGAAATTTGTAGATTACGAAAATTATTCCTGATTTGCATATCAATATGAGAAAAACCGATGTCATAAACGCTCATTAGCAACCTCAACCATTTGAAAAATAAAAACAATTTGACAATGGCACAAAATGCGCTCTGTTCAAACAAAGTCATTTTGAGGAGCGTCTCATGAAAAAACAGAACTCAAATTCCTTCATCTCAGCGGTCATGTTGGCGGCGATGATGTTCTTGTATCAAGGCAAACTTGCTGCAACGGAAGTCGTCGACGGTGTTTATATTTGGCAATTTAGCACGGAGCAACCTTGGCCACTGGGTTACAACCAGGACATCGGTAAGCCAGATGCGCTTACATACAACCGAGACGAATACAGCAGCGAGTTCTTTCAACGAATCAACAATGCACTGCCAGAGCGGGAGCTAAATGAAGCGTTCATCACTGACGACGACGGCTCAACCATCCATTTAACAGAAGAAGCCGAAGTCTTTATTACTTTCATCCACGAGGGCGCAGGCTATCGAAATTCCTTCGGTTATTTTGTATTTGATCCAGAGAATCCACCAACAACTCCGGCAGACGTAAGCGAGGTGATTGTATTTCCCAACTTGTCTTACCCACACATGACCAACGGTCACCGGTTAAGTATCGGCACCTTTCCCGCCGATACTCACATTGGCTTTTTTATCGCAGCCAATGGCTTTTGGTGGGATACCGGCGTTAAACCATATGCGGTGCCATATTACTACTCTCTGCAAGGACTGAACCCAGAAGCCGACCCATCGCTTCGGCAGCACACGGTAACGCTTTATGATGACGAAGTATCCGAAGTCATTATTGGCTTTGAAGATCTACCGAGAACGTGGGGTGATAATGACTTTAATGACGCAGTTTTCAGCGTCAAATCGACTCCTGTCAACGCTATATCTAGCTTAAATTTGGTATCTATTCCTGAAGTAAATGATTCCGATGCTGATGGCGTCCCGGACGAAAGCGATGAGTTCCCTGATGATTTCAACCGCGCTTACAGCAGCTACTACCCAAGTGCTGACGGCAAAGTAACCCTGGCGTTTGAAGATAATTGGCCAAAAGTAGGTGATTTTGACTTCAACGACTTAGTTGTGCGTGAAAGACTTCAAACCACCTACAACTCCGATGGCCAAATTTCAGGCTTTATTCTGCACGGAGAAATTGCAGCTCGTGGTGCTTCGCACCGCAATGGCTTTGCCTTACGCTTGATGGGTATGACGCCAGACACGGTTGGAGCCTCTAGTTTGACTATCAACGGTACGACGTTTGAAAAATCACCAGAGTCATTCCAAACCGATGCCGTTATCCAACTGTGGAGCGACAGCCATCAGTTCACCACAACCGGAGAATCTGGGCAATGCACACACTTCAATACCAACAAGAGCTGCAGTGAGTTTGAACCTGTGCCATTTACTTTGGATGTCGAATTTACCACGGGTGTATCAACACTCAACCATTCGAGTTTTGACTTCTTTATTTTCAGAACCGAGGACAGAAGTCATGAGATCCACTTTGCCAACTACCCACCAACGGATCTGTTTGATGCGGGCCGCTTTGGTCGGTTTGATGACACCTCTGATGCCAATACACAACGTTACTTCAAAAACGTAAATAACCTGCCTTGGGGCATAAAAATCAGCGACGACTGGAACTACCCAAGAGAATACATCGATATTCTTTGGGCCTACCCAGCGTTTGAGCAGTGGGTCGAAAGTTCAGGCATTGAGGCGACCAATTGGCACCAAATTAGTGACCGTTCAACACATTACTACGTAGCGGAATAGGAGAAAGAAGATGAAATCGAACAAACTGCAATATTCAATTAATGACATACTTCTTTTAACCTTTGTTTTACTGGTTTTAACGGCTGTAGCGGGCTGCGGCGGTAGCGGAGGGGGCAGCGACGAAGTAACGACCCAACCAGAAACCACTACCAATAACGACAGTGGTACATCGGCTGAAGAGGAGGAAGACGCGGCCGATTATACACCTGATGAGAGCAAACTCGATGCAGATGCAGAGTCAAGCAGTGACTTGTACGTGGAGCCTGAATTTCAATTCGATACTTATAAGACGCTAACAGTAGATTTGCTGATCTCGAATATTGAAGGCGCACCAATGGCCAACACTATGGTCTTTATATCCGCAGTACCAGCAGATGTGACAGAACTGGATGCACCAGAACTCGCTGACAAATCGCTGCTAACCGTGGCCAAAACCGACTCTTCTGGTGTTATTTATCGTCAACTCGAAGTCAGCCAGACACTGAGTAAGGTGCTTATCGAAGTCAGTGCCATTGGAGTAGAAAACGAGCGGCTTATTGATGTTCCTGCCAACAACCTCATTAACGTTCAGTTCTAGTTGAGTGGTCGCGCGTTAGCGTTTGAAACACTTCAGACTCTGAACAAAAAAAGCCCCGGTAAATCGGGGCTTTTGCTTTATATGTAATACAACAGGAGAATACCGGCCAGTAGCAGTGCGACCCAAAAGACCATGGTTTCCGTTGGCCATAACTGCGCGAAGTACCCTTTGGGTTGCTCTTTATCCTCATCATACGAGCTACCAATTAAGCGTTTGATGCCGGCCATACCCATCGCCTCTAGCTTTGCAACGGTTTCGGTGATGGTGTAATAAATCGGGATCATAAAGCCAGGTGCGAACTTCCTGTATAACCAGTCGGTATCTAAGTTGGTAGAAGGCAACTCCGGTGGGTACATGTTTTTTAAATTTAACCAAACAAACGCCAACGCTGAGAAGAATAACAGCTGCAACTGGGTCAAAACGTGAGTTACGTCATATGGTTGATAATCTGCATCCCATGGCAATAACGCATAGACCGTCTGCGCAGGGAAGGTACCAATGACCACACACAGAACCGCAGCAATCCACATCGCAAACAGCATGTTCTTTGGCGGCTCCGTGGTACGAATACCGGAATCATGCGCAAAGAATGCAAAGTACGGTATCTTGATACCAGCGTGGTGGAAAACACCCGCAGCGGCAAACAACAACGCTAACCAAACGTAGTCATAACCTTCAGCGACTGCGGCGCTCATAATCATCGACTTAGAAACAAAACCACTAAACAGCGGGAATGCCGATATCGATGCAGCTCCGACAATACAGAGTATGGTTGTTTTTGGCATACTCTTATACAAACCGCCGAGTTCAGAGCCATTGATTCGGCCTGTCATATGCAACACCGCCCCCATGGTCATCATCAGCAGGCCTTTAAAGATGACGTCGTTAAACGCGTGCGCCACTGCGCCATTGAGCGCCAGCGAAGTGCCGATACCGACACCAACAACCATGAACCCCACCTGGTTGATCATACTGTAGGCGAGAACTCGACGAAGATCGTTTTCAATAACCGCATAGAAGATTGGGAAACAGGCCATTGTGACGCCGATCCACACTAACAACTCCGTGCCAGGAAAACCTCGGGCAAACGCATACACTGCAACTTTGGTGGTAAAAGAAGCCAAGAAAATCGTACCTGTCGGTGTGGCTTCAGGGTAGGCATCGGTTAACCAAGTATGGACAAACGGGAACGCACATTTAATCCCGAACGCCAAGAAAATCAACCAAGCCCCAACGTTCATAGCCCCTTCATGGCCAAGGCCAATTTCGGAGAACTTTGCACTGCCGGTTTCGTTGATCAAAATGATAGCGCCACCGAGCAATAAAACGCCGGATAGAACCTTGATGACGATATATCGCATACCTGCGCCATATGCTCGGTCAGTGCGCCTCGCCCAAATTAAGAATACAGAGGTTAGCGCCAACAATTCCCAGAACACAAAAAGCGTTAGTAAATCGCCAGAAAATACAGCACCAACGGCGCTTGCGGCATAACTCAAGCCTGCAACATGCTGAACCGTGTCTTTCAAATGCAGAGCGTAAACTACAGCGATGAAAGCGGCCAAATGGAACAGATAACCAAACATGATACTCAGCTTATCCACTCGAACGGGTTCAAGCTGGTAGCCAATAAATTCAAACGTCCAATACAAACCAGGATCTAAGGCCATCAGTTGTAGTGCGCCCCAAATTGGGGTTAAGACCATAACCACGCTGCGCGCGTGACCACGCAAAAACAGAGCGGCTAATGAACCAAGCAGTAACGGTAAGAAGGGAGGCAATAGTGGCAAGCTACTTATCATAGTAGTCCTCCTCTCGCATTAAGAACTTGCGCATTAGCTTGGCGATAAGAACTAACACCACACAGCCAACAAATCCGTAAACCGCATAAAACGCAGGGATATTCTCCCAATCATGATAGATGTGGCGATGAACGATAAAATCGGCGACAACTAACAGCGCACAGAGGACATAGAACACCTTAATAATCTTGTCGATGTTCTCTTTTTTATCAAAAAAATCAGGTTCGTTTTGTTCTTTACTCATTTAAGGCTGTCCTTTGAGCTCGGTCGAAACATCTGGGATCAGATTAATCAAATCAATTAGCGGTTGTGGATAGAAGAACAACCATAAACAGGCGGTACTTGTCACAACAATAGCGATTAAACTAGGCAGAGGCGCTTCCTTAGTTTCTGCCCAAGACCAAGGGGCTTCATCCCCCTTAGTGGTATTGAAAAATGCTTTAATTGGGATCGGTAATAGGTAAGCAACATTTAGCAATGAACTAATGGTAAGAACCGCCACAATAATAAACTTATCCGCTTCCAATGCACCAACGACTAAGTACCATTTACTCCAAGTGCCTGCCATTGGCGGCAGACCTATGATACTCAGTGCGCCTATAGCAAACGCGATCATAGTGATAGGCATCTTCCGACCCAGTCCTACCATATCACTGATGTTTTTCTTATGCGCTGCAACCATAATCGCTCCGGCGCAGAAGAACAGAGTAATCTTACCCACCGCATGCGTCGCAATATGCAAACTCGCCCCCGCGGCAGCCACAGACGTTGCCAGTAATGCACCAACCACAATGTAACTGAGTTGGCTGACAGTGGAATAGGCCAATCGAGCCTTGAGATTGTCTTTGGTCATGGCAACACAAGATGACAACAACACGGTTGCCGCACCGATGTATAACATCAGATCCGTCGTCGCTATGTCAGGCAACTTATCAATACCGAAGATATAGATAATCACCTTCAAAATACTGAACACACCGGCCTTAACAACCGCCACCGCATGGAGTAACGAGCTGACCGGAGTTGGCGCAACCATAGCCGCTGGCAGCCATCGGTGGAATGGCATTAATGCCGCTTTACCAATACCGTAACAGAATAATACTAATAGTAGAGCGACGACATTACCGGAATGCTCTGAGTTAAATATACCACCAGGAGTAAACTCTAACGTTCCGGCCGTAACCCATGTGCCGAGTATCGCAAACAATAAAAACGCGATGGACGTGCTAAGTAGAATTCCCAAATAAACTCGGCCGCCGCGTTTTGCATCCTCGGTGCCTGCATGAGTTACCAATGGATAGGTCGATAGCGTAAGCAGCTCATAGAAAATAAACAGAGTCAGTAAGTTATCGGAGAAACAGATGGCCATAACCGTACTGATTGACAATGCAAAGCAGAAGAAAAATCGCGTTTGATTGTCTTCGTTGTGGCCTCGCATGTAACCGATGGCGTAGATTGTGGTGATGATCCACAAGAAACTCGCCACCAACGCAAAAAGCACACCCAAAGGTTCGACTGAAAAGGCGACTTCCAAACCTGGAAGCAGAGTCACCCAAGTGGTTTCCATGCCGACGTTGTTATACGTATTGTCCGTCACCGCTAAAACTAATGTGAAAAGAACAACCGCTGTAGTTATAGATGCCGCTTCTCGTAAATTCGGCTGTTTGCCGAGCAACAAGACCAAAGCAGCACCTATCAAAGGCACGATAATTGTGAAATTAATTAACTGAGAAGGTTCAAACGCTGACCAAATATTCATTGTCATTCCCCCTTCCCTGTCGCTGTTTGAGTCAGCCATTGTGCGGCAGAATCGGCAGCCGTAACGCTCAATGATGTATCAATACCGAAGTAAACATTTGCTAACACCAAAATCCACATCGGAATTAACATCAACATCGGCGCCTCTTTAATTGTTTTGCCCTCGGTCAACTCTGAAGGCTTTCTAAAATACGCCGCTTCCAATATTCGGCCGATATAAACTATCGCTAGTAAAGACCCCATCAACACCAGGGACGCAATGACCCAATGTTGTTGTTCTAACGCAGCCGTCACTAAATACCATTTGCTGACAAACCCAACGGTCAGTGGCACACCAATAATGCTCAAGCCCGCAATTGTGAACGCTGCCATCGTCAATGGCATTTGTTTACCCAAACCATGAAACGCTTTGATGTCGACAGATCCAGTTCGCAACAATACCGCACCAACCGCCATGAACAGAGCGCCTTTCATCAAAGCGTGGTTGAATATGTGGAGTAACCCCGCCATCAAGCCGACACTACTAACCAAACTGATCCCTAGGATCATATAGCCAATCTGCGCCACACTACTGTATGCCAATACGGTTTTGACGTTACTTTGCACGGTCGCCATAAAGGAACATTTGAAGATTGCAACGATCGCGAGAACAACCAAAATCGTCTCCATACTCATCGCGTAGAATACAAATTCAGCGCCGTAAATGGTGAAGATAAAGCGAACCATCACGTAAACAGCCACTTTGGTCGCTGTACTGGCCAAAAACGCACTAACCGCTGATGGCGCGTGGGTATAGGCCGGCGGCAACCACATATGTAATGGGAATAGAGCCAACTTAATACTCACACCAACAAGAATAAACGCCAGTCCGGTGTTCAATGTACGGTTACTATCAAACTCGGCGATCTTCGCTGCCAAATCGACCATGTTGAGAGTACCCGTTTTCATGTACATCATACCGACGCCAATCAGGATAAAGGTCGCCCCTATCGTGCCCATCACTAAGTAACGGAATGCAGCGGTTAAACAACGTTTATCAGACGCCAAACTCACTAAGGTGTAGGTAGCAAGAGATGAAATCTCTAAAAATACAAACAGATTGAACGCATCCCCCGTGCTTAGAATGCCCGATAAGCCAGCCAAACATAGTAAGTGCGCGGTATAAAATAAGGTGTGCTGACTTTCAGCGATTTCTTTGGCAATACTTTCTTTGGCATACACCAATACCAGTGTCGAAATCCCCGAAACTACGCTCAAGACCATAGCACTGGCCGCATCGATGCGAACTTCAATACCCCAAGGCGGCGCCCAACCACCAACCGCGTAGCTGATGACGCCTTGTTGGATTGTCGTCAATAGTAAATCAATAGAAACAAAAAAGCTTAAACCGCTGACGATTGTTGCCAGTATCCAAGCAAGCTGACTTCTGCCCAATAATATGCAAAAGGGCGCTGCAATCAGCGGTAAAATAATGGGTAAGACAGGAAAGTGCTGTGCAAACATCAGATTAAATCTTCCTTATCTTCAAATTCATTTTCTTCAACGGTTCCATACGCTCGTTTAATTCGGACAATTAACGCAAGACCAACCGCCGTTGTTGCAACACCTACGACGATGGCCGTTAGAATGAGGACGTGAGGTAAAGGGTTGGAATAGGTTGTTATTCCCTCGGCAGCAATCGGCGCTGTGCCACCCGTGACTTTACCGATAGAGATGTACATCATAAAAACGGAGGTTTGAAAAATGTTCAGACCGACAATTTTTTTCACTAAATTGTTAGCAGCGATGACGATGTAAAAACCGGCCATCATCAGAAACACAACAATCCAGTAGTTGTAGTGATCAACAATAAAACTCATTGAATATTCTTCCTTTCTGCTTGTGCGGCAAAGGCATAAAAAATACTGAGCATCGCCGCAAATACGGTGATTCCAACACCAAGTTCAATTGCAATAATGCCAATGTGCTGGCCTGTAACCGGATCACTGGCAAGCACGTTGTAATCCAAAAAGTTGGCCGAGAGAAACAAACTCACGACGCCGGTGCCTGCGTAAATTAGAACACCAATGGCTGCCAAAGCCTTTAACAAGTTCGGTGAAACCACATGCGTTGCCATAGGTAATCCAAACACCAAGGCGTATAAAATAAGTGCGGCCGCTGCTATTACCCCGGCTTGGAAGCCTCCCCCAGGGCCATAATCTCCGTGGAACTGGACATAAAGCGCAAACAAAACAATCAATGGGATGATCATCTTCGCCACTACTCGCAGAACAATGTGAGACTGCAAGCCGGATTGAATTGCTGCTCGGTCCTGTTTTGGTAACCCCAATAAGCTCAGCACCCCAATCGCAGCAGCAAAGACCACGGCGGTCTCGCCCAAGGTATCAAACGCTCGGTAGCTGGCCAAAACAGACGTGACCATATTTGGTAAACCAATTTCTTGGGGTGAGTCCTGAATGTATCTCGGCGCCACGTGTTGTTGAGCCGGGTTATTTGGATCGCCGAATGGAGGCATATCTAAAGTGCCGTAAATCAGCGCGCCCCCCGTCACACAAACAACCAAAAGGGGTAAAATAGCCTTGTGATTATTGGTCTTTTCCTTGCGGCCAGTTAAGGCCAATGTTCCCAACATCAAGACGGTTGAAATCCCCGCGCCTACAGACGCCTCCGTAAATGCAACGTCAACTGCATCGAGATTGACAAAAATCAACGCCGACAAAAAACTGTAGATACCGAACAGCATCACCACGGTGAATAAGTCTTTTAAGAAAATCACGCTCAATGCCGTAATCGCGAGCATGGCTAATAATACTAAATCGATAATTTCAGCCATTAGTCTTTACTCTCCTTTTTACCGCCACGGGTCTCGGCCAACGTCAATAGCCCACCATGGCGCGCCGACTTAGCTAACGCATGGGCGGCAGTTGGGCTGGTCAAGAGCATGAAAATTAAAATAAACAGCAATTTAACAGCAACCAAATCAAACTCAGTACGCAGAATTAAACCTAAAACAATCAAGATGGTCGCAATCGAATCTGTCACACTGGCTGCGTGCACTCGGGTAAAAAAGTCAGGAAACTTAAACAAGCCAACGGCGCCGGTAAGGCTAAAAAATGCGCCAAGCGCGAGTAATACAGAACTGATAATTTCTAACATATAATTACTGCTCCTCGCTGTTTTGGCTGTCGTTGGTGTCGGTGTATTCGAAAAAGCGCAATACCGCAATCATGCCGATAAAGTTAATCAGCGCATAAACGATTGCGATATCGAGAAAATCCGGACGCCCACTGAGGAAGCCCATTAAGGCGATGAACAACGCAGTTTTGGTTCCGAACATATTGACCCCAAGAATACGGTCATACACTGTGTCGGCTTTGAGTGCGCGCGCCAGTGCAAGCGCCATAACAGAGAGCATTGCGACACATGTCGCGGCGAGGACGAGCATTATTGCGCTCCTTTGTGTTCGTCATAAACTTTATTCGCCATGTCCCCGTGTTTCAGAGACTCAAGCGATTCTTCGTTTAATGCGTGGATGGTGACGTGTTTGTCATCGATGTCGATACAGAGGGTACCTGGCGTCAGGGTTATTGAATTGGCATAAAGTACCCGGCTGCGTTTTGGTACCTTGTCGATGGGTAACTTACCAATGGCTGGGCGCACATCTTTCGGCTTACCCCAAACTAGACGAGTTACCGTCAAGCTGGATAGAACCACTTGCCCAAGCAACCAGATGATGTAGCGGATAAATGACAGATTGAAGGCCAGTTTTTGGCTTTCAGTGTCCGTACGGTTCATTCGGTGCAGTAGCACCAATACCAGCGCCACCGAGATAACGCCGAACGTTAATAGAAGCGGTTTGAGAAACCCAGACAGTAATAACCAGAATCCAAAGAGTGTTATTGCCCATACTGATAAATATATTATTGTTTTTCTATCCATCGCCAATCCAGATAATTCCTCACCCAGTTAATTTTATAGCTATCATTTACTTAAATATCAATCGTTAATAGCCTGTAATTCAACCCTCGTTGCATTAAGTTGTCTGACAAAATTAGACATTTTGAGGCATCAATTTCGTCAAAGTTTTGCTTACTTCTTTAATTCAATCACTAAGGAATCGGTTCTTAAGTTGTGCATCGTCTTTTCTGCAACATTGCCAAGCAGTTTGCCCTTAAGCCCCGTGCGTCCTGTACTGCCCATAATCACCAGCTCGGCCTTTAATTCATTGGCACAGTGAGGAATCGTTCGCTCTGGTGCCCCGGCGGTCACGTGCATTTCAACGTCCGGTAAATCGTAGTTTTGCAACAGCGCTGCGAGTTTTTCTTCACCCTCTTCGCGGTGCTCTCTGGCGTATTGTTTGACATCAATAATGTCTAGCTCTCGTAAGATCTTTGACACCGGCAGGCTGTAGACAATATGAATTTTGCAATCGAACGTTGCAGCCCACTTTTTAGTCCACTTTAAAATCGAATCGTTGAGATCTCTGTGAGCGTCGTCTTTTGCGTCGGGATCTAGTGCAGCTAACACCACGTGTTTCTGCCGCCAATGCTGCTGGCTGGCGATAAGCACAGGAATTTGAAGTTGTCGGATCAACTCCCAGTCGCAAGGGGTATGGAATAAGGTTTCGGAACGATGTCCCGCTTTCAATACTAGATCAAATTCTTTGTCTTGGCAGTAATCAACGACCCACTTAGCGATGTCTGAGGTCACCACGACTTGGGTGCGAATGATGTCTTTCTGCTCATAATCTTTAAAAACGTCGGCAACATAGTCGGACAGTTCTGCCGTCTGAGTCTTGATATCGGCATCGGTCAAGGTTGTCGCATCATTGCTGCGGATAAAGCGCACCACATCAATTTCTTCACCAAGGGGAGCAGCAATATCGTGTGCCTTCTTGATCGAGCAATTCTCTGTATCGTGCACATCAGTGATCACCAAGATGGATTTAGCCATAACTTTCCTTGAAATTTGAACACGATATCTAATCTATTGACTAAAAATTACATAGTCAAGAAAAGTCGATCCTGTTCGCCACTTCTTAATACGCTTGAATCGAAGTCAAAATAGATATCTTAGTCTATGAAAAACAAACACTTTCCCCAAATTAAAAACAAAACAGCGATAAGGTATCTTGCGTCTTTTAGCTCATTCAGGCCTGTTAGCTTTCTTCAATGCTGATCATAACAGTAGGCTAAACACCGTAACCAAATTTCTTAGCTGTAATTAGCTTGTGAATATTTGACTAAACTAGCCAACGGATACAATACAAAACCAAGTAGCTCTATCGTTTGGTCGCTCATCTCATTGAATGGTTTTTCACCAAGGGCATTAACAGCATGCGCAGAATTTGAATATGTCTGCTCTAACTTGGTGATAAGTGGTTCAATGTCAGCCATCGACAACTGCTTTTTCATATTGTCCTTAATAACAATTAGCCTTTGCTTAATAGTCCCAGTGTCTAACGAAATTGAATCAACGACAAGTCGCTTAATCATTTGAGTGGAAGGTTTAATTCTTTTTAACCTGACAATTGCAATATCAAGAGACTTGCATCGCAAGCTACACCGAACCTCCCTAATACCGAGTCGTTTTGGAACTCGCATGCGAAAATAGTAACCACTGCGCCTATGGTATAAATATTTGGTTCCAGCTACAGCCTTCATATTTGCTCATTCAACACGGCAACCGTGTACCAGTAGGTGTACCAAAATCGTGATTAGAAATTTAACGATGATGAAAATTGTAACTGGCTAATTTGAAAGCCAAAACAACTTCCTGAGATGAATTTTTGAGAGAATAAATTGAGCTAGCCGTGTACCAGAGTGTGTACCAAAAAATATGAAATAAGCTATTGAAAAGAAGGGGTTTAGCAAAACGCTTGACTCTTTATTAAGAGAATCAAGCGTTTGCTAAATTTTGCGAGATGGCCGATAAGCCGGGTTCTGTCTTGGACAATCATTCGTCTAGGCCTTAAATCGCTCTAAGGCTCAAGCTTTCTACCCGCTTCCAGTACGGGCCGTACCTGTAGGAAGCCTATTTGAAATTGCACCGAATGGAGTTTACCGTGCCGCGAACTATTACTAGCCGCGCGGTGCGCTCTTACCGCACCCTTTCACCCTTACCTGTGCCCGAAGGCCATCGGCGGTTTGCTCTCTGCTGCACTGGTCGTAGGCTCGCGCCCCCCAGAAGTTATCTGGCATTCTGCCCTATGGTGCCCGGACTTTCCTCCCCCTCGCCCGTCTGCCTATTTACCGAAGTAAACACGCACAACGACAAGGCGGCGATTGTCTGGCCATCTCGCGGCGCGGATTATAGCCAAAATGCTAGGGGATAGCCAGCGCACCTTGTTCACCGACTATCCAAACAATTGGTTAATTGTTACGAGGGCCCATACCACTAGAGCCGGAACATCGAGCAAATGTATTGCTTGGCAACTCTCCTTTAAAGTTCGGGCCTACCGTAAATGGGAAAGCAGGGGTTAATTTGCCATCGACCATTTCTAACGTTAGGTGATAGTGGTAACCACGACCATCACCATTTTCATGGCCATTATGCTGGTCTAGCTGCGCGCCACTGGCCGTCAATCCTGCGTAATAATAGTCTTCATAATAGAAGCCGTCTGTAGCACTAAAAGTATTTCCAGAAGCGGATTGTACCGAGTCGCCAATATCTGGCCCCGCTGTAGCTGTTTCAACACCTTGACTCACGTCGTATTCATCAACCAAGGTACATGTGCGCTCACCCGGCGTGCCACAGCCACCTTCACTCGCTGATGCTCCATAATCACGAGTTTTCCAACCACTGATTGCCAGCTCACCATTTGCTTCATATGGACCATAAACCGGGTAACCGTCGGCGGCAAAGCCGTAAATCGGCGAGTGATCGGTACCATCATCGCCCAGCAAGTTGGCCAAACACGAGGTATAAAAGTGATGGTGGTAATCTCCAGTTGTTGTTGCGTGACCGCCACAAATATCAACGTCGTACTGTTCGGCAATCGGCGCCAAGTTGTACCAGGCACCCTCGTTGTTGTAGCTCATACCATCGCCCCAGTTGTAGATACTGGTTCCGTTCACCATCATGCCGACAGCGCCTAATCCGGATACACATTCGTCGTCATTCGCTTGCGGCTCTGCCGGGAAGTAATTTTGCTTTTCTTGATCGGTCGGACAAGCAGGTCCAGGCGGCCAATAGCCGTCGCCACCAGTGTCTTCACAATTGATGTTGCTGCTGCGATAGCCAATGTCGTCACCAAACGTCACTTCTTGTCCAACGACTGCTGTCGTTGTATTACCGCCACCTCTAAAGTCGTCATCGGCTTGAGGACGGCTATTAAGTTCATCAATGATGTCCTGAGTCATGGTGATGTCGTACTTCGGAATACCAGTAGCCTCAACATACATATATTCGACCGAGTCTTCGGTTCTCACTTCGGCCAACTGGACGTCTTCTAACACCGAATTCCCAGAATTGTTGGTAATAAAATCCGTGGTTTCTGTCGTGTTAATGATCCATGCATCTAAGTTAGAGCCCGCAGGTTCTGTGACGGTAAGGCGCACATTATCCCCAACGGTATCGTTGACGCCATCAGAAACTGCGACTCTAAATACGTACAATCCAGCGACATCTGGAGTAAAAGAAGCTCTAACACTGCTGGAATTCAGGATTGGAGCGCTGCTGCCATTGGGTATCTGTACGGAACTCCAAAGATAAGAGAGAGAGTCACCATCAGCATCAGAGCTCGCGCTCGCATCTAACGTGACTTCGGTTCCAACAGTGCCGTCAAAGTCTTCTCCGGCATTAGCTATTGGCGCAGCATTTTCACTATTTTGGCTGTTAGCCACAACGAAAATGGTGTCTGTATTTGATGTAACACCATCCTTGACTGTTAAAGATATTTCAAAGCTGCCATCGACATCCGCAACGAAGCTACTGGTCGCTTGATTTGAGGTTTGAAGCTGCGCAGTGCTCCCGCTCGGTAGTGCCGTTAACGCCCACAAGTATGTAAGCGAATCACCATCAGCATCTGATGAAGCGCTGCCATCTAAGTTAACCGTTGCACCTGTTAAAACCGATTGATTCCCTCCAGCATTCGCAACTGGCGCTGTGTTTTCAGGTGTGACAGCTTCTACCTCAATTCGAACAGAGTCACTGTCAGTGTCTTCGCCGTCATTGACCGTAACAGAGAGCTCATAACTGCCAGCCACATCGGCTGTGAATGAAGCGCTCACTTGGTTTGTTGCGTTTAACTGCGCTGCACTGCCACTTGGCCGAGAAGTGAACATCCAACTGTACGTTAAACTGTCACCATCGCTGTCGGTGCTGGTCGAGGCATCCACCGTAATTGTGGCGCCAACCTGAGCCGTTTGATCCGCCCCCGCATTTGCCTGAGGTGCCGAATTAGATTGCACTGGCGGCTGCGTTCCACCATCATCGCTGGAGTCACTACCACCACTACATGCGGAGACTAACAAAGTTGTAAGGAGAATGGCTGTGGTTGAACGATGTGCGAACATAAGTTCCTCGATAATTGAGTGATGCTGAAAGAATCAACGCCTATTGTGTCATTGATTAAACACCTCAAATGTGCAAAAAAAGTGAAAATTCTATCGAGGAACGAGTTTTGCGCTGCTGTTTATTCCGCTGAAAATTGACTGTAACCTTCCACTCCCTTTGCCTCCAAGTTCCAACATCTGGCCTCAGTGCAAATGCGATGAGCGCCATTTGTATCGGTAATATCTAACCATTGTTCCTCTGACAACTCAGAAGCCTCTAGGCCATCAATTTCTACGATACGATCGCCAACTTTTAACCCCGATTTCTCTGCACTCAAGTTTGGAAATATAAATCGAACGATGAAATCACCGACTTTCGTTTTTCTGAGTTCCAGGCCCAGCTTATTGAACCTGCTCGCCACGGCTGTTTCTTTACGGCCCTCTATGTACATTGCCTCTTCAATGTAATCCAGTGTAAATACTTGCTTACTTAGAAGGGCGTTACCGATAACCCACCAGTCGTCATCGTCGTCACTTTTGATAACATTGACTTTCACCTTGTTAAATTGGTTGTTACCCAATGATATATGATTGGCAGTAAACCTTTGATGTAACGCCGCTCCACTTAAGCCAAAGTCCGCCGCCTCTACCGTTATTTCCGGTTCGATATTGTTATCCTCAAGATAAGCGCTACTCAATTTAAAATAATGACGACTGCCAGTATCTATAATTACTTCATGTTCGACTAAGTGCCCGGGTTTGAACTCGACATTCACTGGAATGTAAGGTTTCGCAAAAAAGACATCCATTTCGATTTTTTGTTCACTGGCGCTTGGCTGGTACGGCCGATTCGCGACTGTCGTAGTCTGGGTATTGCGGTTAAAGGTCCAAACAAAATGTCTAAGAACATCGTGGCCAATAACTCCGTCATAGACGATTTCATCTTCCGAGAGGTAATAGTCGGTTTGCGATACGGGCAGATAGGCTACCTTGAAATTTTTGAATTCAATTCCACCTATGCTGAGAGAATTCAACTCAGTTTGAAAACCACTCGAATCTTTCCCCTCTCCCCAGCCCGACAAAGGCAAATCAAACCCTTTCTCCAGCTTCAGGGACCTTACTTTTTCGGAATCGTTTAATAAAGTAATAGATGCGCCGGTATCCACCAGAAACAACATCTCGTGCTGACCATTGACCATAGCACGAACATAGGGCTTATCGCTTACGTACGCAGTCGGGAGTTGAACATTCACTGCGCCCTCTGGCCAAACAGGCTCGACCCCGTTATTTGCCATTCGCATTTTCAGTGCGTTAACCACACCACAACCAGAGAGCATCAATGCAAAAGAGATCACCAAAAAGAGGGAGGTGACAGAGCGTAACAACGTTTTCATTATTTCATCCTTTACTTGAGTTTAGCGCTAAGATGAATGGTAAGTTGTGAAATGGATGTGAAAAATAGGGCATTAATTGGCAAACAATGCCCTTTATGTTTTGCGTCGAGAACGTCAAATGAGGCGAGGTAAATTAACTGTCCTGCCAACTGAGGGCCAACTTATACAAATCGTTCTTCTTTAAATCGAACATCTTCGCGGTGACCGCAGCTGCCTTTTTGGTGGGTAATTCTTCGATTAACAGCCTAAGCAACGCTTCCGCATCTGGATTTAGCCCGGTTTCTTGCTTGTTGGGCGAAATCATCAATACCATTTCACCTTGCTGGCGATCTTGATCTTCATTAAGCCAATCAATAACGTCTTCAGCATTTCCTTTGACAAAGGACTCAAAGTGTTTGGTCAACTCTTTCGCCAACACCAGTTCTCTATCTGGTCCTAAAGACTCCGAAACTGCAGCCAAAGTATCTAGAATTCGTCTAGGGCTCTCATAATAAACGCAAGTGAAATCAGCCTTTTGCAATTTTGCTAATTCATTTGCTTTGGCCTGTGCTTTGACCGGTAAAAACCCTGCAAACATAAATTTGTCTGTGGGCAATCCAGCGGCAGATAAGGCGGTAACAACCGCACTTGGCCCAGGTACCGGCACAACGTTGACTTCTTGCTCTCGAGCTAAGTTCACCAAATTGTAACCCGGATCGGAAATTAGCGGCGTTCCAGCATCGCTTATAAGTGCAATGTTCTCACCCTGCGCTATCCTATCTAAAATATACTGTGCCTTCTGTTTTTCGTTATGGTCGTGAAGTGCATACATCTTGGTTTTGATGCCATAGTGCGATAGTAATTTACCACTGTGACGAGTATCTTCTGCAGCAATTAAATCTACTTGATTGAGGACATCCAAGGCGCGTTGACTGATGTCGCTGAGGTTTCCGATTGGGGTCGCAACGATGTGCAGCGTTCCAGGCTCTGACATTTCTGTACCGGCTTTAATTGTTTATCTATAGATTGCTAGTATGATAACCTTTTGTATGCATTTCGAATACTTTTGATTGGTGCATTGAGGCATTTATTGGAAACTTTTATTGATGGGAACCGCCTAAGCAATATGAATTTTTATCGCACACTCATCGTCCTTCTATGTGCAGCTATTGCCGCGTGCAGTAGCTCTCCAGAATCCGAAAAACCTCAAAAACAGCAGGTCCTAGCGGCCAAACCTGATGAAACTCGCTCTGCGCCGACAAGCCAAGATTACATAAAAAAAGCGCTCGAGCAGCCACAGAATCAAGCCCGCAGTTTCTATATCCAAGCGTTGCGATACGCAATTAAAGAGCAGCGTGAACTTGAATACATAGAAGCTATTGTCGCTAAAATTGACCTGTCAAAATACAATTCAGTCGGTCAAGACATAGAGTTGATCAAAGCGCTTCTTTATATTGAGCAGACTGCCCAGGCTGAACGAGTTATCAAACGCCTACAACAAGGCCAATTACCAAAGCAATATCAAATTTCACTTTGGATTATCAAAGCACAAATGGAGTCGGCACAGCAACAGCATATGCAAACCGTACAAACGGTTTTTAGAACCCAAGAGCTATTCTCAGCGCGATTAAACGCCGATGAAGAAAAGCTACTTAATCAAATTTTATGGAAACATTTACTGAAGCTGCCATTGACCAGCATTGAGCGCTTCCAAACCGATTTTGGTCAGAACAACAGTGGACTCCTACAACTGGCGAGAATCATTCGAGTTCACTTAACAAATCCGCAAATGTTGGTAAGTGAATTGGACCGCTGGCAACAGTTGTTTCCTGAGACTGCGCAGTCACCGAATTTACCCGTCTATATTTCGCAGTTGCTTAAAATCGAGCCTTATCAACCACAACACATTGCCCTTGTATTGCCATTTTCTGGAAAGTTGTCCGAACAAGCACGCCATATTCGCAATGGTTTCCTTGCCGCCGCTCAGATGAACCCGAGCACTCGTTTTTCGCTGATCGATTCAGGTAAGTACACGGCTGATGAGATCAATGACAAGTTAGTCGAAGCAAATCCTGACTTCATCGTAGGCCCACTGCTGAAAGAAAAAGTGGCGGAGTTAGAAAATAGCGAGGCGTTTATATCGACACCAAGCTTAATGCTCAATAGCCCAGATGATTTACCGCCAATCCCACGCAGTGACTCGTTCTACTTCGGCTTAAGCCCTGAGGACGAAATCGCACAAGCAGTGGAATACTTCATCGCCAAGGAAATAAAGCACCCTACAGTAATTTATGCTGATAACAGCTTAGGCAGAAGACTCAGCCAGAAATTCCAAGAGCTTTGGTTACAGGCCAGCGATAAAGAGGCAGAAGCTGTCGCTTTTCGGAGCAAATCAAAATTAGGCGAAACCGTAGAAGAGCTTCTAGACGTCAACAACAGTAAACGCCGAATCAACGAAATGAAATCGCTGTTGGGAAGTCAGTTAAAAACTAAAACCCGCTCTCGAGTAGATATCGATGCAGTTTATGTCATCGCCAACTCGCAACAGACCCGATTAATAAAACCCTTCTTCGATGTGAATGTCAGCGAATTCGCAGAAAGACTGCCGATTTACGGTTCAAGCCGCAGTTACGTGGTCAATGAAACCAGAGCGCAAAAACGCGATCTAAACGGCCTTACCTTCACAGAAATGCCTTGGCTCGTGACTAGCAAGTTCGCTTCGGTCGATGGTGTCTACCAACAAGTCGGTGAAAAGCAGACGCAGTTGAAGAAATTGTTTGCGTTTGGGTACGACGCCTTTAACCTGATACCTGCTTTGGTTCAACTAAAAACCCTCCCTAAACAGTCAATTTCCGGTTTGACTGGCGAGTTAAGTATTGGTGACAAAATGCGAATTAGACGCGAACTCCAATGGTCAAGGTATAACCGAGGCAGCATTGCAGCGATTCAGCCAAATATTTAGTCGCCGTCAGCTCGGTGACATCCATGAGCAACAGGCGAAACGTCGCCTTCAACAGGCCGGTCTAGAGTTTGTTGAGTCCAATTTCAATTGCAAGTTTGGAGAGATCGACCTGATTTTCCACGACCACTGCTCTCAGTTGTTGGTATTTGTTGAAGTCAGATACAGAAAAAGTGACACCTTCGGTGGCGCAGCTGCATCAGTGTCTAAGTCTAAACAAGAAAAAATTAAAAAGTCCGCGCTTTTTTACGTAAGCCAACGTAAACTAGCGCCCAATATGAGGTTTGACGTTGTCGCTATCGAGGGCGAACAGTTCAACTGGATTCAAAGTGCTTTTTCATGAACGATAACAAAATAAAACAACTCTACACGTCCAATATTCAAAACTTTATCGCCTCGGGTGAACAGAACGCTGATAACATTGCACTCTCTGCAGCCTTGATTTCGCAAACACTTTTGTCTGGCAACAAAGTACTTACATGCGCCGACGCGCTTGGAAAGATGTTGTCTGAGCACTTTGCCGGAATCTTAGTTAATTATTATGAAATCGAACGTCCGTGTTTGCCTGCAATTGCACTCAATGACAATGTCACCCACTGCTCTCCTTACGCCGATGACACAAGCTCAAACACCGACATATATGCTCGGCAAATTCGTGCAATTGGTAACCATCAAGACATCTTGGTGGTATTTTCTCTGAATAATCGGGAACCTTCTATCAAATCAGCAATCGAAGCAGCATTGACGAGTGATATTAAGGTTGTTGCGTTTACTTCAGACGACGGCGGCGAAATCGCTGGTTTATTAGGGGAAAACGATATCGAAATTCGTCTTCCAACCAATAAACCCAGTCGAACCTTAGAAATTCAATTATTCACCGTACATGTACTTTGCGAACTTATCGACGAAGTCATTTTCTCTATGTAGTAGGTAGTTTTATGTTTAAAAAGCTCTTGATCGCTTCGGTGGCGGTGGTCGCATTGCAAGGCTGTGAGGCCCTCGTCGTTGCAGGCGCAGTAACCGCTGTTAGCTCAGCCAATGACCCGCGCAGTGTCGGGACACAAATCGATGACAATGCCATTGAATTGAGTGCAGACTATAAACTGATGCAAGATGACGGCATTAACAAACACACTAACATCAATGTCATCAGTTACAACGGTGTGGTCCTTGCTGTAGGGCAATCGCCAAACAAGTTTCTAATTGATAAGGCCATAGCTATTTTGAACAATATTGAGGGCGTCAGCAAAGTCCACAACCAAATCAAGCTTGGCTCCCCTGCCGACTATTCAACTCGCGCTAAAGACGTTTGGATAACGACCAAAGTAAAATCTGAATTACTTACCGATGAAATCGTCGAAGGTCATAAAATTAAAGTCGTGACAGAAAATAAAGAAGTCTACTTGATGGGAATGGTTGAAACCGCCCAAGCAAATCGTGCGGCTCAAATCGCGTCGGAAATCTATGGCGTCGAACGCGTCATAAAAGTATTTCAGTAGTAAACTGAATCGCATAAAAAAGGCCCGAAAAGGGCCTTTTTTTTATTTGACTAAGGATAAGTGACTGCCTTTTTTAGGCTTCTCTTTTTCCTTTGGTTTGTCTGGCTCGTTCGTCTCAGTTGAGACGTCCTCAAGCTCAGGTGTGTTATGCTCAGGGGCTTGTTCATCCATCTCTTCAGGTGGGAACATAGTCCCTGCACCATTCTCTCGAGCATATATCGCACTGATGGCATACATAGGTACGTACACTTCAAATGGCACGCCACCAAAGCGAGCAGAGAAGCTGACATGTTGTTTGGTCATGTCAAGCGCTTGCACTGCAGTTGGACTGATATTGAGTACCACCTGACCGTCCTTCACCGCTTGTTCGGGCACTTGAACGTGCGCCATACCCGCGTCCACCACAATATAAGGTGTACAGTCGTTATCTAATATCCAGTCGTAAAACGCCCTTAATAAATAAGGACGATTTGATGTCATATCACCCATTAACAACTCTTAGTGATTTGAACGGATGTCTTTTTCAACGTCAGTTAATGACGCTTGGAAAGATTCACGCTCAAATACACGTAACATATAGCTCTTGATGTCCTTTGCCGCTGGTCCATCTAACTCAATGCCCCAAGACGGTAAACGCCACAATAACGGCGCAAGATAGCAATCCACTAATGAAAACTCATCGCTCATAAAATATGGTGTTTCAGCGAATACAGGCGCAACTGAAAGGATGCTTTCTTTCAACTCCTGACGGGCACTGTCATCACCCGCTTCTAAGCGGCGCGTCAATGAATACCAATCTTGTTCAATTCTATCCATCATTAAACGACAACGACCACGTGCCACAGGATAAACTGGCATTAGTGGAGGATGAGGAAAACGCTCGTCCAAGTATTCGTTAATGATGTTCGCACGATACAAACCTAACTCACGGTCGATAAGTGTAGGTACATTTCCATATGGGTTAACTTCGTACAAGTCTTCAGGCATATTGTCCGGGCTCACGTAGTGAATATCTACGTTTACACCTTTTTCTGCTAGAACGATACGAACCTGATGGCTGTACATGTCGTTAGAACCAGAAAACAAAGTCATTACTGCTCGTTTGTTTGCAGAAACTGCCATTTATATCTCCAACAATTTTAGGCAAATTTGCCAGTTTTAAGTTACGCAAAAAGGGGTTTTACACCCCTTTTTGAATCTTAATTCAGATAATTAGTTGTTATCTAACTAATTATTTCTTTTTGACGTCACGCCAGAATTCTTTCTTAAGCAATACTGCAAGAACGAAGAAGATAAAGCAGTAAATTAACGCTTTATAACCAATGCTCTCACGCTCAAGGATCATTGGCTCACCGATGTAAACCATGAAATTCGTGATATCTAAAACAGCGCGGTCGTATTCGTCTTCACTTAGCTCACCAGAACCATCAACAACATACTGAACGCCTAATGAGACCTTCTTAAGTTCGCCATCGATTAACTGCTCTTCGAACACTTCTTTTTTGGTCGGAACGCCTTGAAGCTCTTGAAGCACGTGAGGCATACCAACGTCTTTAAACACTGTGTTGTTTACGCCAAATGGACGCGACGGGTCAACATAGAATGTCTTCAGGTAACTGTAAATCCAGTCTGGACCACGAAGACGAGCTTCTAACGTTAAGTCCGGTGGTGGAGCACCAAACCACTTAGCTGCATCTGCCTGTGGCATTGCATTCTTGATGTGATCGCCCACTTTCGTGTCCCGAGTAAAGACCAAGTTTTCCATACCTAAATCTAGTGGAATGCCTAAGTCATTAAACGTGCGCTCGTAGCGCTGGAACTGTGCTTGGTGACAGCCTAAGCAGTAGTTCATGAACAATTTCGCACCGCGTTGCAAAGACGCTTTGTCAGTTTGGTCAATGTCCGCTTTGAATGGCAAGTCCACCGCTCCTGCAGCCATAACTGCAGAAGATGACATGCCAACTAATAATCCGAGTGTGATTAATAACTTTTTCATTATCCGGTGATCCTATCTGGCAGAGGCTTAGTCTT
>CAXRBI010000038.1:0-93800 GCA_964229075.1 Alteromonadaceae bacterium | reverse complement strand
TAAACCGTCCGGGGGTTCGAATCCCTCCCTCTCCGCCATAAAACAAACCCAGCTTTTAGCTGGGTTTTTTTATGCTTCAATGTTAGTAACTTTGAGTTAACGTCATAATAGCCGGATTAACTGCGGATAATTCGTCCTCAGCGGCCTTCTAAGCGAGCTAATTGGTTCTACCTAACAATGTTGGCAAGATAAAAAAGCCTGCGGATTAGGCAGGCTCAGAGCGTCGAAATGGAAAACGACCAAAAGATCAGTTTTTTTGTTACGCAGGGCAATAGTTCTTTATGAAGTCCCAGTGATTCGGCCAATTGTTGACTTTTTTAGTGACGTTCATTTTCGCGTGCGATAAGAACTTTTCAAGTTCGTCGTCAGACATAACGTCGACAATCGGGTGATAAGTCTTTGGCATCATCCCTTGACCCATCAAACATTGCACCCATGACGTTTCTCCAAACAGATCGCCCTGTTTTTTAAATACCCGGCCACTTTCTTCAAATAAATCTAAACGATGCTGGAGCGATTCTGGAATCGGCATGTTTTTGCAGTGACGCCAGAATTTGGTGTCTTCGCGCTCAGTGACGTGGTAATGCATAACAACAAAATCTCTAATATTAAGCATTTCCTCCATCGTTTGTTGATTGTATTCGTCAATGTCGACTTGATTAAAGCCGTTTTGCGGAAACAATTGCAGTAAACGAACCACCGCTTTCTGAAATAGGTGTATACCCGTGGACTCGAGAGGCTCAATAAAGCCAGCAGACAAACCAGCAGCAACACAGTTCTTGTACCACTGTTTTCGTCTAACACCAGTTGTGTATTTGATTACTCTTGGTTCGTTTAATGGTTTACCACTGACGTTCGCAAGCAACTGCTCAATTGCCTCGTCGTCAGACAAATACTTATCGCAAAAGACCAAGCCGTTACCGGTGCGGTTTTGCAGTGGAATGCGCCATTGCCAACCGGACTCTCGTGCGATAGAGCGTGTATAAGGCACCGGCGTTTCTGTTGATTCCGTTTGCACGGCGACCGCACTGTTGCAAGGCAAATAATGGCTCCAATCGTCAAAACCAACGTGCAATGCTTTTTCAATCAACAGGCCACGGAAGCCAGTGCAGTCGATAAATAGATCGCCTTCGACGACTTGGCCATTGCCAAGTTTTAATGATTTTATAAAACCGTCGCTGTCATTCAGTAATACTTCTTCAATGGTGCCTTCGATACGCTCACAACCGTGTTTTTCCGCGACGCCTCGGAGAAACTTTGCATATAGGCCCGCATCCATGTGATAAGCATGATTGAGCTCTTGATTGTTGGTCACCGCAAATTTTCCTTCGCGACACGCCAAGTGCTCCGCTACATAATCGCCAATTTGACTGACGATGCCACGCTGCTGTCCCTTCAACCAAAAATGTTGAAAACCACATGCCCAACAGTCGGGGCCTAAATAGCCAAATGAGTGAATGTAGTCTTTGCCGACATCGCGCCAGTTCTCAAAGGAGATGCCAAGTTTGAAGGTGGCGTTAGTTGCCGCCATGATTTCTCGCTCGTTAATCCCAAGCAGTCGGTGATAAAGGTGTAACGTTGGAATTGTTGCTTCACCTACGCCGACAGTCGGTATTAAATCGGACTCAACGAGCTTAACTGATACTGTGTCGCCCAACAGCTTACTGATTGCTGCCGCGGCCATCCATCCTGCTGTGCCGCCGCCAGCGACGACAACGTTTTGAACTTTAGAATTCATAAATGTCTCCTGTGGATACTCTAACGCTTGAGCTTATTCAGCAGATCGGCGCGGATTTTTCTGGCCGAGTTTTCATTCAGCGGATAATTGAGAATGTCTCGCGCTGGCTCAGGGATATAATCTTGAGTATCAAGCTCGTCGTTAAAAATATAGTGTTCGAAAATCGCTTTCCACGCTTGTCTTTGCTCTTTAGGTAGGCTTCTTAGTGCCAAAATAGCAGCGTGTAAAGCATGATCAGGTTTACCCATGTAATGTGGAGTATCTCGCCACCAGTGCGTTACTAACACATTGAAGGGGTCTAAACCTTCAACGTGATGCCACCACATGCTAGGCACAACCAGTGCGTCTCCCGGTTCAAGCTCAGCGACCATTGCCTGTTCAAGGGCCTGTTTAAATTTTGGGAATTGAACATAATCAGGTTCATTGAAATCCACTAGACTGATTGCTTGGCCTCCCGGGGCAAATTCCAATGGACCTGGGTAGAGGTTTTCAATTTGCTCTGGTGGAAACAGAGTAAAGCGTCGACGACCGACGACGTTGCAGGCCAAATTCGTTGGGAAGTCAAAGTGCGCAGCGATGCGTGTTTGATTGCCTAACCAAACGCTGGTCAGCGGATTAACATTGGGGATCTGAAACTGATTGTCCTCCAGCAATTTTGGAAACCAGCGGCGAGCGTCCGTCGAGCCCATGTAGACAGTGGGTGGCGTTTCATCATCAAGGTGCTTTGCCAATGTCTGTAAGACTTGAGCAAGCGGCAATTTAGCGGCCTGGTAGTTAAAGCCGCTAAAGTCTTGATTGTAAAAAACGCGGCCATTGTTTTCCGGAGCGCCGTAACTGGCAATGACTGGTTCACCGCTATAGGTGCTCATCAAATATTCGCAAGCGGACTTAAACCCTTGTTTACCAGCCTCGGTGATCGGCCAATGAGATGCCAAGCCCTTTAATACAATGGGCTGTTCGCTATAAAGGATGTCGTCCGTGAGATCAGCACCTTTGATTCCCTCTAGCTGTTGCACAGGTTGCATGGCGCTATAAACCCAATTGACGATTTTTGCGCTTAAGTAAGTGGCTGATGTTCGTTTGCGACGCTAGCACCATGTGAATGAAAAACAAATACTTGGATTTCACTAAGCCTGCAAGTTTGTCGTCTGGCAGTTGATCGAGCTTTTCTTCATTGATGGTGTAAAAGCCGACCATCTGATGTTTGCTGCCATCGTTGAGTTGAACGTCAACATTGACGGCTTCGAGCAATTCTAGCTCGTTCAAACAAGCAATGAAGTCTTTGTTTTGCTCGTTGCCTAAGTGCAGAGTTTCCATCATCCCGGCGATGCGCTCTAAGTAGTCTGAGTTGCCACCAAATTCTAAAAACAGGGGTTCGCCATGCTCTTCATTCACCCGCGGGTGATCCATGTCCATGGTTAAAACTCGGTTCTCTTGCGATTGGCCATCAATGGTTTGCATCTGGGTGCCGATGGTAAACGGTTGGCGTTGTACGAACAGAGGAACATAACCAGCGTCCCAGCCATTTTCGTCTAAAAATAAGTTTTCATTCTGAGCGAAGCCAAATAAAGCAACCGGGAAAAACTCTCCCGTATTTGGGTCTTTTTGAAAAAAGATAGGGTAGTGGGTTTGAACTGCTCTAAATTCATCTGGAAAAGTGAGTGTAAACCAAACATTGTCGCCAAGCTCTGCACTGCGACGAGTGTCGATTTTGACATTTTTGTGGTCGATATTGTTGACTAATACTGGATTGGCCATAATTGTCCCCGTTGTCTTTCTTATTATATTTTTGCTAGGCCATGTTGCCTAATTTTGTTCAATAACTCGCGATTGCTCGGCATGGCGGCAACGAGTTTTTGACTCAACTGCTGATTATCGTCAAACAGTTGATGCGCGTATTGGGTTTGTTTTGTCGGCATGGCGAAGTTTGTCTCAGCCATCATGCCATAATAAATAAACTGGTTACTGGCCGCCGGGAAGAGCTCTTCCGTATGCTCTGAATCAAAATGATAGGGCGCTTGGTGTTGCCAAAGTTGCAGTTTTTCTTTCAGGCTTTCCGGTTGGGTCTCAGCCGAGCAGGCATCTTGCCAATAATCTGAGTCCCTGCGATTGCTCAAAACGTAATGCAATTTCAAAAACTCAACCACTTGGTGCCAGCGCTGTTCAAACTTTTTATTAAAACGGCGCGCTATGATGGCCATGTGACTCGGATTCTGTGGAAATTGGCTGGCGATGTATTTGGCCGACAGCTCGATCAACGCAATGGCTGAGGCTTCGAGAGGTTCAACAAATCCAGCAGAGAGCCCAACAGCAACGCAGTTTTCTACCCACAATTGTTGGCGATAGCCCGGGTTAATCGACAGTTGTCTAAACTCCAAAGACTCACTTACTTTGGTCCCCACACTTTGTGCAAGGTATTGCCTTAAATTTCGTTCGACCTGACTGACATCTGCGTGGGCGGAAGAAAACACATGCCCAACACCCCGACGCGATTGTAAGCCAATGTCCCAAATCCAGCCGCAGTCTTGTGCCGTGGCGTTGGTGGTGGACAGAATAGGGCTGTCTTCGTCACTGTAAGGAACTTGCATGGCCAGTGCCGAGTCATTAAATAGGTATTGCTTAACGCTGTTAAACGGCACTTCGAAGTGTTTGTCGATGAGCAATCCATGCAAACCACTGCAATCGATGAATAGGTCACCTTTAACTGTTCCGTGTCGCTTAGTAACAACGGATTCAATCGCTCTATTTGGGTGCGATTTTATCGCAGTGACTTCGTCGCTAATATGATCAACACCGAGTCGTTCAGTACAGTGGTTGCGGATGAAAGGGGCAAATTTTCCAGCGTCTAAATGATAACCGTAATTAGCGGCAAACGCGTACTGCGGTGCAGTGATCTGTTTCGGTGCTAAGTTCTGCTCACAAATGGCAGGTTGATGGCAAACGGTGGACGCAAAATTGTGCGTCGATTTGTGTTCATACCAGTAAGGCGCCAGATTAATTTCATGGAATTTTGTCGGCAGACTAAATGGGTGATAATAAGCGTCGTTGGCTTCACCGTTCAACCAACCGATGAATTTAGAACCTTGTTTGAAACTGGCGTCACATTGGCTTAGAAACTCGCCTTCATTGATGCCCATCGATTTGAGCGTGTCGCGCATCGTCGGCCAAGTGCCTTCGCCAACGCCAATGGCGGGAATATCCGGAGATTCGATGACACTAATGTCAATCAGCTTTTGCTGAGGAGTGTTTAGTTTGGCCGCTAAAATCCCTGCGGTTATCCAACCCGCAGTTCCGCCGCCGACTATGACCACTTTGTTTATTTCACTCACCATACTACCCAGCTGATTTATTCGCTTTTAAAACGCCTATTGGACTCTAAAAATTTGCCCTTGGGATTGCTATCCATAATGAGACAAAAACTAAATAAAACAATAAGTTTTTTAAAAAAGAATAAAAAGCCGCAGGTTGCCCCGCGGCTTTTGCTTCATGTTAACAACAACTCAAATAACAACACTCTTCGTTAGAAGCTGTATCTCGCGCCTAGTGCCCAGCGAGCACCAGTCTGCGTTAGGTTCAACATTTGGTAATCAGAGCGCCCGTGGGTGCGAGTGTGCTCATCAGTAATGTTGATGCCCTCTAAGAACACAGTTAAACCTTCCACTTGTGGTAAGTCGTAACTGACGTTCATATCGATCTGCTGATAAGCTTCTGTGTAGATTGGGTTCTGAATGTTACTGTCAGAGGTGTTTTCCCAATAGCTTCTCAAGAACTCATCACGCCAGTTATACGCGATACGAACTTGCAAACCGTCGTTGTCGTAGAACAAGACAAGGTTTGCCGTGTCACTGATATCTGTTTCCGGGTTAACCGGCTGCAGACCAATCAGGGTATCGTCGAAGTCATACTGGGTGCTCGAAATAGTATAGTTGGCAATCACACCAAAGCCCGTTTCACCAAAGATATGCTGAGCAGTTAATTCGACGCCCTCATAACCTTGTTCATCAGACGAATTGGTGTAAACCTGCATGTCAAACTCAAGCAGTGGATCGCCTGCGACACCTTCAATGACAATAAAGCCGGACTCGTTCAGGTAAACTGTTTCGCCGTCGGCGTAATTGTCATAAATCCACTGACGCATTGCCGCCTTGTCTTCGATACCAACCGCTGCAACGGCCGCGTTCCAACGATCACCACCCACTGGGTTGTAAACATCAAATGGTGTCAATGATTGAACTTCGGTTATGATGTTGTTGGTAATAGTTTTTTCAAAGTATGCAACAGATAGGTAACTGCCTTCGTCGTAGTACCACTCAAGTGAAATATCGATGTTTTCGGCTTCAAGTGGCAACAAGTTAGCGTTACCCGTGTTACCGTTAGCGCCTGCTAGGTTATAACCAAGGCCTATTGAAGAGCCTTCAGAAAGGTTACCGTAGTAAGCACGACTGATGGTTTCGCTGTAGGCAAAACGCGCTACCAAGTCTTCGGTTAATTCAATGTTGAAGTTAAACGATGGCAATGTATAAGAATAATCGCCTTCGCCTTCAGCATAAACGTAGTCGCCAGCAATTTGCGTTAGATAGTATTCGGTTTCAGCAACCCAACTACCATAGTTCTCAAAGTTTTGTGTGGCGGTGGAGCTGTATACATCGGTCTGTTCATGGCGCAGACCAAAGTGTACGTCATACAACATGTCGCCAATTTCGCCTTCGTAGTTATATTGGAAGTACAAAGACAAGGTTTCTTCTTCTACTAAACGGTCAGTACCCGCCGCGTAGTTGTCAGAAGGGCAGAAGTTAGTACCACAAATGGTATCTGCTGGTAAGCCGTAGTTAGCGTTGGCAATAGGAACGATAGTATCAAAGCTCCAATCGTAGAAGGTATTAACCACATTCCAACCAGCAGCAGGCTGATCTTGGAAGTCGGCAAAGAAGCCGCCGTCAACATCGAATTTGTCGTGGATAGTATTGGTTGGCAGCATCGAAGCATCGAAATCGCCCGTGCCCATACCACCCCAATCGTCACGCTGAATTTGCGGTGCTTGACGTTCGTGGTGGCTGGTTTTCATGAAACCTGCACCGAAGTCAATCGAACCGTATTCTTCCAGATCGAAGGTACCATCTAACTGGGTTTGATTGATTTCAGTATCAACGTTGTCGTTTCGGAACCAAGAACCGGCGACTTCAACCAGCTCTGGCGCTAAGTTCTCAGAGCCTTTAACCGCTAGTACTGGGTATTCGCCGCTGAAATCTGTCGCTGCACCTTCACGAATTCGAGCCATCAACGACAGTGTGTTTGCGCTACCATATGCACTGTTTGGCTCGTTAACACCTTTTGACATATTGTGGTCAAACTCTAACGACAAGCGGTCGTTCACTTGCCAATCTAAGTTGAAGCCCAACATGGTAGTCTCTTCGCGGGTCGCTGAATCTCTCGCGCCCATAGACAAATCTTGTAAAGAACCAGTACCATAGTACTCGCTGTAAAGCAGTGGTGTAGCAACCGGACCGTCTGAGAAAACGTTTTCTGATGGTGCGAATGTGTACCAAGCAGAGATGTCGTTGTATTGAAGATCAACTTCTTTTTCTACGTAAAGTGCGTCTACCGTTGCACGCATATTATCTGCAATTTGGTACTGTAGAACTAAGTGGCTGTTTAAACGTTTACGCTGTTGCTCTTCAAACTTGTAAATCGTTGTTTGAGGTACTGAGTATAATTCGCCGCTGCCAGGCTCTGGGCGGTTAACCTGGTTTTCAACTGGAACACCACCCCATGCTGCGTTGGCACCGTCGCTCCAATCTTGGTGCTGACGGGCTTCAAAGGTACGCCAGCCAGTGCCTACTTCAGACTGTTGGCTGCCTGATTCACGTTCTGCATAACTTGCAGAAAGAGAGATACCAAATTTGCCGTCGTCTAATACTGTTGAGTAGAAACCGGATAATTCTGGTGTGACGTCACCTTCTTCGGTAGACGTGTCATTTAATAATTTAAAACCAAACGAGGCTTTGTCTTCACCAATAGCCAATGGCTTGTTGGTTTGTAAGTTGATTGTTGCACCTAAGCCACCTGACGCGTTTTTCGCTTGTGATGTTTTAAATACTTCTAAGCCCGATACGCCTTCGGCAGCTAAGTTGTCAAAGTTGAACGAGCGGTCGCCTGTGGTGTTAGCGAGTTGGCGTCCATCCATTAATACGAGGTTTCGCGAAGAAGAGAAGCCACGAACGGTAACTTTTTGACCTTCACCGTTGTTACGGTCAATCGATACACCGGCAATACGTTGCATCGATTCGGCTAAGTTGGTGTCTGGAAACTTACCTATGTCTTCAGATGTAATGGCATCAATGATGCCGTCCGACGAACGTTTTGCATCCATTGATTGAATGACTGAGCCACGAATACCTTTTATTTCGATGACTTCGACGTCGTCGTCAGTTGTTTCATTAGCGTAAACTGGTGTGGCTAATGTCGCTAGTGCAACGGTCAAACCGGTTGCTATGCGTGTTTTTTTAAAGCGATTATTGTTCATTTTATCCTCGCTAAACCCCGTGATGTTGTGATTTTAATTAAAGCATAAGTTTAATTCTGAAAGCGCTTACATATGCATGTTTTTAAAAATTACTTTGAAAGCGCTTACATAAAATTAATCCAAAAAAAAGTAATGATCAAGTTTAATTTCGTGATGGTTTAAAAAAAAATTTCTCTTCATATATTAATATTAAGTTTTTCTTGTAAGCGCTTACATTTTTGTGCTTGAATAAATTGATAACGATTACAATAAAAGCAGGGGCGTTATGGAAACTATCCAATCGTCGGTCACCACAGAACAAAAGCTGGGTCTGAAAGAAAAGCTTGGTTACGCAATGGGAGACGTTGCTTCCAATTTTTATTGGCGTGTATTCGACGTCTTCCTTTTTATCTTCTACACCGATGTATTTGGTCTATCACCAATCGCTGTTGGTACCATGATGTTGGTGACCCGAATCATCGATGCCTTCTCTGATCCGCTGATGGGGGCTTTGGCGGATCGAACTTCTACAAAATGGGGTAAATTTAGACCGTATTTGTTGTGGGGCATTGTGCCTATGGTGACCGCGGGCATTTTAACCTTTACGGTGCCTGACGTTTCTGACAGTGGCAAGCTTGTATGGGCTTACGCCACCTATATTCTGATGATGTTGGCCTACACCTTTATAAATGTGCCATACGGCGCCCTGATGGGCGTAATCACCAGCGATTCGAACGAGCGAACAAGTTTAACGTCTTTCCGATTTATCGGCGCATTTTCCGGGGGCACTTTGGTGGCTTATTTGACTCCAGAGTTGGTCAATATTCTTGGCGCCGGCAACGAGCAGCAAGGTTGGCAGTTGACAATGGCAGTATATGGCCTGATTTCTGCGGTATTATTTGCGGCTGCATTTTGGACGACGAAGGAAAGGGTTGTTCCGTTGAATTCTAAGCCGGCTGCGGTAAAACAAGATCTCAAAGATCTTATCACTAACCGACCTTGGTTAATTTTATTCGCGTTGGCATTGATCATCATGCTAACGATCACCTTGCGTGCCAGTAGCGGTACTTTTTATTTTAAATATTACGTAGGGCGTGAGGATTTGATTGGCGCTTTTACGACTGTGTACATGCTGTCATTGATGGTTGGAGCGGCGCTGACGCCATTGATGGTCAAGTTTGTTGATAAGAAAAATCTCCTGTTGATTTTGATGGCCTTGGTCACGCTATTTTCCGTCAGTTTCTATTTTGTGCCTGCCGACAATTTACCTTTGATTTTTACTCTGCAAATACTCATTGGTTTATGCCTCGGCCCTAAGTCACCACTGGTTTTTTCTATGTATGCAGATACCGCAGATTACTCTGAACTTAAGAACGGCCGACGCGCAACCGCCATGGTGTTTTCGGCGGCGGCCTTCTCCCAGAAACTGGGTGGTGCGCTTGCAGGAGGAATTATGGGCTGGCTTCTTGGCGCGCTGGGTTACACCGCCAATCAAGTGCAGAGCCAGAGTTCTGAGTTGGCCATTGTGTTATTGATGACGCTAGTCCCAGCGATATTCGCTTTTATTTCATTGTTTTTTATATGGCGTTATCCGTTGGACAAACAGCAAGTTGACCAAATGCAGTTGGAATTGGCTGCGAAGAAAGCGGAGGCCTATTCATGACCGAGTTTTACTGGCGCCAGGACGGTCAGGAGCTTGTTTTAAATTCGCCAACGGCGAAGCCAAAGACAAGCAGCTTTCTTTGGAATAAAAACATGGTGACCCACGTAAATTGCCGCGGCTATATTCGCTCGCAGTACATGGAACCAGAACCAAGTAAATATTCCTACGGCCCAAACATGGAAGCGAAAACGTTTATTCAACCTGAACAACCGTTTTATACCGAGCACCCTGGGCGATTTTTCTACATCAAAGATAACGACACTGGCGAGGTATTCTCAGCGCCCTATGAGCCGATGCGGGTTCCTCTCGATAAGTTTGAGTTTTGCGCTGGTTTGGCAGATGTGAAGTGGTCAATTGAAAAGTTGGGTTTAGAAATTAATCTCTCCCTCAGTTTGACCAAGGATATGAATGTTGAGTTGTGGCATTTCGAGATCACAAATAAAACGGCCAGCAGTCGAAATGTCAGTGTGTTTGCCTGTTTTTCAATCGGCTACATGTCTTGGATGAATCAATCGGCCAGTTTTAACTCGGAGCTAAACGCAATAGTTGCAAAAAGCATTACTCCGTATCAAAAGGTAGAAGATTACTTCAAAAATCGTCATTTGAAAGACAATACGTTTTTGATCAGCAACACCTCGCCACAGCGCTGGTGTTGCAGCTTTGACGACTTTGTTGGCGAAGGAGGATTGACTCAACCTGACGCGGTGATGGACGGTGAGTTAAATAACAAACAGGTAAATTATGAGATGCCTGTCGCGGCAATGCAGTATGACTTAATACTTGATTCAGACAACTCAAAGTCGTTGAAGTTTGTGTTTGGACCCAGCAATGACGAGGAAGAAATCCAGCATATTAAGAGCCGCTTGTTGGGCTCTGGGTTTGAGCAAGCCATAAAACAGTACACATCCTACATAAATCAGGTTGAGCAAGGGGTTAAGATTCGTTCCAATAAACCGGAACTCGACCATTTTGTTAATTATTGGCTACCTCGACAGGTGTTTTACCATGGTGATGTTAACCGCTTAACAACGGACCCACAGACGCGGAACTTCGTTCAAGATGCGATGGGACTTTTGTATTTGAAGCCGGACGTCACGCGAGAGCGACTGTTGTTTGCGATAGCGCAACAACACAGCAGCGGCGAAATGCCAGACGGCATTTTGTTGAGCGATGAAGCGGAGCTCAAATACATCAATCAGGTGCCACATGCGGATCATTGTGCTTGGGTGCCGATTTGTTTGTTAGCGTACTTAGAAGAAACCAACGACACCGATATTCTGAATCAAACGTTGGGCTACGCCGACGCACCAAACAAACAGCATACGGTGGCTGAACATGTTGAGTTGGCAATTGAATGGCTGTTGTCTAACACCAATGAGCAGGGCTTGAGTTTCATTTCTCAAGGCGATTGGTGCGATCCAATGAATATGGTTGGTTACAAAGGCAAAGGAGTGTCGTCTTGGCTAACTATGGCCACAAGTTATGCGCTCTCCTGTTGGCTCAAAATCAACGAACACTACTGCGACAGCAAAAACATGACGCAAATCCAAGAGTACCATGTTTGCTTACAGCTTTTGAACGAACGCATTGTTGAGCATTTCAAACATGGCGATTGGTTTGGGCGCGGTATTACCGACGATGGGCGTTTGTTCGGCATTGCTGATGATTCCGAGGGACAAATTTTCCTTAATCCGCAAACGTGGGCAATCCTATGCGGCGCGGTAAATGATGACGCACTTAAGCCTTTGTTAGCTCAGGTCAATCAACGTTTACTGAGTCCCCACGGTGTGCAGATGTTAGCACCGAGTTTTACACAAATGGTCGAGGACATTGGCCGGGTGACGCAAAAATCCGCGGGTGTGGCGGAAAATGGCTCTGTGTATAATCATGCAGCTGCCTTTTTTGCTTATGCGTTGTATCAAATCGGAGAGTCAGAACAAGGTCTTGAGATTCTGATGCGGATGATAGGCCCGACTCAGCCCAACGTCGGATATGACCAACTACCAAGCTTTATACCTAACTACTACCGCGGCGCGTACCTGCAATTTCCAGATTATGCCGGACGCTCAAGCCAATTGTTTAATACAGGCACTGTTGCTTGGGTTTATCGCTGTATTAATGAAGAGCTATGCGGAGTAAAAGGTGAAGGGCTTGGGGCAATCATTGAGCCAAAAATTCCGGCAAGTTGGCAAGAATTTTCCTATCAAAGGCCATTTAGGGGGGCAACTTTGGATGTTGTGGTATCAAGGAGCCCCTCAGTGAGCCGGCAAAAGTTGACCGTAGATGGTGTGGTACAAAGCGCCAATCGCATAGACTATGTTCAACCTGGTCATGATTACAAAATTAAGGTTGTGTTGCCTCAAACACAATTAAGCAAACCAAAGTTGACCATTTTGATGGGCGTCAGTGGCAGTGGTAAAACGGCCGCGGCGCAGGCGTTGGCGAAAGAGCAAGAGGTTTGTTTTATCGATGCCGACGACTTTCACAGTGCCAAAGCGAAAGCTTGGATGGCGTCGGGTAAACCGCTTAATGATGAAATGCGCCAGCCTTGGCTTGCTCGGTTGCACAAACATTTGCGCTCTTTAGCGGCAATGAACCAAAATTGTGTTTTGGCATATTCGGGCATAAAACATCATCACCGAATGATGTTTTTGTCTTTGGGTTTTGATACTCAATTTTTCCGCCTCAACGTGTCTGAGCAAACTTTAAGTGTGCGGTTGAACATTCGAGAAGGGCATTTTTTCCCTGCCAGTTTGCTGACCAGCCAATTGAATGAAATGGAAATTGCATCTGATCCAAAACTCCCTATTATCGAGGTCGATGCGAACCAAACCTTAAGCGATGTTGTCAGTGAAATTAAGGAACACCAAATTGAATAAATCATGGCTTGCAGCAATTCCATTTTTACTGCCTTTGAGCGCACAGGCCGATTTTGTCGCGGCAAAAGTGGCCCAAGCACCTATTATCGATGGCCAGATGGACTCGTCATGGCATCAAGCAAAGTGGTACCCAATCAACCAACCAATTATTGGTGGCTTGCCTACGGCAGAAGACTTTAGCGGCCGCTTTAAATTATTGTGGGATCAACAGCACATTTATCTTATGGCTGAAATAGCAGATGACGTGTTATTCGATCAGCACGCCGATCCTCTGCATTTTTATTGGGACGACGACTGTTTGGAAATATTTATTGATGAGGATGCATCTGGCGGCGAACACCAGTTTAATTACAATGCCTTCGCGTATCATGTTGCACTTGATAACCAAGCGGTTGATATCGGCGAAAATCACGCCGACGGCTCGGTAAACTTTTTAACGCTAAACGATCATATCGACAGCGTTTGGCGGCGTCAGGCTGGCGGCGAAAATAAGTTGTTATGGGAGGTCGCAATAAAAGTTTATGACGACAGTTTTAAGCCCAATATAAACAGCAAGCCGGTCACATTGAATCGTGGAAAAGAGTTAGGTTTCATGCTGGCTTATTGCGATAACGACGGCAGCAAGAATCGAGAGCACTTTATCGGTTCGACTTTCATAAAAGGTGAAAATGGCGACAAAAACCTCGGTTACAAAACGGCCTCTGTTTTTGATCGTCTGCTATTAAAATAGCGTTCATTTAAGTTACAGTAACCGATATTTTTTAAGTTCAGGACTGTGGCACTTTGACTGCTTTTTGAAGTCAATGTCCTGCCAGTTTTGGTTTATGCTCGAGAGAATCGCCGCTGCATTGTTTTTTGTTGCGGCTTTTAACTCCACTTCAATATAGGCACTGGTGTCTTTTTCGAAATCCATGCCTGAAAAATAATCATAGGCGAGTATCAGTGCTAACCCTGCCTCTCGAAAGTGGCCCCCATAAGAAACGTCGATTTGGCCAGATACGAGCATTTCCAATACGTTTGGCGACCAATCGAAGGCGCCAATTTTTATCTCACCGCGGCCGCCTGGGGTGTTTGTAAAGTGCTGCACCACGCCTTCGGCGGTATGTGAGCCAACGGCCCAAATAAGGTTTATCTCTGGAAAGCGCCGCAGTACGGTTTTTGTGGTGTTGCGGGCTGCATCACTGCCCCAATTGGTGTGTATTGGCGGCAAAAGTTCAAATTGAAATTGTTTCTGCGCTATGTGAAGGCCGGTTTCACGATTAAAAGATACCGTGGATTGATTTTGCCCCGCAATCGCCAACATGAAAGCCGATTGCCTTTCTAATTGATACAAGCTTTTAGCAAGTGCAAACCCGGCGTCTTGGTCATTAGGCGCAATATGGCCTATCCAATAAGGGTATTTCTCTCTGGGAAAACCAATTTTGTTTAGGTTTTTAGCGCTAAGAGATGCGTTAACAGAGAAAAATGAGACTTTCTTTTTATCTAAAAAGTTCAAAAATGCTTGTTCACCGTTGAGGTAGAAGATACCCAGAACAAGGTCAGTTTTTTGTCTGCGTTTGAGGTGGGAATCGACTAAATCAATGAAACCGAACCTGTTGTGTTGGTTTTCATTTATGCTGATGATTTCCAAGTTAATATTTAAGTTATCCGCAACCGCTTTGGCGTATCGCCGTTGCATGCCCCAAAACGAATGGTCGTCGCTCTCTGGAGTAAAATAGAGAACTTGCAAAGGCTCTTGTTGATTGAAGCCCGGACACGCAAAGCTCTGTGCCTTATTCGACAACAGAAACAGAACAACTAAGGTAGAACAAATCAACCCCCGCATACTGTGTCCTCTATTAGGTAACTCTAATAAGTATTACGGTAACCGCCATTTTTGCAATACACCGTCGGAACTTAACGTTAAGAATCCGTCGCGCACGATGGCAATGCCTTTGGTTGTTGAGCTTGCTGTGGTTGCTTTAATATTAGCCTGGGCTATCTCATCCTTGCTGGCGAGATCCCATACAGATATGCCAGATTTTGCCGATGCGGTGATCAATCGTTGTTTATCTGGTGCAAACTTAGCTGCTCTGAAATGGCGATTGCGCTCAACATAACTGAGTTGTTCTGGCAACGAGCGCTGTTTCAGATTACCTATCTTATCGTTGCTGAGGGCGTCTGACGCAAAAATAAGTTCACTCCCGCGCGCCAACTCTAGTGCAGTGATTCGCGACGGGAATTTAAAACGCTCTTCAACTTGTCCGCTCTCTAGAGAAAGCAGAACGAGGTAGCTGTCAGACGCTCCCGTGAGAATATATTGCTCAAACTGACTGAAGTGCAAATAGCGAACATCGCTGCTGTGAACTTGATAAAGCAATTGAGTTTTCGCGCTCAAATCGGTGACGGAGACACTGCCGTCGGTAAAACCAACCAAGATTTTGTCACCGTTGTGATTGAGTTTGATAGCACTGATTTTTGCTTGTTCGATAGTCGCTCGTGCTCGCCAACTCAAAAGCTTTTGGCCTGAAATAAGGTCAAACAAATGAACCGACGACTCTCCAGCCGTTGCAATCCTTTTCGGATCGCCACTAATTGAAGAGAACCGTTGTGGCTCTTGTAGGTCGCCAATATCGTAAAAGAAGGTTTGCTTGCAAGTGTTGTTGTCAAACACGCGGATTGCATTAACAGAGAGTGTTGCGGAGTGTTTGCCGTTTTCCGACAATTCCGCGTTTATCAGTAACTCATTAGTTAAGTGTTTTGCTGTTCCTGACTCAGCAATCGGCTCGATTTGATTGCAGGCCGATAGCAGAAGTACGCTCAAAAAGAGCCAAAATTTAAAATGAATGTTGTTACTCATATTTTGCGAGAATGTCTAACCAAAGCTGATCTTGCTTTATTGCTTTCATAATCGGTGCCAACTTCTCATGCAAAGCCTTATTGTTTTTGGTGGTCAATAGTCGGCGGCTGAACTGGTCGTGTGGAATAGGGGACATGTGATAGATGTCTTGCAGACTGTTTTGAGTCTTTTGGTAATTAAACACAGAGCGGCTGACAATGGCAAAATCTGCCCGCTTTTTCTCTATCAATTGCAGGGACTGTAACTCACCTATGGTGTCAATGCGCAGAAGGTGGACCGCATCGACCGATTCGTTGATGCCAAAGTAGTAAAAGCCTGCGACACCAATGATGGTTTTGTCGTTGAAAGACTGTTTATTAACATAGTTAAAAGGCGAAGTTTTGAGAGAAACAAATTCGTCTCTGTCGTCATAAAATGAACCGAGCCACAGGTACTTGGTTTCTTCTTTGTCTTTAAACCAAACCGGGCTGACGCCAATGACAAAACCGTTCAATTCATCAGATTCAATCAGTCGGTCCAATCGTCTTCTTGGCACATAGATGACTTCAAAAGTGTACTGTTAAATTAAGATAGCTGGGGAAATCGTAGTAAAGGCCTGAACGACTGCTATTGTCGACCATAAAGGGCGGTTTGTTGTGATAAGAAAATAACGATATAACTTGCCGTTCCGTTGCCATTAAGCTTGGGGACAATATTAATATAAACGCTGTTAACAGAGCTCTCAAACCAATCCTTTTTAGTTCGCTGTATCAATCGTCTATAAACGTAGCATTAGTTTTCCGACCAATAAAGAAAAGCCCACTTTTTTAGTGGGCTTTTTTGTTAGTTTCCGTGTCGTTTTTTTAACACCGAGATAACATCCGAAAGGCTCAGGTCACTTGCTTGCAACAGCACCAAAAGGTGATACAGCAAATCTGCACTTTCGTTTTTCAGCTCTTCAAGATCTTTGACCGTTGCCGCCAGCGCAGTTTCAACGCCTTCTTCTCCAACTTTCTGAGCAATGCGCTTGATGCCGCTGGCGTATAATGACGCGGTATAAGATGAATCTTTATCGGCCCCTTTGCGTGATGCGATGACACGCTCTAAGTCGCTAATAAAACTAATCTCTGGTTGCGCGGTACCGTTGTGCCAACAGGTCTCTGTGCCTGTGTGACAAGTTGGTCCCATTGGGTTTGCCAATGCGACAATACAATCTTGATCACAATCTGCCGACAGTTCGACTAACTCCAAAAAGTTATTTGAGCTCTCACCTTTTGTCCACAGGCGATTTTTACTGCGACTGTAGAAGGTAACTTTGTTTGATTCAAATGTGTAATCAACCGCTTCTTTATTCATATAACCTTGCATCAAGACTTTTCCGCTGACTGCGTCTTGAACGATACAAGGCAAAAGCCCGTCCATTTTCTCCCAGGCTAGCTGGTCAATGTTATCCTTGGTAATTCTCATTTTGCGCTCTTAATTTGATCCAAAACATACTGCACGGCAGCGTCGATAGATAGCAGTTCTTTGTCGCCTGTTTGGCGGCTCTTGTATTCTACCTGGTCGTTGTCTAGGTTGCGTTCACCGATAACGATTTGGTGCGGAATGCCCATCAATTCCATGTCATTAAACATGACACCTGGACGTTCTTTACGGTCGTCGAATAACACTTCTACACCGGCTTCTAACAGCTCGTCATAAATTTTCTGTGCAACGTCTGGGATACGATGAGACTTGTGCATGTTCATCGGTACAATCGCGACTTGGAACGGTGCCAATGCTTGTGGCCACTTGATACCGAACTTGTCATGATTCTGCTCAATCGCTGATGCGACGATACGAGTAACACCGATGCCGTAACAGCCCATTTCCATCACTTGATGTTTGCCAGACTCTGTTAACACACCAGCGTTCATTGCTTCTGAATACTTAGTACCAAGTTGGAAGATGTGACCGACTTCGATACCACGTCTGATTGTTAGAGTGCCTTGGCCACACGGGCTTGGGTCACCTTCAACCACGTTACGAATATCTGCAACGTCACCAAGCTCTACGTCTCTACCCCAGTTGATACCGAAGAAGTGCTTGCCGTCTTCATTTGCACCTGCAGAAAAGTCAGACGCAACCGCTGCTGCACGGTCTACAATGACTGGAATAGGGCATTCAATTGGACCTAGTGAGCCTGGACCTGCACCCATAATGTCACGAATTGCTTCTTCAGATGCCATTTCTAGCGGCTCAGCAACTTGCACTAACTTTTCTGCTTTGATTTCGTTTAACTCGTGATCACCACGAACGATAAGCGCTACGTACTCCGCATCCGTCTCTTCCGAGGCTTTAACAATCAGGGTCTTAACCGTATTTTCGATAGCAACGTCAAATTGCTCAACCAACTCAGCGATGGTTTTCGCATTCGGCGTATCGACTTTTTCTAATTCTTTGGTCGCGGCATCTGCCGCTTCTTTCGGCGCAAGCGCTTCTGCTTTTTCAACGTTGGCGGCGTAACCACTTTCTGTCGAGAAAACGATGGCGTCTTCGCCAGAGTCCGCCAATACATGGAATTCGTGTGACGCGTCGCCACCAATTGAGCCAGTGTCTGCGATAACTGGGCGGTAGTCTAAGCCTAAACGTTCAAAAATGTTGCAGTACGCTTGATACATCTTGTCGTACGTCTGTTGCAAAGACTCTTGCGAAAGATGGAAAGAGTATGCATCTTTCATCACGAATTCGCGGCTGCGCATTACACCAAAGCGAGGACGAACTTCGTCGCGGAATTTAGTTTGGATCTGATAAAAGTTCACAGGTAGCTGTTTGTAGCTGCTGATTTCTTTGCGAACGAATTCAGTAATGACCTCTTCGTGCGTAGGGCCCAAGGCAAAGTCGCGGTCATGACGGTCTTTAATGCGCAGTAATTCAGGACCGTATTCCTGCCAACGGCCAGATTCTTGCCAGAGGTCGGCAGGTTGCACTACCGGCATTAACATTTCAATTGCACCGGCTTTGTTCATTTCTTCACGAACAACTTGTTCTACTTTACGCACTACTTTTAAGCCAGTCGGCAGCCAAGTGTATAAACCTGATGCCAGTTTTCGGATCATGCCGGCACGCAACATCAACTGATGGCTGATAACTTCGGCGTCAGACGGGGTTTCTTTTAAAGTAGCGATAATATACTGACTAGTACGCATTCGATTATTTCTCGTTATTCGTCGTTATTTAAGTACAGCTTAGATACCCGGCTATGTTTTCAAACTCGGATATCCGCTAGAATGGCGACGAATTCTAACAACCTACGCGCTTGGATTAAATATCAAAAATGAAATAACTCATGATATTTAGCCTCAATTGAGAAGATTTTTATGTATGTGTGTCAATTGACCTTTGAAGTAGTCGCCGATTTGGAGTTGGATATGGTACAGCGCGCCATTTCTAAACTATTGGATGAATATCGCTACAACGGTCAGATCATAGGCCGCGAGTTCCCAGTGATTTTCACTGGTGAGCATTTTGAAGTCCTTTTTGTTTGCCCAGAGCAAGATTCAATCTCGCCAGAGCACAACAACCAACTCGTCACGGAAGCGTTCGAAGATGTAGTTAATGTTGGTCTGTCTTTGCCAAATTTTGAATTAAAAGGGCTAGAAAGCCAGTCTGATTTTGTTGACGTTTGCGAACAGCCAAGTGAATTGGTGGTCTATTCCACGTTCGTGCAGTCCTGCTCGCCGGTAAGGTGTCTAGAGCACTTTTCTCCTGTGCCCTTATACAAGTTTCCTGTGGCTGTGCGCAAACCATTGGTCAAATGGCAAGAAAGCCATGCGGCCTGTGATCAACTGCAAATGAACGAACTTTCGACACTGGAAAAAGGCACGTTAGCGCAATTGTCGGAGCTAGACTCCGAACTTAATACCAAGGCGCGCGAGTTAGCAAAGCACATAGAGCAAGCCTCTGGCAGCAAAGTATATCTTTATCTCTATCGAGTGGGTGGCGACAGTCTGTTGACCGAGTCGCAAAGGAAGTGTCCCGGTTGCGGCGGCGATTGGAAGCTTGAGCAACCTCTATTTGATTTATTTGATTTTAAATGCGAAAACTGCCAACTCGTGTCCAACATCAGTTGGAATTGGCAGTAAGGCTATCGACGAAAAACTCGGTAATATCGATGTGCGATAACAATTACAAGCGTTAATGGAATGATATCCACAAGATATCCGTTGCCGCTTGCAAACGAAGTGATTGGAATTGACAAGGTGATTGGCGGATTCCATGGCCAGTGCGCGTCTGCGCCTACGTACCTGATAATCAGGGCTGCGAAATAGACCAAACATACTGCGGTGCCAATCCTTCTGAAGCGTTGCAATACCAAGCTGAAAAACAGCAGGGAGGGCAGACAAAAGTAAACGAGCATGTACCAGCGCAGCTCAGACATCGCATGACCCGTCCAAAAATAAAACAGCGATATTGCACAAGACAGAAGGGCATAGGCCAACAAAAAGGCAACCAGCAGGCCCTCGGTCTTTGTTAAATTTTTGAGATTGAAGCACTTCATTGAGAGGCAGTCTGCGAGGCCTCAATGATATGAGTGGTCACAGCATCTAACACTTTCTGATTTTTCCCCATACCGCCAACAGTTACCCATTTATCACCAACTTTTAGCAGCCCTCGGTGGTCCATAGTGGCTTGGCTAGAAGTGGTTGTTTTCCAAGTCCGTCCGTCTAGGTAATAGCTCCAAATTTCAAAATCGGGCTCTGAAGGCTGTTTGTTGTAACCAATGCCGTCGTAATTGTAGGGATTTGTCGAACCACCGACGAACAGTATTCTATCGTTGCTGATATCACCGGCTGCCGCCATCCGGTAGCGCGAAACATCGGTCGGGTGCACCCATTGGTACCAATTGATTTTACTGGGATCGGTAAAGTTTATTTCGCCCAAGTAACAGGCAGCTTCAGCTGCAAATGTTCGTCTTGATGTCATTTGCGCCACTGTTGTCACGCCATCGCAAATCATCATTTGATTATCCACTATGCCACCGGCATGGCCAAACACAGGTTTGCCCAAAAATGGACTGGCCTGGAACCACTGATTTTTTTGAATGTCATACACTTGAACGAGGTTGACGTTGCCATCGTTATGCCAGCCAGAGACCAGGTAGATATAGCGGTCACGGTAAACTAACGCCACGGAGTCATCGACTGGCACTGGCATTGGCGACAATCGGTCGTAGCTGTCCGTTGTCACGTTGTAACTGAAAACATCAGGAGCAGAGACTTCGCTGTGGTCTTGGGCGACAGTGTAACCACCAAATAGATAAATAAGACCATCAACACCGACTGCGACACTTGCCAATCGACCGCGAAGCTTGAGGCTTGACGGCACTGGTGTCATCTCTTGCCAGCCGGAGTGTTTGCCATCGGCATCAACAGACAACTTCCACACTTTGTTATGGACATCTTTAAATCCCTTGCCCTTTCCTAATCCCATAAAACTGACAATATGGGTTGTTCCATCGACCTCGACACTTGCCACTGCATTGTTGGTCACTGGTTCAGGCAAAGGAGGGAGTCCATCGGCGCGACTCGCTGCAGATGTTAATAGAATGAACAAATACAAAAAGAAGTTAGTTCTCATAATCCGTAATCTCGACTACATGGCACTCTTCACATTTTACATGCCATTGAATATTAAAATTATAAAAGCGCAGACCATAAAGTTTATCATCGCTTTTATTTTGTTTGTATGCCGGCCGAGGATCTTGTTGCAATAACTGCACAATTTCATGTTCGAGCCTAGGTAAGTCGGCTCGGTGTTGGTGCAAAGTTTGTTTTGCCTTTTCGCTGAATATGACGTTCAGGCGTTGCTCCGGCGGATGTTCGGCAATTGCAAATTGTGCTTCTGCCGCATGGTCGGTATAAGGCACATAAGGTTTTACATCGACTATTGGTGTGCCATCGACTAAATCTAGGCCGGTAACACTCAATATAAGGCGGTCATTTTCGCGCCGAATTGCACTGAGCTTCACCACCGACATGCCAATACCATTGGGTCGAAATGAGCTGCGTGTGGCATACACTCCGAGCTTTTTATTGCCGCCTAATCTTGGCGGCCGGACCATGGGCTTCCAACCTTGCTGTAGGTTTTGATGAAACATAAATAGCAGCCAAATATGAGAGGCTTGTTCAAGCCCAGCTTCGGCGCCTGCTGGGCAATAATCGCTATCAAAAACAATATCGCTGGCAATATCGCATAGCGCCGGTTGTCTTGGCACTCCAAATTTTTCTTTGAACGGGGAGTGAACAGTGGCAATGGTTTCAATGGTGTAAGATTGTGCGGTCAATGGTTAACCTCTGATTCCGTGTATTACTCAATAACGTTTGCTTTGATGTATTTTTGCACTTGGCCTGTTCGTTTCAGGTACTGAAGTGCGTCACTTAACTTACCGATTTGATATCGCCATTTTGATTTCAAACTCACCGCGAGATATTCCGCTTTTGTTTCATTGTGAACGTAGTCGCTGACGCGAATTTGATTGAGCTTTGACGCAGGAAGATACAAATCTCGGCGCGTTATGGATAGGTCAATCAGCAGTTCACCGCGCTCTGCCAATAACATGTCTACCGCCTTTTGGTATGTAGTAGCACTTTGTTTGGTGAGTTGGTCGTCGGTATCGAAACGCTCGAAGTATTTGTTGCCGCGCTGGGTGATCACGGTATAACGTTTTAAATCCTGATAGCCGCGCAAGGGTATCGACTTGCCTTTTTTTTGCAAAAATTCAAATCGAATAACATGCTCCGCTAAGACCGGTTCAACAAACGCCATTGCGGCTTTTCGATCCTGTGTTTCAAACACAGATAATATAATGTCCGCGTCACCTGTCTCTATCGCTTTTAAACATCTCGCCCACGGGCAGAGGTAGGGCTCAAACTGAGTGTTGAGGTGATTAGCCAATTTCCTTGCAAAGGCCACTTCTGGTGCTTGCCCAGGGTTCGCTTTGGCTTCAACTGCGACAACAAGCGTATCCGGCGTCGCGGCCAACAGCGTATGGCTCAAAAAAATGTAAAGTGCGGCTATAAATGGTTTCAAACTCAAGGGGATAACAAGCTGCTTAAGTAACTATTTAGCTACAGTTTACACGTTTGTGTATGTAATTGTAGTTAAGCGCAAAAATTGGCAGCGCTAACACGATATATTGGCGCTTATGATTGCCATCGAGCATTCGTCGCAAAATTCTGTATATTAAACAAAATTCGACAATGACTGGATTGTAATTTTTGGCACTGTCCATATATTCTGGCCGAAAAAATGATAGGTTTTGCGAGTAAAGAGGATTAACTCAAGCATGATCGAAATAAAAAATGTGAGCAAACTGTTTGGCGAATTTTGCGCCGTAGATGACTTGTCTTTCTCCATACGTCCCGGTGAGGTAGTTGGTTTCCTTGGCCCAAATGGCGCTGGCAAATCAACAACGATGAAGATGTTAACCGGCTTCTTACCCTTGACCAGTGGGCAAATCACAATTGATGGTTTGGATGTGGTTGAACAGCCTTTGGCAATTAAACAAAAACTTGGCTACCTGCCGGAAGGGGCGCCAGCTTATGGCGATATGACGCCGGCACAATTTTTAGATTTTATTGCTGAAGTTCGCGGTTTTAGCGGTGAACAAAAACGCCAACGCATCGCTAAAGTGGTCAAAGACGTTGAGCTAGGTGCGGTATTAGATAAACCGATCGAAAACTTATCAAAAGGTTTCAAACGACGTGTCGGATTGGCGCAAGCAATCATCCATGATCCGAAAGTGTTGGTACTAGATGAACCAACCGATGGACTGGATCCAAATCAAAAACATCAAGTCAGACAACTGATTTCGAACATTTCAAACGATCGCATCGTCATCGTCTCAACCCATATTTTGGAAGAAGTCACGGCGGTTTGTAATCGTGCAATTATCATAGCCAATGGCAAAAAGATATTTGATGCGACACCGCTCGAGTTGCAGGCAAAGTCGGAATACTTCCAAGCGGTAACCATAGAGTTTACTGAGAAAGGTGTGGATACCGATGTGTTATTGAGTTTACAAGGTGTTGAGCGCATTGAGTCTGACGGTATGAAAACAACGGTTCTAAGCCAACAAGGCCATAACTTGTACATGGATATTTATCAGCTCGCAGAGCGAGAACAGTGGCCTGTCAGTACCATCTATGCCGAACAAGGCAGACTGGATGATATTTTCCGTCAACTAACAAACGCAGCTTAACCACAAGAGGATGATTGACGTGACCAATTTTTCTATGATTAAGGTGTTGACTAAGAGAGAATTCGCTTCCTTTTTTGCAACGCCTGTTGCTTATGTGTTTATTGCCATATTTCTCATTATGAGCGGCATCATGACCTTTAACTTGGGCGGTTTGTTTGAACGTGGACAAGCTGATCTTCTGCCATTTTTTAACTTCCATCCATGGTTGTATTTGTTTTTTGTTCCGGCCTTTGCCATGCGCAGCTGGAGCGAAGAACGTCGTAGCGGAACCATCGAGTTATTAATGACACTGCCAATAACACCGCTGAGCGCTATGGTCGCTAAGTTCTTAGCTGCCTGGTTGGTGTTGGGTCTCGCACTCATTTTGACCTTCCCAATGTGGCTGACAATTAATTACCTAGGTGAGCCAGATAATGGCGTTATTCTAGCCGCATACCTCGGAAGTTGGCTGATGGCGGGGGCTTTTTTGGCCATCGGGATCTGCATGTCGGCGTTGTCAAAATCGCAAGTAGTCGCCTTTATTTTGGCGGTAACTGTCAGCTTTTTGTTTGTACTGAGCGGCAGTGAAGCGGTTCTTAATAGTTTCAAAGGTTGGATGCCAACCGTGATGATTGATGTCATTGCGTCGCTTTCGTTTTTGCAACACTTTGATGCACTCGCCAAAGGTGTCATCGCGCTAAAAGACGTCGGTTACTTCCTTGTGGTGATTGTTTGCTGGCTCTTTGCCGGGCTGACTATTATCGAAGAACAAAAAGCTAACTAGGAGGGACAGATGAAATCAAACAACGTATCTATGCCCGTCGCATTAGGGGCAATCGCTATAAGCTTCTTCGCCTTAGTTTTCTTCAATAACGTGTTATTTGATAAAGCGCGTTTGGATTTGACACAAGGGCAAATTTACACAGTGTCTGACGGCACCAAAGCGGTCCTGGCAGACATTGAAGAACCACTAAACCTTTATTTCTTCTATTCGAACAAAGCTACCGAAGGGATGACCACGATTCGAAATTATTCTTCTCGAGTGCAAAGTTTGTTAGAGGAGTATGAGCGATTTGGGGCTGGCAATATTAACTTGCAAATCATCGACCCTGAGCCATTTTCTGAATCCGAAGATTTGGCGGCCGAATATGGTTTAACTGCCGCTCCCATTGGTAATTTGGGCGACAGTATTTATCTTGGACTGGCCGGCAGCAATGCGCTCGACGATACTGAAGTCATCGCATTTTTTGATCCAAGTCAGGAGCAACTGCTTGAGTATGAAATCAGTAAGCTGATTTATCGTTTGGCCAACCCTGAGCCTGTCAAAGTTGCGGTTTTGTCTTCACTACCTGTGGCTGGTGGACTAAACCCTAACCCAATGGCGATGCAAATGGGCCAGCAGCAGACGCTTCCCGAGTGGGCTGTTTTGACGCAGTTAAAACAGCTATATCAAGTGGAGGTCTTAAACTCTGACGTTGAATCGGTGCCAACTGACATCGAAACATTGATTTTGATTCATCCAAAAGACCTAAGCCCAGCCCAGCGGTATGCCATCGATCAGTTTGTAATGGCTGGCGGTAAGCTTTTAGCATTTATCGACCCATACGCTGAAAGTGACAATCAAGCGGCAATGATGGGTATGGCACAAGCGTCGGTGTCGGATTTACCTGGTGTATTGTCTGCATGGGGAGTTGACTACGATCAACAGATAGTGCTTGATGCCGCAAAAGGCCTCGAAATTCGTATGCCTAGCGGCTTGCCTGGCCGCCACATGGGTTACATCGGCTTAGATCAGGACACCATCGATCCAACAAATGTGGTTACTGCCTCTCTGAGCAGTATCAATGGCGCCAGCTTTGGTCACTTTACTGTGGCAGAAAACGCGACCACACAGTTTTCACCTATGTTGTTCAGTTCACAGCAAAGCAAGTTGACCGACGGCAGCAGTTACAGTATGGCTATGCAAAACCCGGAAGTGCTCGCACAAGGCTTTGCCTCTACCGGTATTGCTTACGCGCTCGCAGGTAAACTGACTGGTCCGGCGCAGTCCTCGTTTGAACAGCCGCCAGAGGGATATCAAACAGATGCCCATATTGCATCGGCAGAAAACATCCAGGTCATATTAGTCGCAGATACTGACATTCTGACTGATCGGTTGTGGGTCCAAGCAGCGAACTTCTTTGGACAAACCATTTTGCAACCATTTGCTAACAACGGTGACTTTGTGATCAATGCTGTCGACCACTTAGCGGGCAGTACAGAGCTTATGAGCGTGCGCGGTAAAGGTGTTTACCAGCGTCCATTTGAGGTGGTTGAATCGCTCGCGGTGGAAGCTGAGGCGAAGTTCAGAGAGCAAGAAGAAAGACTCCAAGCGCAACTAGAGCAGACGGAGATGCAGTTAGCGCAATTGCAATCACAGCAAGGTGATGCGGGGGCGTTGGTGCTGTCTGCAGAACAAGAGCAGGCCATCGAACAATTCATGGAGCAAAAGTTACAAATACGGAAAGAATTGCGAGAGGTTCGGCATCAGCTAGACAAAGATATTGAGCGTTTAGGGACTTGGGTAAAGGTACTTAACATCGCCGTGTTCCCGCTGTTGCTTACCTTCTTTTTAGCACTCGTCGCAGGCCTTAAAAAACGCCGACTTTTAGCGCAGTATCAAGGAGGTGAGTAATGAAAAAAACGGCATTACTGGCCATTTTAGCGCTTTCGCTGTTGGCCCTTGGACTTGGTTATATGATGGAGCAGCAAAGCTCGCAATCTGCCGAGTTATCATCACAAGCTTTGATGAATCTTGCGCCAGAGCAATTAGACATCGCCGAAGTTGACGGCGTTGAGATCATTACCGCCGGCAACAAAGTGGTTGCCAAAGTCGAGAAAACCCTAGAGGTCTGGCGTATTCCGGCGAAGTTTGATTACTTTGCCGATACTGTGCAGCTCGCTGAGCTTTTGCAGGCACTGAGTAGCGCAGAGGTAGTAGAGGCCAAAACCAAATTAGAAAAGTACCACGCCCGACTGGGTGTTGAGCAAATTGCTGCAGATTCCTCAACGGCAACAATGCTCAGACTGCATCAAGGCGATCGTCATTTGGATATAGTGGTTGGCAATAGTGACAACAAACGCAGCGGCCAGTTTGTTCGTTTTGCTGAGAGTGCACAGGTCTATCTAATCGACAGGCAATTGCCAATGCCCAGCCAAGACAGCGATTGGCTCAAATCAGCTATTTTTTCCATTGATTACGACAAAGTGCGCAGTATGACTATGGACACAGGGCAGAATGCCCCCTGGCAAATCGAACGAAAAGTAATGGTTGTTTCCGCCGACGAAACCCCAAAATTGCCTTTGTCAGAGACAGAATCTTTGGCACCTAATTTCAGTTTTAAGGGCGGAGAGGCCGAATTGGAGTACCCCGGAGTTCTTGATGGTTTGGTTCGCAATATTTTGGGACTGTCGGCGATTGATGTTGTTCTGGCAGAGGGTAAATCACTTGATGTTAATGTTCGTAGCAGCTTGGCCTACCAATCTACCAATGGAAAGACTGAAACTGCGACGTTTGAACTGGGCTCTTTGGAGGGGAAAGAAGGGCACTTTTTACAGTTGAAAAAGGGTCCGTATTTATTGCAGGTGTCTGAGTTTGATTACAAACAAATCAGTAAGCACCAAGATGAATACCTAGCGACAAATTCTAAATAAAACGATGAGGGCAAGCGCATGATAACAGTTGACGTATACTCGGATATCGCTTGTCCTTATTGCTATATTGGTAAGCACCACCTAGAGCAAGCCATCGTAGAATCGGGATTGGACGTTGCTATCAAGTGGCGCAGTTTTCAACTTAACCCTCACGCGCAATTGCAGTACAAAGAAGACAGATACACTTTGCTTGCTCAAAAGTATGGACAGAGCAGGGAATGGGCGCTGGAAATCTCTAAGAAAATGACTGAACAAGGTCAAAAGGTTGGGATTGAATTTGATTTTAACATCAATCAACCAACTAATACGTTTGATGCCCATAGGTTGCTCCATCTAGCCATTGAATACGAGGTTCAAAACGAATTGAAAGAGGCATTTTTTAATGCATTTTTTTGCCAGGGCCTTCTCCTTAGCGATAAAGACGTTTTACGGAAATTGTCAGTCGCGAATGGGCTTGAGCCATTAATCGTTGAGCGTATCCTAGAGGGCAATGAATTTGCTGAAGATGTGCGCAAAGAACAGGCAGTTGCTCAAAAAATGGGCATTTCTAGCGTTCCGTGTTTTGTTTATCAGCAAAAATCTGCGATTTTGGGTGCGCAACCGATAAGCGCAATGAAAGACTGGTTGGGACAAATTCAGAATCAACTTGATTGATTACTTATTTTTATCTGAATGAAAGTTCACCTTTTGTATTTATAGAACTTTAGTCTTATTTTACCTCCCTGAAACGCTCAATAACTGTACTACTTATGTTTGGTAAGAATTCATTACTTAATCTATCCTAATTTTATAAATTTCTGTTTTATAACATTTTATTCTCAAAGTTTGCTGCAATTTAACTCGTTATTACGATTTGGAATATTGCGGTCTAATTGACGCATTTTGAAACAATCCTAGGTTGACAAAATGGCGAAATGGGTAGAATTTAGAAACGTGTCAAACACATGATGTGCGATTTTTTGACACCACAACAACAAAAAAATAAACAAAAGGAATGAATACATTGTACAAACTATCACCACTATCAAAAGTGGTTAAGCTGGCTGTACTTTCCGGCTTAACCTTATCTGGCGTTTCTACCCAAGTGTTGGCGGCCGATGAAGCCGTTGATGAGGACATTGAAAAAATTGCAATCGTTGGTTCTCGTGCGGCACCGCGTTCCGTCAATGACTCTCCAGTCCCTGTTGACATTATCAGCAGTGACGAAATGGGCAAAAACGCTTCGACAGACATGCTCGACATGTTACAAACAACCGTTCCATCCTTTAACGTGCGTGCGCAGCCTATCAGTGATGCAGCAACTTTGATTCGACCTGTTAACTTACGTGGTTTGTCGTCCGACAGTACGTTAATTTTAGTTAACGGCAAGCGACGCCACCGTGCATCTGTTATTGCTTTCCAAGGCGGCGGTGTTAACGATGGTGCACAGGGTCCAGACATTTCCGTAATCCCTTCGGTTGCACTTAAGCAAGTGGAAGTGTTGAGAGACGGTGCAGCAGCACAGTACGGCTCTGACGCGATTGCCGGTGTTATGAACTTTGCTTTAAAAGATTCTGCTGAAGGCGGCTCGATTTCAGTACGCCAGTCTGAATATTATGAAGGCGACGGCGCAGCAACGACGATCGATGGTAATTTAGGTTTGCCACTGACCGAGAACGGTTTCGTTAACTTGAGCTTCCAGTTGAAAAACGCCGATGCAACAAGTCGAAGCGTACAACGACCTGATGCAGCTGGAATTGCAGCAGCAGGGAATGCTGATATTCAAAACCCGGCACAAATCTGGGGTAATCCAGAAATTAAAGACGATATGACCTTCTTCTTTAATTCCGGCATCGATATCAATGATGAAACCAAAGTGTATGCCTTTGGTAACATTTCTAGCCGAGAAGCTATTGGTGGCTTCTATTATCGTAACCCGCACAACCGTGGTAACGTTTTCTCAACCGACGGCGGTAGCACTTTGTTAGTGGGTGACGTAGGTTTCGCCAACGATGGTGTGGCGACATGTAGTGTGTCCAACGCCTACGTAGAGCAGAATTTGGCGGGTGATGGCAGCTCTTCGCTTGTTTCTTCGGATGTGGGCAACGTTTTAACGACCGATGCTTATTTGGCAATGGTTGCTGATCCAAACTGTTTCTCAATGAACCAACTGAAGCCTGGCGGCTATACTCCGCAATTTGGTGGTGAAATTGAAGATACATCCTTCGTTGTAGGGATTGAAGGTATTTTCGGTGAGTGGGACTACGATATCAGTTTTGCCACAGGTACTAACAAAGCGACCTTCTTCCTATACAACTCTTTGAACCCTTCAATGGGCTTGGCGTCTCCTACAGACTTTGAGACCGGTGCGTATGAGCAAGACGAAACTACGATTAACTTCGACATCGTTCGTCAGTTTGATATCGGTGGATTTGATTCATTTAACTTTGCCGCCGGTCTAGAATGGCGTGAAGAATCATTTGATATTACCGCTGGTGAAGAGTCATCTTGGATCGCAGGTCCATATGCAGATCAAGGCTTTAACATCGGTTCTCACGGCTTTAAGGGTTTCGGACCTGAAGCAGCGGGCAAAAATACTCGTGACAACATTGGTATGTATGTCGACGTTGAAGCATACGTAACTGAAGATTTGTTGATTGGTACAGCGCTTCGCTATGAAGATTTCTCTACCTTCGGTGATACTACGGATTATAAGATCACTGTTCAGTACTCAGTCACTGATGACTTCTCTTTACGTGGTTCACACAGCACGGGTTTCCGTGCACCAACTGTTGGTCAAGAGAACGTTGTTAATACTCAAACGTCTATCGTAAATGGCGATTTAATCCAAACCTTCATTGCACCACCAACGAATCCATTATCTGCTTTCTACGGCGGTAAAGTGTTGCAACCTGAAGAGTCTACTAGCTTCGCATTTGGTGCGGTTTATGAGTATGACGATTTCTTCATGACGGTGGATTACTACAACATCGAAGTGACTGGCCGTTTGGCTCAATCAAGTCAGATTTCAGTTCTTGAAGAAGATCACGATGCATTACGCGCAGCAGGTGTTGAAAATCCAGAGCTAATTTCAGCGGTTACTTATTATGCAAATGACTTTGATACAACCACTCAAGGTATTGACTTAGTTGCGACCTATGAAATGGAACTAATGGATGGCGAAACTAAGCTGAGTTTGGCTTACAACTGGACGGATACGCAAGTTGACAAGTTCAACGTTGCGACCACAAGCGAAGGTAAAGTCAAACGCTTGGAAGATGGTATGCCAGATCACCGTGCGACATTAACGTTTGCCCAGTCTTGGGATAAATTGAGCATGTTCGTTCGTGGTAACTACTTCGGTGAGTATTACGCGACTCACGCAGACGATACGTCTGAATGGGGTTCTGAAATGGCGGATTCAGCAATTACATTTGATGTAGAAGCCAGCTACGCTATCACTGAAAACTTCACAATTTCTGCAGGTGCAAATAACCTATTTGACCAAGAAGCTCAGAAATTGAAAGACGGTACACTAGGTGTGTTAGGTGCGGTTTACTATGAAAGTGGCCCATTTGATTACAACGGCGGTCTGTACTACGTGAAAGGTCAGTACTCGTTCTAATCGATACTCAGTAAAAGCAAAAAAGCCCGGTTAACCGGGCTTTTTTATTTGTTAAATTTACAGTTTTAACATGTGTTTGCCTTGTTCAAACACGATATCTACTGGGATGCTTGCTTTCGACAAGCGATCTAAATCCTGTTGCAGTTGCGGCTTGATTAACCCCATTTCCGCAACCAACTTATCAACACCCTGATAATCACCATTACCTTGTAAAGTCAAAATTAGGTTGGAGAGGCTGTCTATGGCTGCCGTCATCTTGTCCATATCTACACTGTATAGGCCAGCTTCGTTGCGAGCAAAAGCGCCGTGCTGTTGGAAGTAGTTGAACCGAACCATATTGGCTTTTCCGTGAGCAGAACTAGCCCCGAAGCGCACTGAGCGGAAGATGCCCGCCATAAAGGTAACGTAATAGTCTTCTAATTGACCTTCAGTGATAACGCCTTGGTCGAGTAACTGACGCACCATATACAACCCAAGAATGTCGGCTTTGCCTTCCTCTAATGCGGACGCGTGCTCTTGCAACGATTGGCGTACTGTCCCTTTGCCATTAACGGTGTTTTTGATCCCTAAACCGTGTGCCACTTCATGGAACATGGTGTTATTGAAAAACGCGTTAAAGGTAATGTTTTTGCGTTGCTCTGGCACAATCAAAACGTCAGAGATTGGCAAAAGGATCTTGTCGAATTTTGCTTTCATTGCGTTTTTCAATTGCAAACGACGAGTGCCTTTCTGTAATTGCACTTCTTCGTCGTTCGGTAAATTGATAGCAATCGTTTTTCCGCCGGCATTCGAATGACCCGCGTAATATACAACGTCGTACGCATTTAACTGTGAGTTGCTGCCCGGTACTTCGGCTTTGTATTTTTCATCAACTGGCAAGCCTTTTTGCAGTGCAGGCAGTGTGGCAGCGTATTTCTTTAAGCGGTCGCTCCAAGCAAGGTCTTTGATTAGAACGTAAGATTCAAATGCGGCACGGTAGCCAAATAGTTGATCTTCATATGTTTCAATTGGGCCAAACACTAATTCAATTGGATTGTCGGTCATCTCCATCCAGGCAAAATCAGATGCCTGGTAGTCGTCTGACAGCAAAGCATCAGCGCGCATACGAAGGTAATTTGCGAAATTTTGATTGTCTGCCAAATCGGCCGCTTCTTTTAATAAACTTGCAGCTTTGGTGAGTTGGGCATTGTAGGCCTGTGAGTATTTAACGCTGTACAGTTTACCATTCTCATCACGTTTGATGAGCGAGTACAAACCGGTGGCATCTTCAACTTCGGCGCCATTGAGTTCTTCTTTGGTCATATCCGCTGGATAAAACTGTGCTCCCAGTGGTTTACTGCTGAAACCTTCAAAAAATGCTTTGTCACCGTTTAAGCGGTCATAAGGGCCATAATTTACTTCGGCAAAGCTTCGGGCTTGCGGATCATCGATACTGGCTAAAAACGCGCTTTTGTCTTCGCCAAATGATTGCTGCCAAAATAGCGCATCCATAATTTCGGAAGCATCTATTAATACTGCAATCATCTTTTTCTGATTGCCTGAAAGGTGCGACAGGTCACTTGTTAGTTTTACAGGCTCATAAACATCAAGTTGGCTCTGATATCCACTGACAAGTTTTAAAGTGGCGTCAGTTTGCTGTGTAGATTGATTTTGGTCATTGTTTTGCTGGGTACAGGCTGAAAGCAACGTGCCAGAGGCAACGGCAATCGCCAGTGCAATCGATTTGATTTTCACTGTGTTGTCCTTGAGATTTGTTGTTATTGTTTTTTTAGCGGTAGATAAGATAGCTCATAGCCAGTTTCTGATAAAGTCAGAACGGAGCCTTGTGTATACCAATCACCAACAACAATGCGTTTTTTATCGTTGGCTAATTCGTGGATGTTGGGTCTGTGAGTATGGCCGTGAATCAGTAGGTCGACGTCGATTAAATTGACAACGCGTTCCACTTCCTTTTGATTTACGTCCATGATGTCCAAGCTTTTAAGGGCTTGCTGCTCTTTACTTAGCTTGCGGTAGTGGGCCGCTTTATTTTGTCGCGCTTTGAGTGGTAATCGTTTCATCAAAAACTGCCACCACCAAGTGCGGGATTTTTTTCGAAACTTTTGATAGTCGACATCGTCAAGGCAGAGTTGATCTCCATGCATGAACAGAATTTGCTGACCGTAGAGGCTGATTTTGTGTGCTTCTTCTAACAAGGTCATGTTACAGCGCTTAGCGTAGCGCTTGCCCAAAAGAAAATCACGATTGCCGTGGATAAAGTAAACAGGAGTAGTCGCTGCAAACTGAGCAATACTCTTTGCAATATGGACGTTGAACTCGCTCAGATCATCATCGCCGACCCAGACCTCAAACAGATCGCCAAGGATATAGAGAGCATCGTGTTGTTTCTGATGCGTTTTCAAAAAGTCGGTAAAGCAGTCTGTGATATCTGGACGTTCTTGACTTAAGTGCAGATCTGCAATGACTAGAGTGGATGACATAATAGGGGACTCAAAATGTGCGACGAGCATGCTTATCGCACATGACTGCAATAAAGTTACTCGACGATTTCCGCTTTTTCGATGATTACTTCATCTTTTGGAACGTCTTGGTGGAAGCCATAATTTCCAGTAGCGACGCTAGAGATTTTATCTACCACATCCATGCCTTCGGTTACTTTTGCAAACACGCAATAACCCCAGCCGTCCATAGATTCGCTACGGAAGTTCAAAAACGCATTATCGACGCTGTTGATGAAAAACTGTGAGCTTGCAGAATGAGGTTCCATGGTGCGAGCCATCGCTAAAGTACCACGCTCGTTTTTAAGGCCATTGTTTGCTTCATTGTCAATTGGCGCTTCAGTCGCTTTTTCTTCCATGCCAGGTAACATGCCGCCACCTTGGACCATAAAACCTGGAATAACACGGTGGAAAATAGTGCCGTCGTAAAAGCCAGATTTTACGTAGTTTAAGAAGTTCTCGACAGTTTTTGGCGCTTCTTCAGCGAACAACTCGATTTTGATCTGGCCAAAATTGGTAGTTAAAACAACCATGTTGGTTTCCTTAAATTGGTTTAATAAACCCTGACATTGTAACTAATAAACCACTGTTTAGCCTAGTGCGAATTTACTTCGCTTAAACCAAACGTAAGTCTTGATTGATATTTGAACTATGTTGGTTGAGTCAAAAAATTGTCTAACTCAATAAAACCGAAAAATCCATTTATTTTCTTTTAAATACAATGGGTTAAAAGTTGGCATTGTTTCTGCTTTTATAGTCCATAAGTAAAATACTCAAGGTGACTAAGATGAATATTCAAGCCAACAACCTATACGCTGAATTGCAATCCATGGCGCAACAGGCGTCCAGTCAAACAATTCGTCCTAATATTGAAGTTAATGGCTTCGAGTCTACTCAAAAAGTAAACAATCCGGCCTCTGCGGACTTTGGGCAGCTGTTAAAGCAAGCGGTTGACAATGTGAACGGCCTGCAAAAGACTTCTAATCAGTTGAAAACTGCGGTCGAAATGGGCGACAGAGATGTGTCATTGGCAGAAGCAATGATTGCATCGCAAAAAGCGGGCATTGCCTTTGAAGCAACGGTGCAAGTTCGAAATAAGCTGGTAGAAGCTTACAAGAACATTATGAGCATGCCGGTTTAATTAGGGTATTTAGTTTAGGAATTCATTGTGGCTGACGAATTATCAACTCAAGTGGCAACCCCAGGAAACGATGTGAGTGCGGATCTAGTGTCGCTCAATAACGATACAATTGACGGTGTAGAAGAGCAGAAATCAGGCTTTATGAACAGCATTTCTTCTGCGGAAGTAATGCGTCAAGGGGCGCTGATCATTGCTTTAACCATTTGTATCGCAATCGCGATTTTTATCATCATATGGTCGAACGAACCGGAGATGCGCCCATTAGGGCAGTTTGAGACTGATCAACTGATTGAAACTCTTGACTACTTAGACAGTCAACAAATCGAGTATGTCCTCGAGCAAAACGTCATCAAGGTGCCAGCGGACGAATACCAAAACATCCGTTTGTCGTTAGCGCGCGGCGGCTTAGGCGGTGGTCCAACGGACGGTGCTGATATTTTAATGCAAGACTCGGGTTTTGGTGTGAGTCAGCGCATGGAGACCGAACGTTTAAAGCACAGCCGAGAAACGCAACTAGCCCGCACAGTAGAAGAGCTTAATTCAGTTAGCCGAGCTCGGGTGCTTTTGGCGATACCTAAAGAAAACATTTTTGCTCGTCACACAAAACGTCCTTCAGCGACGGTAGTTGTCACCTTAAAGCGCGGTCGTTCACTTTCGGCAGAAGAAACCGACTCAATTGTTGATATTGTAGCGTCAGCAGTCCAAGGTTTAGAGCCTACCCGAGTTACCGTTACTGACCAAAATGGCCGTCTGTTGAACTCTGGCTCTCAAAACTCTTTGTCGGCGTTATCACGCAAGCAATTCGAGATTGAGCGCAAGCGCGAAGATGAGTATTTAGAGAAGATTAACGCCATCCTTTCACCAGTCATTGGCCTGGAAAACTATACCGCTCAGGTGGACGTCACTATGGACTTCACCCAAGTGCAAGAAACTCAAAAGACGTTCAACCCAGATTTACCAGCGGTACGCAGTGAAATGATCATTGAAGATAACTCCACTGGCAACGGCGCGATTGGCATCCCTGGTGCGCTTTCTAACCAGCCTCCGTTGGACTCAGACATTCCAGAGGTCGCGACCAATAATCGCAGCAGCACATCAAGTGGCCGCAGCCACAAAGAGCAAACGCGCAATTACGAGTTAGACCAAACCATTAGTCACAAACAAAACCAAACTGGTATCGTTCGTCGCTTGAGCGTTTCAGTTGCCGTCGATTATTTGACGACAACCAATGCAGAAGGTGCGAGCCAAAAAGTTCCGCGTTCACAACAAGCGCTCGTCAACATCCGTCGTTTATTACAGGGCGGCATAGGTTTTGACATGACGCGCGGTGATACCCTTGAAGTAGTGACAATTCCATTTAACAAGGTTGAAGAATTTTCGGAAGCGGATTTGCCAGTCTACGAACAAGCTTGGTTTATGCCATTCATAAAGATTGTTTCCGCAGCTTTAGTTATTATTGTTCTTATCTTAGCGCTCGTAAGACCTATGCTTAAGAAGTTGATGTACCCAGAAGACACGACAGAAGAGTATGAAGAAGAGGCCCTTGGTGGTGTCGACCTAGGCGATGAAACGCTGGATATGTTAACAACAGAATTTGATGAGAAAGACATTGGTTTCGCAGCTGACGGCTCATTGCAGTTACCTGATTTACACGGCGATGAAGACTTATTGAAAGCCGTGCGTGCATTGGTTGCGAACGAACCAGAGTTGTCCTCTCAGGTAGTTAAAGGGTGGTTATTAGAAGATGAATGATGTAGTTGAACAAGATGCGCAGCCGCAGCTGCCTGCCTTCGACGTTGATAAATTAGAAGGCGTAGAAAAAGCCGCAATCTTACTTCTGAGTTTATCGGAAGAAGACGCCGCTCAGATATTAAAACACTTAGAGCCGAAGCAAGTTCAGAAAGTCGGTATTGCCATGGCGCAATTGGACGACTTAAGCCAGGATAAAATCGCGGCAGTACATCGTTTGTTTATCGACCAGATCCAAGATTATTCAACGATTGGTTTCCAATCTGAAGACTTTATCAAGAAAGCATTAACTGCCGCTCTTGGTGAAGAAAAAGCTGCAACGCTACTCGATCAGATCATCCTCGGTGGTGGTGCCAAAGGTTTGGATTCACTTAAGTGGATGGACTCTAAACAGGTTGCAAACATCATTCGCAACGAACACCCGCAGATCCAGACCATCGTATTAGCGTACTTATCACCAGACCAATCGGCTGAGATTTTAGGGCAGTTCCCAGACAAGGTTCGTATCGATTTGACAATGCGTATTGCTAACTTAGAAGAAGTTCAGCCGGCGGCATTGCAAGAATTGAACGAAATCATGGAGAAACAGTTCGCTGGTCAAGCAGGTGCTCAAGCTGCGAAGATGGGCGGCATGAAGGCTGCCGCGGAGATCATGAACTTCTTAGATACCAATATCGAAGGTCAGTTGATGGATGCAATGCGCGAACACGACGAAGAAATGGCGCAACAAATTCAAGACCTTATGTTCGTATTCGACAACCTCATCGATGTCGACGACCGCGGTATTCAGGCTATTTTACGTGAAGTTCAGCAAGATTCTTTGATGAAAGCAATCAAAGGTGCGGATGACTCACTGAAAGATAAGATCCTTAAGAATATGTCCAAACGTGCGGCAGAGATGCTGGCTGATGATCTTGAAGCGATGCCACCAATTCGAGTTTCTGAAGTTGAAAGTGCACAAAAAGAAATTCTAGCAATCGCCCGTCGATTAGCCGATGCCGGTGAAATCATGCTTGGCGGCGGTGGCGGTGACGACTTCCTATAAGTCGGCGCTGATTTGAGAGGTTTTTGTGGTTAATAAACTGACAAATAAACCGGTGACGCCTGGTGAAGAAATGCTGGAACTGCTCAAAGAGTGGACCGGACCAGACGTCACTGAGGTTAAATCTGCAGAATTAAAAGGCAAGACAAACTTCCTTGGCGTTTCGATTGCGGATATGTACAACAAAAAAACGCAAGTTGAGGAAGTTGAAGAAGAAGTTCCTCAGCTTACCGCGGAAGAAATTGAACAGATCCGGCAAGAGGCATACAACGAAGGTTTTGCCCAAGGCAAAGAAGAAGGACATGCAAAAGGCCATGAAGAGGGCTTAGAAGCCGGATTTGCAGAAGGTAAAGAGCAAGGCCACCTCGAAGGCAAAGAGCAAGGTCTGCATGAAGGTCAAGTTTTGATTCAACAACAGGTTGAACACTGGCAACAATTGGTGCATCAACTATACAACCCAATTGAACGTGTTGACCGTGCCGCTGAAATGCAGCTTTTAGACTTGGCTGTTATGCTTTCAGAGTCTGTCATTCGCAGTGAAATTAAATCTAACCGCGACTCCTTGTTACAGGTGTTACATGAAGCAGCAGCTTCCTTACCGTTTAATACGGAATATGCAGAGATGCACTTGCATCCAGACGATGTTGAGCTTATACAATCTGTTTACGACGAAGAAGAATTGGCTGAACGCAAGTGGATCTTAAAACCTGAACCTGCTTATCAAATCGGCGACCTTATCGTTGGTACGCCAAATTCTCTAATTGACCGCACAGTAAAACACCGTATTAAACAGACACTTCAGAGCTTTATCGAATCTGTGGGCTTGGACAAAGAACAAATCGAGTCTCCAGTGCCTCTGTCGCCGACAGAATCACAGAGCCAACTTAGCCCAACTGAGTCTGAAACGGTTGAAACGTCTGAGCCAGAGGCATTGACTACAGACGCGGAGCTTGGCGAAGAAGCAATTTCAGAACCGTCTGACGAGCAGGTAATTGAAGCGGATGCAGAAATGGATACACCAACGGATTCTGAGGAAAAGCCAGAATGATGACGTTGGCTCAAAAGATTGAAAATCACAAAGTTTGGGTACAAGAAGCGAAACCGGAAGTATCTGGTCGTTTGACCAAAGTTACAGGTTTGACGCTTGAGGCCGTCGGATGTTCCGCGCCTTTAGGTGGGCACTGCCGCGTACAAACGCTACATGGAGATGTCGATGCCGAGGTTGTTGGATTTGAAAACGACAAAATTTTTCTCATGCCTTTGGACAAGGTTGAGGGCATCTTGCCAGGTGGGCGGGTCACAGTCTCACATGCTAGCAATCAATTGCCGCTATCAACGGCTTTATTAGGACGAGTAATCGACCCGAGTGGCCAGCCATTGGATGGAATGGGGCCGATAGAACGCGACCTTAACGCCAAGCAAAAATCAGAACCAATCAACCCATTGGCGCGTCGTCCGATTAACAAAGCGATTGACGTCGGAGTTAATGCGATAAACGGTGTAATCACGGTTGGTGAAGGACAACGAATGGGCTTGTTCGCTGGTTCAGGCGTCGGTAAATCTGTGCTGTTAGGAATGATGACCCGAGGCACAAATGCAGACGTTATTGTGGTCGGATTGATTGGTGAGCGTGGTCGAGAAGTTAAAGAGTTTATTGATGAAATTTTGGGAGAGGCAGGTCGGCAGAGAGCTGTGGTAGTCGCAGCTCCTGCTGATATGTCACCAATACGTCGACTAAAAGGATGTGAAACAGCGACACAAATTGCGGAGTACTTTCGTGATCAAGGGCTCAATGTTCTCCTGTTGGTTGATTCCGTTACTCGTTATGCACAGGCGCAGCGCGAAATTGCATTAGCGATAGGCGAGCCGCCTGCAACAAAAGGTTATCCTGCGTCTGTATTTGCAAAGCTTCCTGCTTTGATTGAGCGAGCTGGGAACGGCGGTGACGGGCAAGGTTCAATCACAGCATTTTATACGGTTCTGTCTGAAGGCGACGATCTGCAAGATCCAATTGCCGATGCTAGCCGAGCAATTCTAGACGGTCACATTGTCCTGTCACGGGACTTGGCAGATGCCGGCCACTATCCAGCGATTGATGTCGCAAAGTCAATTAGCCGTGTAATGCCACAGGTGACTAGTCCAGAGCATTTACAGCGAGCACTGACATTCAAAAAGTTTTTGTCTGCCTATGAACAAAACAAGGATCTTATCGCAATTGGTGCCTATGCTTCAGGTAGCAACCCTGTTGTTGATAAAGCCATCCAATTTAAACCAGTGATGGACGCCTATTTACAACAAGGCATGACGGAGATATCACCGTACGACCAAGCGTTAATGCAGCTTCAAGCGCTCACTCAACAAATGCAATAACTAAGAAGGGAATCGGATGGCCGTTCAATTTAGACAACTCGAATTACTGCACAAAATTGAGAAAGACAAAGAAAATGAGTTTGCATCAAACTTACAGTCTGCCCAATCGTTTTATGAAGCGACAAAAACGAAACTAACGGAAGTGCAAGGCTACAAACTCGACTATCTAAAGAAACTGCAAAGCATGGGTAGTGAAGGTCTGGTTGGACAAAACTATCAACATTATCAGCGCTTTATAACTCAACTTGAAGAAGGCATTAATGCCCAAGTTAACGCGATGAATACAGCCAAACAAGTGGTCGAGCAACGCCGTTTAATCTGGGTTGAGCAACACACCAAAGTGAAAGCGGTCGAGACCGTCCTTGCCAATAAAAAACAGAAACATCAGCAAGTTATGGACAAATACGAACAGAATCTTGCCGACGAGTTTGCTAGTCAGAAGTACATTCGCGAACAAAGATCCTAGTGTAACTTGCAGTTGGAACGAAAATTGAATAGTAGTACCCAATGAAACAGTAAAATGGTTTGGGTACGAAATGTTACAACAGCAACTTCAACTTCAAAAATCGCTGCCGATTGATGACATGAAAGCGGCGGAAACGTCAGTAAAATCAAACGATTCAAGCCAATCAAGAGATTCTTCTAAGCAATTTGAAAGCGCCCTTAATCGCTCAACAACAGAGCAAAATAAGCCGGAAATACAAGAGCCGCGTCGAGCAAAAGCGGCAAACAGGGCTGAACATAATGAACGCGCTGAGCGCAAGCTCGATGACAAAAGAACAGTGGAGCCGCGTGAGAGCAATGTCCAACGAGCAGAGCCATCTAATCGAACAGAGTCGACGTCAAACCAATCCGAAACAACTACAGAGGCAAAAGTTCATAGCGAAGTGGTAAAGGAGGGCGGCGAGCAATCTTCCAAAGAGCAGAATTCGGCATTTGAAGGGCAAGTAACTGCCGCCAGCGAATATGATGAGCTGAATCTTGACGACATGCAGCAAGAGCTACAGGCAATGATTGCGCAGCTCGAGGTGAAACTGGATGGTCAAGTTAATACCGAGCAATTACAAGCATTAGCCGAAAAACTCAGTAAGCTCAGCGACGCATTAGAGTTGCAGCCACTAACCAAAGATACAGGTGTCGACGTCGCCAAATTGGAAATGGCCCTGACTAAGCTGTCAGAGGTTTTGGACCAGGTTAAGCAGGCGGATGCCGACGTTGAAACTATGGGCACTAAAGATTCAGAGCTTGTCGCGTTGCAACAGCAATTGGCTAGTCTGAAGGAACAGCTCAAGCAAGATCTCGATTCAAAGAGTGCAGCACTTGATGCCGTAACGGCAGAGTTAAATGCCGAAAATGAGCAAACGGCTTGGCTTGAGACAATAGCCGCGTTAATGAACGGTGACTCTGTAGAAAAACAAAACAAAGACCCTGACGTGATCCCGCAGGAAGGTCGAGTTAAAGAGCAAAGTGAAAAACCACTGGCATTGTACATTCATCAAGAACCCGTAAAGGTTGATGTTCAGCAACTGAGCCAATCGCCTATAGAAATCAAAGTGTCTGCTGACAAATTGACCACGGTCGACAAAGTCGTGTTTGAGCCATTGTCACAAAGCCTAATCAAGCAGATTAATGATAGCCAGATTGCGCTCAAAGGCGATGCTTCTCAAGGTGCCGCGATTCAAGGTGTTGATTGGCAAGCCAGCTCAGAAGCTGGCAAGATCGGATCCGGCACGGCAGACGCTGAATTAGCAAAAATGACCGCGGCGATGGCGGACGTTGATAAGGTGGATAAATCCAAACCAGAAGCAGTGGCAACAGTAAAACTCAATAGTGGCGACGTACCAGAGAGCAACACGACATTTAAAGCGTTGGCGCAAATGAATATCAATAACGGTGGCGCCCAAAATCCGGTATCAGAAGACACAATATCTACTGCACAAAACCCGCAGTCTGCTGAGTTCAGCAAGGACAAAATACTCGCTGAGTTAAATCAAACCACTACCATGTTACGCACGCCAACGGCACAACTTGCATCGACCGACGCTGAAGCCCCGGTGGTGAAAACTCAAGTGGAAGTGCAAGGGGTTCAACTCGACAAAACACTAGTACAGCCGAAACTTGAGTCAATTCAAAATGCCAAGCAAGAGGGCATGTTGCGTGAGAACATCTTGTTTAACAAAAATGAGTTGGCTAACAATCTACATCAACAAGTCGGGATGATGTTGGCTAGAAACATGAAGTCTGTCGATATTCGCTTAGATCCGCCAGAGTTAGGTTCAATTCAAGTGCGTTTGAGCGTGAGTAATGAACAGGCGGCGGTGAGTTTTGTGGTTTCTACCCAACAGGCAAAAGATGCTCTTGAAGGCAGCATGTCAAAGCTAAAAGAAATGTTGGAACAAGAAGGACTTAACCTTGCGGATACCGATGTTAAACAAGAGAGTGGCGGCAAGGAGCAGGGCGAGACTGATAATGCCGATGACGACATCGCAGCCAACGGTTTTGAAGACGATAATGTCGAAGTCACAGATCCGGTTTTAGCCGAAAAAGTGCGGCAGATCAATTCACCATGGAACGTAGATTTTTATGCGTAACGGTAAACGAGAGTCTGGCTTTTGTTTAAAACTTCGTCGGTTGGCGTAAAGGACACCAATAACTGCCTCGATTGTTGCCTTTATTATTGCGAATTCGAGCAGGGCTTAATAACATGGTGGTAATCACATTAAGGCAATGGAATCGATATGGCTGAAGAACAAAACGATTTAACTCTAGAGGAAGAAGAATCGAAAGGTGGCAATAAGATGATGATCATCATCATTGCTGCGGTTGTACTGATTGTTGGAGCGGCGGCTGCGTTTTTCTTACTTTCAGGTGGCGATGAAGAAGCCGCGGCTGAGACGGCAGAAGGCGAAGCGGCAACGGCGACAGCAGAAGCTGCACCACTTCCTCCGGCGGAAACTGGTACCGCCAAATATGTGACGATGCCAAGGCCGTTTACGTTTAATGTGCCGGGAACAACTCGGGACCGTTTGGTTCAAATTCGAGTTCAACTTATGGTTCGTGGTGACAATAACGAAGAGCTCGCTCAGCGTCATTTACCATTGATAGAAGGCACGTTATTAAAGGCTTTTAGCACAGCAAACGCCGATGATTTGGCAACGACCGCTGGCAAAGATGCGCTGAAATTGAAAGCGGCAAAAGATGTTCAAAAAGCGGTTATTGACGTAACTGGCTCGAAAATTGTAGAAGAAGTATTGTTTACTGGCTTTGTCATGCAATAACGCATGCAAAGCGATTAGAAATATAGAGATTTAATATGACTGATCTTCTGTCACAAGATGAAATTGACGCGCTACTCCACGGTGTCGATGAGGTAGAAGAAGAAGAGATTGATGAAGGTGGTGGTGCCAGTGATGCCAGTACCCTAGATTATGACTTTTCTTCTCAAGACCGAATCGTTCGTGGTCGAATGCCGACACTCGAGTTGGTGAACGAGCGTTTTGCCCGTCACATGCGGATCAGTTTGTTTAATATGATGCGTCGTACTGCAGAAGTTTCAATCAACGGCGTGCAAATGATTAAGTTTGGCGAATATATCCATACCTTATTCGTCCCGACCAGTTTAAACATGGTTCGTTTCCGTCCGCTAAAAGGCACCGGCCTGATTACGATGGAAGCTCGCTTGGTATTCATATTAGTGGATAACTTCTTCGGTGGTGACGGTCGTTACCACGCTAAGATTGAAGGCCGCGAATTTACTCCGACTGAGCGCCGGATCATTCAAATGTTGCTCAAGCTAATATTTGAAGACTACAAAGAAGCGTGGTCGCCAGTCATGGACGTGTCATTTGAGTACTTAGATTCGGAAGTAAACCCTGCGATGGCGAACATAGTCTCGCCCACCGAAGTTATCGTTATTAGTTCGTTTCATATCGAATTAGATGGCGGTGGCGGTGACTTCCACGTAGCGTTGCCGTATTCAATGTTGGAGCCAATTCGTGAACTGCTCGATGCAGGTGTCCAGTCTGACCGCGAAGATACCGATTATCGCTGGTCTAAAGCACTGCGCGATGAAATTATGGATGTCTATGTTGATTTGAGCACGCAATTATTAGAAATGGATATACCGCTCAGTCAGATCATGGAATTGAAGGACGGCGATATCATACCGATAGAGATGCCGGAGCACATTACTGTGTATATCGAGGATCTGCCAACGTATCGTGCCAAGTTAGGCCAATGCCGAGACAATGTTGCCATCCAAATCTCTGAGAAGATCAAGCGCCCAGAGTCGGCGAAATCTGAAATGAACGTATTAACTAAAGGCGGTCGCCGTTTGGATGATGATTCCGAACTACTGGCTTTAGAAGATGACTTAGAACTGTAGACAAGTGACTAAGTTAAAAGAATTTTATTGAGGTAAGTGATTATGAGTGATGATCAAGATACTATGGACGAATGGGCAGCCGCACTGGCCGAAGCCGAAGGTGGCGATGACGGTGGTGATGATGTCCAGGCCGTCGAACTTGATGAATTGTCGGAAGCAAAAGACAAACTCAACGAAGATGAGTCGCGCAAGCTAGAAACCATCTTGGATATTCCTGTGAATATCTCGATGGAAGTAGGGCGCAGCAAAATCAGTATCCGTAACTTGTTGCAACTTAACCAAGGTTCAGTTGTCGAGTTAGACCGCGTCGCGGGTGAGCCCCTTGATGTATTGGTCAACGGTACCCTTATTGCTCACGGCGAAGTGGTTGTCGTGAACGACAAATTCGGTATTCGTTTAACAGATGTTATTAGCCAAATTGAAAGAATTAAAAAACTACGTTAAGAGCGCGTTACTTGGGGCAATCAGTTTTGCCCCTATGACGGTGTTGGCAGAGCAAGAAAAAGTTGCTGACACCGCACGCTCAGTAAGCCCTGCAGCCAGCGAGACATTATTACCAATGTTGCTGGCTTTGTTGTTTATAGTCGCACTTATTTTTGCGTTGGCATTTTTGGCCAAACGTTTCAATATCACGCCAATGCAATCAAGCCACATAAAGTTAGTGTCTAGTATGTCGTTAGGCGGTAGAGAGCGAATTATTGTGATTGAAATCCAAGGTAAACAGCATGCACTTGGTGTAACGCAACAGAGCGTCAATCATTTGTTTGAACTTGAAGAAGGTTTACTGGCCCCTTCATTTAAGTTGGCGGACAACAGCCTAATAAACAGAATTAACAAAGTGTTCGGCTACACGCCTCCCGAGCAAGCCTCCAAATCGACTGAAGGGAAGTCGTCCTAAATGAAAATAATAATAATATTGACGTTGACCTTGTTAGGCTTAGTTGCGCCTGAAGCCGTTGCAGACAATGGCGTAATATCCGCGGTCACCGTGACCAACAACCCAGATGGTAGCCAAGAATACAGTGTGACCCTGCAAGTCCTTGCCATAATGACGGCGCTGAGCTTTATCCCTGCGTTGGTCATGTTAATGACTTCCTTCACCCGAATAATTGTCGTGTTAGCGATACTCAGGCAAGCCCTTGGTTTGCAGCAAACGCCAAGCAGTCAGTTGTTAGTGGGTATGGCGTTGTTCATGAGCTTTTTTATCATGGCGCCGGTGTTTAATGAGGTACATACCACAGCCGTCAAGCCTTACTTAGAAGAAGAAATTACCTCGTTACAGGCGGTCGATTTGGCCAAAATTCCGATGCGAGAGTTTATGTTATCTCAAACTCGTTTGACCGATTTACAGACCTTTGCAGAAATCGCTGGCTATACCGAAGTGAACGGCCCTGAAGATTTGCCAATGAGCGTCATCATTCCGTCATTTGTCATTTCAGAGTTGAAAACCGCCTTTCAGATTGGCTTCATGTTTTTCATTCCATTTCTTATCATCGACTTAGTGGTTGCTTCGGTTCTGATGGCTATGGGTATGATGATGTTGTCACCCATGATTGTTTCGTTGCCGTTTAAACTAATGATGTTTGTCCTTGTTGACGGTTGGAGTTTAGTGATGGGCACCTTGGCCAAGAGTTTTGGCTTGGGAAGCTAGGGAGTTACTATGACACCTGAAGTTTTTGTCGACATACTGCGAGAAGCCTTGTGGCTGATTATTCTATTAGTCTCCGCGATTGTCGTGCCAGGCCTATTTGTGGGCCTTATTGTCGCGGTATTCCAAGCAGCAACATCCATTAACGAACAAACCTTAAGTTTCTTACCTCGGCTCATTGTCACCTTGCTCGCATTGATGTTAGCGGGCCATTGGATCACGGCCGCCATCATGGAGTTCAGTATAGAGTTGGTCAATCGAATTCCGTCTTTGATAGGCTAAATCATGGAGTTCTTAGTTCAGGAACTGTTGCAATATCAGGCGGATTTTATTCTGCCGTTTGCTCGTATTTCTGCAATGTTAATGATTATGGCCGGATTGGGCGGTAAAACGATTCCTGGGCCAATAAAAACGGCGTTTGCCGTAGCCTTTACTATCATGGTGATGCCAGTTGTCCCGCCTTCGCCGTTTAACGATTTGTTTTCGTTTGAGATGATCATCCGCGTCACACAGCAAATCATTATCGGCAGTGCGATAGGCTTTATCTCCATCGTTTTCCTCCAAATCTTTATTATTGCAGGCCAAACCATTGCTATGCAGTCTGGTTTGGGGTTTGCGTCCATGGTTGACCCCACTAACGGTTTAAGTGTTCCTGCTGTCGGTCAATTTTATTTGATTCTTTCAACGTTATTGTTCTGGGCGATTGGCGGCCATTTGGCGATGTTACGTATGGTTGTTTGGAGTTTCGAAACCTTACCCATCACCACCGAATGGTATGCCACTGGCAGCTATTACGACATCGCTATGTTCGGTGGCTGGATGTTTGCCTCCGCCCTAATTCTTGCACTCGCACCGCTTATCGCAATGCTGGTGGTGAATTTGAGTTTTGGCATTATGACCCGCGCCGCACCGCAGCTAAATATTTTCGCCATTGGTTTCCCGTTCACCATGATGTCTGGTTTGATTGTAATGTGGTTAACGTTAGAGAACTTTCTTTTCCATTTCGAAAAAAACTGGGCAAGGTCCATTGAAATGATGTGTACCATCATAGGGTGTTAAACAGAGGTTGGTATGGCAGAAGATAGCGATCAGGAAAAAACGGAACAGCCCACGGCCAAGCGTTTAGAAGACGCCAGAAAAAAAGGTCAGGTACCAAGATCAAAAGAGTTGGGGACAACAGGCGTGTTGGTGGCAAGTGCCGCGTCATTGCTGATTTTTGGTGACGATCTTGGCATTGCACTTATGGAAGTAATGCAGAATCAATTCAGCCTAGACCGTGCTGATGGTTATGATACGACCAAAATGTTTACCGTATTTGGTGAGACTTTGTTCAATGTTAGCGTGCCATTGATGGGTATGTTTGCTCTGATTCTAGTGGCTGCATTTGTAGCAAATTCGCTGCTAGGAGGGATCAATTTCAGTTGGCAAGCAATCGCTCCGAAGTTTAACAAGATGTCACCTCTGAAAGGTTTTAAACGAATGTTTGGGTTACAGGCATTGGTTGAATTGATCAAATCGATATTGAAAGTCGCCGTGGTTGTCTCCGTCTCTCTGATATTAATTAACACCTTCATCTACGATATTCTTTACCTCAGTCTCGAAGATCTGCCAAACAATGCCTTTGATGCCACTGAGTTGCTGGCATGGATATTTTTGGGCCTTTGTTGCAGCACCATTGTAATTGCAATTGTTGACATGCCGTACCAGGTCTACAACCACACTAAGCAGTTGAAAATGAGTAAACAAGAGGTCAAAGACGAATACAAAAATACCGAGGGTAACCCGGAAATAAAAGGCAGAATTCGCCAAACACAAAGGGAAATGTCACAACGTCGAATGATGCAAGAAGTGCCAAACGCCGATGTCGTGGTAACAAACCCAACTCACTACTCTGTTGCGATAAAATACGACGCCGATCGCTCAAAAGCGCCGTTTGTCGTTGCCAAAGGAGCGGATACCATCGCTATGCACATCCGTAACATTGCCCGTGAAAAAGATGTCCCTATTGTTGAAACGCCGTTACTGACACGTTCTATTTACTACACCACCGATATCAACCAGGAAATCCCTGAAGATCTCTTTGTTGCCGTGGCGCAAGTACTGGCTTATGTCTATCAGCTCAACTTATACAACGAAGGTAAGGGCAGTAAGCCGAAGCCTTTGTCTCGTAACTTGCCAATTCCTCCTGAATTACGTCATTAGTTTTGTTTACAGAATCGCCAGTCAGAAAATTGTCGTACTAGATGGCCTGAAGATTGCTCTATCCCTGTCATTACTGCGTTTTTTCGGCTTTAGTGATGGAATTAACAAGCAAATTCAATCAAGTTTTTAACAAAGAAAATACTAAATACATCAGTGGTTTAGGTGCGCCATTATTTATACTGGCGGCCCTGGCGATGGTTATATTACCGCTACCGCCGTTAATGCTGGATATTCTATTCTCCTTTAACATTGCGCTTGCTTTGGTGATTTTACTGGTCACCGTTTACACATTAAAACCGTTGGATTTTGGTGTTTTTCCTTCAATTATCCTAATTGCAACTGTCCTGCGCTTAGCCTTGAACGTTGCCAGTACCCGTGTAGTTTTACTAGAAGGGCACGAGGGCGGCGACGCAGCCGGTAAAGTGATTGAGGCCTTTGGCTCTGTAGTAATTGGTGGAAACTACGCTGTTGGTTTAGTTGTTTTCGCTATTCTCGTGATTATTAACTTTGTCGTTGTTACTAAAGGTGCGGGCCGTATTTCTGAAGTGACTGCACGATTCACACTCGATGCTATGCCGGGCAAACAGATGGCGATTGACGCCGACCTAAATGCCGGTTTCATCACTGCTGAGCAAGCGAAGGCTCGCCGGGAAGAAATTGGCAAAGAGGCTGATTTCTACGGCTCTATGGATGGTGCATCCAAATTCGTTAAAGGCGATGCGATTGCTGGCATCATCATCCTATTTATCAATATCATCGGTGGTTTGTTCATCGGGATGATTCAACACGACTTGGAGTTTAACCAAGCTGTTGAAATTTATACTATTTTGACTATCGGTGATGGTTTGGTTGCACAAATACCTGGTCTTCTTTTGTCAATTGGTACGGCAATCGTCGTTACCCGTCAAAACACAGAGCAAGAGATGGGACAGCAGGTTTCCTCGCAATTGGGTGCTGAAAAGGTGCTGTATGTTGCTGGTGGTTTGTTGTTATCGATGGGCTTGGTACCGGGTATGCCACACCTAACATTCTTGGGATTTGGCGCCATTCTTGTAGCGTTTGCTTATTACACCAGCAAAAAGGCGAAAGAAGCCGAAATTGCAGAGCAGAAAGCCGCGGCTGAAATTCCTAAGGTTGACCCACAAGAGGCGGCGGAAAACAAAGATGTGAGCTGGGATGATGTATCACATGTCGATACCATTGGCCTTGAAGTGGGCTATCGTTTGATTCCTTTGGTTGATAAGTCTCAAGGTGGGGAGTTACTCTCAAGAATCAAAGGGGTTAGGCGTAAGCTCAGTCAAGAGTTTGGCTTTTTGGTCCCTGCGGTTCATATTCGCGACAACTTAGATTTAGATCCAAATACCTATCGAATCACGTTAATGGGCGTAACAATCGGCGAAAGTGAAATTCGTCACGATCGCGAATTGGCGATCAATCCCGGCCAAGTATTTGGCAAGGTCGAAGGGGTAGAAACCGTAGATCCAGCGTTTGGCCTTGAAGCAGTGTGGATTGAAATGGCCAATCGCGACAAAGCTCAATCGCTAGGTTACACAGTGGTAGATGCTGCAACGGTTATTGCGACTCATATGAGTCAGCTCCTTACGAATAATTCGGCTCAGTTGATTGGTCACGAAGAAACACAAAACTTGTTAGACATGATCGGCAAAAACTATCCGAAGTTAGTGGATGGCTTAGTGCCGGAAATGTTGTCACTCTCCGTGCTGACCAAAGTCCTACAAAACTTATTGAATGAAAACGTTCCTATTCGAGACATGCGCTCAATTCTCCAGACACTCGTTGAATACGCACCGAAGAGCCAAGAGCCTGATGTATTAACGGCAGCGTGCCGAATCGCATTGCGCAGATTCATAGTTCAAGATGCTGCCGGTTCGACCCCAGAAATCCCCGTCATAACTTTAGCGCCTGAGTTGGAACAGATGTTGCAGCAGTCTATGCAGAGCGCCGGAAATGAAGGTGCCGGTATAGAACCGGGACTGGCTGAGCGGATTCAAAGTTCACTCGCTGATGCGCACCGAAACCAAGAGCTTTCGGGTGAGCCTTCAATTTTACTGACTTCAGGCATGTTGCGAAGCGTCTTGTCTAGGTTCGTAAAACACAGCATTCCGGGCATGGTGATCTTGTCTTATCAAGAGATACCAGAAGAGAAACAAATCAAAATAATCAGTTCAGTTGGGTAAGCAGTCGGATTATTGACGGAGGTTAAAGGTGAAGATTAAACGTTATTTTGCAAAAGACATGAGAACCGCTTTGGCAGAAGTAAAAGCTGAGTTAGGTGCGGATGCTGTCATCATGTCGAACAAAAAGACCGCCAATGGTATTGAGATCGTTGCCGCAGTAGATAACGATGCGCAAGTGCCAGAAAAACCAGAGCCTGCCGCAAACATTGCAAGCGCGCCGATGAATCAACCTGAACCGCAAGAAGAAGCCCATGTAGCGAGTTCGTTAGAAGAATTGTTAAAGCGTCAAAAGGCGGTTAACCAGGAAATAGCTTCTGCAACGACCACTGAAACACCCGCTAATATTGGCAACAAAGCCTTAAGTCAACACGCCGAGTCTGAATTTGAACAATGGTTATCAAAGGCCCGACATACTGTTACTGACGAAGCACCGACCACCCAACCGGCAGTGCAGGCGACCGCACCTTCGAATGATGATGATTTTACCCAAGGTTTAGAACAAAAATCCTTTAATCATGAAACGCCTGCTGACTTTGAGTCAGAAGTTTCCACCTTACGCAGCGAAATGGCGTCAATAAAGCAATTGTTAGAACACCAAGTGTCAGAGCTTATGTGGCAGGACCGCAGCCGTCGTGCACCGGTGAAAGCAATGTTAATCGAAAAGCTTCGTGACATGGGACTTTCCAGCAACGTGGCTGATCACCTAACTCATTTTATTGGTGATGACATTAATCAGAACAACGCTTGGCCAAAAATGTTACAACTTTTGACTGAGCAACTCGATACGACTTCGAACGAAGTTATCACTCGTGGCGGTGTATACGCTTTAGTTGGTCCTACTGGGGTTGGTAAAACCACCACCATCGCTAAACTTGCTGCGCGTTATGCACAAATTCACGGTGCCGATAAAGTGGGCTTGATCACAACTGACAGCTTCCGTATTGGTGCGTTGGAACAATTAGCCACTTACGCGAAGATTCTTGGTTGTCCTTTGAAGCAGGCGAAAGATGCCGAGCAATTGTCGGAAGCTATTTACCAACTTCGTAATAAAAAACTGATTTTAATCGACACCGCGGGTATGAGTCAGCGTGATTTAAAATTGACGGAAAGGTTAAACCAGTTGTTGACCCAATCACGGGTTAACATTAAGAACTATTTAGTGCTTTCAGCAACGGCGCAAATGAGCGTTTTACAAGAAAGTGTGCAACACTTTAAAACAATTCCTCTGTCAGGGTGTATATTTACTAAAATAGATGAATCTCTGAGTTTAGGTGAATTGATGAGCGTTGCTATCCACAACCGTTTACCAATTGGTTATTTAACCAACGGTCAGCGTGTTCCAGAGGATATAAGAGTTGCAAATAGTGACAAAATTGTGCAAAAAGCTAATCAATTGTTTGAATTAAAACAAAAAGTAAATCAACAGAATAATAAGGTAGTGCCAAAAGCAGTAGGCATGTATGATTAATATAAGTTCTTCGGATCAGGCTAGTGGCCTAAGAAATATGTCTTTAGCAAAAAAAACAAAGGTATTAGCAGTAACAGGTGGAAAAGGCGGCGTCGGTAAAACAAGTGTTTCTTTAAATACCGCCATTTCAATCGCCCAGACGGGCAAAAGTGTATTGGTCTTAGACGCAGACTTAGGACTTGCAAATTGTGACGTTATGTTGGGTTTGCGGGTTCAAAAAAACTTATCTCACGTCTTATCAGGCGAAGCGGAATTGGATGATATCCTAGTTGAAGGTCCGCATGGCATTAAGATTGTTCCAGCGACTTCCGGCTCTATCGACATGGTTGAGCTCTCTCCAGCGCAGCACGCTGGGTTAATTCGCGCTTTTAGCGAACTGAAAACCCCAGTTGATGTATTTATTGTTGATACAGCCGCAGGCATCTCCGACATGGTATTGTCGTTTTCTCGAGCATCTCAAGAAGTGCTCGTTGTTGTCTGTGATGAGCCGACGTCGATAACCGACGCATACGCGCTGATTAAGGTATTAAACCGCGACCATGGCGTTAGCAAATTTAAGGTAATCGCTAACATGGTTCGCACCCTTAAGGAAGGGCAAGATTTATTCAAAAAACTAACCCTAGTGACGGATCGATTTTTAGATGTAACCTTGGAGTTAACCGCCGTCATTCCATTTGATGACAATTTGAGAAAAGCGGTTCGTCGACAAAAAGCCATTGTGGACGCATTTCCTCGCTCACCATCAGCGGTTGCATTTAAAACTTTGGCAACCAAAATCAATAATTGGCCGACGCCATCGCATGCGTCTGGCAATTTGGAATTTTTCCTAGAACAGTTAGTCAATTAAGAGGCTCTTGTTTGAATAACAAAGTTGCAGCTGCCTATGAGGTTCAAGATCAAAACTTGTCTCATGTAGTCGAAAAACACGCCGTATTGGTGAAGCGCATCGCTCATCATTTGGCTGTTCGTCTGCCGGACAGTGTGTTGATTGATGATCTTGTTCAAGCTGGCATGATCGGCTTAATGGAGGCGTCAAAAAACTTTGATGGCAGTAAAGGTGCGAGTTTCGAGACCTATGCAGGTATTCGAATTCGCGGCTCTATGTTAGACGAGATTCGCAAAGGGGATTGGACACCGCGATCGGTTCACCGAAATGCTCGTATGATTGCGGACAAAATCTCGGAACTAGAAGCGGGTCTCGGCCGAGATGTAAAAGATATTGAAGTGGCGCAAGCGCTAGATGTGCCACTTGAGCAATACCACCAAATGCTAAAAGAAGCGAATGCCGGAAAGATTTTAGGCATGGAAGATTTGGGGGTAAGTGAAGACGTTATTAGTGTTAAAGATAATGATGAAGATGACGATACCTACGAGGGTGTTGAGAATAATAATTTTAAGTCATCATTAGCTAACGCAATAAAAACCTTGCCAGAAAGAGAAGGCTTAATACTTTCCCTCTATTACGATGATGAACTAAACTTGCGTGAGATCGGTGAAGTTTTGAACGTCAGTGAATCCCGTGTTAGCCAGATTCACAGTCAGGCAATGGTCCGTTTACGCTCTAGATTAAAAGATTGGTTATAAATAAACTTGTAACTTCCTAATTTTTATTAATAATAATTAATGACTGTTAAGGAAACATTTTAGTTTGATGAATTTCGAGTTAAACCTTAATAAGTCTCAGTATATTTAACAATACCTCACTGGAGGATGCTTTGGATAAGAATATGAAAATTCTGGTTGTTGATGACTTTTCAACAATGAGAAGAATCATCAAGAACTTACTTCGTGATTTAGGCTTCACTAATGTTTCAGAAGCGGATGACGGCAGCACTGCGTTACCAATGTTACAAAATGGTGACTTCGACTTCGTAGTTACGGATTGGAACATGCCAGGTATGCAAGGCATTGACCTGTTGCGAGAAATTCGCAAAGACGACAAGTTAAAGCACATGCCGGTGATGATGGTTACTGCAGAAGCGAAGAAAGAACAGATCGTTGCAGCAGCGCAAGCTGGTGTAAATGGTTACATCGTTAAGCCGTTCACTGCTGCTACCTTAAAAGGTAAGCTAGATAAAATATTTGAACGTCTAGAATAGTATCGAAGGAGTTTCAAATGTCGATAGACGCTACTCCGCAGATCACTCTAGACGAAGCTAAAGAGTTGGTTGCAGCCCTTGAAGCTGGTGATAATGAATCTGCAAATCAAATTTTGGTTGGGGCGACTAACCCCGAGCAAAAAGAGCTGTTTGCTGAAATTGGTAAATTAACACGTCAGTTGCATGATTCGTTAACGAACTTTCAACTTGACCCCAAGATTGCCAACTTAGCGACGGACGATATCCCAGACGCCAAAGAGCGCCTAAATTATGTAATGAGTAAGACTGAACAGGCGGCCAATAAGACTATGGACGCGGTCGATTCAAGCTTACCACTCGCCGACAAAATTAATAACGACATCGCCAAACTTAAGCCCGAATGGGAAAAGTTGATGCAGCGTCAGTTAGAGCTCGGTGAATTCAAATCCCTCTGTTATGCACTCAATGATTTTCTTCAGGTGGCTGAAAAAGACGCTGCCCAAATTCATTTGTACATGACTGAAATTATGATGGCTCAAGACTTCCAAGATTTGACCGGGCAGGTCATCAAGCGAGTTATTGAACTGGTAAAAGAAGTCGAAGACAGTTTGATCCATTTATTAACAGTGTTTGGTGAGCCAAGCAAAGATTCTATTAATGAAGTTAAAGCTGATGACGATAACAATGGTGTCGAAGGTCCAATTATTGATGCCGAAACTCGCGAAGATGCGGTTTCGAATCAAGATGAAGTGGACGATTTGTTATCGAGTTTAGGCTTTTAAGTTAGGGGAGCGGCCGCATGGCGTTGGATGTGGATCAAGAGATACTACAAGATTTCTTAATTGAAGCTGCTGAGATATTAGAGTTGTTATCTGAAGAGTTGGTTGAGCTGGAAAATGATCCAGAGAACTCGGACTTATTAAACTCAATATTTCGCGGTTTCCACACTGTAAAAGGTGGAGCTGGATTTCTTGCCTTAACCAATTTGGTCGACGCCTGTCACGGTGCGGAAAACGTGTTCGACATTCTCCGTACTGGCAAACGTTCGGTGACCCCAGAATTAATGGACGTCATCTTACAGTCGCTCGACACGGTCAATGACATGTTTGCTCAGGTTCAGGCCGGCGACCAACCGGACCCTGCCGACCCACACCTACTAGAAACTCTTCACAAATACAGTGAGCCGGAAGTCGAAGGCGAGAACATTGGTGGAGCCGCAGAAGAAGTGGCAGCAGAGCCAGTGCAGTCAGACGACGGTCTGTTTATTGATGAGTCTCCAGCCGCTGGCGGTGATGACGGTTCTATTGATGAAATCACCGAAGATGAGTTTGAAGCCTTATTGGATGAGCTGCATGGCAAGCCAGAGGCAAAAGCGGTGGCACCTGCTGCACCTGCTGCAGGCGGTGACGGAGATGAAATATCTGACGATGAATTTGAAGCGCTTCTCGATGAGTTACACGGAAAAGGATCGTTCAAGACAAATGAAGCAGAACCAGTTTCAGCCAGTGCTTCAGCACCAGCAGCCAGCACTAATAGTGATGAAATTTCTGATGATGAATTCGAAGCGCTTTTAGACGAGCTACATGGCAAAGGCGGTGCTCCAACTCCTGCCGGAGCGGCACCAGCTAAGCCAGAAGCGCCTAGCCAACCTCAACCACCTAAGGCTGAAAAACCTGCGGCTGCGCCAAAGGCTGAACCGCCAGCGGCTAAAAAACCAGCTCCAGCGCCTAAGAAACCAGAAGCAAAAGCACCAGCAAAAGCCGGTGCAGACAAAAAAGCTGCGCCACCACCACAAGCTGAAACCACAGTTCGTGTAGATACCAAACGTCTAGACGAAATTATGAATATGGTTGGTGAGCTTGTACTGGTACGAAATCGTTTGGTTAGTTTAGGTGTAAACTACGGCTCCGACGAAGCCATGAGTAAAGCCATTTCTAATTTGGATGTGGTGACTGGCGACTTGCAGGGCGCGGTTATGAAAACCCGAATGCAGCCAATCAAGAAAGTGTTTGGCCGATTCCCTCGAGTTGTTCGCGACTTGGCCCGTAGCTTAAATAAAGAAATTACTCTTGAGTTAGTAGGTGAAGAGACCGACTTAGATAAGAACTTAGTTGAAGCGCTCGCGGATCCACTGGTTCACTTGGTTCGTAACTCTGTTGACCACGGCATCGAAATGCCAGCGGATCGTGAAGCCTCTGGTAAGAGCCGCACAGGTACTGTTCGACTTTCCGCTTCACAAGAGGGTGATCATATTTTGCTAGTTATCGAAGATGACGGTAAAGGTATGGATCCAGAAAAGTTGAAAGACATTGCCATCAGCAAAGGCGTCTTAGATGCAGATGCGGCAGCGCGTCTTTCAGATACGGAAGCGTATAATCTTATATTTGCCCCCGGTTTCTCAACCAAAGAAGAAATCTCAGACATTTCTGGTCGTGGCGTGGGCATGGATGTGGTTAAAACCAAAATCACTCAGCTCAACGGTTCAGTCGATATCAATTCTGAATTGGGACGAGGCACAACGCTTGAAATCAAAGTGCCGTTGACACTTGCGATTCTACCGACATTAATGGTGGTCGTAGGCGACTTAATATTCGCGTTGCCATTATCTACGGTCAACGAAATCATTCACTTAGATTTGACCAAGACAAACATTGTTGATGGTCAACAAACTGTCATCGTCCGAGAGAAAGCGATTCCGCTATTCTATTTGGAAGATTGGTTAATCAAAAACAAAGACAGTAGCGACAGAGAAGAAGGCAAAGGCCATGTTGTTGTCATTCAGATTGGCGCGCAACAAGTCGGCTTTGTCGTAGACTCTTTGATAGGTCAAGAAGAAGTGGTGATTAAACCACTAGACGCCATGCTACAAGGAACGCCAGGTATGGCCGGCGCGACAATAACTTCGGACGGCGGCATCGCATTAATATTCGATGTACCAAACTTATTGAAGCATTACGCGAAGCGCTCAAACCTAAGATTTAAGTAATAACTCAGAATGGCGATAAAAGTACTGGTAGTAGATGACTCGGCGTTTTTCAGACGCCGAGTCACAGAAATCCTCAATGAGCACCCAGAACTCGAAGTGATTGGGGATGCGGCAGATGGCAAGCAAGCCATTGAACAGACCGCAAAGCTCAAGCCCGATGTCATTACCATGGACATCGAAATGCCAGTCATGGATGGTATTACCTCTGTAAAGAAAATCATGGCAGCAACTCCGACGCCGATCATCATGTTCTCTTCATTAACGCACGATGGCGCAAAGGCGACATTAGATGCTTTAGAAGCCGGCGCATTAGATTTTCTGCCGAAGAAATTTGAAGACATTGCAAAAGATAAAAAAGAGGGCACTAAGTTACTTCAAGAGCGAGTTCGAGCCCTTGGAAATCGTAGAGCCTTCATGCGTAGAACCACACCTGCGCGTCCTGCGATTAGTCGAGATAAACCTCTCACCCGAGACGAACTTTCAACCGCCAAAAAGCCGTTATCACCGATAGCGTCTCGTTCTCTAGCCTCTTCGCCTGCAGCAACGAGCGGATCCGGCTCGGTGATCAGAAAAGCGTCAGGTAAATCATATAAATTGCTCGCTATAGGTACATCTACTGGGGGGCCTGTAGCATTGCAAAAAGTTTTGACCGAATTCCCAGCCAATTTCAACTTACCTATTATTCTTGTTCAGCATATGCCGGCTGCATTTACGCCAGCGTTTGCGGTTCGATTAAACTCACTATGTAAGATTTCCATTAAAGAAGCTGAAAATGGTGAGGTGCTCAGACCCGGGACAGCGTATTTGGCCCCAGGTGGAAAGCAGATGCTGATTGAAGCGCGGGGCAGCAGCGCGGTGCTCAAGATAATGGAAGACGATTCGTCTCGTGTCACATACAAGCCAAGCGTAGATTTGAGCTTTGGCAGTGCCGCCAAAGTATACGGCGGGGATGTTTTAGGCGTTATACTCACTGGTATGGGAGCGGATGGCAGGGAAGGCAGCCGAATGTTAAAACAACGAGGCGCAAAGATTTGGGCACAAGACGAACAATCCTGCGTCGTTTATGGTATGCCGCAGGCGGTTACCATTGCGGGACTGTCTGAGCAGTCGATTTCAATTGATCAAATGGGTGCGTCCATCTTAAAAGAATTGAACTATGGATAGATTGGCATTTACAGGGATACTGCTGGCGCTTTTGGCGATTGTCGGCGGATTTGCATTAGAAGGCGGAGGAATATCCGCCTTATTTCATTTACCAGCTTTTTTAATTGTTATTGGCGGCTCATTTGGCGCCGTCATGTTGCAATCTCCATCACAACAATTTGTCCGTGGCCTGAAGATGTTTCCGCAAGTCTGGCGACGTTTTCCGCTGTATTTACCGGAACATAAGGACAATATTATCATTTGGTCTGAGTTGGCTCGACAGCAAGGTTTTTTGTCACTAGAACAGTTTGCCGTGGCTGAGAGAGACCCGTTTCTGCACAAAGGATTGATGTTGTTGGTCGACGGTGCACCAGAGTCGGTGATCAAAGAAAACCTTGAACTTGAGATTGAGCTAGAAAGCGAGCAGCAGCTGAAAGCAATCGAAGTATACGATTCACTTGGAGGCTTCAGCCCAACCATTGGTATACTAGGTGCCGTTTTAGGCCTTATTCAAGCGATGACCCAGATAAATGATCCAGACGCTTTAGGTGCTGGTATAGCAACCGCATTTGTTGCGACTATTTATGGCGTTGGCGCAGCAAATCTACTTTTCATACCAATCGCACAGAAGTTGAAGTCTCAAGTGCAGAGCCTAGTGCTGCAAAGGGAAATGTTAATGACGGGACTGATTGCAATCAGTCGGGGAGACAACCCTAGATTTATTGCTAACCGCTTAGATGCTTATATTGCTTCCGCCGATTGACCCCTATGGCTCGCATCAGTAAACGTTTATCTTCAAAACAGAATAACAACCTCGACCGTTGGCTGGTGTCCTATGCTGATTATATGACGCTTATGTTCGCTTTGTTTGTTGTGCTTTATGCAATGGCTGTGGTGAAAGAGGATAATTTCGACGTTTTGTCAGAATCTTTAGGGGAAATATTTCACCTTAAAGGCGAAGAAGGAACGGGCACAACAGGTACTGGCGATTTGAAACATCAAGTGAGTCAGCAACAAAGCCAACAAGGCAACGACTTATTGCCTGAGAAAGGGCCCGAGCAACTTGAAAACAATCTCACAATATCTCAACAAACCAATAAAAAATTGGGCAAGCCACTGGCGGCATTGCGACAGGATCTAGAAACGGCGCTGAAACAATTAGTCGATGCCGGCATTGCCAAATTGGATGTTAACGACGATTGGTTAACGATAGAGCTATCCAGCGGCCTGTTGTTTGGCTCAGGAAGTGCCACGGCAAATCTATCGGCAGAAGTTGTGGTTGAAGAAGTCGCCAAAGTCTTGGCAGAGGTCAATAACTACATTCAGGTTAGGGGTTACACTGACGATTTGGCAATAAACAATGAGTTGTTCTCCTCCAATTGGGAATTGTCTGCTGCTCGGGCTGCCGTGGTGACGGGGCTTTTGAATCGGTATGGAGTCGCGCAGGAACGGTTGGCGATTGAGGCCAATGGAGCAAACCAACCGGTAGCGAGCAATGAGACTGCCGAAGGCCGAGCGCGTAATCGCCGTGTTGTAGTAGCGCTGTCAAAATTTGCCTTTGAACAAAATGCAGAAACTGACGAAAATAAAACCAAAGTTGAGCAACAAATTACTGGTACTTTGGGTACGGAATTGCCAGAATATAACGAAATAAAAGTAATTCGCTTACCCAACGGTGGGATTCGCATCACGACTCGACAAGAGGCTGAAGATGAAACTTTGGAGCAGGAGCGAATTGATAATAACAACTAGGTGCGTGTGTGAAAATTTGGACGGTAGCTAACCAGAAAGGTGGTGTTGGCAAAACGACAAGCGTTATAACCCTTGGGGCAATTTTGGCTCTAGAGGGAAAGAAAGTGCTTATGGTTGACACAGATCCGCACGCGTCATTGACCTACTATTTCGGTATTGACTCCGAAGAATTGGAACATGGCGTATACGATGTATTCACTAAATCCGATACCATGGACCAAGACCATTGGGACAAATGTGTTTGGGACTCGCCAGTTGAAAACCTCTCAATTCTTCCCGCGACAATGGCGATGGCCACGCTTGATGGAATTTTAAGTAAAAAAGCAGGCATGGGCCTGATCATAAAAAAAGCGCTCGACAAATTTGCCGCTGACTACGATTACGTGTTAATTGATTGCCCGCCGGTTTTGGGTGTTCTCATGGTTAACGCACTGGCCGCCTGTAATAAGGTATTAATACCTGTGCAAACTGAGTGCATGGCGCTTAAAGGATTGGAGCGGATGTACCGCACAATGGAATTGATTCAAACCTCGCAATCGAAAACGTACGATGTTCAAATAATCCCTACTATGTACGACAAACGAACCCGTGCCTCGATCACAGCGTATAGCGAGCTGCGTCAAACATACGGCGACAAGGTTTGGGAAGGGGTTATTCCAATCGACACCAAGTTTAGAAATGCGAGTATGGAAAAAGTACCTTTGCCGGTGTTTGCCAAAGGTGCACGAGGCGTATTTGCCTACAAAGAATTATTGAAGTCTTTAGAGAAGTAACAACATGTTTGCTAGCGAAAAGGTCATGCTGGACTATTTAGGCCAGTTACTACAAGAAGAACCAGAACAAGAAAAACAAGAAACCTTAGCTACCGCAGAAAGTCAGCCAGTTGAAAGTAACAGATCTGAAAAACAGGTCTTGCGCTCGGTTGAGTCGACGGCAGAACCCCAATCGAAGGACAATTTGCGTCCCATCATTTCACGCAAAACCAATCCTTTGGATTTTGTTCGCTCAATGTCACAGAGTCGCACAATTAATCCATCAGTACCTGCGCCTGAGCCCAAGCCGAAAGTAGAACCAGTTTCAAACTTAAAGCCTTTCGCTGAGCCTGAAATCGCCGAGCCCAGCGCAGAGGCGCGCTCAGTGGAAAAACTACTGCAACAGGTCAGCGCCAAGCAACAAGAAGAAAAAATTGCTAAAGAACAGCAGAAAACGGTCGATCTAGTCAGGAGTGTTACTCAATCACCAACTCAAGTTGTTGAGAAGGTTGAACAAACACATGAGCCTGTCGCGATTGAAGTGGAAGCTGAAAGTTTTCCAGAAGAGCCATTTCAGGCATTGTTCTTTGATGTTGCCGGTTTGGTTTTGGCTGTCCCTTTACAAGAGCTCGGAGGCATCCATAATTTAACCGAAGTTAATAGTTTGTTTGGCAAACCCGACTGGTTCAAAGGTGTCATGATTAATCGCGAGAAGAAACTCAACGTAGTGGATTCGGCAAGATGGGTCATGCCAGAAAAATTTAACAAAAACATGGAAGAATCACTAAACTATCAATATGTTATAATGTTAGGTGAAAGTGAGTGGGGTTTGGCAGCTGAAAAACTTGTCGAAACCGAGTCTATCAACCCGGAACAAGTAAAATGGCGCAAAAACCCTGGCAAACGTCCATGGTTAATGGGTACGATCAAAGAAAAAATGTGTGCTTTGTTGCATGTAAGCGATTTAATTGCCATGCTTGAACAAGGCGTTAACGCAAGACAAGAATAGTAGCTATTCAATTTAGGAGTTGCTCATATGAGTGAAGAAAGAGCGCATGTAAATCAAGTAGCAGATGGCAACGATGAAGTGTTGCAATGGGTTACTTTTCGATTGGAAGAGGAAACCTACGGAATCAACGTAATGCAAGTGCAAGAAGTACTTCGTTATACGGAGATCGCTCCGGTTCCAGGTGCCCCTGATTATGTGCTGGGTATCATTAATCTCCGTGGTAACGTTGTTACCGTCATAGATACTCGTGCTCGATTCGGTTTGTTGCCGGGCGAGGTTAGTGACAATTCAAGAATCGTTATCATTGAGGCTGAAAAGCAGGTTATCGGTATCTTGGTTGATAGCGTTGCAGAAGTGGTTTACCTGAAGACCTCAGAAATCGACAGTGCACCAAATGTCGGTACAGATGAAAGTGCCAAATTCATTCAAGGCGTAAGTAATCGAGACGGAGAGCTTCTCATACTTGTTGATTTGAATAAGTTAATGACTGACGAAGAGTGGGACGAGATCACAGATATCTAAACCTATCTAATTTACAGTATTTCTTAAGGCAGCCACGGCTGCCTTTTTCATGAGGGTTTTATGCTTTACCACTTAACTATCGCCTGTGCTGTTGTTTTGTTAGTCGGCTCAGTCATTGTATACAACCAGTTTAAAAAACAAAGACGTCAATTGAGTCAGTTACAAGAGCACATATTAAAGCTGGAGAGAGAGTTGTTGCTATCAAACGAGCGGTTTGTTCATATCAAAAATGTTTGTGGTGAGATTCAAAGCGACGGCATTGAGATTAAATCGGCAATTTCCCAAATCAACCAAGTCTGTGAGCTGCAACAAGCCCTTGGCCAAGAACTTCAAAACAAAGTCCAGTTGTTAGAGAGCAGTAACGATGAGAACAAACTATACGCCCGCGCCAATAAACTGTTTGAGCTAGGTGCAGATGTCGACGAAGTCATGCAAGAGTGCGGTTTGTCGAAAACCGAAGCAGAGCTGTTGAAGTCTCTCAAAGCCTAGAGTAATTCCAAAAATCCCACTCAATTGTGCGTCTGGCACAATAAATGCAAATCCATACCATCGAATAAATAGAGTCGTAATTTTGACAGAGGTTGTCGATGGATAAATTGTTGTATGTATCCATGTCGGGTGCAAAGCAAAACCTGGTAGGCATTTCTATGAATGCCAACAACTTAGCCAATGCTAAGACCGCAGGCTTTCGATCCGACTTTGAACAACAACGCGCGATGCAGGCCTTCGGCGAAGGTTTGCCAACTCGTGTCTTTGCGATGACCGAGCGTCCAGCGTCAAAAATGCATCACGGCAGTGTCCAAACGACAGGCCGAGATCTCGATATCGCTGTTACCGGTAAAGGCTGGATTGCGGTAAATGACGGCAATGGTGAAGAAGCTTACACTCGTGAAGGTAACTTAGCGTTAACTCGTGATGGTCTTTTAACTACAGCAAAAGGGGCGCCAATCCTCGGAGAAGGCGGGCCAATCGTTGTGCCATTGCCAATTGAAAAAATCGAAATTGGTCCAGATGGCAGTGTGACTGTACGTCCACAAGGCGCACCTGCAAACTTCCTGGAAGTAGTAGACCGAATCAAACTAATAGAACCGCCAAACGAAAATGATCTGACCAAAGGCATGGATGGATTATTCCGATCCAAACAGTCGGTCCTGACAAATGAGCTTTGCGGTTTTTGTGACGCTTCACCGAACGTTCGAATCGTTAGTGGTGCGCTAGAAATGAGTAATGTAAACCCTGTAGAAGAGATGGTCGCGATGATTGGTCATCAGCGTCAATACGAACTGCAGGTCAAAATGATGAAGAAAGCGGAAGAGATAGACCGCACTCACAACCAGTTATTAAGAATTGTATAAATAGTTAGATAGGAGGCTGTTATGCATCCGGCATTGTGGATTAGTAAAACCGGGCTAGACGCCCAGCAAACCGATATTGCGGTGATCTCAAATAATTTGGCAAATGCCAGTACAGTTGGCTTTAAGAAAAGTCGTGCTGTATTTGAAGACCTCTTATATCAGAACATTAACCAACCAGGTGGTCGTTCGTCTGCAGATACCGAGATGCCCAATGGCTTGATGGTTGGCGCGGGTACTAAAGTGGTTGCGACGCAAAAAAACTTTTCCCAAGGCAATATGACGACGACCGACAATGCGCTGGACTTTATGATCCAAGGCAAAGGTTTCTTTGAAATCCTGCGTCCAGACGGAACCTTGGCCTACACTCGAAACGGCCAATTCTCAGTCGATGAAAATGGCCGTCTTGTGACATCAGGTGCAGGTTTCCCATTACAGCCAGAAGTCAATATTCCTGAGAATGCTCAATCTATCACGATTTCACAGCAAGGTGAGGTGACGGTTCAGGTTCCTGGCCAGGGCGCTGGCGTTGCTATTGGTCAGTTGACGATTTCTGATTTTATCAACCCTGCGGGTTTGGAACCGGTTGGACAAAACCTGTTCACTGAAACTGGTGTCAGTGGTGCGCCTGCTCAGGGTAACCCGGGCGTTAACGGCTTAGGTATTATTGTGCAGGGTGCGTTGGAGACTTCTAACGTAAATGTAACAGAAGAGTTAGTAAACATGATTGAAAGTCAGCGTGTTTACGAGATGAACTCGAAGGTGATTTCATCGGTTGATCAGATGTTAGGTTTCATAACCCAGCAGCTTTAATCGAGGAGTTTAGGAGCATAGTCATGGCAATATTTAATAATGACAGTCCGGTGAGTCGTTTTTCTAGAGCGGCGCTTTTGCTTGCCTCTGTTAGCCTACTTTCCGCATGCGCGGTGAACCATGAGGTTGAAGAAGAAGATCCGTTTTTTGCTCCAGTGATGCCTGAAGTTCCAACTGAAGAAGTTGTGGCAACAGGAAGCCTATATCAGTCAGGTTGGTCCAATGGACTCTACTCAGACACTAAAGCTCGCAGAGTGGGCGACATCATTACTGTGATTTTGATGGAGAACACGCAGGCGTCAAAAACGGCGAAAACGGAAACCAAAAAAGAAACAGATGCGTCGCTAGAACCTTTGGTTGGCCTTAATGGCCTGGCCCCGACGATTGATGGCAACACAATTCAATTAGGGATTGAGTCGGATGCGAACTTTAAAGGCGATGCCAAAAGCAACCAGAGCAACAGTCTAAGTGGTGAGATTTCGGTTCATGTGCTCAGAGTTCTACCAAATGGCAATTTGATCATCCGCGGCGAGAAGTGGTTGACCCTAAACACTGGGCAAGAGTTTATCCGTATGACGGGGATTGTCAGAGCCCAAGATATAACCGCTGAAAATACAGTTGATTCAACTCGGGTTGCTAACGCAAGAATTTCATACAGTGGTAAAGGCAGCCTTGCTGAGTCTAACGAAGCCGGTTGGTTAGCTCGATTTTTTATGAGCTCAAAGTGGCCGTTTTAGAGGTATAAAGATATGAACTGGTTTCGTGCAATTTTGATTTGCTCATCTCTGCTAGTAGCGTTTGGCGTTAATGCGGTAAGAGTAAAAGACGTTTCTACTGTAGAGGGTATTCGAGCCAATCAGCTTGTAGGTTATGGTTTGGTGATAGGTTTACCTGGCACTGGAGAGCAAACGCGATTCACAGAGCAAAGTTTTAAAGCTATGTTGGCGAATTTTGGGATTCAACTGGATCCCAACTTAAAGCCAAAAATTAAAAATGTTGCCGCCGTGGCAGTGCATGCTGAATTACCGGCGTTTTCAAAGCCTGGTCAAAACATAGACGTTACTGTTTCTTCTATCGGCAGCGCAGGTAGTTTGCGCGGTGGTACCTTGTTACAGACTATGTTGAAGGGAGCTGACGGCAACGTTTATGCGGTAGCTCAGGGCTCTTTGGTTGTCGGTGGCCTTGGTGCACAAGGATTAGATGGTTCGCAAGTGACGTTGAATATCCCAACGGTAGGACGTATCCCAAATGGGGCGATAGTGGAACGAACTGTGCCTACGCCATTTGGCAACGGTGATTACATAACGTTTAACTTAAATGAACCAGATTTTACCTCTGCCAAACGACTGGCAGATAGCATTAATAAGTTGGTAGGACCGAATACAGCGAAACCTTTAGACTCTGTTTCTGTACGTGTTCTGGCACCGAGAGATGTAGCACAACGAGTTGCATATCTTTCGACACTAGAAAACTTAGAGTTTAAACCGGCAGATACCGCTGCAAAAATTATTGTAAATTCGCGTACGGGTACGATTGTTATCGGTAAAGATGTGAAGTTGAAGCCTGCGGCGATCACGCATGGCAGTTTAACGGTAACCATCGCGGAGAACCAAGAGGTCAGTCAACCTGAGCCACTATCAGACGGTGAAACCCGCGTAACAAACCAGTCAATTATTGATGTTGCAAGGGACGACACTAGAGCATTTGTGTTTGACCCGGGTGTAAGTCTTGATGATTTAGTTCGAGCCATTAACCAAGTGGGTGCAGCTCCTGGTGACTTGATGGCAATTTTAGAAGCATTAAAACAAGCTGGCGCTCTTGATGGGCAGCTGGTTGTCATTTAACAACAAAATAGAAGTGAAAAGGGGATAGTTATGAGTTTTGCCCAAGTACTACTTACAAACGTTACAGCAAATCAGGATACCAATCTGGCCATCCTCGAGATGTTAGATTTACAACAAGCCGACGAAAAAGAGATTCAATACCACGTGTATGAAGTTTCTTATGAAGGTAAGAAGATTTTCTGCTGTCTGTCAGGTGGTGTTATCGAAAATAATGAAATTCAATTCACACCTGTAGGTTTGGCGGCGTTTGAGGCGATGACAAACATTGAAGAAGAGCAAGATGCTGAGTACTTTGCCGAGCAGATTGATTTGGATGCTGGCGAATTGTCGTCTCAGATTGAAGACGTGTTTAGCCGTGTTCCGGATCAAGCGAGAGTGTGTTTTGTTGGTAATTTAGACGACAAGTTACAGAGCGAGCTAGGCAAATATTTTACGTTAGTTCACTAAATGCTAACACATTGAAAAAAAGCGCTTTTAAGCGCTTTTTTTGTGCATGTGAAAACTTGGAACAAAAATTGAAATACCTATATCAATATTTATTTTTGCGTCAAGAAATTGTCATATGGACCAATTAGCTAACGTTAACAACTACATGGATCTCGCAGGTTTACAACAGTTGAAAACCAAGGCGAAAACCGATCCAAACGACAACGAAGCTTTAAAAAAAGCGGCGGAACATTTCGAATCGATTTTTATCGGCATGATGCTCAAGTCGATGCGAAAGGCTAATGAAGTGTTTGAAGAGGGCAATCCAATGCACTCAAACACCACCCGCTTTTTCCGCGACATGTATGACCAACAATTGGCCACTGATATGGCGAGCAAGGGCAGTCTTGGCCTCGCTGACATCATCGTACAGCAACTTAATCCTAACTCAGAGTCTTATACCGCGGCAGATTTGATGCGAAATGACGGTGAGTTCAAGCGACACCAGTTCAATAATTCACTCGAGCAACAGGACGCTCCAGCCCACTCCAGTTTGAGTCTTTCGAGTCAACTTAAAGACTTGGTAAATAAACCGTTCTCGGAAGCTGGAATGCTTGTTAGTCAAGTACAAGCGTCTAACGCTGGTAAAGCGAATAAAGCCGAAACAAACTTCGAATCGCCAGAAGACTTTGTTGAAAAAATCTGGCGCTACGCAAAGAAGGCGGCAACAGAAATTGGTTTAAACCCCGCTGTAATGGTGGCTCAGTCGGCACTAGAGACAGGCTGGGGCAAACACATCATTAAAGACAAAAACGGTGACTCAAGCTTCAACTTGTTTAACGTTAAAGCACACAGAGATTGGCAAGGTGAAAAAGCTGCTCAATCAACACTGGAGTTTGAAAATGGCGTTGCTGTGCGCAAAGTTGAGCCGTTTCGAGTTTATGGCGGCTTTGAAGAGAGCTTCAATGACCTGGTGAGTTTCCTTCGATCAAACAGCCGTTATCAAGGCGCGTTGAGTACAACAAACAATTCGGAACAGTTTTTGCAGAACCTACAGAAAGCGGGATATGCAACGGATCCAAACTATGCCGACAAGATCATGGGCATATTAAACAGCGACAATTTTAAATCGATTATTGGCCGATTCTCACAATCGGTCGATAACCAATAAGGGGTTAAGACATGGCAGGTGGTATTTTAGGTACCGGTGTTTCTGGTTTAGCGGCCGCGCAATTCGGCTTAGACACAACCGGTCATAACATTGCAAACGTAAATACGGATGGCTACAGCCGACAAAGGGTTGAGACACAGTCGACCGTTGGTAACGCCTTCAGAAGTACGTTTTTAGGTAATGGTACTCAGTTAGCCTCGATCACTCGTACGTTCAGTGAATTCAACTACAACGAAGTGCTGTTTAATACCAGTCAGTTTAACTTCAATAACACCTCTTATGAAAATGCCGCTCGTATGGACAATTTGTTGGCGGATCCCGATACTGGCATTACCACCACATTCGAAGAAATGTTCGACGGCATTGTCGGTGTGGCAGAAGAGCCAACAATTATTTCTTCTCGAAACGTTGTTCTTGCTCGAGCGGAAACGGTCGCTAAACGATTTAATGCGCTGTATGAAGAAATCGCTTTTCAACACATGGGCTCAGTGAATGAAGAAATCGTTACCACGGTGGAAGAGATCAACGAGATTGGCTCTGAAATCGCGTTTTTGAATACCAAAATCCAGGTGGAAAATGCTGTGGGTTCAGAAGGTTTTGCGCCAAATGATTTGTTAGACAAGCGCGAACAATTGATAAAAGAACTCAGTGAAAAACTGCAAGTGGATACCATCAAATTAGACGATGGCACGGTTAACATTACAGTCGGCAGTGGTATTACATTAGTGACCGCAGGCATCTCGATACCTATGGTGGTTGACCGCAACGAATACGATACTGGTAAATTGGAAATTGGTGTTACAGCAAATACTGGAACTGCCAACTCCGTTCTTATCACGGACCAGTTGCAAGGTGGCTCTTTGTCCTCTTTGCTGGAAGTGCGTGATGAGCTTTTAATTCCAGCGATTGAAGATTTGGGTAAAATCGCGATGGGTTTCGCTGATAGCTTTAACCGTCAACAATCATTGGGACGAGATTTAGAAGGTGTCGAAGGCACAAATATGTTCAATGACATCAACGATCCTCAAGTGGTGTTAACAAGAACACAAAACTCGGCCAACAACCCTGCGACAACAGATTTTGAAGTTTATATTCGAAACACCGAACAAGTCACCGGCGAAAACTTCATCATGAATTATGACGGTGCGACACTGGAAGTGATTGATGGTGACAAAAACGTTATCCAGACTTTTACTGCCGCGGACATTGTTAATATGGATGCAGGCGAACGTTTAACAATCGGCAATACCGGTTTAGAACTGTCTATCTCCATTAATAACTTGGCGGCAGGGGATAGCTTTCAAATACGCCCAACGTATTTCGGTGCTCGTAATATCGAACGGATATTGGATGAACCAGAGCTTGTTGCTGCGGCCGATAATTATTTTGAACTTGCAGATGTAAATAACCCAAACAATGTCGAGTTTTCTCTGTTTGAACTGGAAGATCTAACGGATGCGTCATTTCCTTCTCCACTAAATGTTCCGCCTTTGCCAGATCCAACGCTAACAGTGGTTGTTGACGCGACAGGCACTCAATACGACGTGCAGGATAGTACTGGTGCATCAGTGATTGGTGGTTTTACCAATATCGCACCTGACCAAATCATTGAGGGCGCGGGTATACGGATGAAGCTCGATGGCATCTTGGCCGGCAACGAAAGCTTTACCATTACGCACGCTGACAACACGCTTATTCCAAACGAAAATAAGAAGTTTGGTAAAGGTGACAATACAAACATCCTAACGATGTTGGATTTCCAATCGGCGCGAGTGTTAGATGGTGGAACAAACAGCTTCTCCGAGTCTTATGCCGATATGGTCACGACTGTGGGTGTCGAAACAAAGAGTAAAGAAATCACGCGGGATTCATTTCAAACTTTACTCGATGGAGCGGAAGAACGTTTAGCCGGTATCCAAGGGGTAAACCTAGATGAAGAAGCTGCCAACTTAATTCAATATCAACAAGCGTATTCGGCGTCTGCGCGTATCATTACCGTTGCGAGAGAAACCTTTCAGACGCTGATTTCGGCAGCAGGTTAAGGAGTAATCAATGACAGTACGTATCGCTACTTCTAACTTTTATTCTCGAAGCTTAACTAATTTACAAGAGCGGCAGGCAAACCTTGACCGCGCACAATTGGAATTATCGACCGGTAAAAAGATCTTAAAGCCTTCAGATGACCCAACAGGCGCAAATACTATGATTCGTTTGCGCAAAGAGCTTCAGGCTTCTGACCGCTACATCACATCACAAGAAAGTGCCAGACGCTACAACGAGGTGACGGAAGCGAATCTAGTGTCGATGAATAATACGCTGTTTCGCTCCAAAGAGTTGTTGGCTCAGTCCATTAATGGTGCCATGGATACGAATGCGTTAAATGCGATATCAGCGGAATTGAGTGCCCGGGGAACGGAGTTTTTTAGTCAATCAAATGCGCAAAACGCTAATGGTGATTACATTTTTTCAGGCTATCAAACGGATGTTCAAACTTATACCAAAGACATTTTTGGCTTTGCTGAGTATCAAGGCGATGACGGTCAACGCGAATTGGTTGTGGGACCGAATACGCGAGTGGCAACCAACGATGTTGGCAGTGATTTCATTGACAGTGTTCCGTCGGATTATGGTTATTTTGAAACTTCATCTGATAAATTATCGATAGGCCAAGTTACAGATATTTCCGAGTACCGTTTGCCATCATTTCCGGAAGGTCGATATCAGATTCAATTTAACGCCACCGCCGATGGTTATGATGTTATCGATGTCAGTTTAGATCCAGCCAATCAGGTTATTAAGTCAGTCTCTGGCTATTTGGCAGGGGATGATATTGTCATCAACGGAATTAGCTTTAAGACTAACGCCAGTGATCCACCGATTGCCGGGGAAACCTTTGATGTTAATTTACAACAAACGTCTTCAATCGATGAATACCAGATCAACTTTTTTGCAGCAGGGCAATACAACATTACCGATGTCAACACTGGCCGGGTTGTTGTACCTGACACAAATTATGTGATGGGCGATACGATTTCATACAAAGGCGTTGAGTTTTCTTCTGATCCAAATGGTACAGCTCCTGCTGTTGGCGATACATTAACCTTTGGTATTCCAACCAAAAATACCAACTGGATCATTCAACAAGCGATTGATTCAATGGGCGACATCGGTGCCAATTTCCAACCGGTGGCAAATGATGGCAGCAAATATTCGATGGATTTTGCCGCGCCTCCTGGCGAGTTGTTGCCAGCAAACCACCCTTTATTTGGCGCGACACCTGGCGTAACAGGGAATATGCAAATTCCAGCGAATGCCGGTACTGCAACCTTAATACCTTCCTCTATTGACGAAGCGAGTGAGTTGCCTATCGGTGATTACCGTCTTTCGTTTTTGGATGAAGACGGTGATGGCGTGGTAGATACCGCACAAATGGATGAGATAGATCCTGTAACGGGACGATTAAAACCGCAGCCTACAGGACTGAGTTTTCAGGGCGAATACGTAGCAGGTGAACCGCTCAAAGTCGCGGGCGTTGAGTTTCTAATATCCGGTGTTCCTGCAATAGGGGACACATACGAAATAGGACGCCCAAGAGGCGCTGAACGGACCGAAATATTGAGTGTTATGCTCGATGAGCTCGACAATGCCGTGGTTGAATTGGAAAACACGCGTTCTTCCGTCGGTGCTCGTTTGAACATTGTCGATAACTTTGAAGTGCAACAAGAGCGTTTTAAAGAAACCACAAGCTCTACTTTGGCAATTATCGAAGAAATCGACATTTACGAAGCAATTAACAATTTAGAACAAAGTAAAGTTGGATTGCAGGCGGCACAGCAATCGTTCGCTAAGATCCAAAACTTGACACTATTCGACTTTATCTAGAAACCAGCCTTTAGTCAGTAGAGAAGCCGCGACAATGTTCGCGGTTTTTTTATATCTATTAATCATTTAAGGAAAGTTTGTTGCTTGGCAAACAACCGGCAAAAAGCGGCAATACATGTGGCAAACTCTCGGTTCAAGCAAGCGGCAAACGCTTGCCAGTGGATCCGGTTGTTTGTTTTCTAACCGGATATAAAACGCTTAGATCTCGAGTTTAGCCCTCTGTACTCGACATGCGACAAAAAAATATTGCAAAAATACTACTATTCAAATCTTTGAATTTATTGGTTTTTTATCCAAGCTTTGAGGGTGTCAAAAAAAAGTTTTAACGTTTGGCCTGATATTTGCCTTTTATTCGGTGATCCAAATTTTTGAGGGGATTATCAAAATGGGTATGTTTATTAACACTAACGTTGCCTCTATTAATGGCCAACGTAACTTAGGAAAGTCTACATCTTCGTTAGAAACGTCGATGCAACGTCTTTCTTCAGGTCTTCGCATTAACAGTGCGAAAGACGATGCAGCTGGTCTGCAAATCTCTAACCGTCTTACTTCACAGATCAACGGTCTAAACGTTGCTGTTCGAAATGCAAACGACGGTATTTCAATGGCGCAAACAGCTGAAGGCGCATTGCAAGAATCAACAAACATCTTGCAACGTATGCGTGACCTTGCTATCCAAGCGGCAAACGGTACCTTCTCGGACTCTGACCGTGAAGCTATTCAGCAAGAAATTAGCCAATTACAAGAAGAATTAGACAGAATCGCAGAAACCTCGACTTTTGGTAGTCGTAAGTTGCTTGACGGTAGCTTCGGTACAGAAAGCTTCCAGGTAGGTGCTTCTGCATTCGAAACTGTATCTGTTGCAATCAACTCTTTCTACTCGGAAGACATGGGTGCACAGACTATGGCATTACAAAAGAACTCGTTTGGTGGCGGTGCTGCTGATGGTGCGGTATCGAACTCGGGTAACGCGGCCATCGGTCTTGGCGGTATCGGTTTGTGTCAAGCGGCAGGTTCAATCAACTCATACTTAGGCCCCGCAGGAACTGCAAACGCAGCAGTTGAAGTTGGCATTATCGGCGGATTAGGCTCGGCAACCGCATCAGTTACAGGTACGGGTAGTGCATATGACCTACAGCGAGCAATTCAACAGGTTGCACCGCAAACAGGTGTTGACGCTGATGCACGTACAGTTGTTGGTTTGAACTTTGACTTGGCGACATACACTGGCGGCGGCCTATCAGCTGGCACAACGGTAACGTTCGAATTACGTGGCCGTAATTCTGATACAACAGTACAAGCGCCAACTATCAAAGCGACAATTGAAAACACTGAAGATTTAAGTGCAATTGCGAACTCTATTAATGCGCAATCGGGTGAGACTGGGATATCCGCATCTGTTAATGCAGCTGGCGATCTGATCTTAGTGAGCGAGCGTGGTGATACCATCGAAATCAACAACTTTAGTTTGTCTGGCGGTGACGTCACAGCGTTGGCAGTTAGTGCCCGTACTTATGAGTACGAAGGCAATACAACTGACACTAACCAAGTTGTTTCCAGTGTCACTATGGTTCCGGCGAGTTTGACAACGCTTTCAACAACTACAACCGAAGTTGCCTTTGTTGGTGTAATCAGAACGACGTCAAACGACAACTTTACCTTAAGTGCCACGGCTGAAATCAACCAAGGTACTGCTGGTCAAAACCAATCTGACCTATCTTCAGTAGAAGATCTTGATGTTGGTACAGCGATTGGTGCTCAACAGGCGATTGATGTTGTCGACGGCGCGATCTCATACATTGATGCACAACGTGCGTCACTTGGTGCGGTTCAAAACCGTTTACAATCGACCATTGCTAACTTAGCTAACGTTTCTGAAAACGCAGCAGGTTCTCGTAGTCGAATTCGTGACACCGACTTTGCAGTAGAAACTGCAGAGCTGACAAAGAACCAGATATTACAGCAGGCAGGTACGTCAATTCTTGCCCAGGCAAACCAGTTGCCACAGGCTGCACTGTCTTTATTGGGTGGTTAATTCCCCAATATTCTTTAATCTCCTCATCTTTAAAAACCCTCTTTTCGAGGGTTTTTTCTTTTCCAATCAATAACTTGAAAATTAATTTAAAAAAAATTAAAAAATTGCCTAAAGATTGTCCTACAGCGGCCGTTACTTTGTTTAACAGTGAGTTACCACTCGCGAATCGATAAACTAACAGGAGGCTGACCATGGCTCTTAATATAGCAACTAACGTCGCGTCACTTAATGCGCAGCGTAAATTAAACGACTCGACGGGGTCAGTTCAAACCTCGTTACAACGTTTGTCTTCTGGCTTACGTATCAACAGTGCCAGAGATGATGCGGCGGGTCTTCAAATCTCTAACCGTCTAACTTCTCAGATCAACGGTCTGAATGTTGCGGTTCGAAATGCAAACGACGGTATTTCACTAGCGCAAACTGCAGAAGGTGCGCTACAAGAATCTACCAGCATCTTACAACGTATGCGTGACCTATCTATCCAGGCGGCAAACGGTACGTTCTCTGATTCTGACCGTTCAGCAATCCAAGAAGAAGTTTCACAGTTACAAAGCGAATTAGACCGTATCGCGTCTACAACAAGCTTCGGTGACCGTAAGATTCTTGACGGTTCATTCGGTGCTGAGAACTTCCAAGTAGGTGCTTCAGCGTTCGAAACAGTATCTGTTGCAATTAACTCTTTCTTCTCAGAAGACATGGGTGCACAGACACTTAACTTACAAACAACAGCTGAAGGTTCTGGTGCGGGTAACGCGGCAGTAGCTAACTCTGGTAACGCCGGCATCGGTCTTGGTGGTATCGGTTTATGTCAAGCAGCTGGTTCAATCAACGCATACTTAGGCCCTGCAGGTACTGCAAACGCGGCAGTAGAAGTTGGCATCGTTGGTGGTCTAGGTTCTGCGACAGCGTCTGTAACAGGTACAGCAAGTGCATACGATCTACAACGTGCGATTCAACAAGTTGCGCCAAACACAGGTGTTGACGCGGATGCTCGTACAACTGTAGGTCTTAACTTTGACCTAGCGACGTTCACTGGTGGCGGTTTATCAAACGGCACAACAGTAACGTTCGAATTACGTGGTTCAAACGGCGACACTACTGTAGATGCACCAGTAATCAAAGCTGACATCACAAACACTGAAGACTTAAGCTCAATTGCAAACGCAGTAAACGCGGTTTCTAACGAAACGGGCATCTCTGCAACAGTTAACGAGACTGGTGACCTAATCCTAACATCAGAGCGTGGTGACACGATTGAGTTGGACAACATCAGCTTGTCTGGTGGTGACACAACGGCTCTAGCTATCAGCGCACGTACTTATGAGTACGAAGGTGATACTACTGATACAGGCCAGGTTATCTCTAGCGTAACTTTGGTACCAGCGAGTTTGACTACATTATCTACGACCACAACTCAGGTTGCATTTGTAGGTACAGTAAGAACAACCTCTAACGATGATTACACGTTAAGTGCAGCTGCAATCATCAACCAGAACAACGCAGGCCAAAACTTATCTGAGTTATCTTCAATCGAAGATGTTGATGTAGGTACAGCAATCGGTGCACAACAAGCAGTTGACGTTATCGATGGTGCTATTTCATACATCGATGGCCAACGTGCAGCACTGGGTGCGGCTCAAAACCGTCTAACTTCAACTGTATCTAACTTAGCGAACGTTGCTGAAAATGCATCAGGTTCACGAGCTCGAATCCGTGACACAGACTTCGCTTCTGAAACAGCTGAATTGACTAAGAATCAGATCTTGCAGCAGGCAAGTACTTCGATTCTAGCTCAGGCTAACCAGTTACCACAGGCGGCATTATCACTATTGGGATAATCCTCCAAAAAGTAGCTAAAAATCAGGAAAGGAGTCTATTCTTTAATAGACTCCTTTTTGTGCATTAAAAATATAGGAGTAATTTGCTATGGAAATTAATCAAATTGCACCACAAACATATACACCTGAAACACAAACTCGAAGCCAAGAGCGCAAAGAGCAAGGCCAAGAGTTAGGTAACGCTATTGAGCAAGCGGCACAAGCCAAAAGGGCGGAAGCCGAGGCTCAAAAAAAGGCAGAAAAAGAGACCCAAGCAGAGCAGCAGCAAGCTCAACAGCAGCAAGCTCAACAGCCAATGTCAAAGATGGCTAAAGAATTGCAAGGCTTAGCTGATTCTCTAGGACGCAGTGTTCAATTCTCGGTAAGTGAGGAGTCTGGTGACGACATCATTATGGTGTTTCACAAAAAGACAAAAGAGCTGATCCGTCAAATCCCTTCTGAAGAAGTGGTTGAAATGCGCGAGAGACTGTCTAAAGTTTTTGGTTCGATTATCGAAGAGCAAATTTAAATTAATCGCTCTGGAGTAGTATATTATGGCTGGCATTTCTTCACCTGGAATAGGTTCAGGACTTGACGTAAATAGTATTGTTACGGGATTGGTTGACGCTGAGCGCGAGGTTTTTGACCAGCGATACGAAGCTAATAATATCGAACTTACAGAGAAGATCTCTGCCTTCGGTTCCATCAAGAGTACAATGTCAGAACTCAGTGATGTACTTTTTGATTTAAAACTTTCCACAACGTTCAGTAAACGAAAAGTCGAATACACTGACACTAACTTTGAACTAGAAGTTGGCTCAGCCGCTCAACCCGGCAATTTTTCCATAGATGTGCAACAAGTTGCCGCCAGCCACAAAGTGACATCTGCCGCTTTCGGCGAATATGAGGCTTTGGGAGGCGGAGATATAACGCTGAATGTTGGCTCGTCCAGTTTTACCTTTGAACTTGATTCAGACGATACACTAAGTGATCTGCGAGACGCGATTAATGCCGATGCATCCGCCTCGGCCGCTATTACTGCCTCAGTGATCACTGGTGATGATGGTAGCTATTTAGTGTTAGAGTCAGCCACCACTGGTTCTACAGAAACGATTTCGATTGATGTCACAGATGACGATGGATTGAACTATGACAGTTCTGGTTTGTCTCGCTTGGCATACTCTCCAGCAACATTTGTACTAGACAATACATTTACTACCGGTGAAGTGCTTGGTCAGTCTGGTGACATAACTATCGGCAATGGTTCAGAGTCGCAAACGATTTCCATCGCCGCTACTGATACAATCGAAGATGTGGTGAATAACATAAATGCATCGGGTTTGAACTTAACCGCATCATTAGAAGACGATGGCGCCGGTAGCAATCGTTTAGTAATAACGTCCGCAAATGATTATCCAGATCAAAACATCTCAATTGCGATAGACAGTGATTCTGATGGCGATACCGCTGATGCAGCTGGGGTTTCTAAACTTGCCTTTGCAGGGACCGCCTTTAACTTCACCGAAAATACCCAAGCGTCGGACGCCGAAATTTTGGTGAACGGCTCAATTACGGCGACGAGCACAACCAATGAGTTTTCTGGTGTGTTGGAAGGGGTGATTATTGATGTCAAATCTGTCACTACGTCGACGCAGAATGTTGAAGTGGAATTAGATAAAGACAGTATCACTGAGCAAATGACCTTATTGGTTGAAAAATTCAACGCAGTGATAGACAAGATTGACGAATATTCGAGTGTTGATACCGTCGAGCAAACCGCTGGTATTTTGACGGGCGATAGCACATTGCGTCAGATCGTAGGCCGCATACGCAGTGAATTTTCCAATCCCATTGAATTGGCTGACGGCACGATTCTATCCCTGTCTCAACTCGGTATTACCACTGAAAGAGATGGCTCAATCTCAATTGACACCACCACGTTGTCCGAAGAAGTGGAAAATAATTTTGAAAACTTTGGTGAATTTTTTGCCGGTGATGAGGGTCTAGCAACCATTCTGTATGACACCGTAAATGAATACGACAAATTCCAAGGTTTGATTGACAAGCGGATTGACGGTTTTCGAGAGCTTGGTGAACAATACGATGAAGAAAAAGCCACTTTTGATGAGCGAATGATATCGTATGAAGAAAGGCTTTATGCTCAATTCCTTGCAATGGACACAATCGTTGCAGGACTCAACGCCACGAGCGACTTTTTAGACCAACAATTAGACAATCTACCAGGTTCTGCGAAGAAAGATTAAATCTAGGCAAGAAGCTTGCTTATATTGTTGACATTATTATAGTAATCAAAAAGTCAGCGAAAGCGAGTAGATGATGTCAAACCATCCTGACCAAAAAGGTCTAGAGTCTCTAAAGCAGGTTTTGCAGTTAACATTTGAGCAAAACATGTCTGTGTTGAAACAGCACTTTCCCCAATTTTATAAGCGTTTCTTAAATTATCAACCAGAGGCCTATGGCCTTGATCTCGACCAAAATGGTTTTCTTAATATCGCGTGCAATGGTCAATTCATTTACGATGGTGATCCGCAGAAGATATCTCGTGAGCAATTCGAATTTTATTCTCAAGCACCAACCAGAAGCGTCTATCAGTTAAACATAAAAAAAGACGATAATACGGAAGACATGTTTGCTCATATTGGCTTGCTCAAAAAGCTCGCTATGCAGGGCAATGATGCGATTGCGAGGGCGGCGTCTCACCCGGTGTATGTAAAACCTGACTACTATCCGATTATGTGTGTAATTGGGGTGGGCATTGGTTATCAACTGGAATATCTAACAAATGAAGACATCGGCCATTTGCATGTGTATGAACCGAATCCAGATTTGTTTTATGCGTCTTTGTTTGTGGTTAACTACAAGGCACTGGTGCAAAAATTTACCGAGAACAACCGCAGGTTATCCCTGGTAATCGGCATGAAACCTGAACAGTACATTGAGGAAGTGCATAAATCTTTAATGGAGTCAGGAACATACCAAGCGGCCATGTTGCCGGTCTATAAAACGTACAGCAGTGCGACAGTGGACGAAGCATTGGAACGTTTTTTAGATGCTTCTACCAACTTCTACTCAGGTTTTGGGTTTGTTGAAGATGAAATCATATCGATAAACCATACCATGGCGAATCTTAAAAATAAGATCCCTTTTGTGCCGGCTAACTTAAGTTACCTTGAGTACAATGACAAACCTGTGTTTATTTGTGGTAGCGGTCCATCGTTAGATGATTCCTTGGAGTTCTTGTTAGAAAACAGGGAAAAAATAAACCTCTTTAGTTGCGGTAGCTCATTGAGTCCGTTATACAAAGCCGGGCTTGTACCTGATTTACATTTTGAAATAGAGCGTACCGAAGAGCTGTTCAACTGGGTAGCCGCCCTTGGTGATGCAGAATACTTCAGTAAAATTTCTTTGGTCACGATGAATACCGTTTCGCCTATGGTAATCGGTCTATTTGGTAATGCTTATGTGTACATGAAACCAAATGATGGTGGTACCGATTTATTGCGATCAATCTATCGTGAAAAGTCCGAAGAGGCGATGTTGTTGTTTGCTTCGAACCCAACAGTTACCAATGCGGCGACGGCATTTGCTGCAAAAACAGGACTTAATGAACTTTATTTTGTGGGTATGGATCTCGGATTCAAAGACGAGAGTTATCACCACAGTAAATCAAGTGTTTATTACAAAAAAGACGATGATACCTTTGGCCAAGCGTATGCAAAAGTTCGCGGTGGCTTAAAGCAAGTTGAAGGCAATTTCGGCGGTACAGTCTTCACAACTGGGGTGTTTGATTGGGCAAGGCACTCAATTGAATATGTATTACGCAGGCCACAGTATCAACATATAAATGCATATAATTGTTCCGACGGTGCGGCTATATTCCGTGCAAAACCAACTAAGCTCGATGAAGTTCAAATCAGCTCTACAAAATCCGGCAATTTGGCGGAAAAGTTGAAACAGGAGTCTTTGGCGGCGCCGTTTAGTGCTGAAGTCGTTGCAGAAAGGGTGAAAAAATCTTCTGAACTGTTGATCAACGGCATGCAGTTCCTAGGCGATAAAAAGTTTACCGAAGCGACATTCGAGCTCCGAGATCTAATGATGTTATTTCAATATCAGTTCAATACGATATTTAACCTGATGACCAAACAAGATCTGTTCGCAGGTCGAGTGCTCATTGGCAGTCTTAATTATCTTCATTCAGCCACTACCGGCAAAATGTATACGATAAGAAGTGAAGAAGAGCGTATTAGATTCAGTAAGGAAGCGATCGATATCTTCGTTGAATACTTTGAAACGATGGAGTCGATTTATCGCGAAAAAGTTTTGGCTGCACTGGAGACTGAAAATGACTGATTTATTGTCTGATTTTGCTGCCACAGGGCGTCAAATGACGGTTTTGGCAAGCCGAGACGGCGTCTCATATCATTATCCTATAGACTTCATTATTGGTAACTCCAATGCTTGTTGGCTAAGTACTGGAATGGATCGAAGAAGCGTGAGTTGGGATAGGGCGGCCAGTTTAAGTTATCAACCAAAACTGTCGCAAAAGATCTTTGGTGTTAATCGTCAAAGATTGATGGTGACACTAATGGAGGATAGCAATCCGAAAGTCAGTTTGATGTCCCATTTTGACCGAGCAGAAGTTAAAGTATCAAAACCGGCAGAGCTACTGTGGGATTTTGCGCGTGGCGATAGTCTTGAAAAGCTGGCAGAAATTGCCGCTGTGGCTCCTTCATTATGGTTATCTATATCAGAAGACGGCGACACCTGGATTGCTACTAAATGTACGGTAGTGAATGCGCAACCTGGCAGTTTTACTTTGCAAACGCCAAAGCTATCATTGCCTGAACTTGTGTTAAATAGTCACAAAATTCAAGACGTTCAGCTAGAGCAAATTTATGGGCATTTGACCATGAGTAATACTCACCAACCGGAGGATGCTGCAGTTAGGGATGGTGTCGCGGAGTTTAAAATGAACTGTGTTGACATGTGGCGAGGCATTTTTGAAAACGGCGTCTTTATCTCGGCGTACAGTGCAGAACAGGGCAAGTCGTTTTCTTACAAACAGCTAAAGATATTCTCAGCTCCTTCTGAGTTTGAGAGCCTGGTAACTGCAATTTAGAGAAAGGGTGATGTTTATCACCCTTTTTGCCATACCACCTCAAAGGCCTCTGCTGCGGCAAAGCCAATCGTTGTACCTCTGACCGTCGCCAAGTCCATGACTGCTTGAATGCTCCGCGTATGTGGAAACTCTCGCATCTCTTGTTGATAGATGTTTAACAGTGCTGTTTTATTGTCAACGTAATCTGAAATATCGACAAAATGATTCGGGCAAAATTGCGCGTTCCGATTAAATCGCCATTCCGTGCTAGAGTTTACCTCGAAACTTAGTATCCGTTTTAGTGTAGATGATGGTTGCGGTCGAAAACATGTTAAAACGGCTTCGTGACAAATTCTATGATCAATGTTTAAGTCGCCACTGTGGTGGGTGTATATGATCTCAGGTTGCAGGTGAGATGTTACCTGTTCTAGCTTTTGAACCACCTGAAGCATCGGCAGTTCATCCATTTGATTATCAGGAAAGTCTAACTCGATGCATGTAGCCACTTGCAGTTGCTCACAAACTTGTTCCAACGCAGATTCACGTTGATTTTGATTCTGGAGTTCAACGGGTCTTGATGACTCTCCATTTGCTAAAAACACCAAATGAATCTCATCACCCATATCCGTGTGTTTTGCTAATGTGCCGCCACAGCCCAGTACTTCGTCATCAGGGTGTGCCGCAACCACTAAAATTTGTTTAGTCATCGATGTGCTCCCAAGCGAGTGCAGTGCCTCGGTTTAGATCAGTATTTACGCTTTTTCCAATAACCGCGTCGAAGTGTTTTGGCGCTAAACCAAAACCTGGGCGTATTCGGCGAATATTATCTTCAGTTAACACGTCACCTTTTTTGATGTCTTTTACTACATATATTGATCTTCTGAATCTTAAGTTACCGGTTTCCGTTTCTGTTTTATCAAAATTGACTTTCCCGATGGCTTGATGGGCGAACTTTGTATGTTCACACAGTTGAACCAGCTCTTCAGGTTCGATTGAAAAGTGGCTATCCGGTCCACCTAAATTTCTGTCTAAGATAAAATGTTTTTCAATAAAACAGGCGCCAAGAGGAATGCTCGCAACTGAAGTTGCGGTGCCCAAAGTATGGTCTGATAAACCTACATGGACATCAAACTCGTTCTCTAATGCTTTGATTGTTTGTAAGTTGGCCTCTTCGAACGGCACTGGATAGCCGCTAATACAATGTAACAAAATCAGGTCTTGGCAGCCGCCATCTCGAGCGGTTTGAACCGCTTCAGCGATTTCTTCTTTTGTCGCCATTCCTGTTGATATGATAAGTGGCTTACCCGTTTTAGCTGCATATCGAATCAAAGGTAAATCAATCGCTTCGAAAGATGCGATTTTGTATGCAGGGGCGCCCATCTCTTCAAGAAGATCAACGGCACTTTCGTCGAACGGTGTGCTGAAACACGTCAGGCCAATTTCTTTGGCTTTTTCAAACATAGCTTTATGCCATTCGAAAGGGGTTTGAGCCTCCACGTATAAGTCGTACAAGTTGTTGCCTGCCCAAGGACCCGATTCAATTTGAAAGTCTGGCAGTTTGCAGTCTATTGTCATTGTGTCTGCCGTGTATGTTTGCAATTTGATTGCATCGGCACCGCAAGCTTTGGCTTTTTCAATGGTTTCCAGGGCTAGCTCTAAACTACCGTTATGGTTGGCAGAAAGCTCGGCAACTATATATGGCTTGTGTGATGGGCCAATTTTTACGCCATCTATGACAATGTCTTTCTTACTCATCTGATTTAAATACCTTTACATTTGCGGTGACCACACCTTCACTGAGTTCAGCTTCACTGAATTCAAGTCTTAAGCCATTGTGGCAGATAAACGCTTTAGGATAACCTTCGGCGTCTAACATTCTGACATGATCGAAAAATTGCGTGACAGAATCAACCTGCTTAAGTTCGCTTTGCGCTGGCGTGCGGCGCTTAAAGAACGTTGGTTTACCCACCTGAGGTTGTGGTATGGGGTTTGTATCGACCATAGTCGCTATGGCATCAAAACTAAGAGTACTGCAGCGGCGAAAAATTTCCTCTGCTTTGCCGTCGAGGGCGAGCGGTAGTTGAAAGTAAATCGGCCCAGCGTCTAATTCTTCCGTCATTCTTAACACCGAAAGTTTTGTTTCAGTGTGTCCGTTTACTATGAGGTTTTGTAACGGACTTCCACCTCTTCCATAAGGTAAATCTGTCATATGGAAGCAAACGCATTCATATTGTCGAGTGATTTTTTCACTGACTATCCACGACCAATGCGGAAAAAAAATGTACTTTGGCTTTAGCGCATCTATCAACTCAGTGGTTAGTTCACTTGGCTCAGTGATTAGGTGCCACTGAGGGTTTTGCGCCCACCGTTGATTAAAGTTTTCGATGTTCCAGGACTTCGTTGTCGCGACAACATAATTGCAACTATTTGACATCTAAAGGCCTCCTTTCATACATATTCTGCGACGTTTGCGTGTAGCCAGAGGCCAAGAATATCTTTTGCGATGCTTTATTTTCAGGAAGTACTTCCGCAATAAGGTGAAGGTTGGAAAACTGTTCGTTAACGGAAGATAGTGCCTTTTGTCCTATTTTTTTTCCTTTAAAACCATCCGCAATTAAAATTGAAATTTCTCGTTTGCTATTCTCGTTGGGTTCATCAATGCGAATATATCCGCAGGCAATGCCATTAAAATGGGCGACGAGCAAGGTGACCTTGGAGTTTAGGATACGTTCAAACCAATTGACATGTTCGGTAAAAGACGGCGTTTGTTTGTTTCTAAAATAACGGCGAGTGTTTGATTCAAGCTGCCAATGGTAAAACAGAGCAACATCCGAATGAACCGCTGGGCGAAATGTTAACTCAGACAGCTCACTATTTATGACTGCTTTTACTAGATGCTCGATGCCACTGGCGTTAACTAAGGATGCTGCCAGCTTGGACATAAGTTTTCGCTGTTCCGCTGTTAGCTTGGCCAATACATTGCTAATCTTGGTTTCGGTGATGGTATTCCAGTGACCCAGGTAAATATTAGCGCCAGTTGAATTTAAACGGCTCGCGCCCGGAACTTGGTTTTCGGCGGTCGTTATAAGAACACTCGGTACGGCTTGAACATTTCGTTCCCAAGCACTTATGCCACATGCTCCAAATGCAATATCACACCATTGATTAAGAGCAAACAGATCTGCATCAATTATGAGTTCCAGTTTATGGTCCGCAGATTGCGCCATCTTTATCTCCTGCAACCCACTGGCAGATTGGCCTAGAGCGATCTTTATATTGGCTTGTGGCAAGGCACTGCGTAAATGCCGATAAACCAACAAAGACGTTTGATTCGGATCGGTACCTCCCATAGCGATGAGAACATTATCAATTTGTTCTGAAATGGTTTTATTAGGAGTTACCTGATACTTGTCAGCTAGTATCGCGTAGTGAGTCGATGTCAGTACTTGTGTTGAGTTTGGTACCAAATCGCGATAATACTCTGCGAGCGCTCCAAAATTGTTGTTCAACAGCATGTCACACGGCAGTTGCCTTTTGGCCTCGTCGTCGATGACTAAAACCTTAGTGCCTGCGGTCTTAATTCTTTGCAGCCATTTTTCAGTCGCTGCGTAATGGTCAACCACTAACCAGTCGCACTTGAGGTTGTCTAAAATGGCATGGGACTCTGCAGCGTCGACAGACTCATCGACACCGAACCAAGTCATTGAGTCATTGATTTCTATACTCTTAGCCACTGTGTTTAGACTGTGCAAGTGCCATGGACCAGCTACTTTTGAAACAATCGAACTAGGTTGCAAACGTGTGATTAGATGTGTTGTCCAACCGATGTTGGCGAACGCTTTTGCTAAGTTCAAGCTGCGGTAAAAATGGCCATTACCGATTACATTGGATGAATCTAAACGAAACGCAATACTTGGCATACTATCTGACTTTGAATACTGCTTTTATGAGCTCACCTTTAAAGGCTTGCTCAAACATCATTGTTTCATCGACGCTTTTCAGTTCTGGTAATACCTTGCGGTAACAGGATATAAGTCGTTCAATGTCCTCTTTACTATGGCTTAAACTCAAATTGTGACTGCCCATTATTAGAAAGCCATTCTCAACCATTTTTTGGATAAACAAGCTTTTCAATTGAGTGGCATCGTAATTTGTTCCGTTATGGAAATGCAAGAAACTCCATGAAGGGTGACCACTTATCGCAATATACTGCTCCAGTTCTAGTTCGGTTATGAGCTGGCTTACTTGGTCAATTAAGAACGAACCAAGTTCTGCGATTTTTTCAGGCGCATTTTGCTGCTCCATCTTTTTGATGGTTGCAATAGCGGCTGCGATTGATAAGGTTTCGCCGCCGAATGTACCAGAAAAGAAAATGTCTTCCATTTTGTCCATGATCGAATCTTTGCCAACGATCGCGGAGATTGGGAAACCATTAGCCATTCCTTTTCCAAATGTGGCCAAGTCAGGTGTGACTCCAAATAACCTCTGAGCACCGCCCAAGTCAAAACGAAAGCCTGTAATTGTTTCGTCAAAAATCAGTACAATGTTGTTTTCATCGCAAAATGCGCGCAGCTGCTCTAGAAAGCCAGGCTCAGGGTAGGCAATATTCATTGGTTCTAGAATAATGGCTGCCAGCTCTCCGTTTACCTCGTCAAATATCTGTTTTACCTGTTCGAACTGGTTAAATGAAAATGGATGAGTTAAGGCACTTACTGCTGCGGGAACGCCAAGGTTTCTAGTGGTGCTGCCAATATACCAGTCTTGCCATCCGTGGTAGCCGCATACCGCAATGTGCTCTCGACCGGTAAAGGCTCTTGCTAATCGGATCGCTGCGGAAGTTGCATCGGTACCGTTTTTACCAAATCTTACTTTTTCTGCACAGGGGATATGTTTAACCAATAGTTGAGCTAACTCTGTTTCCATTGGGTGTGGAAGCGAAAAAGACACACCATTGGCGAGTTGTTTTGTAACAGCGGCGTCCACATCGGGATCACAATAACCCAACGAAATTGCTAACAAGCTATTCACAAAGTCAGTGTAGGTATTGCCATCAATGTCAGTTACTTGTGAGCCGCAGCCACTTTGCAAAAAGAGAGGACTAACACCTTGTGGAAGAGAGTAATAACTTTTACTAAACGTTTGAGAACCAATAGGAATGACATTTAATGCATCGACCAATTGGCTATTGCTGCGATCAAAATTCATTGTTACTCCATGTACTTTTGGTTTATCGCTTTGATATCTGGGTTTTGCTCCAAAAATTGGACGATTTCTTCCAGACCGAAAAACTCATTATCCTTGAAGTGCTCAAAAACATGTTGAACAAGCGTGAAATCTTCAGGGTAGTCAACAGTCCACCGATTTTTGGAATAGTCTCGGGAATATTCAAAATTGCCTAGCTTAAAGCTACCTGTGTTTTGATAAACATATTTAGTAACGTGCTCAAAGTGCTCTTCAAGCGAGGCTAAATTATCTATTTTACGCAGAGTCCCACTGCTCATAACCTCGACATCGAGACCGTCTGGTAAGGTATAAGGCATACAGTTGCTTGTGAAATCGTTTTTCTCTGAACAATGTTGGTTAACAACCGAGTCGATTATTTCTGGGTCACTGAGAGGGCAGTCGGCGGTCAAACGAACATAGTGCTCGCTTGGAAACTTCTTCGCTGCATCAACAAATCTCGATAGCACGTTATTTAAGGAACCCCTGAAACAATCGATGTGATTCCGTCTACAAAACTCTGCAATTGGATCATCGCTCTTTTCTTGTGAGGTACACACTACAATCCCGTCTAAGCGCTTGGCTTGCTTAATTCGATTCACTTGTCTCAGCAACATTGGCTGTTCTGCCAGCGGCATAAGAACTTTGCCGGGCAATCGAGTTGAGCTCATTCGGGCTTGAAGAAAGGCGATACACTTATTCATTTTTGCCTGCATAAAATTGTGTTCTTGTCAGTCCTAATAGAACCATATCCACTGGCGAATTGTTAACCGTACAAAATTCCTCTATATACCCCTCTTGGACAAACCGGTTTTTCTTAAACGCTTTAATACTGCCAAGATTAGGCGCGTACGCACCGGCTTGCAGCTTGTTTAGGTTGAGTTGGTCAAAGGCAAATCGCGTCACAAGTGCTATTGCTTGGGTAGCGATACCTTTTCCCCAATAATCTTTGTCACCTACAAGTAAACTTATGTCGGCTCTTCTGTGATGCCAATTGATTGGACCAAGCTTTATATTGCCAATGTGTTTGTCGGAATCCTTAGAGCAAATTGCAAAGAATGGCTCTGAAGAGTTGCCATCCTTACTTGCCACAAACGCTCTTATGTTCTCCAAAGACTGCGGAACAAATCGAGTTTCTAAATACTGATTAATGACAGGATCATTCATCCACGCTCTGTAACTTTCGTTAACATCAGCAAGGGTGACTTCCCGTAGATAAATGGAATCGGTCTCTAAAAGTGCTGAAAACATTAGTTAAGTCTCCATTGAGTAGGCAAAATCAACCCTTCGTCTGAACAAGAAAGTTGCTTTAGGTCCTCTATGATATCCGGCGGTAACTGTCGACACATTTGCACTGTCTGAATCAACTGTTCAACGTTATTGCAACCTATGATGGCGACATCAACCAGGTTTAAACTTTTTACGAAACTCAGTGCAGCCTCTAGCCGAGTGATTTGATACTTATCAATAAGTTGAGCTAACTGTTGGAATGTACTTTGATAAGTTTGAAAATACGGTGGTAATTCCTCGACCTCAGTTAACAGGGTTCCCTGGAGATAAAGTGAGCGAGCATGAATCTCAATATTTTTGTCTTTTGCGCGCTCGAGCACACCCGATTGGTAAAACCTCTGATCAAAAACGTTAAGAGGAACCTGAACTAAATCAATTTTGAAATTTTTGATAATGTGTTGTAGTTCCGACGGTTGATATACAGACACGCCTATTTTATTGACCAAACCAAGATCTTTCGCTGCCTGTAGCTTTTTAAAGTTGTCTTCCCCTGTATTTTTTAGAAGGCTGTCAGGACGATGTAACAACAAGCCGTAGAGGCGTTCAATACCTAAATTATGTAAGCTGTTTTGAACGCTGGTGATTACTTGTTCAGGAGCCTCATCAATTACCTCACCGAGCTTTGAAATGACATCAAATTGTTTGAGGTTTTGATACTGTCCCAGTACAGACTCTGCATTGCCGTATAATTGCGCAGTATCAATAAACCTAATGCCGCTGCTCAGTGCTTCATTAAGAATCACCTGAGTCTCATCTTGAGACATCTGAGAGTCGTTTGTGACACCGTATTGCATCGCAAAATTTGCGGTACCTAATCCAAGTTGCATAGGCCTTCCTTCACCTTTTCAACAATAAATGATTGTTCATCTTGGCTTAGACTTGGGTGTAACGGTAACGTTATAGCACCGCTGTAGTACGCCTCAGTATTGGGACAATAATTGTTTATAAAGCCGAGATCTTGGTAAAAAGGTTGTTTGTAAACTGGAATATAGTGGACATTGACGCCAATCTTGTTTTCTCTCAGGAATTCAAATAGCGCTCTGCGCCTGGAGCTTTCGACTCTGATGACATACAAGTGATAGGCGCTAGTGTTGTTGGTATCGACCCTTAACGGATGTACATCTTCAACACAGTCGAACATTTGGTTGTAGTTTTTCGCTAAACTATTTCGAGATTCAATCCATTGTGAGAGGTTTTCTAGTTGCGAAAGGCCCAGAGCCGCTTGCAGCTCCGTCATTCGATAGTTGAATCCCAACGCCAACTGTTCGTAAAACCAAGGGCCTTGGTCCTTATCTCGCAACAAATGAGAATCTCTGGTGACCCCATGACTGCGATACAGAGCCAAATGTTGCGCAATAGCTTCATCGTTAGTCAGAGCCATGCCGCCTTCAGCCGTAGTCACTATTTTAACCGGGTGAAAACTAAAAACGCAGATGTCACTGTATCTGCAATTGCCAACGGGTTGACCATCGTAACGTCCACCAATGGCGTGAGAGGCATCTTCGATAATTTTGAAACCATATTGCTGAGACAGTTGGTGGATTGCTTTCATGTCACAACTTTGTCCGGCAAAATGTACCGGAATGACAACTTTTGGCAGTGCATCATTGGCTTCGGCTTGTTTAAGTTTTTCGCTCAAAGCGTCCGTCGACATGTTGCCAGTTTCAGTATCAATATCGACGAAATCGACCGATGCGTTGCAATATAAAGCGCAATTAGCAGAAGCGACAAAGGTGTTGGGGGAAGTCCATACTCTGTCATTTTCGGTCACGCCAAGTGCCAAACAGGCGATATGCAAAGCAGCAGTCGCATTGCTGGTGGCAAAGGCATAGTTTGCCCCGACCATGGAACAAACTTTTTGCTCAAACGCCGGTACTTTAGGACCTTGAGTTAGAAAGTCAGATTGTAAAACTTCGAGTACAGCGTCTATGTCTTTCTGACTAATAATTTGTTTGCCATATGGGATCATTCCGAGGCCTCAAGGTTGAACGCCTTGATCTCTTCGACAGTCATGTAGTCTGGATTATTGAACGAGTTATACTCAAATCCGTGCTGAACTGGTTTTCCGGCTTCATCAATTGCATTTCGAGTGAAGTCGTTTGACCGGCTACTGAAGATAATCGTTGGCGCGATGACAAAATGATCTTCGTATTCATAGGTGTGATAAGAGTCATCCATCGGGCACATAACTTCATGTAACTTTTCACCAGGGCGAATACCTATTTCTCTCTGTTCCAGTTCTGGTGCCATAGCCGTCGCTAGGTCGGTAATTTTGATCGATGGGATTTTAGGTACGAAAATTTCGCCGCCATACATACGAGCAAAGTTTTTGAGAACGAAATCAACGCCACCTTGGAGGCTTATCCAAAAACGCGTCATCTCTTTATGAGTGATTGGTAGGTGGTCTGCACCCTCTTTAATCAGTTTGTCAAAGAAAGGCACTACAGAGCCTCGAGAACCAACGACGTTGCCATATCTTACAACGGAAAAACGTGTCTTATGTCCGCCACTTATGTTGTTTGCTGCGACAAAAATCTTATCGGACGCCAATTTGGTCGCACCGTAAAGGTTGATAGGGTTAGCCGCTTTATCGGTTGATAGTGCGATGACTTTTTCAACGTCATTGTTCAAACTTGCATCAATGACGTTTTCTGCGCCGTTTATGTTGGTTTTTACACATTCCATCGGGTTGTATTCCGCAGCTGGAACTTGTTTCATAGCTGCAGCATGGATTACAAAGTCGACACCGCGCATCGCTCGGTTTAGTCGCTCTTTATCCCGAACATCGCCAATGAAGTACCTCATGCATGGCGCGTTATAGACTTGTTGCATTTCGAACTGCTTTAGTTCATCACGAGAGTAAACGATAATTTTGTTTGGTGTGTATTTTTCTAATAGGGTTTTGACATATTTTTTGCCAAAAGAACCCGTCCCACCAGTGATGAGAATATTCTTTCCGTTAAACATAGAGCTACCCCCCAGTAATCTCACTTAGATATATAACACGCTATCTTGAAAGTAGACAAAGTTTTGTTGATTAAATGCTTGTCTTATAGCCAGTTTTCATCGTTTTATGCGAAAGTTTTGCTGTTTGAGAAAACACCTAATAACGCAATAGTACTTGTACTTAGCAAGAATAACGCCAATCTAAGATGTCGAAGAGTTGACGGTGAATTTAATAAAAATCCACATGCGGAAAACATGTTAGAAAAAGTACAAAAAATGCTCAAGGAATGTTTTGGCATGCCGATACCAAATGCAAGGAAACTACATTTGACGGATATTGATGAGAATAGCGACCAATACAAGCTCACTATTTTTGCAGCGACAGCTTTCACAAAACGTGAATGGGCTGGGTAAAACGATGCAAAAATTATCGAGTGGTTTGCGCATCAATACCGCGGCGGATGACGCCGCTGGATTGCAGATATCAAACCGTTTGACCTCTCAAGTTCGCGGAACCGCAGTGGCGATGCGTAACGCCAATGATGCTATTTCAGTTGCACAGACTGCGGAAGGCGCGTTGCAACAAGTAACAACGAACTTGCATCGGATCAGAGACCTTTCCCTTCAAGCCATGAATGGCACGTATTCGAGAGACGATAGAGCCTCAATTCAAGAAGAAGTAAACCAACTACTTTCAGAAATAGATCGTATCAACGAAACCACTTCTTTTGGCGGAAAACAAGTGTTTACCGTCACTGGTGGCGCAGTACTGGATATTCAAGAGCGCGATATTGTGAAGGGATTGGCCCAAACTTGGCTCGCAGAGTCCGAAAAAATCATTCTCGAACAGCTCGGAATAAATGGTCAAAACGCAAGTTTAAAAATTGATTTAGAGCATGTTGACGGCGCAGGTGGCACCGCTGCGTATGTAAGTGCCGGCGTTGTGGCTGGTGTTGAAGCGATTAACCAAGTCATGGTTATTGACCTTGATGATTTTTCCAAAGAATACCTGCCAAATGGTGATCCCACGAGTTTAGAGCTAGACGAAACCATACTTCATGAAATGGTCCATGCGGTGCAAGGCGCTAACTTTGAGGAATGGAGCACAATTACTGCCTGGTTTAAAGAAGGCAGCGCGGAGTATATTCGCGGTGCAGACGATAGGGTCGAAGTAGATATTGCCAATCAGGGCGGGGCAACCAGAAGTGCACAGATTGCGAACCTGTGGACCGCAACCCAGGCGGAACAAGGCAGCACTGCGGTGGTTAGTACAGAAGGCGCCTATTCTGGCGGCTATATCATCATGCGATACATGCGTGATCAGTTGGGGCAACAAGGGCTCATCGATTTAAACAACAGTTTGGCTGATGGTAATGATTTAGACACTGCATTATCAGAAGCATCAGGTGGGCGTTGGGCCAACGAAGCTGCGGTCTTCACCGAATTGAACGGTGCCGCAACCGATCCCGATTACGCTACGGTGTTTGAAGAGTTTATCGAAACCAAAATGAGCTTCACTGACAACGACAATGGTGCTGCTGGTGGTTTCGGAGTTGATGGTTTAGAACGTCGTGAAAATACTATGTCTGGCTACGGATTAGGCTCGAGCGGAGCAAAATACTTTGTAGAGTCTTTTGTAAGTGGTGATGACGATTTTGATAATTCGGATTTTGACCCGAATAATTATGATACGACCCTGCTTGATGGTGTAAACGAGGTTCGTTTGGGCAATTATGAAACTGCAGTTTTCGGCGGTGGCGGTAGTGTGGTGCAGGCACAAATAGGCGCGAATTCTTTCGAGACTATAGATTTTAGCCTTGGTGCCATCAGCACAGAAAACCTTGGTATTGATTATATTGATATCTTAGATCATCCGGGTTTCGCCGTAATAGCTATGGATGATGCACTAAGGATAGTTGATTCTACGCGAGCACAACTCGGTGCGGCGCAGAACCGTTTAAGCAAGACCATTTCGAATCTTTCCAATGTAAATGAGAATGCCAGTGCGAGCCGAGCAAGAATTCGCGACGCCGATTTTGCATTTGAAACGATGGAACTTACGAAAAACCAAATCAAACAGCAAGCCGCATCAACACTGTTGGCACAAGCCAATCAGTTCCCACAATTGGCGCTGAGCTTACTCGCTTAGTTTATTATCTTATTGTATTTGAGAAGTTGGCGGATGCCGATTTAGAACAAAGTAGAGTTAACCGTAGGCTTTACGGAGTTTTGACGTATTTTGCTGACTTCTGATGGCCAACTCTACTTGTTTTTTGTGCTCGATATAGGCACTCGATAGTTGATTTAACTTACTTCGAATCGTTCGTACAACGTCTATTTCCGCGCTTGATAAAGCCGGAAAGTTGAGTTGCATAAGGCTATGGTTAACAATGGCAACCGTCTCAGTAATGTGTTCAGTATCGAGCAACACTTGCTCTTGGTTTTCATCATTGTCTGTCAAAACTTTGACTAAGTCGTCTAAAGTTTTGTTGACGTCTGGCAAAGACCAAACTGGCAAGCGTTTCTTAGCCATTCGCTACGCTTCTGTCTAAGTATTCGTCGCGAGTAGTTTTAGGGATTTGGTCCCAAGCTTCTTTAATCGTCAGAATAATCGTGTGTACTTCATTCAATTTGTCGATGTCATTGTCGGCATTTGCCGTTAACAAATGATTCACACAGAAATTATAGAGCCCTGCTAGGTTATTAGAAATTTCGCCACCTTTTTCCATGTCTAAACTTTCTTCTAATGAAGAGATTAAGGTAATGGAATCGGAAATTAATTGGCCTTTCTCAGCGATGTCATTGCGCTCAATGCAACTGGTTGCCGCTGTAATTTTGCCTAAGATTGCTTTTAATACCATTTGCACAAGTTCATACGGATCAGCGTTTTTCGCGCTGTTGATCTTCATGTCCTGGTATTTTTTTATGGATAGCCTAGCCATGTAAAACTCCAAATATTGTTATGTCCAAGTCGAACTTAGCAATTTAAGTACCAATCTAAATGGTTACTTGACTATAAATGGTGGTAGCCTTTTGAATTTATTAATAAAAATAATATTTATTTTAAAATAAATTCTACTGACTGTTTTACTTTATCGGTCATAGCGCCAATTTCTTGATAGTTAAATATCAAAAACTGTCCCTTAAACGCCTGTTGAAGTGGCAAGCTTAGTGACACGACTTATAATTTAACCATAGTCCAATTCACGAGATCGATATGAAAATTGGTGAAAATAGTCTACCGCCATCTGCGTTAGAGCGTTTCAAATCTAACAATGAGAACTCGTTGCAAAAGATCGCATCTGGTTTGGAAATCAATCAAGCAGCGGATGACGCGGCCGGTTTGCAATTATCAAATCAATTGTCTTCTTTGATTGGTGGGCAGAATGTTGCAGTTCGAAACGCAAACGACGCGATAAGTTATGCTCAAGTCGCAGAAGGGGCTCTTGCCCAAGCCGACGAGTCGCTTTTGCGAGCCGAATCTTTGGCTTTGCAAGCCGCAAACGGTATTTACAGCAATGAACAGAGAGCTCAGATGGAACAAGAGCTTGGCCAGATTACAGATCAAGTGAACGATTTGTTTTCTCAAACGAGTTTCGCAGGGAGCCCTGTTTTTGGCAATTCGACTAATTTTCAATTGAGTGCAGACGCGTTTAGCGCCGCCGATCTGTCAACTCAGCGAATTGAAATTTCGGGTTTGAGCGTAAATGACAAGACCTCTGCACAAAACACCCTGATTGCTGCCCAAGACTTTCGCTCTCAGATAAGTGAGCAAAGGGCACAAATCGGCGCTTTTCAGAATGGTGTATCGTCGAATATCAATAG
>CAXRBI010000037.1:0-9133 GCA_964229075.1 Alteromonadaceae bacterium | reverse complement strand
CTCTGTGGCTTGTTATCCGCTTTTCTTAATTGGTTGTCATCCTCAAAACGTCGACGTTGCTCAGCAGCGTTATCGAGTTCGTAAAAACCATTTGCCAACTCAACGCCTCGATAATACAACTCAAATCGATGTGCAACTCGTGGGTCGTTTTCACTAACCCGAGCTAAAGAGGCTTGTGATGCCGGGAAGTCATAGACGAAACACGGAGTAAAATGTCCATTATCTTGTCCTAAAACAGGCTCAATCTGTGTGCTAAACAACCACTGCAGTAAGGTATCTTTGCTCTCTGATTTAAGCCAATCGTCGTCGCTAATCTCCGCAACTTTTGCTTGCAATGCATCTAAAGAAATAGTCAAAGGGTCAAACTGCAAATGCTCAAGAAATGCATTATGATAGCTTATTTTTAGCGCGGAGGATGTGCCCAATAATTGTTGTTGAAGCTGATCCAGCTCTTGCATTAAATCGTGATCGTTAAATCCAGTGCGATACCATTCCAAGATCGTAAACTCGGGGTTGTGAAAACGCCCAGCCGATTCATGTCGAAACGCTTTGCAAATTTGAAAAATCGGTCCGCTACCTGCGGCCAATAAACGTTTCATTGCAAATTCTGGAGATGTTTGCAGATAGAGGTTCTGTTTCGTACCAGAAGGATCGTAGTCAAACGGGCAAACAAATGGATCGAGATGTAAGTCTGTAACCGTCCCCAAACTCAGTGCAGGTGTATCAACTTCGAGAACTTGCCGCTCGATGAAAAACTGTCGGATTGTTTGGATAAATGTAGCTCTCGCTTTTAACGTCGAGAGAGATGCGGTGGGTTGCCAATCTTGCATAAAGAAAAAGCGGCGTTGCGCCGCTTTTACAAATTACTTTTGAGCGCGGCCCACGTACTCACCAGTACGGGTGTCGACACGAATCACTTCACCAATCTGGACGAACAATGGAACACGAACAACCGCGCCAGTCGTCAAAGTGGCTGGCTTACCACCTGTGCCAGCTGTATCGCCTTTAAGGCCAGGGTCAGTTTCAGTAATTTCTAACTCAACAAAATTAGGTGGTGTAACCGCAATTGGGTTACCATTCCACAACGTAAGAGTACACACGTCATTCTCAACTAACCATTTAACAGTGTCGGCAACAGCTTTTTCATCTGCTGCGATTTGTTCAAATGTGTCGTTGTTCATGAAGTGCCAAAATTCACCGTCGTTGTACAAGTACGCTAGGTCAATGTCCATAACGTCTGCGCCTTCAACGCTTTCGCCAGACTTGAATGTTTTCTCTAGAACTTTACCGCTCACTAATTTGCGGATTTTAACGCGGTTAAAAGCCTGGCCTTTACCCGGCTTAACGATTTCATTTTCTAAAATGTTGCAAGGCTCGCCGTCAATCATTAACTTTAGGCCAGCTTTGAATTGGTTGGTGCTAAATGACGCCATTTCACCCTCTGATCTATAACCCTTAAAAAAAGTGTGACGAATGATACATCAAGCGGAGCTTTCTGTAGACCCTTTGTGGCAAAAAGAATTAAAAACGGGTTTTTCTCGAGCCAGCGAACTGCTGGCGTATCTGCAACTCGACCCAGCAAAGTGCTATAACGAAGAAGACGAAGCCGCTCGCAACTTGTTTGCCATGCGTGTGCCAAAGCCCTTTGTCGACCTTATGAACAAGGGCGACCGCTTGGATCCCTTGTTACTGCAAGTTTTGCCAGTCAGCCAAGAGTTTCACAGTGTTGAAGGATTTGTTGCCGACCCACTGCTTGAGCAAAACAATGATGTCGCTGGGTTACTGCACAAGTACAAATCCAGAGTTCTATTGATTTTTAAAGGCGGTTGCGCCGTCAATTGTCGCTATTGTTTTCGCAGGCACTTTCCTTATCAAGACAACCAAGTAAACAAACAACAACTCAAACAACATTTACAATACATCGCTCAACACCCTGAAATAAACGAGGTGATACTAAGCGGTGGCGATCCGTTGATGGCTAAAGACGAAACAATTCAATGGTTTGTAGACGAGTTGGAACAAATAGTTCATGTGACACGTTTGCGAATACACACTCGTTTACCCGTCGTAATTCCGTCCAGAGTAACCGATGAGCTTTTATCGACGCTTCGCTCAAGCCGACTGAAACCGATTGTGGTACTTCATATCAATCACGCCAATGAGGTTGGAGAACAACTGAAATCCGCGGCCCGAAAGATGCGAACACATGGCATTACCCTGCTGAATCAAGCTGTGTTACTGAAAGGAATCAATGACAATATAGGCGCCCAGGTCGACCTGAGCGAGGCGCTGTTCAGCGCGGACATATTGCCCTACTACTTGCACCTATTCGATAAAGTCGATGGCGCAGCGCATTTTTACATTGACGACAACGATGCCAAGCATCTCTACCGGCAAATACTCACCGAATTGCCCGGTTTTCTGGTACCTAAGCTGGTAAGAGAAATAGGTGGAGAAACCAGCAAAACGCCGGTTCTCCCCTACTAAGCTCACTGCCAAGGCGAGTGAGTACTGCGCTACCCACAGGAGTTGTGGTCCACATCGAAAGACGGCCGTTTTGTATCCATCTTACGGCCTTTTCTCTCTACTATTCGACGATTTTGGTTTACACTAGCGCTTGTTATTTTATCGGAAATTAGTAAGAGATCTTGAGTGGAAAAAGTCATCCAAAGCCTCGAAGAAAACCTAAAAGAGCTGTATCGCAAGGCCGTTGATGCCGATGCCCAAATCAATGAATTGAAAAAACAAGGGCATGGAAAGTTTGAAAGTGTTTTTAAGAACAATGCCTTATTCACGGTATCAGCCAATAAATTTATGCCGTATTTGGAAGAAACCGCAGAGCAAATTTTAGAACTGAAATCAAAAGACCTTTCAGAACCAGCCAACCAAGAGCAACTGGAGACGGTTGTCAAAAAGCTCCACCTGCTGCACACAACTCTGAGCGAATTTAAGACGGCGCTAAATTAATCCATGCCTAATACTCTTTACATCACCGGTGCTGGCGTGAGTGCCGAAAGTGGTATCCCAACATTTCGTGGTGAAGACGGCTATTGGACTATCGGTAGCCGCAATTACACACCAATGGAAATGGCCACCCGCCAGATGTACGAGAGCAACCCAGCCGAGTTCTTGGCTTGGTATTACCACCGTTTTGTCACTTATCGGCATCACGGTCCAAATGCCGTTCATAATTGGTTGAAGGACAAAAATTTAATTACCCAAAACATCGATGGATTGGATGGAAAGGCCGGAAATCAGGACTATATATCCATCCATGGCCGCATCGATAAAGTCACCTTGTACCACGAGCAAGGCCCAGACGTTGAAAAATTTGATGCGCCATGGGATCACGTTGATGAGGCCAACCTGAAAGCATCTTTGTTGGATATTTTTCGAATTCCGAAATCGGGCCCTGTGTTAAATCAGTCGCTAAAACCGTATGTTTTACTGTTCGACGAGTTTTATTCCGACTTATACCAAATCGGTAAAGCTCAACAGCGTATGTGGGACGCTGACAAAATCGTATTTATGGGCACCTCATTCAGTGTCAACATCACCGAAATGGCGCTTAACGTTGCTCGGCACAATGAACTCCCCATAGAAGTGGTAGACCCGAGTCCAGCGCATGTCCTACATGACAAAGTTGACTACAAAGTGATGACAGCCAGCCAATACGTAGAGAGCCAAAGTTAGGCTTCGGGTTTCTTGCCACTAGGCAATTAATCTTTGCTCAGACATAATTCCCCCTGTACGTTTTGCCCTAAAAGTGCGAGGACACTAAATTGCGCATAATAAAAACTTTAACTACAACCATAGCTGCTTTCACATTAGCGGCTTGTCAGAGTCAGTTGACTATGAGCACATCGTATACTAAAAAAACCGTCAGGATCGCCACGTTTAATGTCAGCATGGAAGCATCCAACTACACGCAAGACAAACAACAAAAACCGTCGTTAACGACATTGATCAATGCATTGGAAAGTGGCGAACACCCGCAGATTCGAAATGTTGCCGAAATCATCCAGCGAACTCGCCCAGATATCTTGTTGCTAAACGAGTTTGACTACATTCCACAATCGCAAAAAGGTATCGAGAAGTTCATTCAGCAATACCTTAATACCAGGCAAAACGGCCAAGCCGCGATAGATTACCCTTATGTGTATGTCGCGCCGGTGAACACAGGAGTAAGAACGGGCCTTTCTGGTGAAAACGTTCGCCTAAGCCACTATGGCTTTGGTCGTTACCCTGGGCAATATGGCATGGCCATAGTGTCAAAATTTCCAATCGACGAAGCCAATATTAGAACGTTTCAGCGCTTTTTGTGGCGAGACATGCCCAATCATTTAATGCCTCAACAAACCGATGGTCAGCCTTGGTACTCAGAACAAGAAACTGCGCTAATGCGGCTGTCCTCCAAATCTCATTGGGACGTGCCAATTAACGTCTGTGGCAAGACCCTGAATCTTCTCGCTAGTCACCCGACGCCCCCCGTGTTTGACGGACCGGAAGATAGAAATGGCCGCCGCAATCACGATGAAATACGCTTCTGGCGAGACTACATTGATAGTGATCAGAACAGCTATCACTACGACGACAAAGGCCAGCGCGGTGGTTTAACGCCAGACGCGTCGTTTGTAGTGTTGGGCGACTTAAATGCCAATGATGTCGAAGGAGACGCTTACCCAAATGCTATGGGGCAATTATTGAATCACCCGCGAATCAACAATTACCCGCCTCCGATCAGTGACGGTGGCCTTGAAAATAAACCACAAAGCCAATATGCCGCCAATCACACGGCGTATTGGGGAATGCGTGCGGATTATGTGTTGCCTTCAAGTAATTTGAAGGTCGTCAATAGCGGCGTTTTTTGGCCAGCTAAGTCGCAATCTACGTTTAGACTCGTCGCGGATCGTTCAAGCTCGTCAGATCATCGTTTGGTTTGGGCCGATATCGCAGTGTCAGAAACGGGAAACTGCGCCCAATAACGATGCCAAAGTTGGTCGATTAAACCAGGAAATAAAAAAGCCAAGCTGAGCTTGGCTTTTTTAATGTTAAGCAGGATAGGCTTGTTTTAAACCTTGGTATACCTTGTCTTTGAAATCTGCGCTATTGGCGTCAGTGGCTTTTAATACATCCATCAACACTTCGTTATCCTCGCGGCCATTCCAAATCTTAATGTATTCTCCGGTTTTGTAACCGTGATCTTGGCGGAAGAAATTCAGAACGTTTTTACCGACGTAATGACGGAACAACTCGTCAAAACTCAAGTCAGTTAACTGCATCAATCCAGCAAACGTTTTTACGTCAAAGTTCTTTGTTGCCAGTGTTGCAGCCACCATGGCCTCAACAGTTTCCGCGAACGTTTCTTGTGCTTCAACTTGAGCCAAGTCGGATTCTATTTCTGCAGCAATTTGTTCAACCGCTTGGCCCGATACCAATCTTGCACTCAAACCGAAGTGGAAAATATCGATGAGTTCTAAATGCACTTGTTCAAGATCTGGCGATTGATGTTTCCACCACTTCCAACCGTAATGATCCAACATTTCCGCTAATTCGACCCAAATCGCGCGGTGCCAAGCGAAGCCTTGTTCACGCCATTGTGGGTGAACCTTTGTGTTCATGTCATCTTGAAGCTGTAACATGGTTAATAATTGTTGCTGCATAAGGGGTTCCAAATTAGGGGACTCTACTAGAGGGTAACAAGTCGTTTGTTGCCTTTGAGCCGATAATTACAAAAAATAACAAATTACCATTGTATCTTTCCATCGCAATAATGTTCAATACACTGAAAATAGCTATTTAAAAAATATTACCATGCGCAAGATTTTACTGACCACTATCATCAGCTCCTTACTGGCCGCTTGCTCAAGCGACGACAATAATACCACCACAAATACAGATAATGACAATTTGTCTTATCCGGTATTAGAAAACGATAACACACCCTCTATCGACACCAGCCGTGGTGACTACGCCTGTTATACAATGTCCACCAGCTTGGGTGATGTGGAACTGGCAATAGACGAGAAGTATGCCCCAAGTACTGCAATTAATTTTGATATCTATGTGTCTGCAGGTTTTTACGACGGTTTAATTTTCCATCGTGTGGTAGAGGGTTTTGTTGTGCAAGGCGGCGGTTTTGAACCAGGCCTACTTGCTAGAGAAACCATGAACCCTGTGATAATAGAATCGAGAAACGGTCTGAAAAACTATCGCGGTCGATTGGCTATGGCTCGTACATCAAATCCAAACAGTGCCACCTCTCAGTTTTATATCAACACAGTAGACAATCATTTTCTCGATCAACCAAACGCCACTGATGGTTATGGCTACACCGTTTTCGGTGGTGTTATCTCAGGAATGGATGTTATAGATCAGATTGAAATGGTGGATGTTGGTAACGCCGGCGGTTTTACCAACGTTCCGGTAGAAGATGTTCTGATTAATAGCATTGTTCAAAACGACTGTCCGAATTTATAGAATTAAAAAACCCCAGCTTGCTGGGGTTTTTTAATTCTGTTTTATTCCGACATCACTGCTGACTGCTGTTTTTGCCAATTCGCGAGTTGTGTTTGCACATGGTCGTCAAACCAATCGTTTAGTAAGCGTTTTTCATATTTTAGCGCCTCACTGCGACGATTTACCGATCCTCGACTCATAAATGCCATGTCTTTTAATTTGACTTCACCTTTGTCGATCATCTTGTTTTTGCTCGTCAACTGATATTCAAATTCAATCGCCGGCCAATAAATATCAGTGATTAAACGGATTTCTCTAGAGGCGTTAAAGTTATACCTAACATCACCTGCAAGATTGACGTTAGTGACTTTCAAACTTAGCTGAACATCTTCTGGGAGCTTCTTCGACAGCTTTGTGAAAAACTTTTCAAATTGGTGAAATGTGCGCTTTTGGAAGCGCTTGTCACTTTCATCTGCACCTTTTACATCCGTATACTCTTCAGGCTCAAACCAATTGACTTTGATTTCTCCCGCGCTCACGTTTGAGGCCCACAGTGCCGAGCCAAGCAGTGTAAAAAGTAAAATTTGTTTCATTTGGCCTCCTCGATTTGCAGAAAATTAATTCTGAAAATCAATTTGTTAAAATAATTGCTGAACTATCTTCGTTCTTTTTATACCCTCTTAGAATCAATTTTTCAGCAAGAGTTCAGCTTTGTTTTCATTTTTACCTAAATTGCACCCCAATGTTTGGCTTCTTACGGCAGCCCAATCGTTTATAGGTGCAATAGGCCCTATTATAGTCTTTGTTGGCGGATTTATCGGTATTAAGTTGGCGCCAAATGAAACTCTCGCAACCTTGCCTGTCGCTTTCATGATTGTTGGCATTGCTTGTTTCATGATGCCGGTGGTCAAACTACTATCGAAGACCGGCCGCAAAGCAGGTTTTATCGCGGCCGTAATATGGGGCATTATCAACTCACTCTTTATCATATATACCCTAAAAATAGAGAGTTTTGAACTGTTCTGTTTCGGTATCTTTTTGTACGGTTTTTTGATCGCGAGTGTGCAACAGTTTCGCTTTGCCGCAATGGAATCAGTGACGCCGGAGAAAGGCGGTCAGGCGGTTTCGGTGCTGTTGCTTGCTGGTTTAGTTGCGGCCTTTTTAGGGCCTCAAATCGCATACCTCGGCAAAGACTGGCTTAGCATCGATTACGCCGGTTCATTCGCCGGCTTAGCTATATTGTTAATGATTTCTCTGTTGTTTCTGGCCTTTTTCCAACCCACCGAGAGCCAAACTGAATCCGTCAGTGACGGCGGCAGGCCGTTGAACGAGATCATTAAACGACCAATATTCATCGCCGCGTTGCTCTCGGCAACCGTCGGTTTTAGTATCATGGCATTTATCATGACCGCCACCCCTATAAGCATGCATGTGCATAGTGGATTTGATCTTGCGGAAACCAAATGGGTCATTCAGTCCCATATCATTGCCATGTATTTGCCGTCATTTTTCACCGGCAAACTGATTTCCAAATTTGGCCATCACAAAGTGCTATTTGCAGGTATTTCAGCCTTTTTAGTTTGTATCTTGGTTGGATTTGCGGGCCAGCATTACTTGCATTATTGGAGTGCACTGGTATTGCTCGGTATCGGCTGGAACTTTATGTTTGTCGCCGCCACTGCTTTGTTGCCTCAAAGTTATGAGCCGAATGAGCGCTTCAAAGTGCAAGGTTTTAATGACTTGGTTATGTTTTCATGTCAGGCCATCGCCTCACTCGGCGCCGGCTGGGTGATCAAGACATTGGGCTGGAACGTTATGTTGGCCATGTGTATTCCGCTGTTACTGCTCGCGGCGATTGCGATCATCCATTGGCGACGAACATTTTTAAAACAACAATTAATCTAGGTAGTAACTATGGAATGGCTTTCTCAGGCAGCCGCCTCATTTGCGAACTTCGTGTGGGGCGCCCCCATGATCATCTTATTGGTCGGCGGTGGACTTTACTTTACGCTCTATTCAAAATTGACGCCCTACCGCTACTTAAAACACGGCGTTAGCTTGTTAACAGGCAAACATGACAATGACTCTGAAAAAGGTCAATTGACCCACTCACAGGCACTCTCAGCCGCCTTAGCCGGCACTGTCGGTATGGGCAACATTTCCGGCGTTGCGCTAGCGATCACCGCCGGTGGTCCAGGCGCCGTATTTTGGATGTGGCTCACCGCACTTTTGGGTGTATCGACTAAGTTTTTTACCTGTTCTCTTGGCGTCATGTTTCGAAAAACCGACGCAAATGGTGAAGTCCACGGTGGTCCTATGTACGTCATTACCGAAGGGCTTGGCAAAAAGTGGTTACCACTTGCTATGCTATTTGCCTTTGCAGGCCTGTTCGGCACAATCCCTTCATTCCAGGCAAATCAGCTAACCGCCGCGTTTAGAGAAGAGCTTGTACCTGCCACTTGGTTTGACTCTGCGACCATGTTTAATGCCATTGTCGCCGTCATAGTGACCACATTAGTAGCGGGCGTTATTCTTGGCGGATTGAAACGGGTGGCTTATGTGACTAGCCGCTTGGTACCAACGATGGCGATCACGTATTTGTTAATGACCCTCGCCGTGTTGTTCAACCACCTTGGAGAATTGCCGTCTTTATTCCAATCCATTTTTACCGAAG
>CAXRBI010000036.1:0-17292 GCA_964229075.1 Alteromonadaceae bacterium | reverse complement strand
CGCCACAAGGCTAATGCTTGCTCATCGCTCCAACCTTCATAATGAATACCGACGTCAATCAGTACTCGCAGTGCTCTCAATACACGCCACTCCAGCGCATAATGAAGGCTTTCGGTCTGCTGAAATAGGCCCAGTTGCTGACCTAAGGTTTCGACATAGGCCGCCCATCCTTCGGCCATAACCAGCGGCAATGGCGAAAGGGTTGAGCCCTGACAAAATGACATTTGTCGCGAGACATTGGACTGAAAGTGGTGGCCAGGCACCGCTTCGTGCAAGTACAACCAATCGAGGCTTGCCGATGGCAGATACTGATCTGTGAAATGGTAATAAAAGGTTTGGTTCTCATTGTTGTATATGCCGGGCGCGGGGAAGCTCTTTGGTAAGTTTGATGGTCTTATCCTAACAGCTGGTACGGTAGGCATTGTTCCAAATGTCTGTTCTATGTTTTGATTTACTTGCGCTTCCCTTTGCTTAAAAGCTCGCACTATGTCGTCGTGCTGGGAACGGGAGAAGCCTTTTTCAGTCCGATTCGACAAAGAGCTGCTCAGTGCCAGATAGTTTGGATGGGCTTTTTTAAGCTCGGCGTTGGCAATTGCTTTTAAGTGTTTGATGTTAGCCGGCCCCAATGGCTGTTCAAAATCCAATAACAGCCAAGAATTCAACCAGTGCAAATACCACTTTTTACCGTTGGGAAGTTCAGACATTCGCCCTTCGTAACGCGCATCTTCAGGTAACTCCTCGATGAGTCGTGCTCGGTTGCGAATCAAATCACGATGGCGTCTTAAGTTGTCGTGGCGGAGTTGCTCACAGCCAGTTTTAGGCTGAAGCTCAGCAAATGTATTTTGCCACTGTGCTAGGTCTTTGGCGTCGAGGTCAAATTGCGATTGATGGTCTTTTAGCCAGCTTGCAAAATCCAATCGAGGTTGCAGAAACGGCACTGTCGAGATTGCGGATTCCAGTTGTTCGAACTGGCTGTCCAAATCTGATTTTGTTTGTGCTTGCACTTGCAGCAAGCACTGCAAACCGAGAAAAATTGGCCACGTCCAGCGACGAAAACGAGCGTTTGTGTTGCCCAAGTTGAAGGCGAACTTGCCAGCGGCTCTAATCGTCTTTAACACTACTAGAGTTAGATGATTTATTTCGTCGTTCTGCCGTCGTTTCATCTCGCATCCCTTGTTATTATTGATGCAGAGAAATTAACGTTCGGTGTTATAAATGTGTTAATTTCGGCTGAGATTTACGCTTTTCCAACAAGATTTACATAGACTTCGGCACGTTGTATCGCAAACCAGGATAAAAAATGGATCACACTTTAATCGGCATAATCTACTTCATCGCATTGAGTCATGGGTTAATGCTGGCAGTCACTCTGTTGAGAAGAACCACAGCAAATGCGCCCAGTAAGTGGCTCACGGTCATTGCTTTTGTGATTTGTTACAAGTTGTATGAAGGTGCGGTTTTATACACAGGGTTATTTGAAAAAGTGGTGCATACTATCGGCCTATTGCCTTTTATGGTGTTAGTGGTTGGCCCATTAATATGGATGTATGTTCGACAGGTCACGGGTAAAAAGCCTTTGCCTCGTTTACTGCTTGCAGCTAATTTTTTGCCTGCCGTGGCGCTTTGGTTATTGAACGCTCCGTCGGTGTTTCGTGCTGGGCATGACAAAATCGATGGTTGGAATGCATTACTCAACAGCACAACAGCAGAGCTACCGGCATTTTACATTGCTCTGTTGTTATCGATAAAAGCGCATTTAGGCATTTATCTTTATCTGAGCTGGCGTTCGGTATCACAGTTTAAAGCGGTGGCAATCAACTTGCGGGCTGACAACAGTCGCTCGCTATTGGCCAACATGCAGTTCATTGTGGTGGCGTTTTTTGTCCTTGAGTTGACCTGGGTTAGCGTGTTTGCGGCACAACAACTGTTGGGGTTGGGAACGCTCAACTCCGTAGGTGATATATGGTTGTTGTTTGTTGCTTTCATGGTACTGGCTATTGGTTTTGTCGGCTTACAACAGCCTGATTTAGTGTTCACGCCAGAAGAATGTAAATTGGCGCTGCAACAAAACATGAGCGCTACAGAACAAAGCGATGAAGATTCTAACGTCAAATATCTACATTCAGCCTTGCCGGAGAGCACAAGCACACTGTTGTCGAAAGAGTTGGAGGAAAAAATCCAACAGCAGAGTTTGTATTTAAACGAAAAGTTAACACTGACAGATTTAGCCAAAGCGACTGATATAAAAGCGCATACCTTGTCGCAAATCATAAACCAGAGCATGCAAACCAACTTTTATAAACTGATCAATGGCTATCGAATCCAACACGCGGTCGAGCTGATTGACGACACTACAGTGAATTGGTCGCTGGAGCGCATTGCCCTTGAGTCTGGGTTTAATAACCGGGTAACGTTTAGCAAGGCATTTAAAGAAGTTATGGATTGTACGCCATCGGCATATAAGAAAAAGCAACAGGCGATGTCGTCGGTCAGTTAGTAGCTTGGTGGCATAATTTAGCGCTTTAAGCTGTGTTAAAAGCGCTGGAAAAGACTTTAGGCATCCAGTATAGCCAAAACAAAAAATCCCCGCGGTTGCGAGGATTTTGTCTTTTTATTCAGTCTTTAACTGGGATTATAGCTTTTCTAAGTCAGCGATTTCTTGAGTGAAGTCTGCAACTTCTAACTCTTCACATTCGCCGTCATCTTGCCAATCTAAGCCGATAAGTAAACCGTCGTCCTTTAGTTCTTCAAACCAATGCTCTAACCAGTCAGAGACTGAGATTTGGCGAGGCGTGTAATCAGACCATTCATCAACACAGCACTTTTGAGCACCTGATTCGGTTGACCAAAGCGGCATAGACTCCGCGTCTTCAAAGTTGGTTGAATCAGCAACTACCCAGCCATCGCCTTTGCTGTCAAACAAAGCCCAAAGCATTTGGGTTGCTTTCACTTCAGCGAAAAATTCAGTGGTTACGTCAGACATAGGGTTCCTTAACGAATTCGTGTTTTGTTGTTGGACTTGGTGCGATTAGTTTTAGCACCATTTTTAGATTTTGCCGCAGTTTTATTGCGATTAGATGACGAGGAATTACCCTTGCCGCCACTTTGCTTAAACTGGCCCATCCCCGAATGGCGAGTTAAGGCTTTTTGGCCCTTACCGCCTCGGTTTTGATTATTGCGCTCTTCATTTGGCGTCGCAGGTGGTATTAAGTGTTGCTTACCATGACCGATTAATTTCTGTAGACCCATTTCTTTCAGCGCATGTCGGATCATCTTCCAGTTCTGTGGATCGTGATAACGCAAGATGGCCTTGTGCAGACGGCGCTCTTTTTCGCCGCGGGCAATTGGCACCACATCGTTCTGCTTTTTCACTTTGTGCAAGGTATCAATTTCAGTGTGATACATGGTCGTTGCGGTCGCCATTGGCGACGGGTAGAAGTTTTGCACCTGATCCAGACGGAAGCGGTTTTCTTTTAACCACAGCGCCAGGTTGATCATATCTTTTGTCGTTGTGCCTGGGTGGGCAGCGATAAAGTAAGGGATCAAGTATTGCTCTTTACCCGCTTCTTTGGAGTATTTATCGAATAACTCTTTAAACTTATCGTAAGTGCCCATGCCCGGTTTCATCATCTTAGATAATGGACCTTCCTCGGTGTGTTCTGGGGCAATTTTAAGGTAGCCACCTACGTGGTGAGAAACTAACTCTTTGACGTAACGAGGATCTTGAATCGCCAAGTCGTAACGTACACCAGATGCGATCAGGATTTTCTTAATCCCTGGCAGCTCTCGCGCACGTTGGTATAGTTTGATGGTCGGCTCATGGTCTGTGTCCATGTGTTTACAGATGTCAGGGTAAACACAGGAAGCTCGACGACAGGTCGCTTCCGCTTTAGCGCTCTTACATCTGAGCATGTACATGTTGGCGGTTGGGCCGCCTAAGTCAGAAATCACCCCAGTGAACCCTGGTACGGTGTCACGGATTTGTTCAATTTCTTGAATGATCGAGTCTTCGCTTCGGCTTTGAATGATGCGGCCTTCGTGCTCTGTAATCGAACAGAAAGTACAACCGCCGTAACAACCACGCATGATATTAACCGAGGTTTTGATCATGTCGTAGGCAGGGATTTTCTCGCCCTGATACTTAGGGTGCGGAACGCGCGCAAACGGCATACCAAAGACAAAGTCCATCTCTTCGGTTTCCAGCGGAAACGCTGGTGGATTGATCCAAACGCTGCGGTCTCCATGTCTCTGCATCAACGCCTTAGCACAGCCAGGGTTGGTTTCTTGGTGCAAGATGCGGTTAGTGTGGGCATACAAGACCTGATTTTTTGAAACCACTTCAAATGCCGGCAGTTTTACATACACCCGATCCCAAGGGCGGCGTAATTGGCTTTTCGATTTGGTCTTGTCATACGGTTGAACTACGATTGCCTGAGTGGCGTCGTCTCCGACTTTGCTTTGCTCGATAGCTTCGTCTTTATTACCGCAGGTGTTTGGCTCGTAATCTTGATATGGGCTAACAATAGGGTCAATGATGCCCGGCTTGTCGATGTGAGTGGAATCGACGCCTTGCCAATCTTCCAAGGCATTTTTGACAATGATTGCCGTGCCGCGCACATCTTTGATGCTCTTGATGTCTTCGCCTTTTGCCAAGCGATGGGTGATTTCAACCAGTGGGCGCTCTGCATTACCGAAAATCAGCATGTCGGCTTTTGAGTCAAACAGAACAGAACGGCGGACTTTGTTCGACCAATAATCGTAGTGGCCAATGCGACGCAAACTGGCTTCGATGCCACCAATAACCACTGGCACGCCTTTGTAGGCTTCGCGACAACGCTGCGAGTATACAGTTACTGCACGGTCTGGGCGTTTGCCCGCCACATTGCCCGGTGTGTAAGCGTCATCGTGTCGGATCTTTCGGTCCGCGGTGTAACGGTTGATCATGGAGTCCATGTTGCCGGCGGTGACACCAAAATATAGGTTTGGCTTTCCTAAACGTTGAAAGTCTTCTTTTGAATGCCAATCGGGTTGGTCAATGATACCAACGCGGAAGCCCTGTGCTTCGAGCATTCGACCGATGACCGCCATCCCGAAACTCGGATGATCAACATACGCATCGCCAGTAACAATAATGACGTCACAAGAGTCCCACCCGAGTAAATCCATTTCTTCGCGGGTTGTCGGTAAAAATGGCGCGGGGCCAAAACACTCAGCCCAATATTTTGGGTAATCCCATAATTTGACGTCCGAGTGTACCGTTGCCTGTGGCGGCTTGACTTTTTGAACCGCGGCAGCTAAAGAAGATTGCATAAATACCTATACCTGGAAGTTGGATTAAATTTGTACAAATAATAACCAAGAAATAAAGTTGCGCGATTATACAGAAATTTGCCAGCGGAGGGAAAAGGGAATTCCCCTAAATGCTTTTTTAATGAACTTTTCACTTGCAGAGGTCTCTTAGGTGCGCATAATAGGCGCTGAAATTTAAGAGGTATTCCAGTATGACTACTCAAGTTGAGCCTTCATACGAAGGCACAAGCGACAACAATAATAACAATACGTCGCCTCTGAACACTTGGTTCTGGCTGGGGGTTTTTGTCGTTACATCACTTTTCTTCTATCTGTTCCCAGAAGTTGATTTGTATGTAAGCCGGTTATTTTATGATGCTGATACGGGTTTCTATTTGAATGAAACACCATTGGTACAAATAACTTACGACATTTTCAAACACATGCCGAAGTTGTTGCTTCCGGTCATGTTCGTATTTTTGATTCTTAGTGTTAAAAATACGTATTGTAAAATCCGCCGCCACCTGTGTTTGTTCGCGTTAGTGACCCTGTTAGTGGGGCCTGGCATCATAGTTCACAACGTCTTCAAAGACCAATGGGATCGTGCGCGTCCGCGTCACCTTGTTGAGTTTGGTGGAGACAAGGTGCACACGCCTGCTTGGGTGATTTCTGATCAATGTGAGCGCAATTGCTCCTTTGTATCGGGTCACGCGGCCATGGGATTCTATTTCATGATCTTAGGCTGGTTGATGAGCAGTCGCCGTTGGTTCTATATCGGCTTAGGTATCGGAGCCTTGGTTGGCATGATTCGCGTGTTGCAAGGAGGGCACTTTTTAAGTGACTCCATACTTGCAGGCTTTGTCGTCTATTGGACAATTTGGGCTTTCGCCAAATGGATGAAAGTACCGAACCCTGGTGAAGACTGGAAATGTCCTGAGATGGAAAAGCAAAGAGCCCTTTGCGAACAAGAAAAAAACAATAAGGAAAAGGAGGCATAGCCTCCTTTTTTCTTTACACTCCAGCGAACATCGCCAATTTGAAAAAAATATTGCTTGGCAGTGTTAAACAATGTTTTAAAATCACATTTTTACTCTTGGAATTCATCTATGAAGCGTAATGTTCACTGGTGGTTACTGGTGATGGTGGCCGTCGCCTTGTTGTTTCCTCAGCTGTCGATAGCCCACGGTGTCGACGACTCGACCAAACAGTTTTTGCAGAACAACCAAGGCGTTCAGTTTATCCCTTTTATGTATATTGGTGCCAAACACATGGTGACTGGGTATGACCATCTGCTGTTTTTAGTCGGTGTTTTGTTCTTTTTGTACCGACCTCGGGACGTTATCTTATATGTCAGTATGTTCACCTTGGGCCACAGTCTCACTTTACTGGTAGGGGTTTACGGTGACATTCAGGTCAACGCCTATTTGATTGATGCCATCATCGGCTTGTCAGTTATTTACAAAGGTTTTGATAATCTTGGGGGTTTTCAGCGATTGCTGGGTTATCAACCCAATCCAAAAGCAGCGGTGTTAGTGTTTGGGTTGTTTCATGGTTTTGGCCTTGCGACCAAATTGCAAGAGTTTCAATTGCCAGAAGAGGGCTTGTTGAGCAATCTCATTGGCTTCAACCTTGGTGTCGAACTCGGGCAACTGTTGGCGCTGATGTTTATCTTACTGGCGATAAATTTCTGGCGTCGATTTGACAGCTTCCAACGTTTTACTGTGGCGACGAATACGGCGCTGATGAGTGCGGGTTTTATGTTGGTTGGCTTGCACCTCACCGGTTACTTTCTAGGATAACGAACAACAAATGAATATGAATACACTACAATCTAAATCTGCGCTGTTAAAGGCGAGTGCAGTTTCTTTAGTCACTGCCATACTTGCGTTGGTGATCCTAATTTTACCTGCTGAGTACAATATCGATCCGACAGGAATCGGTGCTGAGTTAGGATTAACCGTGTTTAATCAAGCGCCACAAGTTGAGAAAACTGAAAGTCCAGCTGGTAAACACGCTATTGAAGTGACCGTACCAGTGGGAAGGGGGATTGAATACAAGCTTCATATGGAGCAATATCAAACGGTTAAGTATCAATGGTCAACAGACGGTGATGCGGTTTATGTCGACCTTCATGGCGAACCTCAAGGTGATACCAGTGGGTATTTTGAGTCTTACACCATTGCTTCGGTCAGGGAAATGAACGGCCAATTTACTGCACCATTTACCGGTTCTCATGGCTGGTACTGGCGAAACCGCAGTGATAAGGACATCAAGATTACGTTATCAATCGAGGGGGATTTCGTGGTAGAAGGACTGAAAAATTAGTGGTGATTAAACGCGTTTTCCTTCCGTTGCTGTTGGCAACGATAGCCATTTTAACGTTGTGCACCTCTGCGTTCGCCGCGGAAGAAAATGTATCCAAATCGACACTCAGAGTTGCGGTATTTGCAGATCACTACGCTAAGCTGAAACAGGTTTATGAGTCCAACGGCTGTGTCAGTACCGACCAATTTAATATCGGCGAAAATCAAATGTTGGCGGAGTTTTTACTGTTTTGTAACGCGCTAGAGAGCAGCGGAGAATATCAAATTCAGCTAGTGCCATTTCCGGTTATCGATCGCGTATTGGATGCCCTGAAAAAGAGCGAAGTCGACGCTATTGCATTTGGGATATGGGCGTCGGATGCCGAGCGCTACGGCTTTGATATGTCGCAGCCTCTACTGGAGTCGGGACAGTTTACCAAAGGGCTTTATACTCGAGCAGATCTTGCGCAAAAGTATCAAGGCATTCCCGTTTCTGAATTACAAGAATTGATCATTATCGCTAACCAAAATTGGAAAGAAGATTGGAAAGCATTGACTTGCGCTGGGATGAGTTTGTTGCATGTGAATCGTTACGAACAGATGTTTCGCTTAGTGGAAAAAGGCCGGGCGGATTTCTTGCCGCTGACGTTCAGCGCGAAACAAGATTTGGAACGTAACGTGTTTAGCATCTCTCTGTATCCCCTCAAAGGGATTAAAATTCAGTTTTCCCAGTCTTTGCATTTCGTAGTAAACCCGCAACAGGCAAAAGCCAAGGCGTTGCAAGACGCTTTAAACCAAGGGCTGAAAAGGCAAAGGCAATCGGGGCAGATTCAACGCGTTTATGAGCGACTAGGCCTGATAAACCCTAAGGTTACCAATTGGCTAGCCATTGGTTGTTAGAAAAACCAAAGGCTAGCAATAACGTGAGTGGGCATTAGCCATTTTGAGATTTAGTTAACCTTGTCTCAACAGTTTAAGAGAGTCCTCGGCGAAACCACTTCCGGCCTCTACGTAGAAGTTAAATACTTTATCGACACCAACTTTCATTAATTGTCGGCGTTCGTCTTCAAATCGAGCAATAGCAACTATGCTGCCAGCAAAGTTAACACTGCGTAATTGCTCAACGATGTTGGTGATATCTTCTACAGACGGCAAGGCCAAAAGCACTAATTTAATTTTGCTCAGGTCCATGTTTTCCCAAAGATCAATATCTTCCGCATCACCAAACGTCACTTGCATGCCTTTTTCTTTGTAATAAGCGATTCGGTCCTGGTCACTGTCTAAGCCCCAAACTTCGTCGCCCATCGCATCATATAGCGCTTGATACGTACCGCAGCCGACACGGCCTAAACCGATAACGAGCGTGTTTGCCTTTTCCGGTTGGGTATAAACATCCTGTGGTAAACAAGGGGATTGTTCGAATCGTTTGATGAAGTCTTTATGGTTGACGTAGATCTTATGAGCGCCCTTGTAAACAATGCTAGAAAACACGAAGGAAATTGACACCGAAATGGCCAATATCACTAACCAGTCTTTGTCGAGCCAGCCATTGCTGACGGTGAGCGCAACCACGATAAGGCCGAACTCACTGAAGTTGGTGAGAATTAAGCTCGACAAATACGCGGTTCTGGCGCGCAGCCGCAATTTGGCAAAAGTGAAGAAGAACAATAGGAATTTAACCGGTAACAAAATACAAATAAACAAAGACATCAGTAACATGTCTAATGTTGGCAATGCGACAAAGCCGATGGACAAGAAAAAGCCGATGAGGAAGATGTCTTTAAAGTTGAGCAATGACTTGGCCAGCTCACCGCTTTTGCTGTGTTGACTCAAAAGAAAGCCTGCCACCAAGGCACCTAAATCGCCTTTCATCCCGACCAATTCAAATAACTCGTAGCCGCCTAGGGCAATGAAAAAACCGGTTAACGGTAACATCTCTTTGTGGCCTGAACGGCTAACAAGTTTGCATAAATACGGGCGCAAGAAATACAGACCAATGAGGCCAAAGGCCCAGATGGAAGGAACTTTACCTGTGGCAATCACCAAAAATACGACGGCTGCAATATCTTGCATGACCAAAATTGAAATGGCCAAATTGCCGTGGCGTGTTTTCATTTCGCCACTGGCTTCCATCATTTTCACAACACAAACCGTCGAGCTGAAACTAAAAGCAAAGCCAAGGATGAAAGCTGTTTGCCAGTCTAACAACTCAAAATAGGCAAGCCCCAGCGACATGTAGAGCAAACTGAAACTGCCAAACAACAAAGTCCAGCCGCCAGTGGTGGCAATGGTACCGGCCCAAACTTCAGGTTTAATTAGCTGATTGATATTGAGCTTCAAACCAATGGTGAAGAGCATTAAAGTAATGCCGAGGTCTGCCAATGTTTGCAAACTCGGATCCGGAGTAACACCGGCGAAATTAAGGGCGAAACCTGCTAAAAGAAAACCAATCAACGGCGGCAAAGACATGCTTTTCATGACTAAAGCAAAAACAAAGGCGACGCCAATCCAGATAAAATCCATGTTGTTTACAGTGAGTTGGGAGATAGTATTGATACTCTACATAAAACCGTATGTTTTCAACAGCGGCATCAATCAGAATTGAGAAAAAAGCGAGCTTTCGTTCGAATAGATCAAACTGTCTTCATTTCAATCATATTTTTCATATTGATCGAGAACTAGCTTGATTAGTCTCGATTTCTCAGTAGCTTAGTGGTGGCAAAGAAGAATAATTGTTGTTAACTTTATAGCTGACTTATACGTCCCCGTGGCACAGCTGGATAGCGCAATCCCCTCCTAAGGGATAGGTCGTAGGTTCGAATCCTACCGGGGACGCCACTTTTTGCCTAGCGCCGGCATTTCAGAAAGTAAACTGGGGTTACATGTGTCGCTATTTTTGGTTGATAAATTTGCTTCAGCAGACGTCGAAATCAACATGAGAATCATCATTAAATCTTCAGTTTTTGACTATTAGGCACTCTCCAAAAACACCGTTAACCTATCGCTATCAAACTGGTATCCGTGTTCTTTAAACAGCAGCGACACTTCATCCGGATCATTGCTTTGCAGTAACTGAACTTCTTCAGGCGTAACTTTCTTTTCAGATACTTGCATAGGAATTGATTTCGGTTGGCCAAAATGCACCTCTAATGTGTAACCGAGAGACGCGGCATAAAAAATGTTTTTGCCTATGATGGCTAATGCTTCAGGTGTTCCGAGCTCCCACTTTCGAAGATCGATTATGCCGGCGAACTCAGCTTTTCCAGAAGCTAGATATTGATTTACTTGCTTAACAAAGCCTGAGGCAATGCTTTCGCCCCATGCGCCAATTGGACGAATCATAAGAACTTGTTGATTCATTTCGATGGTAAAACTTGCTCGTGCCATGAATACCTTGGGGTGTGAACATCTGCGAAGTTAAAACGGTAATTCAGCTTTTGGACGAAAGCAATGGGAATTAACAATCTTTTGATTGGCGTGAGGGCATGCAATTACACATTGTGGTTAGTTTGCACAGGAAGTTTGAGTTTAAAACACCCATCAGTCGCTGGATTGAGAACTCGATTTATACTTGGTGAAAAGTGTATAGACATGGCGTAAAAGCAAAATGAACAAAGTAAAACACAAACCTGCTCCGAGTCCTGCAAGAAATGCCTCCAGCATAAAATGTCCTTATTAAAAAACTGGGGGACCCTAAGGCCATCCCCAGGAGCAGATGTTAGCGCACAGCTGCATAGAGTTATGCGTCTGGCTCGTTCTCGCTCTTGCACGATGGAAACGGCGAACATAAAACGTCAATTACCGTATCTAGGGTCGATATATCGTCGTCATTACTGCTGGAAGTATTCGCCATTGCGTTTGGAGCAATGCCAGTCATACACACTAAAAACAACCAAGTTATTTGCTTTTTCATTATTATCCCCAGCGTCTTATTGGTGCGATGACTACATTATGATGATGACCGGGAATTCGCTACCTTCTGCTTACTTCTAATTACTTCCGAGGCTAATTTCGGCAATATATGTGTCGTTTAGGACGTCTTTATCGAAGTACAAATGCTCAAATTTGACTTTGATATTACGAGGTCTTTGCTTTGATAGGCGCAGAGGTTTTTCGGTTGGTTGGCGCAGGTTTAGGGCATAGAGGCCGTCCATTACATAGTAATACAGAGTATCATTGGTCATATCCCATTCCGAGTGATGCAGTAATGAAACTCCTGCCAATATTTGAACAGGCTCTGACTCTTGGTCATTTTTGTTTCGCACATAAATGCCTGTTTTACCTTGGTAGACAATGTACTCAGTGTGTGTCTCACAATTTACTTTAAGTCCTGTGGCTCGTCGATAAAGCAGCGACTCTTGGTTTGAGTTGAGATCAAGCTCTAAAATGTTCCAACTGTCGTTGATTTTACTCGAGGCATAGATTGTCTCGCCATCACAGCCGAGAGAAACGTTGCGATAGATTTCTCGATTGCCGATTTTTTGAGGTACAAACTCGTCGTTAAGGTTGGCTTTGTAAAGATTTTGCTCGCGAACAAATATCAGCTGTTGCCCGTTTGGTGTCACTAACATGGTTTCAATGTGTTTACTGTCTTCGAATTGCGACAGTTGCTTGAGGTTACCTTCGTCTGATAACCATATTTGTTGTCGCCCAGAGCGATTGGAGACAAACGCATAGACCGAATTATCTGCGCTCATTGGCGCAATAAGCCGGTCGTTAAATGAGGTTGAAACAAGATTATGAGGTTCAAAATTTGTGTCAGACAATGAATGCGCGTAGATATTCGCCTTATAAATGTTGCCGTAACCTGCCAGAACATTTCCGGCTTGTCCGCGGGCGAGGGTGTAAGCGCGATCTGGTAATGTCATGATCATTTTTGCCGCTCTTTTTGGCAAGTTGTATACGGTTATCTCACGCGCGGCGCTGGCATAGATGATGTTCTCGCTATCGGCTGTCCATGCTGGGTTAAACATCAAATGGCCAAACTGAAAAATGGTGTTTCTGTCTTTGGTATCGAGGTCCATAATTGACAGCCGACTGATGGCTGAGCCGTCGCTGTTTAAGATCGCCAGCTTCGAATTGTCTGGGCTGAGGCTGATGCTGTAATCACCATAACCGTCTTCAATTGCGGTGGTTAGGGTTTCCACCGGTCTATCTGGGCTCAATAGATTAACTCGTTTTACCGCATAAGCGGTGCTCAGAGACTCGATATATGCGAAGTACAACCATTCATCTTTTAGGTCAATTTGCGGTTGCGATTCGCTCGCTACCACACCGCAATACACCAATTTTTCTGGCGCAGAAAATTCAAATTCGGCAATAAGTTTGACCCGTTTTAACCAACATTGCTGGTCTTGATAGGTGGCGTAATATAAGTATTGGCTCGTGTTGTTCCATTTTGGAGAGGTGTGAAACCCTTGCTCTGGTAGCGATAAAACCCTTTGTGTTTCAAGGTGCTTCACCTTGATTTCGTAGTCTAGTGCACCTCGATTAGAAAAGTTGAAGGCGAGGTATTTGCCATCAAGGGATAGATCCGGTCGCAACTCTATACCTTTTAGGTGGGTCAGAGTTTTTACGTTTTGTGCGTTTACCGGGGTCGCCTCATGGGAGGGGGTCAATTGCCACCAAATTAGGCTGATGAGGGTAATCGCCATAAAAGAGACGAACCAGCGGGAGGCGTCCTGTTGATTGCTTTGCCGTTGCCCCATCATAGGATTGTTTGAAACTTCGACTAATGGGGTACAAGGAAGATTTAATCGGTAGCCAATTCCGTGTTCGTTGATTAACTCAACATTGGCTTGCCAGCCCATTTTTTTGCGTAACTTGGACATGGCAGAAGAATAGGCTTTGTCATCTACGTAATGTTTATTCCAAGCCTTTTCATAAAGCTCATCGTGTTTTACGGTTTTTGGGCTCGAGCAAACTAACGCTTTTAATATTTTGCTCTGTAAATCAGTGATTGAAATGTCTTCGCCATCCGCAAAAGTGGCTTTTTTAGAACCGAAGTCGACAACGATGTCACCAATTTTCCATTTATTATTATTCACGGTGCAGGCTGGCTAAAATTTAAACAAGTCATTTACACTAACACAAGCGGTACAGGTAGATCTATCTTACATAATAACGATTTAAGCTATGCCGCATTGGATGTTCATAACTGTCGGCATTTGGCTTATAATCTCGCACAAAAGTGAAGTTAATATACAATTAAGGTTAATTGATCTTGAGGTTCGTGTTGATGAGAGTGATTCTGGCGTTCATTTTAGTTTGGGCAAGCAGTGGGCTTGCAAAACACCATGAAATGGTTGCCTGTATTGACGATCATCCGCCATATCAGATCCTTGGTGACACGCCAACCGGTACCCATATTGAAGCTTTAAGGGTGCTTGCTGAGATTTTGGATAAACAAATCACATTTATAGAGTCGCCTAATTTCGCCCGTTGTTTGGTAATGTTAGAGCGAGGTACAGTTGATGTTGTCGCGGGACTCAACCCGACTGAAGAGAGAAATCAATTTGCGTTTTATGCGCCATTTAAACAAGCCGATAAACTCCGAGTCGTGTCGAAAAGCGGTATTGTTATCAAGACTTATGACGATTTTGACGAGTGGGTCATTGGAGTGCCAAGAGGGACAAGTTACTTCGCGCGATTTGACAACGACAACAGTCTAAGAAAAATACCTATTTTGAACAACCGAACGGGATTCACTATGCTGGCAAAAGGTCGAATTGATCTGATGATGACAAGTCCAGAAATGATTTCTCTGTTTGCCAAAGAAATCAAAGAAGCCAACCTGAAAGTATCGCCTATCGCATTAGAAGAATTGCGCAGTAAGGTCACCAGCTTTGGCTTTAGTAAAAAACATCGTCTTAACCTAAAGGATGAAGAGATCATCAAACAAGTGGTTTCTGCGTTTTATCAGGGCCGTTTCGAAAACTAAGCGCAGTGCTTAATGCAAATAAGGAGTTTTTGTTTGCGATTGTCACGTGATACCAAAAGATGGACTAAAGGGCTTAAATGTTTTTTCTTAGTTCTCTCTTTGTTTTTCGCCTGTAATTCAGCGAAAGCAACGGAATCAATCGCGACTTGTTTAGATTATTCTCCCTATGTCCAAGGCCCAGATGGCCAGAGGATTTGGAGTGGCGGCAATGTTGAGACCTTGTACTATCTGTTAGAGGGGTTGAACTACCAAGTTGACGCTTCGATCAGAGCGCCGTTTGTTCGCTGTATGAAACTGCTTGAACAAGGAAAAATCGATATCGTTTCTGGTCTTATCTACACCAAGGAGCGGGCGCAGCGCTTTCTATTGGTTCCATACAGTACCAAGGAACGATTGGCAATTTTCCACTTAAAAACAAGCAAAAAGTCCTATGCGTTTGACCAATTTGCTCCGGATGCCTTAATCGGCATGCATCGAGCGTTTGCTTTACCTGACCAAATCAAAACTTCCCCAATTTATTCCCAACTCGTGCCGATACGATCAGTCGGTACGGGATTGGATATGGTCGTTAAAAATAGAATCGACGGTGTATTAGCAACCGTGGCTACAGGCTTAGAAATATTAAATGAAGAAAGTGATTACGGTGCGTTATTTACGTTTCAACCTTTGCCTTACTTTGGCGAAGAGTACGTGTATTTTGGCATCAGCAAAAGTTCTCCTCTAGCGTCGAAGGTCTCGCAGATTAATTTTGAGTTGAAGCGTTTGGCAAACGACCCCAAAAAAGCGCACCTTCAGGTGATTGCACCTAAAGATGCACAATAGCAGATCAGTTTGAGGCTGGTAAGTCGACCAATTGCGGGTACCAAGCATTTGCTTCAGAAATAAAACGCTCTGTACTCGTGCGCCATTCTTTCATTACACTTTTGCTGTAGTTGAGATATAGCTTGCCGTCCAATATGGTGAAGGCATCTTCGTCGACGCCAACCAATCGACCGTCACTCAAAGCATAGGCACAGTAGCCACCGTATTGCGGCATATACTTTTCTGGATTGGCAACAAACATGTCCATGTGCTCTTTACTTGAAAAGTACCACTCAGCACCTAAATGCTCGGTCATAAATTTCTTGTTGCCTTTGACCGCTTTGTTTTTGGTGAAATAAGCCACCGTGTCATAACCATAAATCGCTTTATTGTTGAACGTACCCGTTTCGATTGGATCGTCCGCCATAACGTTTGAGCTGAACAAAGTGGCAATGACGGTAGCGCAAATCATCCAGAAAGAGACAGTTTTCATTTAATTCCCCATTTAAAATTCGGTTGTTAAGTGGCTTGTTGACACAGGAACAACAGCCTCTAACAATTAGAACTTTAAAACATGGCAATAATTTCAGAAAAATCGAAGAATTTTCAGACGATTGGAAAAGAATGCGCAGGCGACAGAACGCCTGCACACAACCGTTAATAGATTTGGCCTTCAGGGCGTGCGGGTAATGGGGCAACGCGGTCGGGGGTTGCTGCGCCTGTCACTAAAGGCTCGCTGGCCGTGCTCAGCAGTTGCACCGCTTGGAAGTATGAATCTAAATCGAGCGTACTGACCTCATCAGATGCCTGATGGTAATGTTTATCGCCATCGAGTTGCACTGAGCTAAACGTATGGGCAGGGACGCCCAGTCGAGCGAAGCTGGCATTGTCTGAGCGGTAAAACAGGTTCATATTTGGATAAGGGTTGGCTTCGATTTGCTGCTCAGCGGTGAGTTGTTGGTTCAACAACGATTGCATGTTGGACTTGTCTGCTCCAGTCATCCACAAACGACCCGGTCCAAATTTGGAAGCTTTACCGATCATTTCAATATTGACCATTGCTGCTATTTTGTCGGCATCCACCACATTGGCAAAGTTGGCCGAGCCTAACAAGCCCATTTCTTCGGCGGTAAAGCCAACGAACAACAAGGTGCGCTCGTTGTTGTTTAAGGCTTTAAAGTACTGAGCAAGGCTTAAAAGTGCGCTGGTGCCCGAGGCATTGTCGTCGGCGCCATTGTAAATGTCCTCCCCGCGCACTCCTAAGTGATCAAAATGGCCAGAGAAGATAACCATCTCTTGAGCCAAACTTTTGCCCGGTAAAACACCGACAACATTATCCAGTGGCTGCTTTTCAACTTTCATTGATGCTTTTATGTTAAAGCTTTCAATCGCAGCTAAGTCAGCTGTCACTACCGCAAGACTGCCTGATTTGAGCTTAGCTCTAGTTTGTGGCTGAGAAAAATAGGCTTGATAGCGCTGCACCATATCTTGATGCGCAGGGTCTGCAAAAATTACATGATTGCCTCCCACTTGATTGGCTTGATTAACCGCAGCTCGGAAGTCCTGTTCGGCACCTAGTTTGGTTACCGTAAGTGGACTATTTTGATCCCAATCCAGGGTCTTCTTAGATGAGATCACAAAGTAATTTTCTGCATCAAGCGCTTTACCGTTCAGCACAGCTTCGCTGCTTTCAGGAGAAATTTGGAACAACTCAAAACTTTGTTTATAGCTGCCGATTTGTGACAAAGGCTCTAGGCCAATTTGTTCGAAACGACTGGCAATGTAATCTGCGGCCTTTTCAATACCTGGCGAGAATGCTTTACGTCCTTGCAGTTCGTCACTGGCGAGATAATTAATGTCGGCAACGAGTTGGGATTTGTCGATGACTGCAGGTGTGGAATAAAACTGAGTTAAACCGCAGCCTGCAATTAGTGCGGAGGCGGTGACGGAGAGCAAGAA